>JANQQK010000063.1 GCA_028289375.1 Phycisphaerae bacterium | reverse complement strand
TCTGTTCCGTCGTAAACCGTTTCCTCGCCATCAACATGACCTCCTTCAATTCCTGATCCAAGCAGCAGAATAGTCGCACTACCGGTGGATCGATATCGTGGGGTCACGTCAAACTCACCATCACACCGGACACCTTCACACTACGCCTGGCGCTGGACATCGCCCTGGGCGCCCTGGTCCTGATGGTGCTGGCCATGACCGCATCGCGGCTGGCCGCCGAACTGGCGATGGGCGCACCGCGTCTGGGTGTGATGGATGCCGCGTTTGCCGTGGCCGGCACCGCAGCGGCCGGGGCGTATGCGGGACAAGCGGCCCATTCGGTCACACGCCACACCGTCCGCACCGCCACCCAGGCCACCATCAAAGCCGCTTCCGCCATCGAGAAGGGTGCGGTCGCACTCGGTACAGCCATGCCGCCGAAGAGCTACGCACACGGCCTGTTCGAACAGTCCAAGACGCCCAGCAACGAAAGCAGGTAGCCATGTTCCCAACGAAAACCACGACCTACGGCCGTAAGACCGACGCCGACGCCGGTCTTTCACGCTACGAGCGTGCGCGGCGTGAATGGGACGACCGCATCGGAACAGCACGCGTGCAGGCATTCCACTGGCGGGTCATCGCCTTGCTCTCAGTGGTCGGCATGATCGCACTGGGGCTTGCCCTGGCCATGGTCAGTGCACGCAAGGACATTCGCACCTACGTGATCGAAATCGACCGGCTGGGCCAACCCGCACGGATCTCCCTCGTCAACAACGACTATGAACCACAGCGCGCGCAGATCGGTTACTTCGTCGGTCAGTTGGTGCAACTCGTTCGTTCTCGGCCCCTCGACCCGGTCGTCGTGCGCGACAACTGGAAAAAAGCCTATGCCTACCTGGCAGGAGATGCGGTGCAGGCCATGAACGCCTACGCCGCCGCCGATCCACACATTCGCACCGTGCATGGCCGTCAGGCCACGCGGGTCGTCGAGATCACCAACGTCCTGCCCAAGAGCGACGAAAGCTATCAGGTGCGCTGGAGGGAGACGGATTACGTCGGCGGCGAACAACAAGCGCCCGAATACCGCACCGGCCTCTTCCACGTGACCACCCATCCGCCGCGCGACGAATCGGAGGTCTTTCGCAACCCGCTGGGCATCTACGTCGTCAACTTTAGCTGGAGCAAGGAGTTCACCGATCCAGTGCCACCCCGTGACACTTCCATTGAGCAACCCCTGGAACCCACCAAGGAGCAAACACATGAACCAATGCCTGAATAGCCTCATCTGTACGATGATCCTCATTGCCACGTCGGGCTGCATCATCGTGGGGCCGCGAGACGACTTTGTGGTCCATCGCCGACCATGGCAGATGATCGACACGACCCCGGCGGCTCAACACGAACCCGCCGTGGTTGACGTCGGCGCTCTTACCGAGATCGACGACGACCGAGAGGCGCCCCCACCGCCGATGCTGCAGCGGCCACTCATGCCTGCCGTTGGTGATGACAAAGAACCCGTTGGTCCCGAAGCCATCGCATCGGCCCGCAGCGAAGCGACGCAGAAGCCGAGTGATGCAGCATTCATCAACGCCGTTCAACTCTATGACTTCCAACCAGGGGTGATCTACGAGGTCATGACGGCTCCGGGGTTCGTCACGGTGTTGCGACTTCGCGCCGGGGAACAACTCCTCCACCTCGCGGCCGGGGATACCAGTCGCTGGCTGGTCGACGCCGTCGAGGCTGGGATCGCCGACCCCGACGTGACCCGAGACCGCGACATCATCATGGGCAGCAACACCGCCGCGGGAGCCGCACGGATATCGGTGCTCATCAAACCAACGCGCCTGGACATTCAAACGAATATGCTCATTGCCACCAATGAACGCACCTACCTGCTCGACCTCAAGAGCGTGGACGCGCGGGCTTACCACTCCGTTGTGGCCTGGACCTACCCACGGCGTCCGACCATTGCCAACGTGGCAGCGAACGCCTCGGGCCACACGTCTGGCAAGTCCACGACGCGCAACTACGCCTATGTGATCAAGACCAGGAAGGAGACTACCCCGCCGTGGACACCCGTCAGCGTCTACGACGACGGCATGCGCGTGCACGTGGTTCTTCCGGACGACATCGACACCACACGTCGCCCACCGCTCTTCCTGGTCGACCGTGATGGTGCCGTCCGCCTGGTCAATTACCACACCACACCCGACCGTTACATCGTGCACGAACTGTTCGATCGTGCGGAACTGCGTCTCGGGAACGAACGGGTGATCATCAGCCGCATGCGGCCCGCGCCCACCAACCCCATCGCGCGCCTGATTCAGGCCATCCGCGGAGAGGATCAATGACCGAGCACACACCCAACCACCCGCCCAAAGTCCCAGTCGATCAGGCGCTGCGTGCCCATGCACCCAAACCCCTGGTGCGGCGCCTACGCCCCATAGCCGTTGGGATCATGCTCGCCACCATCATCGCAATCGTGGCCGGACGCATCGTGCTCAAAGACATCAGCACCGGCACACCGCCGGAGTCGGAGACGAAGGCCCAGCCGCAGCCCTACCGACCAACCGATGCGATGATCGAACGTGGCTTGCTCGGCATGCTTCCACGTGATTACACCTTCCTGCCGACACCCGCTGAGCCCCCTGTGGTCAAGGAATCATCGCCAGAACACCAGGTAGG
The DNA here is from genome assembly GCA_028289375.1 of Phycisphaerae bacterium. GTDB lineage: Bacteria > Planctomycetota > Phycisphaerae > UBA1845 > UBA1845 > OFTM371. The sequence goes on along the minus strand of JANQQK010000063.1, from coordinate 23,998 downwards.
GGTCGCACCAGAACCACCCGATCCCTTGGAACGACGCCGACTTGAGCAGCTGCAACGCGAGTACCTGGAAGCCGTCGATTCGCCGATTCGTTTCGACGTTGCGCTCGATAGTTCCGTTGCCAGCGCTCGACCATACACCGCGCGACTTGACAAACGCACTGCCAACCAGGGGTCAGACACACGCGCTCCATCACGACCCGCATCGCCAATGTCGCCGTTTGCCGTGCAAGCCGGCACCATCATCCCCGCAGCGCTGGTCACCGCAATCAACAGCGACCTGCCCGGTGACATCATCGGACAGGTCACCGCCCATGTCTACGACAGCACTACCGGCGAGCACCTGCTCATCCCGCAGGGCACCCGTCTGGTCGGGCAGTACGACAGCGAAATCCGCAACGGTCAGGACCGAGTGCTCATTGCGTGGCAACGGCTCATCCTGCCGAATGGCGAGTCGTTGATCCTGAACGCCATGCCGGCAACCGACGCTGGCGGCGTCGCCGGCCTGGGTGGCCGAGTGGATCATCACTTCGGACGTCTCGCCGCCGCGACCCTGCTCTCCACCTTCGTGGCCCTCGGCGGCAACCTCGCGGTAAGTCAACAGGGTGACAACGAGACACGCGACATCGTCGGCTCCACCGTCGCCCAGCAGGCGTCACGCCTTAGTCAACGTCTCATCGAACGCGAACTCAACCTCCAACCCACCATCCACATCGATGCGGGCACCACCTTCAACGTGCTCGTCAACCGGGATTTACAGATGCGACCCTACAAGTCTGTAAGGAACCGCCCCGCAACGTTGTTTAGAGAGATGAGGAGGTATCCATGAAGGAATCAATCGCACTGCACGCGTTCCACATTACCGAAATGACGACCTTCAAGGTCGAATCGGACCACGCACTGACCGAGACGCTGCGGAGATACCAGTCATTCTACCGCGAAGCATACGGCGCACCGGTCTGCGAGGCGGACCTGCTTCGCGAGATGGCTCGACGGTTCATGGAAGATGACAAAGCGTTCCGACGCTTTAGCCAGAAGAACCAACGCACGCGCCGCAAGCTACAACGCATCGCCAAACTGAACGCATCATCGCCCAAAGCAACAGGGGCTTCGGAGTGACCCCCATGACCGGTCTGCAATACGACATGACGAACACGAAGTTGTTCCACGCCACAGAATATGTCCGGATGCCGTCCGACGGCGAGTTGTTCGCCATCACCGCGGCGCTACTGATTGTGCATGGTCGGTCCTTCGGGGAACTGGCCGCATGGCCGTTGTGCGTCGAAGAATGTCTTCTCGACGCACTGTCAGATTGTCTTGGGTCTGAGCTCAAGCCGTTGGCCGGCGATCTTACCCGTGACCATGAGCTTCGCGCGCGGCTGCGGCACTTCGTGGGCATGTCCGTGGGTGGCTCCGATGCAATCGAATCGGTCGACAACCCGTCACGCATCGAAGATCACGATGGCTGTGGGTCACAGGCCCGCCGAATCAGCCCTCACGATCCGGGTGGGTCCGCGGCGTAGTGCCAAAGCGAATGGATGTGCATTTCAGCAGCGCCAGTGGCGAGTGGTCGACGCCCGATGATTTATTTCGGGAACTCGACGACATCTTCCACTTCGATCTCGACGCCTGTGCGAGCCCGGAAAACGCCAAGTGCAAAAACTACTTCACCAAGCACGACGACGCGCTCGCACAAACTTGGGAAGGAACCGTCTTTATGAATCCACCGAACGGCAGAGACATCGAGGCGTTCATGCGCAAGGCATACGAATTCTCGCTCAACGGGGCCACCGTGGTCTGTCTGGTGCCAAGCCGAACCGACACCACGTGGTGCCACCGCTACGCACGACGTGGGGACATCATTCACGTTCGGGGACGACTGACCTTCGGCGGTGCGACGTCCTCGGCGCCTTTTCCGTCGGCGATCGTCATCTTCTACGGCGGTCTACTTGGAGAGGCGGTCCAACCGCTCTAGACCATGACCGAACACACCAAGAACCCAGGTACAACAGAACCCGGCGATTCCAGCGACAGGGTAGGGGAGAGACCCACAAACGACCATCCACTCCCACCGATGCAGCTCTCCGACCTGCCCGACCCCTGCACCGCCCAGGATCTGGCCGCCGTCCTTGGCAAGTCCCCAAAGACGGTCGTGGACTGGTGCCAGGAGCGCGCGTACACTCACCTGCCGTGTTTCAGGATCGGCAACCGGTGGTACCACCGCAAGACCGAACTGATGCGATGGATCAATGGTATCAAGAGTGGTCAGATCAAGTTTCGTCGCAAGCCTCAAGCTCGAAAGGAGCAATGAGGTATGGCGAAGAAGGAGAACAAGTGGATCAGTACGCAACGCGTGGGTGAGGTGACCCTCTTCCTCACAAAGCGCAGCTCGTACTGGCAGATGTACTGGATCGATGGCACGTACACGACCAGGTCGGGGAAAGTCAGACCGCGTGAGTGGTTCAGGAGCACGCGCGAAACCGACCTCGGCCTGGCCAGCATGATTGCCGGACGCAAGAACGAAGAGCTCTACAAGCAGCGTCAGTTTCCTGACGCCGCACAGAAACCTGAGCCGGAGAAAGCCCGGATACGAGACATAGTGGCGGATTTCGCATCATACTTGCGGCAGCAGGGCCGATCGCACGGACACGTCCGAACCATCACAGGCCAGATGAAGATCCTCTGTGATTGGTTGGGACGGACCGAGTGTCACGCCGTTCAGGACGTGACGCCTGAACGCCTCCGTGCGTTCACACGCCACCTGTTGGACGAGCGGCGTGTGAAACCATCCACTGCCAACGCCTATCTCGACGCGGCGCACAACTTTTTCGGCCATGTGATCTTCAAGCGGAAGGTGATGGCAGGGCCAAACCCGGCCGCTCGTGGTCGGCAGGCGGAACTGGACCGGCTTCCCGAACAGCGGATGAGGCCACCGACCATCTACCCGCAGCAGATCAACGACATCATCAGGGTGGCGTCAGAATACAATGACACACAGATCGTCAACCTGATTGTCTTCATCTGCGAGGGTGGGTTCCGATTCCAGGAAGTACAATTCCTGCAGGTCGGCGACATGGACCTTGTGCGTCGCGAGATCATCCTCGACGTCAAGCGCCCGGACCTGACACGCGTTCGCAGGTCTCTGCAGATTAACTGTCTGACTGCGGACGGTGCCTGGAGTCCCAAGACGCTTGCGGGCAGGAGACCCATCCACATCACCGATCGGATGATGACGGTGATTCGATCCATGGGCCTCGGTCATTCAGAAGACTGGGTGTTCGTCAATTCCGCGGGTAGTCAGATTGCCGAGACCAAAACGCTGAAGAAGCTCAAAAGGTACGCGCTGGAAGCAAACGTGCTCGTCGAGCCAAACCCACGCACCGGACAACCTTGGTCACGTGTGAAATGGCATTGGCTTCGACACTACAATCGGACCCGCGCGCATGTGAGCGGCATCCGCCGTGAAGTGTCCAAATTGGCGATGGGCCATGCTGCCGACCCAATTCACGATCATTACCGTGGTGTGGATGTTTCGGCTTTTCATGCGGAGTACGAAAAGTTCGACAGCGGCATCAAGAGTGAACTCCTGACAGCCCGACAGCTCCAGTTTATCGGGGACTGATCGGGGTATCGGTTTTTGCTCGCGATAAGTAACCGCGACAAAAGGAGTTGCTAATCGGGGCGACTGGATTCGAACCAGCGACCTCTTGACCCCCAGTCAAGCACTCTAACCAGGCTGAGCTACGCCCCGAACCGTCCACATTCAACCACACCATCCCCACACCGTCAACAATCCCCCGTAGGGTGGGCACTGCCCACCATCTTCTTCGCGCGCCCAGGATCACAAGACACGCGGCCCCGAAATGCATCGCTCATAGATGCCCAGGCACCGCTCCGCCATCACGCTGACATCAAACACCGTCCCCGCCGCCGACACCGTACCACCTACATCCCCAAGCAACCCCGCCAACCCGCGACCGATCGCCCCCTGCTCCGCCGCACATCGCCGCACCCCCGCCACATCCCCATCACACAACCCCATCTCCGTCGATAGCACCGGCTTCCCCGCCGCAACCGCCTGCCCCACCACCACCGGACAACGCACCGTCATGTTTGGACACACGACCGCGTCCGCCCGCCCCAGCCACGCCATCTGCACATCCATATCCCCCGCCGTCACGAAGATAACCCGATCCGCCGCCCCTTTCCGCGTCACACCCGCCCGCAACTGCTGCACCCAATCGCCGCCATCGTCACCCACCACCAACAACCGCCACCCGTCAAACGCAGGTCCCAACCCCGCCAGCGCACGCATCAACACCACGACGCCACCTTCCGGCTCAATACGCCCCAAATACAGCAGCACCTTCTCATCAACACCAACACCGTCGACATCACCACCCAACGCCGAATACCGTGACACATCAACACCATAAGCCAACGGCTCCACATGCTCCGCCCCCAGCGCCTGCAACTGCCCCACCTCAAACCCATTCAACCCCGTCACCACCGTCGCCGTCTCGACCAGCCGCTTGATCCCCTTCAACTTCCGCCGCGCAAACCAACCCAACCCTGAAACATCCACCGCCCCCAACACCCCAAGCGGCGACAACACCACACCAACCCCTGCCTCCTTCGCTGCCATCACAACGCGAAAGCTCTCGTCCAAGTCCTCAACCCCATGCACGTGCACAACATCAACATCCCCCAAGACCTCCCCCAACTCCGACGCCCCAACAGTCTCAACATCCAACCCATCACCCCCACGCCCCATCAAAACCTGCCGCCCCCCGCGCCCACCCAACGCACGCGCAAAGTCCACCACCGACCAAGCAACATCACCCGCCCGCAAATCCAACGCCCCAACGACATGCAAAACCTTCAGTGCCATCCCCTGTCACTCCTCAGAAGTCTCACCATCCCACATCAACCAACCACATCTGGGCGCCAGCCCGAATCTCTCGATCCCTTGATCCCTCGTTCCCTCGATCCCTCCCTCTGTCTCCCGGCGCGCCGGGATCCCTCAGTCTCTATTCAATACGCATCAACCTTCCCCCCCTTCCGTCGCCGAGCCTTCTCGTTGTAAACCGCCACCGCCCCCTGCACCTCACGCCAGACGTCCTTCCAATCCCCCCGGCAGACCTGCTTCAAAAACCGCAACCGATCCGCCCGACCCAAGCCCGCAGCCCCACTCAGACTCGCGGCCAACCGCACCACCATCCGCCGCTCATCACGCGCCGAAACCGACCCGGCCCTTTCCAAACCATCCAGATCCACCACCCACGCCTTGCACCTGTCCACCCCCGCATCCCACCCCGTCAGCAACACATTCGACGCCTTCAAATCCCTGTGTCGCCACCCCTTCGCCACCAACTGCTCAAACAACGTCGCCATCGCCTCAACGACCCCATCCATCACGACCCGCCGCCGCCCACGTTCCACGCCGACCACCAAGCCACCCAACACCCGCTCCAGATCCACCACGCCATCAATCCGCTCCGTGATCAGCCACCCCTCACGCGCCAACCCACCACGCTCCACATACGCAACCGGATTCGCCGTCGCAATTCCATCACCCACAAGTCGCAACGCCCGTTCCCAATTCCGCCGTTCACGCGACCCGCGAACCACCCCAGCCAACTTCCCCCGCACGCCCGTCTGCGCACTTTGCTTGCAGATCACATCAACCCCGTCATCCCCATCCCCAACCCGACAACCAAAAACCGCCACCGTCTCCGACACCTTGAAATCAACCCGCCCGCCAGCCCCGTTCGGATCCGCAACGACCCCCGCAATCCCCGCGCGTACCGATTCTGCCACATCAGCCCCCACCAACCCACGCCAGCCCCCACCAACCTCAAACCGCTCCACCGCAACCATCACACCATCCTAAAACCAACCCATCCAACCGCAACGCCATTCCCATTTGGGCGCCAGCCCGAATCTCTCGATCCCTCGTTCCCATGATCTCTCGATCCCTCGTTCCCTTGATCCCTCGATTCCTCCCTCTGTCTCCCGGCGCGCCGGGATCCCTCAGTCCTTTAGTCCCTCCATCACCATCCCCAACCCGTCCCGCAAAAACAAAACCCCAAACACACCCAACAAAACCCCAAGCCCCCAATTCACCCACACATACCCACGACTCTGCAGAAACCCACGCGACCGCCCCACCAACACCGCCACCAGGACCTTCGCCCCGATCAGGCACGCATACATCCCCACCATGAACCCGACCGCAGACATCCACCCCACAGACCACGCCCCCACCAATTCAGGCCCCCCAACCGTCAGCCAGAACAGATACGGATGCGGATTAAGCGCGTTGGCCATGAACCCCTTCACGACCGACCGAGGCTCCACATCCCCCGCATCCACCCCAACCCCGCGCACCCGAAAACTCTCGTAGGCCAGAAAGAAAAGGAACCCCGCCCCAAGAAGTGACACAACCCCCAGAAAGGCATCAAACCGCGCCAACGTCCCCACCAGCAACACCGCCGCCACCACGATAGGCCCATCCGTCAATGCAGGCGCAATCGCAACCTTCACCCCATCCCAAACCCCGAACCGCAACGTCTGCGACACCACCAGCGTCGTCGTAGGCCCCGGTGCGAACCCACCCGCCAACCCAAACACCACCCCCGCCATCCAATACCCAGCCTCCTCAACCATCCCCCTACCGTCCCACGCCCCTCAAGCACCGTCAATCACCCAACCCGGTTGCCCCAGTGTAGGGTGGGCACCGCCCACCAATTCAACTCTTCAAGCCAACAACCCGCGTCAATCCGACCAACACGCTCTCGACCATCACCCACCGGCAATCACAACCGACTGGGTGGCCCATGGCTTCAGCCGTGGGGCAGTCGAATCGAAGCTTTTACTATGCGCACCCCATCCGAACGCATCAGGCAGCTTCCTCATCACGTCCACCATCCAGCAGTCAGGTGGCCCAGCACTTCATGCTGGGGGAGTCGATTCTACCGCCCAAACCCGTTTACCGAAGTTACTCAACGAACCACGCGCCAATGACTTGAAGTCACCGCAACATCTCGGCTACCCTCAACCCTCATGCAGTTACCGTTCATCTCAACGAAAGGATTCCGACAATGGATGCCAACCCAACGCGACAAATCAATGACCGCGCACCGCACACCACCGCTCATCGATCCGTGACATTCCGAATTCTCTTCGCCAGCACAACCGCCGCCGTCCTGCTCGTTTCAACCGGCTGCGCACTCCCCGCTTTCAGTGCTTTGCACAAAGCCATCAAACAAGACCGCGTCGCGGGAATCTCAGCCGAACAAAGAATCACCTATGTTTGGCCGGAACCAACATGGGGCGTCACCCGCACCGCCACCCTCAATGGCCTGTTTACCACCGACACCGAAGGCAATCCTCATCACATGTCCGCCGTCGCCATTCAAAACGCCACCACCAGGGAATGGGAACTCGTCGCCGTCCTCCAACAGGATGACGAAGGCAACTGGACGACCCTAAACCTCAAACCCGCGCAAGAAACAATCGAGTGATGACCACTCGCCGCCACGAAAATCGCCCGTGACATCGACGAACGATCGCCATCAATACCGGCCGATCAGACTGAGCTACCGATCACAACCCGGAAACAACCCCCGAACTGCCAAAGCACCACCAACCCCAACAACAACCACATCGCCCCGCGCTTCGGCGCAATCCAATAGCCCCAAACCCCCGCCACAACCAACGCCATCGACGGAACCCCAAACGCCACGCCCATCCGCAAATCGCGAAACATCCCCACAGGCCCAAGCAACCACGCCTCCCGATACCGCACCCCCGACGAGCCCCCCATCGCCCCAAACAATACGAAACACCCAGCCACATAACACAAAGCCACAAGCACAAACGCCTTCAATTTCGCCCAATGATCAATCGCCTCCTTCCCCAACCGAAAACTCGTCCGTTTCGCCGTATCAAACCCCACCCCACACTCCGGACAGACCCGCCCCGTCAACCCCCGCAAGGCATACCCACACCCCCGACAAACCGCATCCTCCGGTATCAATCGTTCCCGCTCATCGTTCACAACATCTGCACTCCGCCTTTTGTCATCCAAGTGCGAATTCATTATCAAGTGTGAATCAGTTCAGAAACTGTGTCCTGCCAGAAAGTCAAACAGTTTTCCCCGGAATACCCTTTCGCACAGAACCATAGAATTGTTATGATCATCGTTGCCGGCTCGATGACAAGTCATCAATCAACTCAACCGGAGCTTCCAATATGACCGCATCACGCCGCAGCACACAACACTTCGCAACGATCATCGCCTCAGCTATCTTGTCAACCGTCGCAGTCGCCGAGGTCTTCGAAATCCCACAAGCCAACGCGACCGCCCTCGCCGACGCCATCATCGCCGCAAACACCAACACCGAAGACGACACCATCAATCTCGCACCAAACAGCACCTACATCCTCGACACGCTACACGACACCAACGCCACTTGCCCCGAAATCAACCACGACGCCCTGCTGCCTCCCATCACCACCGACATCACCATCAACGGCAACGGCTCAACCCTCACCCGCTTTCAAGGCCAACCGCCAGTCGTCGGCCGATTCTTTAACGTCTGCGAAGACGGTGACCTGACCATAAACAATACGACGCTCACCAAAGGTGAAACCAATGGAAGCGGTGGCGCCATCCTGAACCAGGGAGGATGGCTCGTCCTCAACGAGTGCACGCTGCACAACAACGACGCATTCGGCAATTACGGTGGTGCGGTCGCTATTTTCGACGGCGTCGCCGGCTTCTACAGATGCACCCTTTCCGAAAACGAAGCGCCAAGATTCGGCGGAGCCATGGCCGCCGTCGATGGCTCCGTCGTCGTCGAACGCTGCACACTGACCGAAAATCACGCCACCGATCACGGTGGAGCCATCGCCGGCGAATCAAGCTCCATTCTTGTCGACACGTCAACCATCAGCCGGAATGACACCAACTCATACGGGAGCATTTTTGCCGCCGGTGGCGATGTCCGCGTGGAGTACACAACCATTGCTCTCAACAGAGGCGGCGCACTGGGAAACGCCACCGCGATTGGCGGTGAAACACCATCCATGTCCGCCAGGTACAGCATCATACGCGAGTTGTCTCACTTCGACTGTGACGCCGACTATCCCATCAGCATCAGCTATAGCATCGTTGGCGACAGTTCCTGCAATTTGGGAACAGCAGCCGTCATCGCCGACCCGCAAATCGGCCCGCTCCGCGACAACGGTGGTCCGACCATGACCCACGCTCTATTCCCAGGCAGTCCTGCCATCAACAAGGGGACACCATTCGGAGAGCCGGACCAGCGCGGCTTCCCAAGACCAAGTGCCGCACGAACAGACTACGGCGCGTACGAACTCACCTTCGGCCCGGGCGACGCAGACGGAAGCCAAGTCGTCGACCTACTGGATTTCGAACAATTCCTCTCATGCTACACAGGCCCGGACGATTTCAAGAAAAACCCGCTCTCAATCTGCAACGTACTCGACATTGTCGATGATGACCGGATCGACAAGAAAGACTTCCAACAATTTCAAATCCTCTATACTGACAAATAGACCCACTCAGTCCCGTCTTCTCCCGACCCATTCTTCCCGAGAAACACCCGGACGCCAACACCGATCGTCGCAGCACCCGACGCAAACCCACCCGAAAGATGCCAACCCAACAACACAACTCCCAGCTACCCCACGTCGGCGGACTCAAGGACGCCAAGGGCAAACCCGTCGCCATCCTCGATCCCCGTGCCCTGCAAAAATCCAACGCACCATCCCCGATCCCACCCGACACGCTCCAACACATCAACACCCACATCGCCCCCACCACCGCCAGCCTCCAGCGCCTCAAGACCATCCGCACCATCCTCTTCTACACCATCCTCATCGCCGGCGCCGCCATTCTCATCAACTACATCCGCGCCGCCGACGAACCCGACATCGCCTTCTACATCCTCATCCCGGTCCAGACCTTCGTCGTCGCCTACATGACCGCCTTCATCCTCGGCCTGTTCTCGTTCCGCTTCACGGGCAAGATCGCCACCGGCATCCTCAAACACCACCATTGCCCCCACTGTGGACACTCCCTCGCAGAAACCAAGCCCGACCGCTCAAGCCGATTCACCCGCTGCCCCAACTGCTCCCACACATGGTCTACCCGCCACTTCTCCTGACCTCTTGATCCCCCCGCGCACCAGCATACCTCAGTCATCTTATTGTTCACTCTCCCGGCGCACCGGAACCCTGTTCTCTCATTCCCTCTGAGTCAACGCGTCGCTCACCATACCAAACATCCATCACCGCCCGGTTCTTCCCCTTGTACCATGCCGATCGAAAAAGTGCCCCGAACAACTCGAACGCCGTATGCGTCCGCAACTTCCGCCCACTCGAGATGATCGGCTCGGGCACAATGGTGAACCGCTGCCCAACGCTCTTGGAATACCGATCCAGCGCCCGCGCCATCAACACTTCCTCACCCCCATAGACGGACGCATCAAAACCGCCCACCGCATCGAACGCCGCCCGTGTGCAGAAGACATACGCACCGGGCGTCAGACGACACTGCCGATACAACCACAGCAATGGCGGACCAACCACACGAACCCAGAATGGCAACGGCTCGTCGAACCAGCACGCACTCCCGCCAGCCACGACCCCGCGTTCAACCACGTCCAGCGTCTGCCGCAACGTCGCCGTCGGTACCACCGTGTCCGCATCCACGAATATCAACAACGCCCCCCGTGCAGCAGCAGCCCCCGCATTCCGCGTCGCCGCAATGTTGCGGTTGTTCGTCCGCACCACCCGCGCCCCGCAATCTTCGGCCACATGCACCGTCCCATCCTCCGATGCATCATCCGCCACAACGATCTCGAAAGAACGCATCCCGCGCGCCGCGTCACAAATCGCCCGAATCGTCCGCTGAATCAAGAGCGCCTCATTGAACGCCGGAATCACAAAGGAAATGCTGATTCCGGCATCCTGCGACTCCGCCGCTCTCGCGGACGAGCACTTCGCCGTTGGCAACCCCGGCTGAACCGATTTGATGATGGCATTTCGCGTGTCCCGCCACTTTGCGATGAACACAACAAGCGCGTTCTCCTCGCGCACACCGACAACCAGCTCGTGAACATCCCCACAAACAATGGCAACAAGCGTCGGGAGGGATACAACACCGCAATGCTGGACAATCCGCCAGTTCTTCCGATCGTCGGTGTCGCACGAACGAAACACGATCGATTCATCTCCCAATCTCTCCCGCACAGCCAACAGGCGCGCATCCATCTGCCGGTCGTGTTCATTCCAGCTTGCCCAGAAGTGAATCAAGAGTAGGTCATGATCGGCATCCGCTTCAGCGTCGAATGCTGGCAGAGATGGTCGCCATTGCTCAGATGTCCGTGTGTGATCGGCCATGCAATTGCATCACGCGTACGCTATCCGAACATCGCGAAAACCTATACTGCGACGCCGCCCTTGGGATATTCTAAGCATGTAGAGATGCAATAGTCGTCGCCGCCATGCACGCAGTTTCGGTCCGAAGCGTACTCTCGGCCAACGCGACAAGTGGCGCACCGATGACTTGCAACTCTTCATCCGCCATCCCCCCCTCCGGGCCAATGAACAGCAACACACGCAGCGGTTGGTCCGCCACGCCAACCTTACGCAGCGTCTCAACAATGGGCACACTCGTGTCCGACAAGCCAGCCGTCAGCACCAGATCGAACCCCGCGCGTCGCGCAAGCACGTCAGACAACGTCATCGCGTCAGTCACCTCCGGCAGCCACAGCCGCCCGCACTGCTTGCACGCCTCGATCACCGTCCGACGCCATTTCTCAGCCGACCCAGCGCTCGGCTTGACCACGCTCCGCTCGAACAACGTAGGCCAGATCGCCCACACACCAAGCTCGGTACACTTCTCAAACAGAAACCCCTGCCGCTGTTTCCGAGGCAGCGCCGTCGCCAGCGTCAGCTGCACCCGACCAGCGAACGGAACCTGCGATACCTGCGCTACCTCGACAGCCACCTCCGACCGCGACACCCCCGCCACCACACCTTTGGCGACCCCACCCGCGCCGTCAAACAGCTCAACCGCATCCCCAGCACTGATACGCAGGACCGTCCGAGCATGATGGGCCTCCTCTTCCGACAGGATCACACGACCGATCGTCAGCTCAGAATGGTAGAATCGACTGATGCGCATTGCGGTGGTCCTTACCAAAGTCGCCGGACTGCCCGACCGATGATACCCGAGAGCAGGTCCGATAGAAGAACGCCATGACTGACGAAAACGTCAATCCCAACGAATCCAACGCCGCTTCGCCCGACACCAGCGATGTCGAGAGCGTGATGGCCGACGCATCCAAATTGGCCGGCGACCTGCAAAAGGAAGTCGGCATCGAGGAGTCGGAGCAGAAACCACAGTTCCAGCTCGACCCCGGCGACACCCGCCGCCCCGAAGTCGACGTCGAAACCCAGATCGACCAGATATCCGACATGGTCGACGAAGTGGCCGAATCACAGCAGCAATCACAAGCTCCTCCGCCAGCTCCGACCGAAGCGCCAACTTCAGAACCACCGCCCATCGACGATGTCAATCCGATCGAGTCAGCCGAAAATTTCGACGCCGAACCGTTGGACGGCGATGCGCTGACCGTGGCCGTTCGCCAGCGCATCTCGGTGCGGGATGTCATCGAGGAATGCGTCAGCCTTCTGCGCAGCGGACTGCGCATGACTCTGGAAGGTGTTTTGCACGGTCTGGAAGTGTGCGATCAGGTGTTCTCGTTCGTCGGCTACAACGTCCGCCGCATGCTCGGCTGGGCCGCCTGCATGCTCGCCACAGCTGCCGGCACCATCATGTTCATCTCGTTCTCGTAGCGCACGTCAACGGTCGTCGAACTCATCGCCTTTGAACGTCGAGCCAAGATACTCGGCGCGAACACGTTCGTTCTGAATCAGTTCCTTCGGCGTGCCCGATGCCAGAATCTGACCCTGAACGAGAATGTAGCTGCGGTCGGTGACAGCCAACGTTTCGCGGACGTTGTGATCGGTGAGCAGCACGGCAATGCCGCGTTCTTCGCGCAGTTGCAGAATCTGTCGCTGCAGTTCCTCGACGGCGATCGGATCAACGCCGCTGAACGGCTCATCCAGCAGAATCAGTTTGGGGTTCGTGATCAGCGCTCGGGCGATCTCCAGCTTGCGTCGCTCACCGCCCGACAACGTGCGCGCCGTCTGCTTCGTCTGCTTCGTCAGCCCGAACTGTCCGATCAGGCGGGTCGCCGTTTCCTTGCGTTCTCTGCGGCTGACACCGCGAAGCGTTTCAAGGATCGCCATCAGGTTCTGCTCAACAGTGAGTCGTTGGAAGATGCTCGGTTCCTGCGCCAAATACCCCATGCCGCGCTGAGCGCGCTTGTACATCGGCAGACGCGTCACGTCGCTGCCATTGAAGTGAATCTCGCCCCCCTCATGATCGATCATGCCGACAGCCATCCGAAAACTCGTGGTCTTGCCCGCACCATTCCGGCCAAGCAGGCCGACGATCTCACCCGCTTGAACATTGAAACTCACCGACTGGACAACCTGACGACCGTTGTAAGACTTGATGAGATCCCTGGCTTCAAGCAGCGCACGACTGGTCATGACGATGTCTCCGTGTCCATCATGACGACATCACGTGCGGTCCGTGCGGATTGTCGATTTGGGTGGCAGATCATCAGTCGGTTGTACTGGGTGTCCTGGCCGGCAAAGCTGTCGCGCGACGCTTCTCTCGCGCGACATTGAACCGGTTGCACGTGGATTTTGCAAGTGCGCCAGAATGGCGTGGTCCGTTTCGGTTGACCGTACTAAAGTCCCGCATACAATTCGGTCCACGTCGGCATTTTTCCAGCCCATCGGGACCGCACATGATTCCTCTGCAACGCAACGCCAACGCCACATCCGTTCCAACACTGTTGTTCCGATGCGCCGTCACCTGCTGCATGCTCTGCTCGGTCGCCGTTCTGCTGCCCGCGTCGTCATTCCAGGAATCGCTCGAGTCGGAAACATCTGAACCAGTGTGCCAGACGTCGACACCCTCATCACGGGTGACGCTGACTCGCGCACGCCCTATTCGAAAGTCGACGCGACGCAGTCCATCCGCAAGTCTCGTGCAACCCAACACGCATTCCGTCGCGCAAGATCGCCGGCCAAGTGCCTTCCTTTCCGAATTCAACGGGTCAGGTGTTCCCCTGCGCTGTTGAGCCATCCTGAATCGTCGAAAGGATGCGACTCATGATTGGCCGCGTGTGTCACGGCATGGACCATGATGCAACGCAAGTCGCGATCCAAGCCAACGTCATCGCCCCCAAAATGCCATCTGCGTAAGGACGAGTTTACGGACCACATCATTCAATGCGTGCAGCAGTCTCGGGATGGCATGGTCGACGAGCAGCATGACTTGATGATGAAGATCAACGGCAAAAAGTAGCAGTCTTGACGGCGTACGCGGTGCACCACAAGTGCTGACGAATGCGTACTGCCATTTTGTGTGAAGGTGTTGTTGCATGAAGCAGTGGGTTGAAGCAATCAAGGCGGACTTTCCCGCGTCCATCGTCGTCTTTCTGGTGGCGTTGCCGCTATGCATGGGTATCGCGATTGCATCGAACGTACCGCCGGCCTTGGGGCTGATCACGGGCATCGTCGGTGGTCTGATTGTCGGCCCTCTGGCTGGTGCGCCTTTGCAGGTGAGTGGTCCCGCTGCGGGCCTCAGCGTCATGATCGTCGATATCATCAGCAAGCACGAGATCGAGTCGCTGGGCATCATCGTCTTGATTGGCGGTCTCACGCAGGCGGCGGCCGGTTTGCTGAAATTGGGTCAGTGGTTTCGCGCGGTGTCCCCCGCCGTTATCCGCGGCATGCTGGCCGGGATCGGCGTGCTGATATTCGCAAGCCAGTTTCACGTCATGGTCGATGACAAACCGCGCAGAAACGGATTCGAAAACATCATCTCACTGCCGGAGGCGATTTGGAAAGGCGTCATCCCCGCCGACAACACGGTGCATCACCAGGCGGCCAGGATCGGGCTGTTAACGCTGATCGTCCTGGTATTGTGGAAGTCGGTTATTCCCAAACGCATTCAGGCAATTCCGGCACCTCTGGCAGCCGTGGTGGTCGGTTCGCTGGTCACGCTGGCGACGGGATTCAAAATTCAGTTTGTAAATATTCCGGACGACCTCTTCGAGGCCGTCCGCCTGACGGGCCTCGCCGATTTACGCCTCGTGGAGCAAGGCGGAATACTGCTCTCCGGATTGGCGATCGCATTCGTGGCGAGTGCCGAAACCCTGTTGTGCGCCACAGCGGTTGATCAGATGCACACCGGCCCTCGAACGAAGTACGACAAGGAGTTGTTCGCGCAGGGCGTGGGCAATTCAATCTGCGGCGTACTCGGTGCCCTGCCGATGACGGGCGTCATCGTGCGAAGCGCAGCCAATGTCGACGCTGGAGCCAAGACCCGGGCCAGCGCAATTCTGCACGGCGTATGGCTGGTGGCGTTCGTGGCGGCGCTGCCCATCGTGTTGCGACACATCCCGACGGCGAGCCTCGCGGCCATTCTCGTGTTCACGGGGTATCGGCTGGTGGACTGGCAGTCGATCAAGAAGCTGGCTGCGGCTGGGCGTGGTGAACTCATTATCTACGTTGCGACAGTGGGCACGATCGTGGCAGCCGACCTGCTGACGGGCGTAATCGTCGGGATCGCCCTGTCCACGTTCAAACTGCTGGCGACCTTCGCGCATCTGCAGGTCGAAACGAAGGATGACGCAAAGTCGAACCGGACGGAGATGTACCTCCACGGGGCCGCGACGTTCGTGCGGCTGCCGTTGCTGGCCAACGAGCTTGAGCGCGTGCGTTCAGATGCGGAACTGCACGTGCATCTGGATCACCTGACATACATCGATCATGCCTGCCTGGACCTGTTGATCAACTGGGAAAAGCAGCACGTGTCGACGGGCGGAAAGCTGATGATCGACTGGGAGTCACTGACCGGAAAATTCAAACAGACAAATGCCGGCCCGGAAAGGCAGCGTGCCGCAGGAATCCCAACGCCCCAAAAGTCAGACGACTAACGGATTCGGGGGTACGCCCAGCTGGCTTCGGACAGACCGCTCGACAAAAACGGCCCGAAGTCCTGTTTACCACGTGGAAAAGCCAGCAGGTCAACGCGCAGGCCGCCCCAACCGACGCCCCATCGACAGCATGCACACGCCGGCCAACACATACACAAGACCGCTGGCAAGAAACATGCTGCGATACCCCACGAACTGTATCACGATGCTGATACCCGTCGTCCCGATCACCGTCATGTACCCGTTCAACGCCCACGCCCACGCAACAAGCCTGTCGTCAGCCCGACCCGCGAATCGCAATCCCACTGGAAAAGGCACCCCAAGCAGCAATCCAAGCGGCAGCAACATGCCAACACCAAGCAGACAACGCGCCAACAGCCCGTAACCAAGCCAGCGACCGAACATCCACTCCATCTGCGTGCCATACACCAGGGCCAACAACCCAATCAGCGCAAAAACGCCGATGCGCAGCACCGGACGATCCACCACCAAAGGCGACAGAAACGCACTTCCCAACCCCGCAAACACCAGCAGCGACCCCAACACGATGGCCATCGCAATCGTTGGCGACCCGACAAACAGGATAAACCGCTGTAGCAAGATCACCTCAAGCGCAATGAATCCAACACCCAGCAACGAGAAATACACCAGCATCACCAGCCGACCACTCGACTGAGTCCCACCACCGCGAAGCCGCCAAAGCGGAACGAAGATGATCAACCCCGCCATCAGCAATGCCTCACCCAATACCGCCACCGATGGAACATCACCGATCGGCACCGGACCGAACCGACGCGCATCCTTCGCCAACTTCTGAATTTCCAGCGGCAATCCCGGCAGCGTCGCATCGATCCGCGACAGGAATGGAAAGACGCGATGATAAAAGGGCCTGTCATCCGTCGGCGGCGTCGAAACGTAAGGCAACCCATCGATGAAACGTGCCCTCTCCTCAGGCCCCAACGACACCAGCGTCGCCACCGTCGACCGTCCATTCGGATCGGGCGGTGCCCCCTCCCATTCCGCGCCCAGCATCGCCCACAATCGCTTCGGCGCATGGAACACCTCGCGATTGTTACGCCGCACATGCTCCGCCAACACAGACAACTCAGCATCCGTAAACGGCGTCCGCTTCAGCATCAACGCGTTGTAGTTGTACGTGTTAAGCCCCTTCTCCATGTACAACCGCCCCTCGATGTCGACGCCCATGCGATCACAGGCAGCCAACACCGTCGCAAACAACTTCGGCCCATGCTCCTTGGAAAGGTAGAGGATCCCATCCTCGCTCAGATGGTCGTAATAATCGCAGATCGCTTCCACCGTCAGAAGATAAGAATCCGCAGACGCAGCGGCCCCAGTCGTCACCATCGTGATGCTGTAGGCGCTCAACTGCTGGATCACGTCGTACCGCTCAGGCGACCGCTTCACGAAACTCCGCCCCTCCTCATTCACCAGCGACACCGAGGGATGATGGAAAAGCCCTCCCAGGTAAACATTCAGTTCATTGGCAACCAGGTCACACACCGACGGGTCCAACTCGACAGCCGTCACGTCCTTCGCACCATGCGCCAACGCCCACAAGACCTCCTTGCCCCCCGACGACGCAAGAACCAGAACCCGATCACGTTGCTTCATGCGGTAAGGCAACACGCCCGACGAATTCATCGGAAGCGCCGAAGGCATCTGCTCAACATCGCCACCAAATGGAAAAACATGCGACTGCATCGAACCGGCATCGAACCAGATCATGCGATGGTCACCGCGATCTGCCACATCGATTCGTGAAATTGCGCTCCACCGCGTCAGCAAAATGGAATCCCCATCCCGATCCTCGGCATACCCACGCTTCGGCGTATGAACCACGATGCCGACCTGTGGCACCAGCCACACGCCCACAACTGTCAACACCACCGCCAACACGACATTCGTCGAAACAAGCAACCGAGAGCGTCCCAGTGAAAAGATCGCCGCACTGACCAGACAGATCACAGCCGCAGCCCAGACCGTCCCGGCACCACCCAGCCACGCAGCCGCAAACACTGCCAGAACCGCACCGATCCCCGCCCCCACAAGGTCCGAGCCATACAGCCAGCCAACACCGCGCTCCCCACGTCCAAGCAACGAGCAGATCGCAAGCCCCGCAAAGAAAAAAGGCAGCGTCAGTGCGACATACCAACCAGCCAGACACAGCACCGTCGACACGGGACGATCAAAGAACTTCGTAAAATCCAGCGGCAGGACCGACGTCAACAGATACGCAAACAGCATCGACAACCCGCACGCCAGCGACGAGACCATCACAAGCCGCTCACTAGCAACCCGCCCAAGCCACGACCAGCACGAAAGCAGCACCCCGCTCACCGCGAAACCGAGCAACGCCGTCCCGATCACGATGTAGCCAAGCCGCCCGTAGTTCTGGACGACCACGATCTTGTTGTAAGCAAGTTCAAAAACCAGCGTGGAGAACGCCAGCGCGAAAATTCCGATCAGGTCCGTCAAGGCCGGACGCGTTTCAGGTGAGCCAGGCAACGTCAAACTCCCTTTGATTCACCCACGACGCATAGACGCTTGAAACGCCACGAATCAACCAGAGAATCGGCGAAGCACCTATGGCTGTCAAATCGCCCGCAATACCATTGGCGCATCTCCCAGCGGGTGGGCCATCGCTTTCGCGTTGGGGAAGTCGAAACTCAAACTTGCATCGAAATGTCGACTACAGACTTCTCCGTGATAGCAGTGTTGCAGACTCACATTGCGAGAGTTGGGGAGCCAATATCGTGATCATCACAGGCAATGCTGAGGCTCAATCCAAGAACGAGTCTGACCAAGGTGACGGCATACGCCTTGCGTGTGAAGGGCGCAACAAGCCCTTCGCCTGCTGACACCGCGACAACGCCGGCTGCGGATCATCAGGCTCGATCTGATCTTCACCAGCCATCATCGTCACCACCAACACACTCACCTCGCCATGCTCATCAACCAACGCAGTACGAGTCCCGACCGACCGCTCAACGTCCAATAAGCGTTCAACCACATCGCCACAGGACCATCATTCATAATCGCCCTCGTGCGTATCGGGTCATCCGCATTGTCGATCGATACTTCCCGCGTCACCAAACCACAACAAACCCCACACCACGATGATGGTTGTCATTCCCCCGACATCATCGGGCCGGAAAGGTCCGAGAACCCTCCATGGATGAATTTGGAACGATAGGTCCGAAACGATTTCGATCGTCGCGGACGATTTGAAGCGGTCGGCCGATCGATGAATCATCCCAACGGCTCGGGGGAAGCTGTTGACTCTGTAAATCGACGATTTTCCCGGACCTTCCGCGAACTCCGGGATCGTTCCGCCAACAACCACAGGCGGGCCCCTGCACGACGATTACCTGTCCGCCGCAATTGGCCGATGATTTCTCAGGCGGGTGAGCGAATGACTCATCAGCCTGGAAACTGAGATACGCACGGATATACCGACCGGTTGGAACCCGAACCGGCATGGGATCATCATGAGTTCGCCGTCAAACGTCGTCCGCACCATCCGCCTTTCCAATGATGCCCTCGAGGAACTGCTCGACAAGCTCGAAGAGCAGGCACAAGCCGAGGACAAGGCAAATACGGGCCGGGGCAGCGAGCGTTTCCGCTTCCGTTCCCGTGGATGCGTGATCCAGATGCAGCAACCCGGCGCCGCAAGCACCACCGCGTTCCTTGTCAGCCCACGCAACATCAGCAGCACCGGCATGGCCTTTCTTCACGGTGGTTACGTGCACATCGGCACTGAGTGTTTCATCCAACTCGTCTCCACGCATGGCGCGTGGGTGGACATCAAGGCGCGGGTCGTGCGTTGCCGATTCATTCAGGGCAATCTGCACGATGTCGGTGTGCAATTCATGCGCGAAATCGAACCAGGCGACTTCTGTGCCGAAGCCATCAAGACCCGTGTCCTGCTCGTCGAGGATGATCCGTCACTGGCCAAGCTCACCATGCACTACCTTCGACAGCACAATGCCGAAGTGGAATATGCAGAAACAGGTGAGGCGGCGATCGAAAGAGTACGCCAAGGGAGTTTTGACGCGGTCTTCATGGACATCGAACTGCCCAAAATGAGTGGCATTGAAGCCACGCAGAAAATTCGCGCCGATGGATACGCCGGCCTCATCATCGCACTGACGGCCAAGTCCCGCCAGGAAGACATCGACGACGAACTCGCAGCCGGGTGCAACCGGCACGTCGAGAAACCCGTCACGAGCGAGACATTGGCGAGTATTCTCAACACGCTCAAGAGTGAACCGTTGATCAGTTCTCTGCAGAACGATCCGATGATGGCGCCGCTGGTCGACGAATTCGTCGCCAGTATCCCTGGCAAACTTCGCAAGATCGAGCATGCCGCGACAGCCGCCGATCTCAAGGCGCTCGAATTCGCCGTCCGAAGTTTGAAAGGCGAGGGAAAGAGCTTTGGGTTTGACGTGATCAGCGACACGGCTGGCGCGATCGAAGCCGAGATCATCGCAGGTGCCGAGATCAAGACGCTGGCAACACAAATCAACGAACTCAACGAGCTTTGCATGCTTGCGCGCGGATCCAAGTAGACGTTGATCGCGGGGCTGGCATCACACAGTCATCGTGCACATTCATCGCAACAATTCGCTCATCATCCGACCCGCGACAATCAGCGCGACGTCATCGCGCAGCCGGCCGTGTGCGTCTTCGTAGGACGCTGAAACGCGCTGGGTGATTTCGTCAGGCGGATGAAAGACCCATGATCGCGGGTCGCGCGTAACCGCCTTTGCGGCGGCGAGACGCGCGCGTTCGGGATGATGGCGATCGGAAAACCTCCTGTTGGACATCATGCTATGTTCTCCGTTTCCGGAACTTGCCGGACGGGTTGTTTGGGATGATGGGCGGCGTGCTTTCCGGCATCTTCGTGCGCGATCCCGAGAATCAGTGAGGCTCCGATTCCGACGATCGCGAGCACAAGTTCCTGAGAGACGTGCAGGCCGAGGTCCGCAGCGAATGCTGCGACGGTGGTGGCCAGCGCGATCCGGATCTTGCGCGATCGAAGCGCGTGCATCAGCCGCCGGGTGAGATGAGCGGTCAGGTGTGACATTACAGGTGTGCTCCTGTGGCGGGTGGGGTATGCGCCCGTGTGGTGGTTTTGACCCTGGAACGTTTGTGCCAGAGGTAATACACGGGCGTTGAACCGATCAGACCGCGGAAGGTCTGGGTCAGTCGTTCGGTTGATTGTCGGCGGACGCGGCGCTCGCCTCCGCCGGTGGTGGCTTGGTACCAACTGTAGACCATCTGGGCGACAATGCGTCGGATGGCAGGTCGTCTTGCGACCTGGTTGACGAAGTCGACCGCAAAAGGGTCGGCGCCGAGATCGGTGATTCGCTTGACAAGAGCAGCGCGTTCTGCGGGCAAAGCGCACGTGCCGATGCGCGTCATACCCGCTTTTTCAAACACGGGGTTCACTTCGCCCATGGCCGCCAGGCATTCAACATAGGGCGTGCCAACCAGTGGCAGCGTTTTCCTGACGAGCCAGGCACCGATGCCACATCCGCGAACGTCTGCATGGACGACGAGTCGTCGAAGGATGCGCATTTCGCGATTGAGAAGATCCGGTTTGCGGGTAAAGCGTTTGTTGGTGGCTTGGTTGCGCAGCGCAAGCTCAAGCGGGCCGTGGGCGTACACGACGACACCGAGTATGTCGCCGGTCGCGCGTTCCTTCATGCGGAACACCTTGTCGACGAATCCGAGTTCGTCGGTCTTGCGGTAATGGTCTGCGGCGAAGGCGTCGTAGTCAGCCTTGCAGCCGGGTTCGATGACGAGTTTGCGCGTGATGCTGACCTGTTTCGTGCGTGGGGTAGCCGATGTGGTTTCGTGCTGTCCGTGGCTGGTGAAGCGGACGGTGGTATCGGGCTGGAGGTCGGTGAGAAGTTTGGTGCTGCAGGCGGCGACGACGATGGTGAGTTCGTGACGTGTCACGAGCTTGCGGAGGTTGTGGCTGACGGCGGCGGCGAGGCGATCGTGGAGACCGGAGCAGAATTCGTCGCAAATGAGGAGCGGTGATTGGCCTGACTGGAGGGCGATGCCGATGGCGCGGGCGAGTTTGGCGCGGAAGGCCTGGCCTGTCGAGAGTTCGTCGCCGGTTCTCAGCCAAACGGCGGTGTCGCCGAGGCCGCAGGCATTGAGGAGTTCGAGCGCGCTGTTGAGCGGCATGTGTGGGGCGACCGAATCGATGAGGGATTTGTCCGTCGGGATGTTGAGCCGGTTGACGTCTATGGTGTTGCGCGTTTTTTGCGCAATAAGTTGAAGGGCAGTGGTCTTGCCGCTTCCTGAGGGGCCTGCGAGGGCGATGATCTTACCGGGGGCGAGTGTGACGGTGAGTTCATCGACAATGGTGGTGGGCACCGGTACGGTGGGGATGCCGAATTTGAGGCTTGTATCGGCGATTCTGCGTGAAAAACGCGGCAGTTTTGGTTTCTTGGTGCATTGAACGGTCACGCGTGTCTCCCTTGCCATGGTCCCCCGGGTTCCGTTCCCCGAACCCTAACACTGACCTAACTCTATGACATGATCGGTCGCTGGTCAAGCGGCTTTTGCCATATTTCTGTCATATTTTGGCAAGACTCTGCGGGGCCGGGGGTTACGAAAGGCAGATTCGAGGCACGAAGTGGATTCCGGCGGGGGCCGGAATGGTGATTGGGTTCGGAGCGCGTCGGATGAGTTGGAGTTTGGTTGCGTTCGGCATACGTTAACTGTTGTGGCACGCGCAAGCATGTGCAGTGCGAAAGGACCTACAATATGCGAAGGCTGGCGCTTTATCTCTTCGTCTGCGCGACGGTTGCGTGGATGGCGTCCATCCTCACGGTCACTGAAATTTCAACCAGTGCATTGAAGATCGCTCTGCGACAGGGACAGTTGCGCGTGATCTGGGCAGATGATGGTCCGCCTCCATTTCCGCAATCGTACTTCCGATTGGCGCATAAGCCACGCGTCTACTTCTGGCCGCCAGTGCACGAGCAAAATGGCCCCTTTCACGTCTTGGTGATTCCAGGTTGGGTTCCGTTGGCTGTGACAGTTCCTCTGATTGTGCCCATGGTGTTTTGCCGCGATCGACTGGCAAATCAGTGTGCGCGTTGTGGGTATGATGTGCATGCGTGTACTGATGGACGGTGTTCGGAATGCGGCGAGAGAATCTAGAATGTCACGGAGGGTAGGGTCACCCGCGCCGGAATGCGACGAGCATGGTGCACGGTCATGGTGACCAGATGTGCGATCAACTGCCTGACCTCACCGATAGGTCAGCGCACGCCGGGCTACTAATGGACTCCGGGATTCCGGCGGATGCCGAATTCGACTGGGGCCGACATGGGGCGGCGTTGACGGGACGATGTCGGGTTATGATGTCTTTGAATTGCTGAGTACTGGCGTCAAGTATGGGAGCTTGTATTCATGAAACGACGACGGGGCTGGACGTCAACGGTGGTGGGTGTGCTTCTCGTGGCCGGTGCGGTTTGGGGATTGCTTTCGCTGACGGATGAAGAGGATGGGGTGCCGGAGGCGTTCACGGTTTCGGGGATGGTGGCGGCGATGGATGAGCCTGGGGGGATGGATCGGCAGTTTAAGTCGGATGCGTACGAGCGACTGACGGATGAGCAGCGGAAGCAGGTATGGAAGAACAAGGAAGAGGCGTTCTACGCGCACTTCATGTCGCGGGTGGACGCGTACTTTGCGGCTGACGAGGCGGAGCGGGAGGCGATGCTGGATCGGCACCTTGATGAACTGGAGGCGGCGGGGAAAGCGAAGGGTGAGTCTGCTGCCGGTAAGAGCGGCGATGGTAAGTCGGATGGCAAAGCAACGGGGAAGTCGTCGGGCGAAGG
>JANQQK010000059.1 GCA_028289375.1 Phycisphaerae bacterium | reverse complement strand
TGATCAGGTTCTCGACTGGCTGGCGATGCCCGAAGAACTTCGCCCGCACATGATCACGCTCTACTTCGAAGACGTCGATACGACGACGCATGCGGAGGGTGTCGGCGCATCACTCATGATCCAGGCGGTGGAGCGGGTGGACGGCTACCTGGATCGACTGCTGTCGGGTATCGAGGCATTACCCATCGCGGACCAGATCTACCTGTTCGTGGTCTCGGATCACGGACTGTCCAACTACCGGCGCGACGTCGACCCGTTCGTCATCTCCGAAGTCGTGGATCTGACCGGCGTCCGCGCGGTCGAGCACGGCTCGGTCGTATTCCTGTACTTCGATGAGCCGGACGCGGGTTTCGCCGATGTCATCGTGCAGGCCGATTCGCGTGTGGCCGTCAGAGCCCGGCCCGGCGGCTTCCCCAGCTCGATTGGCGACCACGGCTGGCCCCCCGGCTCCACGGACATGCACGGGGTTTTCATCGCAATGGGCCCACGGCTGCCGAAAGGCGAGCGTATCCCCCGCATCGAATCCGTCGACATCTACCCCTTGATGCTGGAAGTCCTCGGGCTTCCGCAGACCGGCGCCATCGACGGCGATCCGGAGAAACTCATACCGTTGCTCAATTGAGCACGCGCTTGCGATACGAAAAAGGACGATCGTTTTGAACTCGGAGCAGCTACAGGAATGCCCGGGCTGCGGCGCTTCACTGCCGCAGCGTGACGGGCCTGTCCACAAGTACATGGAGTCGTCTCCGGCTTGTTGGGCTGCATTCGGGCAGATCCTCGAGCGCGAGTACAGCACGCCAGAGCTGCTGGATGTGCACAGGCTCTCGGTGGACAGTTACGCCGTTCAACATCCGGGCGGCGATTCGCGCCAAGCCATCCAATCGGTAGGCGTTCATCTGTCGCGGCTTTGTCTGTTCCTGGAGAGGGGGCTTTCGGCAGAAGACGCGAATGCGGCCATGCTGCGGGTCGCCGAGATCAAGCGCACGATGTCACACTTGCAGCGACCGGCGCACCTCGGAGAGGTCACTGTTGTTGACGTCCTTGCCGCTGCGAATACCAATGATCATCGACTCGCGGTACGTCGTTGGGCGCGCTCTGCCTGGGAGGCTTGGAGCGAACATCATCCAACCATACGCCGATGGGTGGACGCATCCCAATAGATCGTCGATAGATCGAAAGTCACATCTCGGGATGAAACTTGATGTGGCACTCCTCGCACGGCGGATACATCACTTCGGTCGCAGTCAGGAGTGCGTCGAGGTCACGCTCGCGCGCCGCGTTTAGCGCATCGGTCGCCGCTTCGTTCATCGTCGCGACGAACGCCTGCCACTCCGCGCTGCGCGCCCACTCGGCATCGCGCGGACCGGCCCCACCTTCTGCAACCAGCGTGCCCGCCGCGATGACCGCGATGGCTGCGTCTTCGAGGGGCTGCCATTCGGCATCGGACTGAGGGTCTTCGACGCCCCACAAGGTATTCGTCGCCGGCGTGATGACCGACACCATCAGTTCGTCGACGGTGAGCGGGTTCTCCACTTTCGGCTCATCCGCCACGACCAGCGCCGCGATCAGGAACGCCGCCAGCAACATCGTCAGTTGGCGCATGGCCGATACTCCTTCGCACAAATCCGAGCCAGCATGCCCTCTATAGAGCATTGTTGTGATTGGGATTTCTACCTATCGATCGGGCAACGCGGCTGTTGCGTTGTGTGGAAACCGGTCCTGGCGCGGTGCGTATTGCGAGCCAGATCGGGTGTCGTCCGTGTACCAAGGGCTACACTCGGCTGAGTAAGTTGAAAGGGGAAGTTTGGTGGCATTGTTTGAATGGCTCGAGGGTACGGCCGTCGCGTTGTGGGTGGGAGAGTCTCTGTGGGGTTATCCGATCCTGCTCAGTCTGCACGTCGTCGGGCTCGCGATCGTCGTCGGCATATTCGTGATGCGGGACTTGCGGCTCCTGGGCCGGTTC
>JANQQK010000048.1 GCA_028289375.1 Phycisphaerae bacterium | reverse complement strand
TCGAAATGTACCAAGCCTTTATCCACGTCGCCTGCCTCATGATCACGCTCAACAAGTTATGAAACCGCTTCTAGCACAAGGAACATCAACGTGGTCTCGATCGCACTCAGCCTCGTAATGACTGCGGGCATCTCCGTCGGTCCATTCGGCCAGCAGTGGCCTTGTCCTGTCCCTTATGTCGCACCGCCCCAGGACGCTCCCGATCTGGGATTCACAGGTCTGTTTGCAACAAGTTCTGAGTGGCTGATTATATCCTCATACCCAGATGCACTGATGGTCTATCGCCGTGATTTTCAATTGGATGAGTGGGTGTTTCACCAAGTGTTGCAGATTGAGAATGAAGCTGAAGTCATGGGACGATCACTTGGCGTCAACTCGGACACGATTGCGATCGGCGGTGAGCATTTGCCCGACGGACAACACGCACGACCAGTTGTATTCGTCTACCGGTTTGACGAGCAGTCCGACGCATGGTCGCGCTCCCAGCTGCTTCCGAGGCCACAGAAGGATGTTGCACTTTGGAACGATTTTGGACGGGCGTTGCACCTGACGGAGACCGTCTTGGCTGTCGGGGATCCCGTTAACCGATCGGCCGAAACAGGTGCTGGTGCGGTATTTGTATACACAGAAGTCAACGACCAGTGGTTCTACCAGGAGAAACTACTTCCGGCGTCGCCGATCCCCTACGAGTACTTCGGCCAAGCCATTGATATTCGTGAAGATACGATGATCGTCGGAGCGCCGGTTCGCGGAAATGGTGATGAAGGTACGGGTCGGGCCTTCGTGTTCGAGCGAAGCGATGATGCGTGGTCTCTCGAGTCGATCCTGACGCCTCCGGATGGTGAAATCGGCGACCACTTTGGATTCAGCGTGATGACCCATGAACTGGGGCACTTCGTCGGAGCCATCGATGCTGAAGGCTCTCAGTGGTATCAGGACGGCAAAGTATATCGCTACAGATTGAACGGTGCCTATGACAGGCAGTACCGGACAAACAGCAGTTCTGGAGACAGTTTTGGATGGTCCATGGCGATTGTGGACGGGCAACTCTACGTCACCAATCCTGGCTACAGGCGGACTGTTCACATTTGCAACCTCGGTCAATCTGCCTGTCCGATTGTGATTGAGGATTGCCAAATTGGTTCTACTCTGCGGACGTACGAAGAAAAAGTCCTCATCTACGGCGCACCTTATTGTCAGATCGGCGTGGATAGGGCGTTGCTGGAAATTCAGCGCGAAGGTCCAGACGCCGACGGCGACGATCGCATCGATGCCTGCGACAACTGCCCGTTCGATGCCAACGAAGATCAGGACGACTTCGACGAGGACGGCATCGGCGATCCGTGCGACGAGGATTTCGATGGTGACGGTATTGAAAACGTCGACGACAACTGCGAAACCACTCCGAATCCGGACCAGGCCGACAACGAAAACGACGGCATTGGCGACGTATGTGACAACGACGACGATAACGACGAGCTCATGGACTACGAAGACAATTGCCAATGGGTCTTCAACGCCGATCAAGCCGACAGCGACGGCACCGGCATCGGCGACGCCTGCCAGCCGGGAGAGAGCGTATGTCGCGATGCGTTCATCTACCTGCCGGACTACCAGATTCTCACCAATCCTGCGATTTTCGTGGACATCGTCGAGACCGAAGACGTTTCGCGGATGGCTGTCGGTGCCACAATGATGCCGAATGTCGAGGTATCCGAACGGGGCAGCGTCCTCATCTACCGGCGTGACGCCGACGAATGGGTACCGGAAGCGCTGCTACCGCTGACAGCCGAGATGCTCGCCGACCCCGACCAAGCCGAACCCTACGCGGCGTCCGTCCACGTGTTTCAGTTTGGCACGAAAGTTCGTCTTTCGCCGAACGGCAGATTACTCCTTGCTCAAGGCAGACGATACTCGTCGAGGCTCTACGCTTTTTCGCTTGAGAATGGAAGCTGGGTTTACGTGGGCGAGTTGCGGCCCGGAATGTCTTTGTCGACCGACAGACAGGCCTTTGCCCTGACAAATGAATGGGCCGTGGCATCCGTCTATTCGCCGGAAGGCTTCGCCGTCAATGCCTATCGCTACATCAACGCGGTTTGGCAACTGCATTCAGTCATCCCGTCACCCATCCAGCCAAACAGTGGATTCGGTCATTCGGTCGACATCCACGAACGTTCTGATGGCACGATCTGGGCGATCGTTGGAGCCCCGAGTGCAGGCGCCGCAGGGACCGCCTTCGTGTACAGCTTCGAAAACGCCGCATGGTCGCTACGCACGACGATCACGCCGGACACGGACATGCAGCAACAGGGATTTGGATACTTAGTCTCGATGCATGACGACGTCGTCGCAGTTGGTTCAACGATGGGCGAGACATACGCGTTCCGGCAACACGGCGACACGTGGATCGAAGAGGCACGTTGGTCAACCGGAGCACTTTCTGACCTCGACACCGAGAAGGACCGCATCCTCGTCTCCAGCGAGTTCGCATTCATTGAGTCCACGACCGAGGAAGGGGCCGCGTGGTTATATCACCACGACGGCGAAACGTGGGATGTCGAACACTTGTTCACGGTCCAAAGTCCCTCCTTGTTCGACCACAATAACCTCGAGTTCGCCCACGATGTTGCTATTTCAGGTCGGCGAGTCGCCACCGCTTTGACCGAATCATTGTTCCCTTACATGGCCACAGGTGTCCTGACATTCAAGCTCGATGGAAACGAGGGGGACTCCCTCTCCATCGACCTATGTGAATCGTGTCCAATCCTCCAAACACCCTACACGGAGTGCGAACAGAACGGCGTCGCCTTCACATGCATCACGCATGCCGATTTCAATGCAGACGGCTTCACCGATCTCATGGATTTCGCGCGATTCACGGACTGTGCGGGTGGCCCCGCCTCTTGGCCGTTCCCGGCATACCCGTCAAATACCTGCTCGCAGTCTTGCCGCAATGCATTTGACTTCGATGACGATTTCGACGTCGACCTCCTCGACTTCGCCGAATTCCAAATCGCCTTCAGCCCCTGATCTGGGACCGCAGACGACAAAGTCTTGGCCATGCGGCGGTGGGGCGAAAGCCCTCAAAGCTCGTCCACCGTCCCAGGCCAATCGTCCTTCAGCAAACGGGACAGTGATCGGTCCTTCAACACTCGACCGCCGGTCTGACAACACGGGCAGTAATTCGTCTCGTTTTCCGCGTAGCGAATCCGTTGCACCGCCGTCCCGCAGATGCTGCACGACTGCCCAAACTTGCCATGCACCACGAAGTCATCGCGAAACGCCGTCACATCGCCGGCCCCGGGGAACTTCCCCGAAAAATCGGCACGCAGCTTTTCGATCCAGAACACCAACGTCTCACGCGTGGCTGCAAACAGCTGCTTCACCGAGTCGTCATCCATCCGCCCCGTGAGCGTCACCGGCGACAAACCCGCCGCCCGCAAAATCTCATCCGAATAGGCATTGCCGATCCCCGCCAGCAATCGCGGATCACACAACGCCCGCTTCACCGTCCGATTCTGACTCCGCAAACGCGCCGCAAACACGTCAAAATCAGCCGACAGAACCTCCAACCCACCCGGGTCATGCTCCGCCAGCGCAGCCTCCCCCACGACGACATGCAACGACGCCCGCTTCTTCTTGCCCGCCTCGGTCACCGCCAACACGCCATCGTCAAACCCAAACCGCGCCAGCAGAATCTTCCCAGGCCCCTTTGCATCAGGCTTTACCCAACGAAACCGCCCGGCAATCATCAGATGAATCACGAGAAACCACGGAGTCTCCCCATCCAGCTCCAGCACCACGCGCTTCCCGATCCGCCGCACCCCCACAACGGTCCGTCCAACGATCTCTTCGACAGCCGGTTCATACGAGCGCACAAAGAATGGACTCAGGACCTGCACCGCGCGCACCGTTTCCCCAACTGCGCGAGACGAAATCGCTCCAACATAAAGCTCGACATCCGGCAACTCAGGCATGCGGCGACCCGAACCCCCACCCACCTGGATCGGGGGTACTTCTATTCACCGGGCGCCCAATCCGGCTGATCATCCCCAACGCCCCAGCTCAACCCCGCCTCAAAGTCCGCGCTGAAGATCACCTTCCCGGTCGACTTCTTTACCACCCACGCCCGGCCCTTCGCATCATCCGTGTGGAGCGACAGCGCGTTCATATCCGTAATGCCGCTCTTCGTCTGAAACTTCTTCGTTTCCCCGCCCATCGTCCGCTCGAGCACCAGAACCCGCTTCGCATCCGCCCCCCAGATCGACACGTCCTGCGTCGACAATCGAACCACCGCGCCACCACTTCCCGACCGCTGGTCCATCACCTCAATCTCGCGTTTCTCCTCAGGCGGCACACAGCCAACAACAAGCAGTCCGGCGATACAGCCCATCATGATCATCCCAGGGAAGTAAGTTCTCATTTCTTCGTATCTCCTGTGCGCGTTTTCAGCATCACCTATCGCGACCGGAACCACCCGGCGGATTCTCTTTAACCGACGTTCGATGCCGTGTCATCTTCCAAACCATCCGAGTGACTTGGTATGCCACTTCGACCACACATCCCACGCAGGCGAGACTCAGCAGAATCGCAGGAAATCGCGGGACATACAAAGAAATTCGTTGCGACAAGTATTCGGTTGGAGCGCTTACGATCGAGAGCAGTTCCTGCGCGATCGCGTTGATGCGTGTTGGGGGTCTCGGGTCGGACGAGGAATTGGAGGAACTTACCGTATTGGCTTGAAGTGAGAGGACAACGAGTACGTACAGGACGCCAAAAAGGAAAACGCGCCCCACCGACTCCCACGGGCGACGGCGGCGCATCGCCTGATCGCGACGTCGGGCACGCGCCTGATCAACGCCAAGTCCGCACTCCGGACAAACGGTCCCATCCGATGGGTATTCGCACCACGGACAGCGATGGGCGGGTTCATAACCGGTTGAGAGATCCGTTCCGTCTGACTGTTTGTCGCCCTCAACCATGACAGTACAACCCGCCGGCTCGCCGACAAAAATCCCGACGTCCGCGCACAAAAAAGGCCCCCGACAACCACGGGAACCCCAACGAACTGGCTCGCCAGGAATCGAACCTGGAACCTCCTGATCCAGAGTCAGGCGTTCTGCCAATTGAACTACGAGCCATCCAAACGACCCGCCATTCAACCGCCCCGACACCCGAATGTCAACCCGCCCCGATCATCCGATTCCATCCCCAAAACAACGCCAATTCGCCAGCCGGTCCCTCCCCAGCCATTCACCGTTTCATGAACACATAAACGCCAAACCCCAGCGTTTCGCGCCCGAACCGAAGATACGCATCCCGCCATCCCCGAATCCGCGCCGCCATCGCATCCGCATCCGGATCCTCCGGGTTCTCGCGGAGATACCGCTCCATCGCCGCCAGATACTTCCCCTCATAGTGATCAAACTCATCCACCGAACTCGTCGTCGAGTAGATCAGCGTCAGCCCCAGCGAAATTCCCACCGCCGCCGTCCCCGCATGATCGGCGTAGTCACCCTTGCTCGCCCCAAGAAACTTCAAGTACGTCGCCTCTGGCTCCTGTCGCCAATAACCCTCACCCACCACGAGCAGCCCACCCGACGTCACGAACGATCCCATGCGCACCAACGTGTCACTGTATGAACCGTACGGCCTCGCACCCAGGCAACACGCCACGTCAAACGACCCCGGTTCCGGTGCATAAGTCGACGCTTCTTGCTCCACCCATTCAATCCGGTCCGCCACGCCGCACGCATCCGCCCGCTTCCGAGCATCAGCCACAAACGCCGACGAATGATCCACCCCGACCCCAGACACGCCATACGACTCCGCCATCCGCACGAGCATCTCCCCCTTGCCGCAAGCCACGTCCAACACCCGCGACGTCGCATCCAGCTTCAACACCGACATCACCAGCCCCAGCTTCGCATTCGACAGCGGACTGCAAAGCCGATGATCCCCATGTGCAATCGTCGTGAACTTAAACCGATCCATTCGCGATCCCTATTCGGTAGGGTGGCCACTGCCCGCCATTTGAATCCGTAGGGTGGGCACCGCCCACCAATTCACGTCATCAACACCCTAACGTCGTTCCCCGCACCAAACCAGCACGTAGTGCGCGCACCACACCATCACCCAACCGCCTCCCCACACTCCGGACACCGCTCATACCGCTGCCCGAGCAACGAATAGTCACACTCCCCACAACGAGGCTCCACCAGTTCAACCATCATGCGCAAACCGCACTGCACGCAGGCCGCACCCCCGACACCGATCTCCTGCTTCTTCTGACAGGCCGGGCAATGCAGCGTGATCGTCTCCATCTCCGTCAACGGCGCAGGACGATCCACGCGCCAGTTCATCCGCCCCAACACCAGAATCGCCAACGTCCCGCAGCATGTCACGATCCCACCGGCCCCCGCCAGCCGCGTGACAATGTCACGAACATCCCGCGAAGCAAGCACGAAGTTCTCCAACAGGATCATCCCGTCCAACGCCAACGCCGCCCCGATCGCAACCAGAAGCGTCGCCCCCCTCAACCACCGCTGCCCCGTACGCAACGGCATCGCCGCGAACACCACGTGCAGCGTGATGACGGTTCCAATGCTCAACAGCGTCACCCCAAGGACCAACCAATCCCGGCCGACCGCGCCCAACAAACTCAGCTCGCGCTGCAGCAAAAATCCACCCACCACCAGCGTGGCCACCCCGATCCATCGCCACCCGACGTCCACGCGTTCCTTCGTCCGCACGAGGCAGATTCCCGAGACCATCCCGCAAAACCCGACAATCCACGCCGTCCCGGTCAGAACGTCATCCTGAAATGGACGATCCGTATACCACACGCTCACGACGCCCAGAACCCACCCCGCCGTCGCACCAACCGTACCCACCACCCCCGCCGGTCGATTCTCCGCTGAACCGCCGAGACGCACCATCGACGAAATGCCCACCCCGCCAAACAGGTTCACAACCATCATGCCCCAGAATCGATTGGCAAACCCCCAACCCAGGAACTTCGTCGGCACTTCCCACACCAACGCCAGAAACCCCGCCAACTCCGCAACGACGAAAACCGTCCCGACCAACGCCGCAGCTCGCGAGACTCTCTTCTCCGAGGCACGCGCGATCGGCAGCATCAATGCACACGCCAGCGACACCAGCATCCCGGAACCGATCACACGCCCGATCGTGTCCCCATGCGTGAACAACGCCGCCAGCGCACCGCCCAAGGCCGCCAGCCCAAGCGACCACAACATGACCTGAAAGACAATGCGCCGAAGTGTCACACCATCAACCCTGCCCCCACCGCAATCTTAATCCCCCAACACCATCAAGTATCACCGCTTGTTCCCCACGACGCCATCGTCGCCAAAGGAATATCCGAGCGTACGTAGGGTGGGCACCGCCCACCAAATCACGTCATCAACACCCTAACGTCGTTCCCCGCACCGAACCAGCACGTAATGCGCGCACCACGTCATCACCCAACCGCCTCCCCACACTCCGGACACTGCTCATACCGCTGCCCGAGCAACGAATAGTCACACCCCCCACAACGAGGCTCCACAATCTCAACGCGCAACCCCATTCCGCACTCGGCACACCGCGACGCCTTCCGCGAAACACAGCAAAGCGTACCACAACCTGGACACACCATGTCCGCCGAGTGGAGATGCCAAACAGAGTTGGCTGTCTTCCCGCCCTCAGACGACATCAGAACAAGCAGCACAACAACCAACGCGCCAACGGTTTGGCCGTACCACGTTCCAAGCAGGACCCGAGCGAGAAGCTGGTGGGATGGGTATTGCGTCCAAACAAGCACAAGCAGCGCCGAAATGCCCATCGCTGCTCCCGACACAATTGTCAGCAAATCAAGTGCTCCGCTCTGCCACGCGAATCGCCGCCGATCCAGCACCACACGACGCCAAACATCCAACGCCGTCGTCCCCGCCCCGGTTCCGAGAACGAGCGCCATCTCAAGCGTACTGTCACTGGAGCGTTCTTCCCACGCACAACTCAACAGGTAGAGGAACGACACCAACGAGAGCAAGAGCCCGATTCCCCTTCTCGCGACCATGGGCCGTCGATCGAAACCGTACACAAGCAGGCAGGCAAACAAACCGCAAACGGCCAAAGCGATCCCCGTCATCGCAAGTTCCCCGTCGTATCGAAACCCCCGATACCACACCAGAGTCATGGCAATCGCCCAAACCGTCAGGCCGCACGTGCTGGCAATCACTTGCGACAAACGCTCATCACGTCCGCCCACGAGCATCAGCGTGACGACCGTGCTGCCGCCACACAAAAGCGTCAATCCAAACGAATGCTCGACCATGCGTCGCAAGGGATATCGAGCCTGCACGGTTCCCGTTTCCATCGCCATCCAGACTTGCCAGGTCACCAGGGCAATGGCAAGCGTAACACCGCCTGCCACAGCAACCGAGAGCCAACCGTCGCGCTTCGATAACTTCCCCATCGCGAAGAGCAATGCAAACCCAGCCCCCAAACCGAATATCGCAGGCCACGCTCCCCAAAGAAATCGCCAAGGCTGCCCAACAAACGCAAACCCAACCAATCCGCCAACACCGAACACGACCAGTGACACCAACCCTGTCTCACAAATGCTGCGTTGTGCACTCATCCGATCTCGCCCGCATCCATCACTCAACCAAACATCGCAGACATGTACCCATACCAATTACTCCCGAACCGACCCCCCGGGTCATACTGTTGTTTCAATTGAACGAACCGGCCCATCTGTGGAAAACACCCCTCAACCTGCCCGCGCCCAGCAAACCGGTGATACGTCAGGTAGAAACGCCCACCCTCCGCCATCGCCCGATCAATCAGCTTCCGCAACGCCGCCTTCCCCTTCGCAATTCCCGCCGCGTCCTGATCAATATGCACATTGAAAATCACGCAGGCGTACGACTCCCTCGCCCACGCCAAAAACGTCTCCCCGTCCCGCTCAATCAACCGAATCGTCCCGTAGATCACCTCCGTCCCATCACGCCGAAAATCCTCGCGCACCTTCCCCATGAACGTCGCCAACCGATCTCGCGGCACATACAACTCCGTGATCATCTCCGCCCCGCGCACATCCGCCCCCCGCGCCGCGTCGACCGCCGCATGATAGTCATCCAGATACACACTCATCTGATGCGTGTCCGACCAGTACAACTGACCATCCGTCGACAGGTAGAAATCCTTGTAAATCCCAAACGCCCGCCCCTTGTCGGTATGCGCCAAGCCCACGAGCTTTCGCCAATCCTCCGCACGCAGCGATCGTCGTTCCGCTGGCATCGCGACATCATCCGCCACCGGCTCATAACACGAGAAGATCGCCTCATGCAGAAAACCGTCCGACGCCGGATCAATCGCAAACTGCGCATCGCCATACAGAAACCCATCACCGATCCGCGACGCGAAATCCCCCATCAGCCGATCCACATCCGTCATGCGCACCACCCGCCGCAACGTCCGCCGACGCGACAACCGCAACCACACCCGCGTAACGACCCCGAACACCCCATACCCACCAATCACCAGTGAAAACAACTCGGCATCCCGCGTCCGACTGCACACCCGCACATCCCCATCCGCCAGCACGATCTCAAACGCCTCAACATCCGCAACGATTGGCCGCATCGTCAGCCCACGACCGTGCACATTCGCCGCCAGCGCTCCGCCAATCGTCAACCGATCCGCACCCGTCTGCTTCTGCCGAATCCCCCACGACTCTGACTGCCCACGTTGCTTCGCCACAAGCCAATCCACCAGCCGAACCCAGTCCGCACCAGCCTCAACCTCGACAACACCTCGCGTGCCATCAAGTGACACCACCCGGTCCATCCCACGCAAGTCCAGCAGCACACCACCCGATCCAAACTGCTGCCCACCCATCGCATGCCGACCACCACACACGCAAATCGTCTCGCCATTCACCGCCGCCCGCCGCACCGCCGCCACCACATCCCGAGTTGACCGAACTGGCACAACCCGCTTGACCCACGTCGGGTTCATCCCCGAATGCACATCATTTACCAACGCCCCGCCCGACAACACCGATCCGCAAGCCCGTGACCCGAGCAATGACACCCCCGCCAACCCCAACACATCCCGCCGACGTAGCCAGCCATCCACAGCGCACCTCCGTCCCACAGCTTGATCCAGTACGAATCAAGCCTACCGCGCCGCACCCCAATGCGTAGATTTTTCAGTAGATTCAGAAGACGGGTATGCACGTTCCTACAAACGTCGGAAATGAAGTCGAGACTGGCGTTGCCATGTTCATGTTGAGAAACTGCCAAGCACCATCAAAAGGACGGCAGCAGCCACACCGATCGCCAACCCGATGATCAGATACTGCCAAACCAACGCAAGGCAGCAGATCCCCATGGCCGAACCCGACACCGCCCGGCGCTTCTCTCGCACCCACGACACAGGCCCAAGGACCAACCCGCAAAGCGCCACCCCAGCCGCCGACAGATCAAACCCCCGCCGAACCCGCCGCGCCCGTGCGGCGTCGGTCTCCACCCCATCATTAACCTGCTCGTCCCCGCCAACCGTAAACGACAGCTTCCCAAACGACACCGTCATCCCGCGCGGCGACCGCTCCTCTTCCCGATCCGCAATCTGATCCAGCAAAGGCAGTGGCTGACCCATCGCAATCCCCGGAACCACCGCCAACCCCAACGCCGCAATCCCCACACCAAGCGCCACGTAACTCAGCCATGCCGCACGACGCTCGAACTGCACCACTGCCCCAGCCGCAACCGTTTCCCTGTTCATCGCAATCCCTCATCACCCCAGCAGAACGAATCGCTCGCGCCCCAAGGCCCCACCATTTTAGCCTACATTCCTATCGAACCCCAGCCGTCACCACTTGCAGGTCCATACACGGCTGTCGCCCACCGCGACCGGTTTGTAGGGTGGGCACCGCCCACCAATTCAACTCCATTTACCCCTTGCCAACGTCCGATATGACACACTAAGCTGAAAATATGACAGGAAGTGCTGACATATTGCGCCGCGCAGCCGAATCCTTCGGCCAACGTCTCAAACGACTTCGCAAGGAACGTCGTCTCACGCAGATCGAACTCGCCGACGCCGCCCACATCAACCAGGGCTTCCTCTCAGCCCTCGAACGCGACAAACGCGCCGCCAGGCAAGGCACCCTCCACGCCCTCGCCATCGCCCTCGACGTCCCCGAAGCCGTCCTCATCGGCGCAGGAAACGAACACGACGCCCCCCAACCCCTCGACTCTCGCGAACTCCCACTCTATGGCTCCATCCCCGCAGGCAAACCAGCCGACTCCCAGGAACAGCTCGAAATGTTCCCCGTCCTCCGACACCTGTGGGCCGCCGACCGCTACTGCCTCCGCCTCAGTTTTGACTCCATGGAACCAACCCTCAAACCCGACGACATCGTCCTCGTCCACTACAGACCCGACGTCGACCCCGCCCTCGTCCCCGGGAAGATCTGCGCCTGCCTCGTGGATGGCCAACCCACCCTCAAACGCGTTTCCGTCGAAATGCAAAACGGCGACCGCGTCATCATCCTCCGCGGCGACAACCCAACCTCCCCCCCAATGATCGTCCCCCCAGACCAACCCTTCTCCATCCAAGGCGTCGTCGTCAAACTCGTCAGCCGCGACCTCTAACGATCTCAAGGGTGGCCCGCCTCTTTAGAGGCGGGGGAGTCGAATTTCTGCTCGCCCCGCCCCCAAAGCAGGTACGACCCCTCACCGGGTCGCCCACCGTCTTTCCCGGCGCGCCGGGAGTGGGGCAGTCGATTTTCCATTACAATAGCCCGAACCAAACGATTACTCGCGCAGTACGATGCGCCATCCTTGAAGAGGCAAACGATGCAAGAGTACCTATTCTGTTGGGGATACGAAACGCCCAACCAACTCCGTATGAACGAAGCCAACGGCTGGGAAGACGAAGATTCGATGTCCGTCTTCATCACCGCCGAATCCGAGCAAGCCGCCATCAACTGGGGCCGCGAAATCGCCGAGCGATTCTTCTGCAAACTCCACAACAACGAAGACATCTCCTGGAAGAACCACAGATACGCCTCGTGCATCCTCGATACAGCTGACGCTCAAGTGCATACCGTTCTACGTGTGTCAGTAGGAGAAATGCCCGATTTGGACACCATGATCAGTCGCTACAACGATGTTGAATAGCCCGGTAGCGCAGGTGCTCGCACCTGCCGTCTCTCTTGGTGTCGAGCAAGCGCATCAGCGTCGTCCGATGTGCCGGTTCGGTCACGGTGCAACATCCGAACAATATTCCCTACGTCCCTCAGTCCCCTCGTCCCTCCGTCCCTCTCCTCACCCCCGCCCGACGATCCAACGCCTCCTTGTACGCCAATATCCGCGCCATCTCATCAGGATTCGCCGACTCGCTCTTCGCCTGCCGCTGTTCCCGCGTCATGCCACCTTTACCCTTGCCGCCCCCCGACCCCTTACC
>JANQQK010000049.1 GCA_028289375.1 Phycisphaerae bacterium | reverse complement strand
ACCGGCACCACCCGGCTATGGCAGTCTGATGATGATTGCTCCGGCGACAGCGTATGCGAGTGCTCGACGAAGGACACCGACGGCGATGGCCTGCCGGACCACGTCGAGCAGCGCGGTTGGCCAGTGACGGTCGAGTTGACCAATCGTGACGGTGTTTTCGATCGTCGCGATTCTCAGCTACGCGATGTGACAAGTGACCCGCTGGTCGCAGACACCGATGGTGATGGTCTGAGTGATTTCACCGAGCGCGAGTTGGCCACCGACCCACGCAATCCGGACACCGACGGTGACGGCATTAACGACGAACGCGAGTTCAACCTGTTCTTCAGCAACCCGATCGATCAGGACTCCGACGAGGACCAGCTCGACGACTTCCTCGAGGTCAGCTTCTACAAGACGTCACCGATCCTGGCTGACACGGATGGCGACGGACTCGATGACGACGTTGAGATCCTCGAGTTGAACCGCGATCCACGCGTCGCCGACTTGCCGAATTGGAACATCGAGCTGGGCGATATTCGCTTGCAGATTGATGAACGATACACATACGTTGATGAATCCGGCGAGAGCGTGACAAATGTCTCGGAAACAACGCAGAACTACGAGAGGGCTGACGCAACGGAGCGCCTCGATTTCAACTCCAGAATCAATCGACGAGGAATTGAAGCAGGATTCGAGGCCGAGTTCGGAAAGGGCATCTTGCCGAAGGGCACCATCTTTGCAAAGGGATTCCTCAATCGTGACGACTACAAGGGATTCGACCTCACCACGACGAAATCGTTTCAGGATTCCTACGAGAATTCGTTGACGAAGGGGAGAGAGTTCACGACAACTCGGACCGTTGAACGCGAGGTATTCGGCGCGAGCGTATCTGCGCCACTGACCATTGAATCAACAGGAGACATCGCGTTCTCGATCTCGAATATCGAGCTGTCCGTCCTCCAGCTCGACCGCACCCGAACGGGGTATGTCCCCGTCGCGACGCTCGTGCCTTCATCTGAATTGCTCACCGGCGACGACACGGTCCTGAACCTGGGACCATTGGTTCCCGAACGCGGGCCCATCAACCTCGAGAACCAGGAGGTCTTCCCCTCGCTCGTAGAGCAGTTGCTGCGTTCTCCCCAAGGGCCAACCATTGTTCCGGCAAACTTCGACGTCATCGATGAGTTTGGGCGCAATTTCTCATTCGCAACGCAGGAAGCCAACGATCGCACCGCCACCCTTGAGTTCGATTTCGGAGACGGGACCCTCGAACGCTACAACGTCGCCATCGCCGGTGCCATCGATGACAAGGGTTTCGTCGGTCCGGAAGGTGCATTCGTCGGAGGCTTCGACGCCGAGGGCAGTAGCAGTGGTGTTCCGATGGACTACGCCCTGCAGGACATCCTCGGATGGGAGAAGAACCCGTCCACGCCGGACGCAATCGCCGCGGGCGAGGACGGCATCGCCGCAACCGTTGCCCTTGGAGACGACATCCAGGAAACGCCCGTTGGTACGGCTGGCTTGAATGACAGAACCGTGGTCGTCTCGGCCGGCGAAAACGGCGTGTTGGAGACCAGCCCAAACATCAATAGCGACGACTTCGAAATCATCACACGAGGCTACTCGACCTCGCCGACCTGCAACGCGTTCACCATCGACCGCATCATCGAGCCGCCGGACAATGGCGACGGCATCGTGAGTACCGAGGCCGTCGGCGACGATGTCCAGACAGTGGCGGTCGGCACCCCCGTGAACCCCGAAACGGTCATCATCTCGGCAGGTCCCAACGGCATCGTCGATACCGTGCCCGCAGGTGATGAGGTCCGTCGCGGCCCTGGCGATCTCTGCGACGACGACGGCGACTGCCCCGGATACCTGCAAAACGTCTGCGTGTACACGTCCGGAATCACGCCCCCAGGGCAGGCATGTACGAGTAGCGACGACTGCATGAGGAATGCACTGTGCATTCAAAACAGTTGTTCGTCGGACGGCTCTCCGTGCTCCAACAACGGGGACTGCCCAGTTCAGGGCTTCTGCGCGGCCGGTGAGGCTGCCTGCGACGGACGGGAAGTCCTCTCACGCATCCGCAATTCTTCAAACTTCGGCGGCAACCGTGGGTGGGTGACACTTGTTGATCAGGATCTGCCCGTCGGTACCCGCTTCGGCGATATCACCCTCACGCCCCGGATGAACCTGACAGCCGGGTTCGTCCAAGACCTTGACCGAGACGGACTCTTCGCACGATTCGAGCACGCCTTTGGCACGAGCGACCGCGACAAGGACTCCGATGGTGACGGCCTCTTTGATTTCGCCGAAATCCGCGAGGGATGGGACGTGCAGGTAACTGGTCAGGATATTCAGCGTGTCTATCCTGACCCGCGGCTTGAGGATTCCGACGGTGACGGCTTGACCGACCCGGAGGAGATGGACCTGGGAACCGATCCACGCAAACGAGATACCGACGGCGACGGAATCAGTGACTTCGACGAACTGAATCCGACCGACTTTGCAGCCGCCGAATGTCCCTCGTTGACTACGCGTACCTGTGTCTACTCAGTCGGGTCGGACGACTCGCCATGTACAGTGGACGCCGATTGTCGAATGAACACCGGGGTATGCGTTCCTGGCTGCCCTGCAGGGTCGACCTGCACAGGTATCTTCTGTGTCGAACAAGGTAGTTGCGAGTCCGCGACAAGTGCCGATCTGCTGGATCCGCTCAACCCCGACACCGACGGCGATGGTGTCGAGGACGGCATCGAGTGCGAACTCGGTTCCGACCCGGTCGACGGCGATGACGCCGACCAATTCCGCGACGTCGACGAGGATGGCCTGATCGACGCGGAAGAAATCGACGGTTGGACCGTCGAAATCGAGCAATGCGACAACTCGTGTCCAACCGCGTACGACGGCTTCTGTCAGGAAAACGGTAGCACGTGTGCAGGCGGGCCGGATATTGGACAGAGTTGTTCAAACGACGCGGATTGCGGCAACGCCCGATGCGAACAAATCTTAGGAGTATGCAGCGAAACGGGTGCCAGTTGCTCCATGGATAGTGACTGTAGCGGAACTTGCCAGAGCGTAGGTCCCTTGCCTTTCGGCACCTGCTCCAATGGAGTCCTCGGTCCCATCACTGGCCTCTGCACAAACGATGCTGACTGTGCCCAGGATTGCATTGGTATCGTCAATGTTTGTCTTGATTCCGTTAATATGGGCGCACGATGCAATTCCGACAACGATTGCATACAGCCGACTTGCGATGACCTATGTGACACCGGCACCGATTGTGCCGACTGTGGTCCGATCTTCACTTCCGCAATCAAAACGTCGGACCCCACGCTGCCCGACAGCGA
Source organism: Phycisphaerae bacterium (assembly GCA_028289375.1). Lineage (GTDB taxonomy): Bacteria > Planctomycetota > Phycisphaerae > UBA1845 > UBA1845 > OFTM371. The sequence continues at coordinate 1,920 of JANQQK010000049.1, read as the reverse complement.
TTTCGACGGTCTGCCTGACCGCGTCGAGCGAGATCGTGGGTCGGACCCGACGTCGACCGATACGGATGGTGACGGCTTGCTGGACTTTGACGAGTTCAGCGAATTCGGAAACTTCTTCCCGCTGACAGAGCAGTTCGACGGGTTTTTCCTGACGGACGCAGGATCGGCGCGCTACGGCACGAGTCTGACCTCACAAGATACGGACGGAGATGGACTCACGGACGGATTCGAGTTGTTTAACGGCTGGCGTGTTTTCGGCGTAACCGACGACATTGCAAGAAACGTCTTTACCGATCCATTGCTCGCTGACACCGACCTCGATGGACTCTCCGACACCAGGGAATACGCCGGCGTCGATGGCAAGCCACAGGGTTTCTCGGGCGACACGGGTGATGCCACCGATCCGACCGATCCCGACACGGATGATGATGGAAGAATCGACGGTGACGAAGTCGAAGATAGCAATCCATCAAACCCACTGGTGCCGGATATCGCGTTCTCATTCGCCTTTAACGGTTCAATGATACTCGAAGGACCTGAAGACGCCGGAAACAATGTAAACGAATGGGTCGCCACACTTGATATTCGCGTGCCCACTCGGGATCGGGTCTTCCGGATCTTTGAGACGTCGGATCTGTGTAACGACGGATGCACCGGCAGTTGCGGCAGCCCCTGGTCTACCCTAAACGTGACGGACGTACCGATTAGTGAAGTCATCGACTTCTCCTTGGATGCCGGAGAGCCGATAGTGATCGACATCTCCATCGTTGAGCACTCAGGATGTCATCAGACGGGCTCGTGTGCCATGTTGTCTGAAACGACCATCCTGCCCGGCGATCTTCTGGGTGCACAGGACTTTGTCCTTCACACAGTCGACTTAAGCGACGGCGAGTGCAACGCCGTGCTCACATTCGAGATCGAACGATGAGCGCATCGGCAGAGGGAGCACCGAGCCCCGAGTGGCTTCGGTGCTCCCTTGCATGCGTTCTGACCTGGTTCCAGGAATGGAACCACGCAATAGCTCACGTGTTGAAATATTCGCCGCAGGCTCGACCGACAAGTCAAGGTCCACCTGCTGATCCTCTTGCCCATCACGGGCGGATGACGCATCCAAGAAAGTAGGACGGTTATCATGAGAAATGACTTTTTCACGTCACCCGCCATCATCCTTGTCAGTGTTACGGCAATGCTGATCGCCTCCGGTTGCGGGACGCCGATGACGTCGGAGGCGATCGTGGCCGACGAAGCGTTGTCAGCCGCGACGAACAACAACACCGGCGGTTCCGGCTTCGGCACGGGCAACTGCTGCGTCGCGTCGGATCGCATCGAACAACGCACCGGCTGCAACGTCTCAGCCGTCGAAGCTTGCGTCTGCGATCGGCTGCCACGCTGTTGCAACGATTTCTGGGGACCATCCTGCGTGCTCGCAGCAGCCGACACATGCGGCGGCTGCCCAAACCTCAGCAGCGAGGCCAATCCCGCTTCCTCGTCGCTGAGGTTTGGGCAGCCGCCGCAGGAGTCGGCTGCTGCGAGCACGCAGGATGGTCCCCAGAAATCGTTGCAACAGCGCGGCAGTCGATCGCAGACGCAGGCTTCGACGGCTGAGACGTTGCAGCCTGTGCGTTGTTCGATCCGATCCGACACGACGCAGCAGTTGCCCATGCCGAAGCCGGAACCGCCGTTGTTGTTCGTCGCGGCTGACAACGCTTCGTCGGCCACGATCGCCTCCGACGTCATCGGCGTCCCGCAACCGGCGGCGATCAGCACGAGTATGCCGAGCGACAGGGCCGAGCCGAACATGGAATTGAAGTTACCAGATAGTCTCATGATTCTCCGCCTTTGTGTTTGAGGCAAAGGGTTGTGTGAAAAAAAAGAGAGGGCTGCCGGCCGAAAAGTGAGAACAAAAACGGCCGGCAGCCC
>JANQQK010000042.1 GCA_028289375.1 Phycisphaerae bacterium | reverse complement strand
GATTCGTCACGAGCGGCACGTCGAAATGTACCAAGCCTTTATCCACGTCGCCTGCCTCATGATCACGCTCAACAAGTTATGAAACCGCTTCTAGGCAATATCAGCAATGCAGGTCCAAATGTCGCAAACCACATGCTCGGAGCCGATTGGAATGGTGAGGATGGAAACGTAACAACCGTCGGGTCAGCTGGACAGGCAAGCCGAAGCTACTATGGAACCTCCGACCAAGGAGGTAACGTTTGGGAATGGACGGAAACACGGATTGTCGACACAAGACGTGTCGTTCGCGGAGGCGGACTAAGTACAACTGAGATTGGTTTGAGGTCAACACGTCAGAATATGAATCCACCGACGGCGGAATTCGAAGACACCGGTTTTCGTGTTGCTACTTCACTAACGGCAGGCATCCCAACACTTTCGGAATGGGGCGTAGCGTTGATGCTACTCTCAATTCTTACGGCTGGAACTCTGGTATTTCGGAGTCGTCGCATCCAATATCATACTAAGTGACCCGACGGCCAGAAAAAAAGTCGTCGAGCGAAGCGTACTCTATATCACGCACATCCCAGCCATATATTTCAAGTTCAATCCTTCCGCGCAGCGAGGACCGGCCGAGTCACTTCTCTGTCGCCTCGCCCTATTACAAATACCGCACAGGCTCGCCCTCGGCGTGAACGCGGAACACGATCAGCCGACCGCCCTTCAGACCGGTGACGGCTGTGTGCATCTGCTTGTACGGCACGTGGCCAACCGTGCCCGGCGTGCCGACGATCGTCGGTCGCCCGTCCTGTTCAATCGTCACGTCGCCTTCGAGGTAATATTGAAACTCCTCGCCAAGATGCCAATGCCGATCCATCCGCGTGTTCGGCGGAATCTCGACATAGGACACCACGATTTCCCGACCCGGCGTGAACTCATCCACCAGCAATTGCCGCAGCAGATTCTCGACATGCATCTTCGTCGGCGGACGCGATTCGCGCGTCGCACTGCATCCACCACAGGCAACCATGATCAGTAACAAAAGTGACGTAACTTTCATGATCAGCCTCCAACGTCTCACATGATCCGCATCATCCTACTTCACCCGCCGAAAGACCCCCTCCATGAACTGCTGCCAACTTCCCGCATCATCCTTGTACCGCGACCGGAACAACCGCTCATCACGCCCACGCATCTCGATGATGTCCTGATACTCAGCCATCTTGGTCACGTCTTCAAAACTCGGCCCCGTACAATTCAGCGTCAGGATGTTGCCGCTCTCATCCCGCTCGCCGTCATAAACGAACATGTGCGTCATCGGCGACCCCACCCAATTCCCGACGAATCGCCCACGGGCTGAATCATACCCAAGCGTCGTGATGCAGGTCATGGATCCGCCGCCCGGTATTTCGCCGGTCAACTCACCCACCACCCACAGATCACCGAGCGCCCGATACACCTCACGCCCCGTGCTCTTGCCCATCTCACCCTCAGGACCACAAGGCGCCTCATGCTCATACTCCCACTCACCCACGAGTTGCATCAACCACTGATGCTCCGGACTCGCTTCAGCCTGCATGACTGCACCTCCGCATCTGTTTCCGCTCGCCAATTCGTCAAACAATGGCAATACAACGAATGCCCCACGAACGCAATCACCACCCTCGCCGGTCATGTCAAGCCCGGCAGGTCATGTCACGCCAAGCGGACATGACAATTCGAAACGCACCCAATGGCAACGCGCCGGAAGTCGCAATGTCCCTTCCCACAAGCGACCAACAATCTCATCGATTGAAAGGAAACGCGCGCGTCCTGCAGATTGCGAACCACGCCCATCCCCACCATCATACCCCAATGCTCATCGCCGGAATCGACCCAGGCCTCAACACCACAGGCTACGCCGTCCTCGACGTCGCAGGCCCGACCCCCGTCATCAAGGACGCCGGCATCTGCACCACCAAAGCATCAATCCCGCTACCCCAACGCCTCCACGCCCTCGACACCGACATCGCCGCCATCCTCGACCAATGGCACCCCGCCCGCCTCGGCGTCGAAAAACTCTACGCCCACTACAACCACCCTCGCACCGCCGTCCAAATGGGCCACGCCCGAGGCGTCATCCTCGCCGCCGCCGCAAGACGCGACATCCCCGTCGTCGACCTGCCGGCCACCGCCATCAAAAAGCACCTCACCGGCAATGGCCGAGCCACCAAGGAGCAAATGCAAAACGCCATCTTGCAGACCTTCAGCCTCCCCCAGGTCCCCGAACCCAACGACGTCGCCGACGCCATCGCCATCGCATACTGCTGTGCACAAGCAACGATGGTGTGATTCCTCCGGGTGGCCCACGTCTTTAGACGTGGGGGACAGATTTGACCTCCCCAACAACCTGACGCACAAATTCGATTACCATTGGCACGATGCCCTCAAACCTCCGCCGTTATGACGAACCAGGCCACATCCACTTCCTCACACTCTCCTGCTACCTCCGCCTCACCTTCTTTCACAACGACGCCCTCAAACAGGTCGCAATCGACGGACTCCACAAGACGCGCGCCAAGCACAACATCTGCCTCATCGGTTACGTCATCATGCCGGACCACGTGCACCTCATTCTCTATCCACACAAACGCTGCGACCCCATGCCCATACCAATCTCAATAATCATCAAGTCATTCAAGCAGCACGTCGGGTTTCACGGCAGGCAACGACTACTGGAATTACAAGAAAAATACGGAAAACTCTGGTCGCCCGCCGTAGATGACTGGTCGCGATCCCAACCTCCGAAATCAATCTGGATGAAACGTGGCTACGACTTCAACATCACAAGGCAGGAGACACTCCACGAAAAACTCAACTACTGTCACAGGAACCCCATCACTGCGAATCTGGTGCCTTCAGCCGCGGATTGGAAATGGAGCAGCTACAGATTCTACGAACACGACGACCGATCGGTCGTCTCAATGGACTGGGACGGCGCTTGGCCTATTGAGTGGTAAACGCGGACCACCTCTTTCTTGTGATTCAGGAAATCTGTCCCCCACGTTCAAAGAACGTGGGCCACCCACGCAAGACACCATGCGTTAGATCTCTTCAAACTTCGCCGTGAAGTGCCGCAACATCGGCGGCTCCTCGACAATCCGAAGCCCACGCAACCCATCGCGCCGTTGATGCAACTCCACGATCGCCTCGATGACATAATCAATGTGCGATTGCGTGTAGACGCGCCTCGGAATCGCCAGCCGCACCAGCTCGGCGTCCACCGTTCGCCCTTCACCGCCGAACATCACGCTGCCGATCTCCACAGCCCGAATGCCGGCCACGCGATACAGCCCCACCGCCAACGCCTGCCCCGGAAACTGCTCCTGCGGAATGTGCGGGCAAAACCGCTTCGCATCGAGGTAGATCGCATGCCCCCCCGGCGGCTCCAGAATCGGGATACCAGCCGACACAAGCCGTTCGCCAAGATACTCCGTCGAGCGAATCCGATACGCCAGGTACTGCTCGTCCAGCACCTCGTCCAGCCCCTGAGCAAGCGCTTCAAGATCACGCCCCGCCAGACCACCATACGTCGGAAATCCTTCGGTCAATATGAGGCTGTTGCGTGCTTGCTCCAGCAGCTTCTCATCACGCAACAGAAGCAATCCCCCGATGTTGACCAGCCCATCCTTCTTGGCACTGATCGTCGCACCGTCCGCCAATTCGAACGTCTCATGAACGATGCTCTGGATGGAACGATCACCCATCCCAGGTTCACGTTTCTTGATGAAGTACGCATTCTCTGCGAATCGACACGCATCGAGAAAAAACGGCAGGCCATGCCGATGGCAAACGTCGCGCACTTCGCGGAGATTGCCCATGCTGACGGGCTGACCGCCACCGCTATTGTTCGTAATCGTCACCATGCAGAAGGGTATCCGTTCGACGCCGACGCGCTCGATCAGATCAGACAACTTGTCAATGTCGAGATTCCCCTTGAACGGGTGCTGCGATTGCAGATCGTGACCCTCGTCAATCACCAGATCGACGGCCTCCGCCCCCGTGTGTTCGACGTTCGCGCGCGTTGTGTCGAAGTGATTGTTGTTGGGCACGACTTTTCCCGGGCCGCAAACGACATCAAAGAGAATCCGCTCACTCGCTCGCCCCTGATGCGTCGGCAGAAAGTGCTCGAAGCCGGTCACCTCCCGTACCCTATCTTGCAGCCGAAAGAAGCTCTCTGCGCCGGCGTATGACTCATCGCCACGCATGATGCCCGCCCACTGCTCACTGCTCATCGCACTCGTCCCGCTGTCCGTCAACAGGTCGATCAACACCGACTCCGCTCGGATCGCAAAGAGGTTGAAATGTGCTTCCCGAATAAACTGCTCCCGTTGATCGGCCGTCGTCAACCGGATCGGCTCGACAACCTTGATCCGAAATGGTTCGATGATGGTTTTCACGTTGGTTCAACTCCGTTTGGGCTGATGCACTATCCCCGCAACCGAACAGGAGCGCGACACGCCCCGTTTGCCCTATGCTCGGTCCGTCTCAGTGTCCTTGTCAACAACACCTCAGGAACGCACCTCCCCAATTTACCGGTTTCAAAACACATTCATCCTTGACGGCGCAAAAAAAAGAGCACGACCGCCAATCGGCAACCGCGCTCACAAATCTCCGCGTCAACGTCCGCGATCCGAATCGCGCTACTTCTTCCGCAACTTCGGCAGGAAAATCAAAATCGGCAAACCCGCCAGCATCATGCCCGAACCGAGCATGCTCATCGGGTCACCTCAGCATGCCTGCATACGCATGTACAGACCAGCAGCCGGTATCGCGAACAACGCAAACGCCCAATTCCCAAGCATCGAAACTCTCCTTACTGAACCACAATTTCGCGCCCAAGCAGTCTATCAGCCACCAACAAGCGACGACAAGTCAAACTACGCCCGAGAACGCGTTTTCAACGTCGAAAGCCCCCCATCCACGCCAATCAACTGCCCCGTCACCCACCCCGAAGACGGATCCAGCAGCCAGCAGATCGCCGACGCAACATCTTCCGGCTCACCCACCCGACCGAGCGGATGCATCGCCGTCGACGCCTCCAGCGCCTTCGCGTTCGACGTAATTTTCTCGCTCAGCGGCGTCTTCACCAAACCCGGTGCCACCGCGTTCACCCGCACACCATGGGCCGCATAGGTCGCCGCAGCGGCACGCGTCAATCCCTCCACGCCGCCCTTCGCAGCCGCAATCGCCTCATGATTCGCAAGACCGATCCGAACCGCAGCCGTACTCATCAGCACGATCGATCCGCCCGTCTTCCGCATCACACCGACCGACGCCTTGACCGCCGCAAAGCTGCTCGTCAGATTCGTGGCAATCGTCTGCGCGAACTCCGCCTCAGTCGTCAGATGCGCAGGCTTCAGCAGAATCGATCCCGCACAATTCAAAACACCGTCAAGCCGACCGCCCCAATCAGCCACGTCCTTCACGGCGGACGCAACCGCATCAAAGTCCGTCGCATCGCCGCTGATGGCTTTGGCATCGAGTTCAGAAACAAGTGGCTGCAGACGTTCCGGATCGCGGCCCATGACCGCCACGCGTCCACCAGCCGCTGAAATCTGCCGGGCAACGCACGAACCGATTCCGCCACCACCACCGATGATCAAATGCACAGAATCCCGCATGGACGATCAACCCTTCTTGTATTCCTTGAGGAATCCGCGGAACTGCGTCAGATGCTCTTCCTCGTCGGCCATCAGCGTGATGCACATATCCTGCGTAATGTAGTCGTCACCGTCGCAGGCCTTGATGATCTTGCGGTATTGCGCGCAAGCGCCTTCCTCTGCGTCAATGACAGCTTCGATCACGCTCACCACGTCGGTCGTTTCCTGCGGTGGTGGCTGCTGACCGCCGAGCTGCACTTCCGTCGCCCCCGGCACCCTGCCACCGAGCTGCTTGATCCGCGCGCCCAACTGCTGAGCGTGGCCAATCTCCTCGGTGATGTCGCCCGCAAGACTCTTCTTGATTTCCTCTGCCCGAACGCCATCAAGGTTGATGCTGTTGGCCAGGTAGTTCATCACCGTCTCGAGTTCCATCGAGTACGATTTTTGAAGCATCGCCACAATTTCTTCTTTGGTTGCCATGAAGCACCTCCACGTCGAAAAAATCTCAAAAAAATCCACTGAGTCATGCACGCTATGATTCGACGAGACGGCCCCATTTCCCCCGACATGCCAAGTCCCGATCCTGCACGAGTTTAGGGCTTGCACGCAGTCCCGACCAGCCAACGGCCCAGCGTCAGCGGCGTGTCCAATACCGATAAAATCCCCTTTCGGTCGCGCGAAATGTCCCGTTTGGGCCAAAAAATCTTGATCACCCATCACGTACTTATGGGTGGGGAGACAAGGAAACGCGACATGTCGTTACATTCATCGGATGACACCACGCAGAGCACGAAACACCGGTCGGCGATCCACGCATTCCGTGACGAACCCCTGCTGTCTTGCAGTTCTGTCCTTTTTCCATCATCGCTTCGGACGATTTGTTTTCAGCTTCGCAATGCACCCCGATTTCGAACGCGATCCGCTACAATGCGACCCAACATCCCTGCGTCGGCGCCCCACGCCTGCAGGAAGGGAAAGAACGAAACCATCGGCGCCGACGACGCATTCGACACGTCGCCGCCCCATCGCTCACGAGGAACAACCGTCTCATGAAGATCCCCGCACGCCCATACATCGCGGTTCTGTTGTTGGCGCTGACGACCAACGCGCTCGCTCAGCAGTTTGACGAGGACACCATCGCCCGCCTGCCCGCTCCCAGTCCGCTCGAATACTCCGAACAGGTCGACTTCGCCGACATCGACAACGACGGCGACCTCGACATGCTTTTCGCAAACGGCTCGGGCTTTGCGTTCCCGAGTCAACAACAGACCAACCGCCTCTACATCAACAACGGCGACGGTGAATTCACCGATGAAACCGATGACCGCATGCCGAACCTCACCGGCTTCACGCGCGACGTCGACTTTGCAGACATCGATCGCGACGGCGACCTCGATCTCGTCGTCGTCAACACCTTCAACACGCAGTCATGGATCTTCATCAACGATGGTTTGGGCAACTTCACCGATGAAACCGACACCCGCCTGCCCACCGCGAACTTCAGCGGCTCCGATGCCGACTTCGGCGACGTCGACAACGACGGCGACCTCGACCTCATCTTCACCAACTCCGGCACCACCGCATTCGGCACCGGCGTCGATCGCCTCTACCTCAACGATGGCACCGGCGTGTTCACCAACGCTTCAAACCAACTGCCCGGTACCGCCGTCGCAGAGAGCGTCGACGCCTCGTTCGTCGACATCGATGGCGATCTCGATCTCGATCTCGTCATGGCCCATCGCAACGCTCGCTCGCAACTCTGGCGAAATGACGGCACGGGCAACTTCTCCGACATCACACTCACCAACCTCCCCAACGACGGCAATGGCACGTATTCCATCGACGACGGCGACATCGACGGCGACGGCGATCTCGATCTCATCGCCGTCCGCGGCAGCACCGAACAGGTCTTCCGCAACGACGGCACAGGCGATTACACGAACATCACCAACCTCGCCCTGCCGGACAACCCCTTCCAGGACGATAACGACGGCGACTTCCTCGACGTCGACAACGATGGCGACCTCGATTTCATCATCGCCCGCCTCGGCAGCGGCGGCGAACGCTTTTACATCAACGACGGAAACGGCGTGCTCACGCGCACCAATGGCCTGATCAACACCATCACCGATTCAACACTCGACATCGAATTCGGCGACCTCGACGGTGACGGCGCAATCGACATCGTCACCGCCCAGGGCGAGTCCGGCTCCTTCAGAAACCGCATCTACATGAACACCGGACCAACCGACACACGCGCCCCGACGTTTCACAACCTCGAAGTCCTCACGGACACGAACCAGGTCGCTCAGCCACAGATCGTCCGCGTCTCGATTCGCGATGGCATGACCGGCGATCAGAACTTCTTCGCACAGGAAACGGTTCTACAGGTCAGAGTCGACGCTGGTGATTTCGTTCCCACCCCGCTGCACTTTTCCGGCGGTGACATCTACCGCGCCGAAATCCCCAATCTGTCCGCCGGCATGACCGTGACCTACCGCGCTTCCGCCACCGACGCCGCCGGCAACACCGGAACGTCCGAAAGTGTCACCTTCGAATTCGGCCCCGACCTCGCCGACGCCGACAACAACAACGTCGTCGACCTGCTCGACGCGGACGCCCTCAACGACTGCACCACCGGCCCCGACGGCGGCGTCCCCAACGGCTGTTCCACCTTCGACGCCGACGGCGACGACGACATCGACTTCGCCGACTACGCCGCCCTCCAACGCCTATTTGACGGCGGATGATACAATCGCGGACATGAGAAAGGACACAGCGATTGCTCCGAACTGCGCTGAGTGCGGATATTCGCTTGCACTTCTCACGGATGCGCGCTGCCCCGAGTGTGGAAGACCTTTTGACCCGTCAGATGCGCGAACGTTCGGGCATCAGCGTCGAAAGCGACTGTCCGTTGTTGTCCTCATGTACATCTTGCCACTTCTAGGATCGGCGATTGCGTTCGCCCTCACGTCACCACGACCACCGAGTAGCGCACCGGTCATCTGGTGTCTGGTGTTTGCAGCCGCAAGTTCACTCGGGCCGTTTTGGGACTTGGAATCAACATTGCCGTGGTTCATAAGATCAATGGAGGGTGTGATCTGCCTCATTGGCGTCGTCTGGCTATCCTGGCTCTTGGTTCTCTGGCGAACGCGTATTCGAAACCTGCCCTATGTCGTTCACTTCATGATCGCTTCGACGCTATGCGGATGGGGCTGCTTTCGCTTGATTCGGATCATTCATGCCTCAATCTAAGGTCCGTTGAATTCGCAACCAATCAATCGCGGCCGATACGTTTCAGGAACGTCTCTTCGTCGATGACTTCGACGCCAAGTTTGTTGGCTTTGTCGAGCTTGCTGCCTGCTTTTTCGCCGGCCACCACAAAATCGGTCTTCTTGCTGACACTGCCGGTGGCTTTGCCGCCGAGTTCCTTGATGATTGACTCGATGTCCTTGCGGCCAAAGCGCTCCAGCGTGCCGGTGACGACGACCGTCTTGCCGGACAATACGCCGTCGCCGCTCGATTCGGATTTCGGCTGCAACATGTTCACGCCGGCTTTCTTGAGCGCCTTCCACGTTTCCGCGCCGGCTTGGCTGTCGAAAAATGAACACACCGACTGCGCCATCTCCGGCCCAACGCCATCGACTTCCTGGAGTTCCTCTTCGCTTGCCGCAGACAGAGCATCCATCGTTTCGAAGTGCTCGGCCAGCAGTTCGGCATTGGAACCGCCGACGTGTCGGATGTTCAACGCAGCCAACACACGTGAGAGCGGTTGCGTCTTGCTCTTCTCAACGCCCTCTTTCAATTTGTCTGCCCGCTTCTCGCCGTATCGAACGGAAACGACCTTCGATTCGCCGTCGCTATCGCGCTCGTATTCAAACGACAGTTCCGCCAATTCGTCTCGTCGCTGAGGCAGTTCATAGATGTCCGCAAATGACGTGAGCCATTCCATGTCGACCAACTTCTCGACCACGACTTGGCCCAGGCTTTCGATGTCCATTTGGTTGCGGCCACAGAAGTGGATCAGCCGTTCCTTGAGTTGGGCCGGACAGAGCGGATTGATGCAACGCACGTACACACCGCCTTCGTCCTTCACGACCTCGCCATCACAGACCGGGCACTCATTCGGAGGAACGATCCGTCTCGCTCCCTTTGGGCGCTTCTCGGTGATGACGCGCACAACCTGTGGAATGATCTCGCCGGCTTTCTCCACAACAACCGTATCGCCAATGCGTACGTCAAGGCGTTCGACCTGATCGAAGTTGTGCAGGCTGGCGTGGCGGACGGTCGTGCCGGACAACTGCATCGGTTCCATCACTGCACGAGGCGTGATGGCGCCGCTTTTGCCGACCTGAAAGTCGACTTTCTTGAGGACGCTTTCTGCCTGCTCTGCGGCGAACTTGTAAGCGATGCACCATCGCGGGTATTTCGATGTGGTGCCGAGCGTCTCGCGTTGGTCGAGTGCATCCACCTTGATGACCATGCCGTCGGTTTCGTAGGGCAATGTATGACGGCGCTCGTCCCAGCCATGCACGTGTTCGATAACGTCGTCGATGGATGCGCACCGCGTGGAAAACGCGCTGACGGGGATGCCCCACAGTTTGAACGACTCCAGCAATGCGGAATATCGATCCTGCGTCAGCGGCTCGATGAGGCCGAAACCGTGCGCAATGAAGCTCAATCCGCGACCGGCCACCTTTCCGGGATCAAGCTGTTTCAGCGTTCCCGCGGTGGCGTTTCGCGGATTGGCAAAGACCGGTTCACCTGCGTTCTCGCGCTGCGCGTTGAACGCATCAAACGCATCGCGAGGCCAATAGACCTCGCCGCGAACTTCAACGACGTCGGGAACATCGTCACCGCGGAGCTTCAACGGAATGGCCCGCACCGTTCGGACGGTATGGGTCACATCATCGCCGACGCGCCCGTCGCCACGTGTCGCCCCGAGGACGAGTTGGCCCTGCTCGTAACGCAGTGACATGGCCACGCCGTCGATCTTGGGATCGATCACGTAGGCGTAGGTTTCGTCGTCGAGTTTCTTGGCCACACGCCGGTCAAATTCGCGAAGCTCTTCCTCGTTGTACGTGTTGTCGATGGAGAGCATTGGCTGGGCGTGCGTGACGTGCTCGAATCCTTCGATCGGTTGGCCACCGACGCGCTGGGTGGGCGAGTTCGGCGTGACGAACTCGGGATGCTCGTCTTCGAGCGCGATGAGCCTGTCCATCAGCCGATCGTATTCGCGATCGGAGATCGTCGGGTCGGCCAGCACGTGGTACCGATGGTTGTGCTCGTCGATGTCGCGGCGGAGCTTTCTGATCTGCGCTTCGATGTCGGCCATGCTCGGCATTATGGCGGAGCGCCTGGCTGGTGTGAATGGCACGATGTTGGAACTACGGGGACGGTTTGGCGTCGCCGGTGACGCTCGTGATCGCGGCCGTCCGCAACGGGTGATCCGACGCAACACGGTCGAGATCAATCGAAGCGAACGCATCATCTCCGCTCAGGAGCAGGTGCGCTGCGATGGCGGCTGCGGCGATGTCGTTTCCGACAGGTGCCGGGTGAAGCAGATCGACAAAGATGGACCAGCGGGATTCGGCGGCTGCACGTCGCATCGGATTGAGCAGGTCTAACGTCGGCATGGCATTCTTGGAAGCCGTATCAAGCACGAGCGTGCGGATGTTGGCCAGTTTCTGGTGCTCTTCATCCTCCATGCACGACTGCGTCGGGAAGAGTACGAAGAGTATCGGCGTGTCACGCGCAACGCGTGCCATCCTGGTTATTGCATGGCGTGTCGATTCCCACGAAGCACCGGTGTGCAGAGCTTGCATGTAGGCGTGGTGATTGCCTTCGCGCATGGCTTTGAAAAGCGGTTCGGGGATCTGCTCGCGAAGTCGATCTGGCGGGCGGACGGTGGCGGACCGGATGAGTCGATAGATTCGCGAGGCGTCGAGCGCGCGGTGCAGCGGGCGGTACGGTGAGTCGGATTGCCCAAAGCGCATCACATCTTCGAGTCGGCGGAGCTTTTCGAGTTCGAGGCTGAAGGTCTGCGGGTCGTTGAGCACGTAGCCATAGATGATCAGGTCAGGATCATAGGACATCACTTTGGTTTCGAGCTGACGGGCGATTTGAACGGCGTTGTAGCCGACGACGCCGAAATTCATGACTTCGAATTGTGGACCGTCGGGAACGCTTTCGTTCAGGAGTGATTCCAGTCGCCTGGGATAGGTCTGCGTCCAATCAGAGAACAATCCGAATGTGACCGAGTCGCCGATGGCGGCGATGCGGTAGACGCCATCGGGCTTTTCAATTGTGAATTCGCGATCGCGCAGTCCGGCCGAGCTGATGCGCTGATGGCGATCGGGGGCTCCTGGAAGCAACGCGTACTCCAGTGTTTCGTCGTCGACGAGCGTGAAGATGCCAGCGTGGACAACACTATAGCGTCGCGCGATACCCACCATGCGCATCGCACCCTCGACGAGCAATACGCCGATGACGATCCCGATCACGATTGTGGCTATTCGGAACAGCCAACGTCGGAGGATTGTCTTGAGCGACGGAGATGGCGCGGTGCTGCGTTGGTCTTGCATCGTCGTATTCACGGCTGCTTTCCGATGGTGCGGACGGCGTCAATGGCGGCGTTGAGTTGAATATCATCGCCGGCGGCACAATCGACATCCAGATCGGCAAGCGGTGGATCACCGCGTCGGACAAGTTCGGCGAGAATCGCGGCGGCCGCAATACGGTAGCCTTGCGGTGTGGGATGAAGAAAGTCCAGATGCGTGGTTCGTGCCTGCCGTTCGAGCGCCGCGAGGTATGGCTGAAACAGATCGAGAACGTGCATTCCGCATCCTTCTGCCTCGTCGCGCACCAATTTCCGGACGTCGCGGAGGGTTTCACGATTGTCGGGTCCGAAGCACATCCGCGTCGGAAACAGCGACAACACGACCGGAATATCGTGACTGGCCATCGAGTTTATGGCCTGTTGGGCATCACGCCACTGGTCGCCCGAGTGCAACGCGTTGATGAACTCCCCGTAGCGACCTTCGCTGAGCGCCTTGTAGGTTTGCTCGGGCACGGTCTCGTTGATGCGGTTCGGCGGCGCGATCAGCAAATAGCGCAAGGCTCGAAAGACGCGCACATGGTGGAGTTTTTCGAGCACGGGTCGGAACATCGAATCGCGCTGACCGAATCGAGCCACGTCTTCGAACCGTTGGAGTAGGTCCAGCTCGAGGCTGACGGAGAGTGGGTCGTTGACAACGTATCCGTAGATGATGAGGTCGGGCTTGAAGGGCAGCACCTTCGTCTCGAGCTGCCGGGCAACCTGTCGGGCGCTGTAGCCGACAACGCCAAAATTCATGACCTCGAAGGCTGGCGCGCCGGCTGGGGCGCAGGTGTTGAGCATGGTTTCAAGCTGCTTTGGATAGCTGTCCTGCTGGGAATAACTCAGTCCGAATGTGACGGAGTCGCCGATGGCGGCGATGCGAAACACATCGGGTGATTTCTGCAGGTCGAACTCGCGATCGCGCAGACCTGCGGAACTGATGGTGGTCTCGCCGTCCGGTGCGTGCGGAACCAATGCGTAGTTGAGTTGTGGATCGTCGACAAGGGTGAAGATCTCAGCGAGAACAATGTTGTGGCTTGGTTGAATGTCGAATAGCCAAAGCGCGCCCTCGATGATCAGTAGGCCGATCACAATGCCGATCAGCGTGGTCGTGACGCGGAACAGCCACCGACGTGCGGCGCTGTTGGGTAGAGACTTTTCTAGTGTGGTGGCTTGGTTCATCGATTGTTGCAAGTGCTCTGGCGTTGTTGCCGGGGATGAATCACGGCGCAGGCTCCTTGGACACCACTGCATCGTAAGCTGCCTGCAGACGTTCATCACCGTCAATCACGCACGCAAAGTCGATGGTATTGAACGGCGGGCGACCGCGGCGGGCAAGGTCAGCGAGAACGGCGACTGCGGCGATGCGGTTTCCGAGCGGATTGGGATGAAGGTAATCGATGAAGAGGCGCCCTTTTTCGTGCGGGCGGGCGGCGATATACGACGGCAGAAGATCGAGTGTCAGCATGCCGCCGTCTGACGCTTCGGACAACACCAATTCGCGAAGATCGCGCAGGGTGGACTCTCCTTCAGGCCTGACAAAGCACATTCTGGTTGGAAAGAGGGCCAATTGCACCGGAACACTCTGGCCGGAGATCGACTGAATGGCGTCTTGGACCGCGCGCCAGGAATCGCCATCATGAAGTGCGTGAATGAACTCGGAGTGACGTCCGTCGAAGAGGGCTTTGTAGGCCGGATCGGAGAACCCCCCGGTCAAGTGGTCTGGCACGCCAAGGGTCCAATACCGCGCATAGCGAAATATGTGGAGACGGTGCAGGATCTTGTTCAGCGGCCGGAGGAATGCGTCGCGCTGGCCGAAACGTGCGGCGTCCTCGTATCGCTCGAGCATTTCGACATTGATGCTCACTGCCTGGGGGTCGTTCATCACGTAGCTGTAGATGATCAGGTCCGGCTCGAACTCGGGAATTCTGGTCTCCACCTGCCTGGCGACTTGCATCGCGCTGTAGCCAATGACACCGAAGTTCATCACTTCGAATTTGACCGGGGCAGCATCGCCGACGGCAGGATTCCCGGCTGTGCACGAATTCAGGATCGACTCCAGTTGCTTGGGATAGGACTCTTCCTGCGTGCAGCCAAGCCCAAAGGTGACGGAATCCCCAACCATGGCGATGCGATAGACGCCATCAGGTTTTCGGGGTTCGAATTCACGGTCACGCAGGCCGGCGGAGCTTGTCATGTCATCGCCATGGGGCATGTTGGGGGCGATGTCGAAGATCAACTCCGGGTCATCCACCCTCCGGAAAATCTCGCCGCACATGATGTTGTACTCCGGCTCGATGTTGAACACCTGAAGCAACATTTCGACGAGGAGCAATCCAGCCACGGTCCCCGCCAGAACCGAGAGAAGCCTGAGCTTCCACTTTGATGGTGCAACCTGAGGTGCGTTTGCTTCCACGTGCATGGTACTCCCTGAACGTCAGTGTCGGTCCAGATTGGGGAAACGCTGCTTGCGCCTGTTCTCGACCAATATATCTTATGCGTGTCGCCACGTGCGTGCACATTGACCGTTGAAGCACCGGACGAGACCATAGGGGGTGATGATCGAGACACTCTCAGGGAATATTGCGGAAGTTGGCGACGGGATCGCGGTGCTGGAACGCGATGGGATCGGGTTCGCGGTGGCCGTGCC
Organism: Phycisphaerae bacterium; assembly: GCA_028289375.1. Classification (GTDB taxonomy): domain Bacteria; phylum Planctomycetota; class Phycisphaerae; order UBA1845; family UBA1845; genus OFTM371. Next base: position 142,949 of record JANQQK010000042.1, on the reverse strand, counting down.
CGCGTATGCGGTCGGCGATCTTGGCATCCGGAATGGCCAGCACGTCAGGCTGCATACGCTGCTGTTCATCGACGGACAGCAGAATGGGCAGATGGAACCGCATCTCGTCGGTTTCCTCAACCCGGCGGACAAGGTGTTTTTTCGGCGATTCATTTCGGTGAAAGGGATCGGGTGGAAGAAGGCGTTGAAGGCGTTGGCGTATCCAGCGGGTCAGGTCGCGGTGTGGATCGAGTCTGGAGATACGACGTCGTTGAAGCGGCTGCCGGGGATCGGGGCGCGGGCGGCGGACCTGATCGTGGCCCAGTTGAAGGGGAAGATGGACGACCTTGCGCTGGCGGCGGCTGGCGATAAAGGCGACGCCGTGGGTACGGCACGTCTGAGCGACCTGCAGCGGGACGCGGTCGAGATCATGGTGGCGCTGGGGGATTCGCGCGTCGACGCGGAGGGTTGGGTTTTGACGGCTGGGGGACATGACGCGGACGGGGGGTTGGCGTCGGCGGAAGATTGGGTTCGGGCGGCGTACCGGGTTCGATCCGGGGTGGTATAGGGCATGTCATTGCAGATTCCCAGGATGAATGGGCGAGCATCATCCGGGGATCGGGTCGCGACAATAAAGTTCATTGAATTGTGATGGAATCCGCCGGGCGTTTTCGCTTCTGATCGTGGCGGGGCGTTTCTGCGCACCTGTGAATATGACTGGTCGTCGCCTCTGCGGTCCTGATTGGAGGGTTCGTGATGTTTCGTATCGTCGGATGTGCCGTGTTGCTGGTTGTGTGTATGGGAACAGGCGATGGTGCGGGTGTGGGTGAGGGTGACGAGCCTTTGCAGATCCTTCATCAGCAAGGGTTGGAGGGACAGACGCGGCCTCACAGTGGGTACATCGATCCGCGGCAGGATGTGGACACGGCGATGACACCGCAGGGGCTTCAATCATGCCTGATCCGGTTCAACCGTGACGTTTATGGCTGTGGCGATGGGTTGGCTGACGTGTCGCCTGACGACTTCGAGATGGTGGAGCCTGGATTCCACGATCCGCCGCACATTGTCGACGTATCCTATGCCGACGGGGACAGGTCATATGTGCGTGTTGAATGGAGTCGGCCCATCACTCCGAAACGGTGGTCGACCGTTGTGGCCTACGTTTGCGATATCGATGGGAATGCAATTGATAGCCATGGCGATCTTGGCTCGAGTGAGGACGAACCTGATCGCGTCGACTTCGGGTTTGTGTCGTGCGACATCGACCAGAACGGATATGCGTCGCCGCTTGATTTGTTCCGGATGCGCGTCATGGTTAACAATCCGGACAATCAGCCCTTTCAGGGCAAGCGCAATGACTATGTCGACATTGATCGTGATGGCGAAGTTGCGCCACTGGACATCTTTCGATTTAGACAACTAAAGAGCGGTATTCTGACGACGCAGCCTTGGAGCGGAGCACTCATCGAGGACAGACGCCCGTAGCTGGCGGACTGACGACCGTCGTGCGGAATTGCGTTTGGATTTCGAAGATTGAATTGGTCAATTCCATGAGAGGAACACACATGCCAGATGGATCAGATACGAGACGCGTCGGCGGCGACATGCGGCTGGGCGTTGTCGTGCTGGGTTGTGCGTTGGCGACGATTCCGGCGGTGCTCGCTGGTGATGCCGGTGATGAGCCCTTGCAGATTGTGCATGAGCAGGGGCTGGAGGGGCAAACGAGGCCTTTCAGTGGGTACATTGATCCCGGTGAGGACCTCGATCCCAGCGAGGACATGGCGGTTGTAGGACTGACATCCTGCACGCTTCGGTTCAATCGGGATGTTTATTCCTGGGTGAATGAAGGGGAGGATGTTGGCGTTGATGATTTTGAGATCACGGAAACGGGTGGTGGGGAGCCGCCTGTGATCACGGCGGTGGGCTATGTCGACGGGGATCGCTCACTTGTCAAAGTCGAATGGGACAGACCCATTACGCTGCAGGAATGGACGACGATCCGCGCGGATGTCAGCGACGAGGCGGGGAACCGAATCGAGAATCTCGGCAGCCTTGGTGAAGCGTATGAGCCGGATCGGGTCGATTTCGCATTCTTGCCGGCGGATGTGGATCAGAGCGGCGTGGTGAGTCCGTTGGACTTGTTCACGTTTCGAGTCTTGGTCCGTTTCCCTGAGCAGGCGCCCGAGCTGGGAACCCTGCATGACTATCTCGACAACGATCGTACAGGATCGATCAACCCGCTGTGTCTGTTTCGGTTAAGAACGTTGATCTACGGCGGCAACACAACGAAGGTCTGGGCACAGGAAGGGCTTTACGCCGACCGGCCTTGATGAGCATTCGGCTATCCGTGCGATTGGCCGCGGCAACCCGTTCCATTGCGGCCAATCTTCCTGCGGCGACGGGCGTCCTCCCCCATACGATAGGCGCACGTCGCCGGTTTTTTGGTACAATCCGCATCCATGGCGCGGGAACGGATCATTTCGACGCAATCGACGGGGGCGGTGGAGGACGTGTTCAACCACGCGCTTCGGCCTGAGCGGCTGGCGGAGATGGTCGGGCAGCGATCGGTGATCGAGAAGCTGTCGATCGCGATCGAGGCGGCGACGCATCGTGGTGAACCGCTGGAGCACATCCTGCTCGACGGGCCGCCGGGGTTGGGTAAGACGACGTTGGCGCATGTCATTGCCAACGAGATGGGGGCGAAGAACACACGCGTGACATCGGGGCCTGCGCTGGCGAAACAGGCGGACCTGCTGACGCTGCTGACGCAGATGGAGGCGGGGGACGTCATTTTCATCGATGAGATCCATCGGCTGCCGAGACCTGTCGAGGAGTTTCTCTATCCGGCGATGGAGGACTTTCGGGTTGATTTCACGATCGATGGCGGGCTTGGCGGGCGGGTGGTGAATTTTGCGTTGAAGCCATTCACGCTCATCGGGGCCACCACGCGGGCGGGGATGTTGTCGGCGGCGATGCGGGATCGGTTCGGGCATCAGCATCATCTGGAGTTCTATTCAACCGAGGATCTGAAGCGGATCGTGCAACGTTCGGCTGGCAAGTTGGACATCGCCGGGGATGGTGAGGCGTTGGGCCGGGTGGCGTCGCGGAGTCGGGGGACGCCTCGGGTGGCGAATCGGTTGCTCAAGCGAGTGCGGGATTTTGCGCAGGTGCGGGCGGATGGTCAGTTGACGGCCGACGTGGTCGAGCAGGCGTTGGATATTCAGCAGGTCGATTCGATGGGGTTGGATGAGTTGGACCGGGCGTTCTTGCGGTCGCTGATTGAGGTGTATGGTGGCGGGCCTGCGGGGATCGAGGCGATTGCAGCCACGATGGGTCAGGAGCGCGACACGCTCGAGGATGTGGTGGAGCCGTATTTGCTTCAGATTGGTTTTTTGATTCGGACGCGGCAGGGGCGGCAGGCGACCAAGGCGGCGTACGAGCATTTGGGGTTGGCGGTGCCGGCTGATTCGCAACCGGGGTTGTTTTGAACGACGGATTGTTGATCGTTGATGGTGACGGCAGGTGCGAGCACCTGCGCTATCGTACTGAGATGCAAATTTCGCATGATGACTATTGAGAAGCAGATTGAGATTCTCGAACAGCTAGGCCTGAAGGTTAATGAGGGAATCACCATTGACGACTTCGTTTCTGGCTGGGGTCGCGAGGAGTTTGAGCGAACTCCATTCGACCTAGTTCTGTTTGATCTGGGCGGTCAGCGGCAGCGAGGTTCTGAGTGGATTTATGTCTCAAACGTAGCGTGGCATCTCGACATGGAGTGCATTTACGATACTGGTGACTACGTGAGGATCGCGAAGAATCTATGCCGAATTTCCGGGATGCCGGAACTGTTTGAGAATGCTGCAGACTTCGTAGACATCGAAAATAGCGAGGCTTGGCTCAGGTACCGCGTCGATGGGCGCGACCGGCACCACTCGATTGAGGTGCATGACGACTGGGCAGACCCTGCCGTTGTTGAGGCGATCATGAGAGACATAGAGAGAGACGGCAAACATTTCTACGGAAAGGACAATGGCCAAGGTAGTACTTGGTACTTCCTCGATCGCCACACCGCTCGGGAGTTGAACCGACTATCCGGGAATGCTCTACAGCGATAGAGCCATGCAGGTCACGTAGATCAGGTCAATCCCGGCGCGCCGGGAGGACGTGACGATTCGGGACGGAAGAATCTCGTGTACGCACGGCTACTGACGTGACGACGGTTTGGGCATCGCGTCAGGTTCGCTTCGCTTAACCTGACCTACAGTTACTGACCTACAGCCAGACTCAGCCAGATTGTCGGTGGACGACCGTGATGACGGCAGGTTCGAGCACCTGCCCTACCGCTTTGTCGATGGCTTAGACGGTTGCCGGTTCTGCTGTTGATGCCGGTTGGGTCGTGGTGGTGGAACCCATCTGCCCGATGAGGTCGTCGATGATGTGGACCAGGCCAGGGAGTTCGGGCTTGGTGAGTTGTCGGTCGGCGCCGACGGATTTGCACTTCTTGAGGTTGTCGTCGCTGACAAGTGAACTGAACACGATGACGGGCAGGTGCTTGAGGCGATCGTGCTCCTTGATGCTCCTGGTGAGGTACAAGCCATCCATCTTCGGCATTTCGATGTCGGTCACGATGACGTCGGGAAGTCGGCCATCGTTGAGCGCTTGATTGATCTTGTCCCATGCTTCGGCGCCGTCGTGGGCGACGATGACATCCTTGAATCCGGCTTGGGTCATCGAGTCCGAGAGCATGCGGCGCATCATGGCGGAGTCGTCGGCGAGGAGGACGCTGATGCGACTGCGGTCGATGTTGGAGGCTTCGGGTGCGGCGTCGTCGAGCTTGGTGATGCCGGCGATGCTGAAGGCGACGCGTTCGAAGTCGAGCATGAGGATGATGCGGTCGTCGATGTTGAGGACGCCGGTGATGGCGGTGTCTTCCTCGGCGTTGACGCTTGGGACGTCGCCGACGTCTGTCCAGCTGACGCGGTGGATGCGGTCGATGTTGTCGACGAGGAAGCCTGTACGCGTGTTGTTGAACTCCGTGACGATGATGCGGGTGTGTTCCTCGCTCTCGGCCGGCGTCATTGAGAAGAATCGGCGGAGGTCGACGAGGGGCAGCACGTGTTCTCGGAGTTTGAAAACGCCGCGGACAGCCTCATGCGACTCGGGGAATTCGGTGAGTTCGACAGATGCGATGATTTCCCGGACCTTGGCCACGTTGACGCCGTAGAAGCCGTCGTTGAGTTCAAAGACGAGGACTTCGAGTTCGTTGGTGCCGGCTTCGGTGAGGATGTTGCTGAGTCGCTGTGCCATCGTGGAGGCTCCGGTGGTACGTGCTTGTGGTCAATTGTTGGTGGTATCGGCGATTGTGCGGCGGCGGGCGATGTAAAAGAGGTTACCGGACGTTGGCGGCGCAGTCGGCGTCGTTGGGTCCGAGAATCATGACCGATCGGGTTTGGGCAATCCGCGGAGTCGTCGGAAGAACCGCTTGTACCAAGGCCCGTTTTCATTCTGGCGGACCAGTTCTTCCGCTTGACGTTCATATTCCTCGAATTCCTCGAGGTCAGCGAGCAACCTGGGCGGGAGGCGATGACGAAGCAGGCCCTGCATCTCTTTGTCATACCTGAGATTCTCGCAGAAATTGAACCAGACGACGGAATTCACATACTCGTCTGGATGATCGATGTGATTCTCGACCCAATCCAGATAGCGCTGGACGGTATCTGCAGAGGCGGCCGATTCGGAAAAAGCATGCCGTTCTATCACCTCATACACATGCACAAAGAATGCATAACCGATGATTCCCCTATCCTCAGACACGTCGTCCGGCCACCAAAGCCCGGGGTCGTCAAGAAGTGGCTGCATCTCGGGAACGTGTCGTACCAGATCCTGGCAAAGGCTCGTCGCCTTCTGGAGGGTGGCAGGATCGGGCTCATGATTCTTCGGCTCGAGTATCTCCAAGTTGCTGCGGAACCAACGCTTGTACCATGGGTCTTTGGGCTTCTCCATGTAGTGCAACTCCATCCCCAATTCCCATTCTTTCAGATCCGCCAAACATTTCGGTCCGAGCCGATAGCGAATCAGACGCTGCATCTCCTCGTCGTAGTAAAGTGATTCACAGAATTCGAGACCGATGATGTTCGCCACTTGCTCATTCGGCGAGTCGATGTGGTCTTCGGCCCATTCAAGGTAGCGTCGCAGGATGTCTTGCGCATGACGCGAATCGGACTTGGCGTGGTGCTTGAGTTCCTGAAATCTATCCCAAAGGAAGGAGCCTGCGTAGAATCCGCGATCATCACCATATCTCACTTCTGCGTCCCGGTACTCGTCGCCGTCGAAGATGGGGCGCCATTCCGGGACACGACGGACGAGGTCTTGGCATAGCTCAAGCCCCGCTTTGTTGTAGGCTTGCATTTCAGCCTTGGTCGGATTCATGATGCGTGCTCAAGACTACCAGAAGATTCGAAACAAATCTTTGTACCAGGGCAGATTTGTTTCGACCGGCTTCGCTCGGGGCGGACGATCTTTGAGATGCCTCAGTTGGGCCATGCACTTGGGCCCCAGCCGACGGCGGATCAGGTTCCACATTTCCAGATCACACTCGACGGACTCGGCGAATTCGATGCCGACGAGGTCGGACATGTATTCGTCCGGCGAATCGATATGTTCCTCCACCCACTCAAGATAACGCCTCACAATGTCTGTTGAGCCATAAGCGTCAGACTGGGCTTGCGACTTGATGTAACGAAAGACTGCTGCCAAGAATCCATATGGAATGAATCTCCAATCTGCATCGTCTTCGTCTTCGAAATCATTCCACCAATCCGAATCGTCGTAGATCGGTTTCAACTCTGGAACGCGGCGGACCAAGTCCTCGCAGGCGTCCATGATGTTCTGAGGTGGCCATGGCGCGCTTTTCTTCGCCGTGAGCTTCTCCTCGGATGACTCGCCCGGGGCGGGCTGACGTCCGATGACGCGGCGAAGCCATGCGACCCACGAATTTCGTTCTTTCTGAATAGCCCACTCGTTTGCAGCCTTCTGCTCGTCCACTGCCGCTCGCGTTTTCGGGCCTGCCAATTCAATTAGGAATTCGGCATCTCGTTGGGAAGTTAGTGAGGGGACAACATCGATTCCGAACCAGCCCACTACAGTACCGTTTTCTGACTGAATATGCGCCTCGACCCATTCCATGAATCGCCTCGCGACATCGCGGTCCGACGGATGTTCTGTCTTGAATTTCTTAACGATACGATCGAAGGCTTCGTAAATAAGCATGTGCGACAGCACGCCGCCCCAGTCAACAAGGTGCAGATCGTAGAATGGCTTGAGTTCGGGGACGCGGTCGAGCAAGTCCTCAATGGCGTCTGATTCACCTTGCGTCAATTCGGACATGAAGACGATGTTAGCAGGCCAGATCGTCGGAATCGAGGTCGGCTTGGCCGTTGGTGCTGAGCATGGCGAGGACGCGGGAGACGAGATCGTGTCTGAGCGGGTCGTCGACGTTTTGCGGGTCGCAGCAGAAGAGGGCCTGTCGGGCTTCCTCGGCGCCGCGAACGTGGGTGAGGACCTTTTCGAGGCGGCGGACGCAGTCGTCGACCACGAGCGTCTGGCCGCCGATCGCGCGGTTGACCACGACGAGATCGCTTTCGATCAGGCCATGGTGCGATGGCTGGAGCAGAATGCGGGTGGCCAACTCGTCGCCGAGGGGCGAGTTGATCAGGCCTCGAAGTTCATTGGCAGTAAGGGCGGAGCGCTGCTCGGTGCCGCCGACGTCGAATTTGTCGTCGTCTTCGACGAGGCCGTAGATTTCGCTGGCGAAGGCGGCGGTGTCGTCGAGGACGGATTTGAAGGCGGTGGCAGCCTGGAAGCTGGTGCGGAAGATTTCAGTCGGTCTGTGCGGGGCGGGCATGACGAAGAGGCGGTAATCATAGGGGTAGGCGTGTCGCAGGAGTGGATCGGCGTCGGCTTCGATGATGACGATGCCGTGGCGATCCTGGCGATGGATGCGTCGGAGGGCGTTGGGGAGGAACTCGAAGACGCGGTCCTCGTCGTAGTTGATCCACTGGGCGCTGGCGACGCCGCAGTCATTGGCTGGCGGTTTGGCGTCGGTGGGTTGGCGTTTGTCGCCTTTGACGTTGGTGATGCGGAGGTAGTGCGGGGCTGATGGCGCACCGGTGGCGCTGCAGAATTGCTGGATGACGCAACTTTTCCCCGAGCGTCGCGGGCCGCTGACGAAGAGCACCGTGAGTGCCATGTCTCACCTTAAAACCGACGGGCCAGGACGTGTACCATGCCCGTCGAGACATCCTACGCATGTGATTCGGCCAAGACCAGCGGGAATTCGCGGGGCGGTGATCAATTGACGTTCTCCGCGAATCAGACGACGGCCGGCGCGGAACGGGACTTGCGGGCGTTGTGCATGGCCACGACGAGTTCGACCTCGCCAAGGGATCGGCCCAACTGGGTGGCGATATCGCGCGGGTTGAGGCCCTGATCGGCGAGGGTGTGGATCTGGTCGTGGCTGGTCGCGCGGAATCTGCGCGTCGGGGTGGATGTCGAAGCCTGGCTGTCGCCCACGGTGACGTCGAGGGCGGGCTTGCCTTCGGATTGGGCGATGAGTCGTTCCAGAGATTCGACACGGTGGTCGGCGTCCTTGAGGGCGCGTTCGATGCGGGCGAGCTTGGCGTCTAGGTTGGCGTTCATCTCGCGGGAAAACTGTTGAAGGTGCAGCAGAATGCTGTTGAGGTCGGATTCGATCGATTTCTGCTCCTTGAGGCGATTCAGTTGCTCGCGGGCGTACGCACGGGGGGAAGGCCCCGATTCGCGCTGTCGGCGGCGAAGCGAGATGAGCGACATGACGATGGCCGTGACGAGAATCAGGAGCAACGCGGCCTGTTTGCCGCTCATGAGCGACTGGGCGAGGGGTTCGACGGATGCGATTATCAGTGTTGGCACGGGTTTTCGCCCTCCTTGGCGGACACCGTTGGGAACGGTTGATCAGGTTTTGCGGTAGGCATCGCCGGCAGCGGTCATGACCACCTGCAGCGGGACACCGTGCTTTTCGGCGGCGACTCTGCAATCCTCGAACTCGGGGGCGGCGGTGATGACCTCGTTGTGGCGGATGCCGATTTTCATGCGAATGTCACCGTATGGCGTCTGGACCGCTTGAATTTCGCGTGTGACGCAGGAGCGTTCTGCGTCGTGGCGTCGAATGCCGAGGGTCGTGGTCTCGGCGAAGATGACGTTTTCCAGTCTCGCGACGCTGTCCGGCTCGGCGATGACGGCAAGCAAATGTGCAGGTCGCGATTTTTTCATGTGTATCGGCAGGCAGTAGGCGTCGAGTGCACCCTCTTTGAGAAGGCGTTCGATCGTGTAGCCGAGGATTTCGGGGGTGGTGTCGTCGATGTTGGCTTCGAGGATCGTGACGCTGGCGTGTGGGCGTGCATGATCGGCAGATGTGCCCGTGAACAGTCGCAAGATGTTCGGGCGGGGGAGGTCGCGTTGGCCGGCGCCGATGCCAATCGTGTCGACCGTCATGGCCGGCAGGGAACCATACCCTTGAGCGAATTCCGTGAGGATGGCCGCTCCCGTGGGGGTGAGCAGCTCGGCCTCCACGTCAGTGCCAACGACCGGCACGCCACGGATGAGGTTGGCGGTTGCGGGTGCGGGCACAGGCATCAAGCCGTGTTCGCACTGCACAGTTCCGCACCCGGTGGCCAGCGGAGAGCAGGTGAGCTGACCGATGCCGAGGCGGTCGAGGCCGTAGCAGGCGCCAACGATGTCGAGAATGGCGTCGACGGCACCGACCTCGTGGAAATGGACTTTTTCGATGGTCGAGCCGTGGACGGCGGCTTCTGCGGTGGCGAGGCGGGTAAAGACGCTTTTGGCCCGATTCCGCACGGATTGGGGCAGATCGGCGTTTTCGATGATCTCCGTGATGTGGTGAAGATGCCGATGTGGCTGTTTCTGCGAAGCGTCAAGGCTGATGGTGACGCGTGTGGCGGCGAAACCCTTCGTGTTGACCTTTTCGGCGGCGAAGGCGTAGCCCTCGACAGGTATTCGTGAGAAGAGGGATTTGAGGTCGTCGGGGTCGAGTCCGGCGTCGATGAGGGCACCGAGGATCATGTCCCCCGATGCACCGCTGAAGCAGTCGAAATGGGCGGTTTTCACAAGATTGATCCGTGGGCTGTGGGTTTCATCGGCGGCAGCGGTTCGAGGTGAGCCGCGATTTGGTGTGAGTGTAGTGGTCCGATCGTGGTTGTCCACGCGGGTGAACTCGACAATGCCGGTCGGATGCGGCATGATGCGGGGCTTCGCGCTGGAACGAGACAGATGGTCGATGGAGAGACATCGGGGATGCAGGTGCAAGAGTTGATCAAGCTGGCGGGTTCGGGAAACATCAAAGACGTCGAGCAGGAGTGGCTGACCTTCCTGGGAGATTCGGATGGGACGGCCCGATCGCTGACGCCAGCCGTCAAGGTCATCGAGGTTCTCAAGGAGCAGGATCGGGTGGAGTTGGCTGAGTCGCTGGCGTGGACGGCGATCGAGTCGGTTCAGGAGCGTGCGTCGGCGGAGGAGGCATTGAAATTCGCTCAGCCGGTCTTCATGAAGCTCAACAAGAGCAGCGAACTCCGCAAACAGGTCACTGAGCTTTACAAGCAGATATTCAACGGTCGCGACGGGTTGGATGAACTGATGGAAGAGTCGGGTCTGACCGGAGGCCGTCCTCCGCGGCGCGCGATGCGCACGATGGACGTGTGCCTCTCGATCGAGCCCGGCACGTTCGTGGTTGGTCGCCATGAGGAGTCAGCCGCGCGCGTCGAGGCGGTCGATCGCAACAGTTGGACGGTCGAAGCGACGGTTGACGGGCGTGTGGAATCGTTTGAGGCGGTCGAGTTCGCGGATCAATACGCACCAGCCGATCCTGAGGATTACCGCGTCCTCGCGGCGTTCGATCAGGCCCGACTTTCCAAGCTGGTTCAGTCGGATCCGGCGGCGATGATCGAGAATGTCCTGATCGTCAATGGTGAGCGGCTGACCGACGACGAACTTCGCGAGATTCTTGTCCCGCGTTATCTTCCCGCCGGCGACTGGTCAAAGTGGTGGACCAAAGCGCGGACGGCTGCCCGGCGTTCGCTGAACATCTCTGTCGAGGGCAGATCCCCATACATTCTTGAATACGCACCCGGCGGTCCCGGACACCACGAGGAATTCGAGGAGTCGTTTGCAAAGCTGAAGACGGCGGCGGATCGATTGGCCGGTCTCGAGTCTTACCTGCGCGAATGCAAGGCGCGCAAGGAGGAGATGGACTCGGCGTCGCTGGAGCGTGTGCACGCTGAGTGTGTCAAGCGGGCGGAGCGGTTGACCAAGAATGGCGCAGCCACGGCGTTGGTTGAAGGCATTGTCGCCTGGCAGGTCGGTGCGAGCATCGGCCACACCGAAGGTCAGGACGCGTGCGTGGAACTGCTGAAGGAGAGCGGCGATCCACTGACCATGGTTCGCGAATGCGGGACTTCGAAAAAGTTGTGGTCGCTGGCGTTGGACTGCCTTGCGAAAGCCGATCCGGAAAAGTACCCCGAGCATCTCGTCACCATCTTCCCGCAGGCGCCGGTGCAGGTTTGCGAAGAGTTGGCGACGCGCATGGAAAAGGGCGGCGTCAAGGAAGAGCTGTACGACGAGTTGATCGGCGAGATCACATCGAACACGACCGTCTGCTACGGCGCACTTTGCTGGCTATGGGACAAGGGATTGTCTCGACCGCTGTGGCAGATCATGCCGCAAGTGTCTGTATTGACGCGACTGTTGCAGCTGGCTGGTGACATCTCGCGAAACGACCGGCTGGACAAAGCCACCGTGAAGACCATGCGTGATGCGATCAAGTCATCGCTGTCGGCCCGCAAGTACGAGAATTACGCGAAGTGTCTTGAGAGCATTGAATCGGGCATGGGGTCGGCATTGCTGACGCAGGTTCGACGTCTCGACAGCCTTGGGCGGAACGCGCGCGAAGATCTGTCGAATCGGATCACACGACAATTCCCGAATCTGATCAAGAAGAAGGAAGTGCCCGTGTGGCTGCGTGACGATTCGCTGTATGCGACGCGTGAGGGCGTTGGCAAGCTCGATGCGGAAATCAACGACCTTGTGCATGTGAAGATGCGTGAGAATGCCAAGGCGATCGGCGAAGCGGCAGAAAAGGGCGACTTGAGCGAGAACTCGGAATACAAGTTCGCCCTGGAAGAGCGTGACCTGTTGCGGGCTCGCCTCGCCCAGATGCAGCAACAGCGGGCGATCGTGCACTTGCTCACGCCGGAGAATGTGCCGCAGGATACCATCTCGGTGGGAAGCAAGGTGACGCTCAAGCACGTTGATCGCGGCGATGAGCGGGTGATTACGTTCCTCGGGCCTTTCGAAGCCGACATTCAAACCGACATTTACAACTACAAGGCCCCCTTCGCACAGGAATTGATGGGCCACCGGGTCGGGGACATCGTCGAACTGACCCTGACCGAGCTTGAGGGGCAGTACGAGATTGTCGCGACCCAGGCGTGGCGATCCATCTGATTCAGCCCCTTTCCGGGGTGACCCAACGTACGCGACCGCTCCGTCGCAACCTCCAGTGACACACCGTGACAACGGCAAAGGTAATGGTGATCGCCTGCCGCCGATGGTACCATGGAACCGTGGTTCGATTCGGTAGGAGGTGCTGTCATGTCTGGTGGAGATATCCAAACGTGCAAAACATGTGGGGCCAGCGTATATCCGGAGCACGTGGCTTCGGGGAAAGCGGCGGAAGTTGACGGAAAGCTGCGCTGCCCGTTGTGCCTGGTGGAGTACAAGCGGACGCATCACACCGACGAGATACGCTACTCCGGGCAGACGACGATGCGCGCACCCGGTGAATCCGACCCGGGGACGCTCGCGATCGTGGATGAATCCGAGATGAGCTCGTCGGGATCGACGCAGATGCGTGCGTTTGGTCAGGACACCCTCTCGGGTGCAGCCGTGCACGACGATTCCCATTTTACCCGTCCACTGCTCGGTCCTGGAGAGGGTGCAACGCGGTGCCGCACGTTTCACGCGAAGCTCAACGATGGCGCGGTGGCGTTCATGAATCGTCAGATCAACGAATGGGCCGACGCGCATCCTGAGATCGTCATCAAATTCGCGTCGACGACGATGGGTGTTTGGGAGGGGAAAAAATCGGACCCGACGCTGATCGTGACGGTTTTTTATTGATGCCCCGCCAGATTGCCGACCATCCGTCGATTGTTCGTTCTTAGCTTAAGGAAATCAGATCGCGTTGGGCTTGGTCCGGCGCGCGCAAGGGCAGCGAAACGATGAATGTGCTGCCCGACCCGACTTCGCTTTCCACCCGAATCGCCCCACCAAGCATCTTTGTCAGCTCTTTTGTGATGGCCAATCCCAAACCCGCACCGCTGTGCTCGCGCGTGAGTGACGAATCGATCTGGCGGAATTTCTCGAAGACGGCTTCGTGCATCTCCTTCGGGATGCCCGGACCGGTATCTATCACGTGTACGGTGATCATCTCGTCCGCGAAGTCAATTTCGATGCGCACGACGCCGCCGTCGGGCGTGAACTTGATGGCGTTGCTGAGCAGGTTGTAGAGGATCTGTTTGACCTTGCCGGCGTCGGAGTGCATGGGGGAGGGCTTTTCGTGCACGTCGAGGCGGACGTCGATCTCCTTTTTGTCTGCCAGCGGCTTCACAAAGTCCATCAGCGAATTGCAGGTTTCGAGAATCTGAAAGTCGGTGAGGTGAAGGTCGATCTTGCCCGCCTCGATCTTCGCCAGATCGAGCAGATCGTTGATGATTTCGAGCAGGGATCGGCCGGCCTGGACGATGTGACCTGCGTATCGCAGCGGTCTGGTCATGTTTTCGGGCGGATTCTCAAGCGCGTCGCGGAGCAGTTCCGCGAAGTTGATGATCAATCCCATCGGGGTGCGAAGCTCGTGGCTGACGTTGGCGATGAACTCGCTCTTGAGCTTGTTCGACTCGAAGAGCGCGACATTTGTTTCAGCCAGTTCTTCAAGTTTGACGTCGAGCGAACGATTGATGGTACGCAGTTCGTCGTGCGATCGGTGGATGCGTACCAGCATGTCGTTGAAGGCATCGGACAGGTCTTCAAACTCATCGCCCGTTGCGATCTCGGCGCGCACGTCGGTATCGCCCTCGGTGATCTGCTCAGCCACACTCGTCAGGTCGCGCACCGGCGACAGGAAGAGCCGCTGTGTCACGATGTAGAACACGAGCACGGCCAGAAATCCGCCTGACAGGCCCGCCAGAACCAGCACGATGGTGCTCCATTGACGTGCTTGAATATCGAGCGGCATGACAACGTAGGCCAAGCCTTTCAGGCGGTTCGGTTCCGGATCGGTCTCCGGCGCGCGAACGGCCAGGGCGAGTCTGATCGAACGCTCACCGTCGCGGTTGTGGAACTTGTGCACGTAGGGTTGCGATGGACTGGCCTGGAGGGTTCGAAATGCTTCGACGAAGAACCCACCGGGGGCTGTGCCTGCCAACTTGAGTGCTTCGGTAATGGGGATCAACTCGATCTGGTCGATTGGTATGTTGAGCATCTTTCGGATGTTGTCCCGCTCATCCTCGAGTCGCTCGCGGGCGTTGTCCCATGACATGTAGTCCACCCCGGAACTGATCCGAGCTGCGACGGCTGCGGCTTCTGCCAGACGAACGTCGGCTGTGGCGTTCAACCCCTCCATGCGAACCCACGGCAGATAGAGCGTTCCGGCGAGAATCAGCAGAACAGCCACGCCGAAGAGGATGAGGCACTTGGCCGCGAGCGAGATGTGATACCAACGGTGCCGTTGCATAGCCGCCGCAGTGTAACGCATGAATTGACGAATCCGCCAATGTTGGATTTTGTCTCTGGTCGTCCAGCGGGGCGGACGACTACACTAACGCGGCGGGTCATTCCCAATTTCGGAGCCTGGATGAGCGACTCACAACGACTATACACGCTTCAGTTCTGTCAGGTGTTGTTCGCTGCGACGCTGACCATGACGGGCGTCTCGATGCAGTTCCACTTTGGCGAGTATGTCACGTCGCTCGGATTTGACGTGTCCACGTTCGGCCAATTGGCGGGCATTGGCATGATCGGCAGCCTGCTGCTGCGGCTGCATATCGGGCGATGGATTGACCAACTTGGCTGCCGGCGGTGCTTTGTGACTTCGGCCATTGTCGGGGCGGCTGCAAACGTGTCCTTTCAGTTTCTCGAAGATTACTACGCCATCGCGGCCGCGCGCATCGTGATGCAGTCCGCCATCGCGACGTTTCTCGCGACGGTCGCGGTCTACGCCGCACAGGTTGCCCCGGCAGAACGACGCGCCGAGAGTCTGGGCACAATCGGGATCGGCGGGTTTCTCGGCATGATGATCGGACCGGCCATCGGCGATTGGATACTGCAGGACAGCGCATTCGCAGCCAATCGGTTCTCGTGGTACTTCTGCCTCGTCGGAGCGTGTACGTTGGCCGCTGGTGCGCTCGTGCTGAACCTCGACATGCCGCGCCGGCACGAACCGGATGGTGAACGTGTCCGCACGGTAGTCATGCGATTCTGGCCAGGTTGGGTGCTGCTGCCACCGATCGTGTTCGCTGCCGCGCTGACCGTGCACATGAACTTTCTCGAGCGCTATGTCGAATACCGCCACTTCCAGAACCTGCGGTGGTTCTTCCTCATCTACGCGCCGTCGGCGATCGCGATTCGCCTGCTTTTTCGGCGTTTACCGCAGCAGTTGGGGCGTCGGCGGGTCTGCCTGTTCGGGCTTCTGCTCATGGCGGGCGGGTTGCTGCTGTTCATCCCCGTGCACCGCGAGTGGCAACTGATCTTCCCGGCATTCGTGATGGGGTCAGGTCACTCGCTTGTCTTCCCGTCAATGGTCGATCTGGCGGCCGAGCGCATGCCGATGCGCTATCGCGGATTGGGCACATCACTGGCGCTTGGGGCGATGGATATTGGCTTCTTTTCCGGCGGATTCGTGTGGGGTGAACTCATCAAGCGACGCGGGTTTGAGCAGATGTTCGTGACTGCCGCCTGCACGGTCGTTTTCGTGGCAGGGTTCTTCGCAGTCTCCGCCCGGCGTGTCCTTCAACCCGTGCCTGAGTAGCCTCTCAGGCTTTGTCAATCTCTGGCATCCCGCAGTCCGATAATCTACGCTGTGCTGAATACGTGCGTCGCCACGAACGGAGAATCCCCATGCGAACTTTTCGTCGCCACACCGCTGTCGTCATCATCGCGCCAATGTGCCTGCTCATCGCGATTGGCTGCGATCCCAACATGAACCCGAACGGGCAGGATGGCGGGCCTGACACGTCGGTGGCGATCGACACTGGTGGCAGCCTGGAATTCGCCGGCGGCAGCCTTCCCACGGACGCCACTGTCACCACGACACCGGCGGACGCCGCCCTGCTGCCTCTGGGTGTGACACCGATCGGCACCCCGATTCGCATCGACATCGATCAGGCGGTGACACGCCCGTTCGAGATTCGCCTGCCGATTCCGTCCGGTGTGGACGGTGCTCAAGCGTCGATCTTCGAAATCACCGATGGCGGCGCCACGACACTGCTTTCCACATCGGTAGAAGGAAATGAACTGGTCGCCAGCAGCATTCACTTCTCGCGAATCAGCGCTGCCACGAAAGGCATCGCCCTGCAGGACGCGCAGATCGACGGTGTGAAGGCGGCCATCGGTTTGCGAGACTCGGTGACCGACGTGCCCAACGTCTCCCCGCCAAGGCAGGGCGCGATCGTCGGGCCTGCGTTTCTCGCGCCGGGCGAAGGCGGTCTCTTCGTGCTGACCGGCTTCGATGACGCGCCGTCTGCCTCTCTGGAAACGAATTGGCTAATCTTCGGAGATGCCGATCTTGCCGTCGGTGGAACGGGAACGACGTCACTGTCAGACGCCCGCGTCGTGGAACTGACCCCGACGGAGGAGGGCCGCGTCGACCTGACCGTCGATTACACCGATCCGTTCTCAGGCCAGCGCGGTTTCGCGTCCGCTCGCGTCACGGTGACAGCCGACACCTCCGACGATCTCACGCTACGCCTGCTTGACGGGAGTCTCGAACAGAGCGTTGACGAACGCTTGAACGGCTTCTTCGTGACGGTCACCAACTCCGACAATGGCCCCATCACGTATGGCTGGAACTACGGCGACGGCAGCGGGCGACAGACCGAAACCGATGACTCCGCCATTCCGGTTGGCATCATGACGTCGCCACACACGTACACGCGCGCCGACACGTTCGATCTCGTCGTCGACGCAACCGACGCCACAGGCCGCACGGGCAGCCTGACCATTCCCATCACCGTGACCGAGAGCATGCTGAGCCTGCTGATCGACGGCCCCCTTTCCGGTCCTGTCGCACCCGGTCCGTTCGCGACCACCGAATACACCTATCGATTCTCCGGTGGGACACCCGACTACACATTGCAATGGGAGTTTCTCCCCACGAGTCAGCGCGGCGGCACTGAGACGGTGGCGGTGGAATTCGCTGATGCCGTGCTCCTCTCGGAACCCGGTTCGTACCTGCTCACCGCTCGGCTCACTGACTCCGTCGGAGCATCGACGACGTACACGAAGCCTGTCACTGTCACCGGCGGTTCAGCTCTAAATCTCACGGTATCGGCCGAAAGGTTAACCGTTGCCCCTGATGAAGCGGTCGGATTCACCTTTTCAATCGTCGGCGGCGTCCTCGTCACCAACGGACAACGGCGACCTTATGACCTTGTGTTCAACTGGAACGACGGATCGGTGAGCACGCTGGACGTCGATTCCGACAGCACGCGGACAGCCGTGTCAGATTCGCTGATTCACAGCTTCGACGAAGTCGGCATGTACGTGGTCACGGCCCGCGTGGTCGACGCCACAGGCGAATTCCGTGAGCGTGAGATCACCATCGAGGTCACCGAAGACGGTGAACCAACCGACGGCGAGATGCCGGGAACGATGTGCGACGAGAACAGCGAACCGCCTGACGAAGACTGCTTCGCCGTGATCAACATCACCGGCCAGGGCAGCGTCAGCTCGTCGTCGGTCTTCGGCAATGACACGACCAACTTCGGCGTCGGTCTGTCGGTGGATGGTAATGCATCGTCGAGCTGGTTTTCCGATGGCGATCCCGATGGGGAGAATGACTCGGAGGTGTACACGTGGACATTCGGCGGGGACAACGACATCTTCCTCGCCCGGGTGGAGACCGATCCGGAGCAGTTCAACGGCGGAGGACAGTTTGGATTCGCCACGGTCACGGTGCGCGTGCTCGACGCCGGCGGCGGCGAAGTCTTCAACACCGGCGCGATTGGCCTTTCGGAATTCCGCGTCGACATTTCCGAGGTGTTTCCAGCCGGACTGGCAGGTCGCACGGTCCAGCTCGTTCTTGTCGGACATCAGGATCCGAGTTGCGGAGGATTCTCAGAGCTGCGTGTGTTCGGATTTGAACGGATTCAGCTTGAAGAGGACGAGTAGACAACGCGCCCTATTGCTGATCGTGCAGATCGGTTGAGCGGGGGCGCGGGGCCGAGCGACGGCGTGGCTTCTCTTCCTCGGGTGCAGCTCCGGACTGTCGTTCGAGAATCGTCTGCGTGAGGTCGATGCGGTTGATGATCGCGCGCATGTCGGCAATCCGCTCCATTGGGTCCTCACGACAACAGTCCTGGACAAGCTTCATCACCGATGCCGGAACGTCGACACTGATCGGCTTGTTCAACTCGTTGAGTCGTTTGCCAATACGGGTGGGCATATGCAAACCAGCCGTGCGGTTCATCTCGGTCTTGATCACCCTGCCCGTGATGACTTTGAACAGCGTCGCGCCCAATCCGAAAACATCCGTCCGCTGATCGAGCACGGAACGTTTCGCCTGCTCAGGGGCCATGTAATCCGGCGTTCCCTGAATGCGTTCCTTGGCCTGCATGATCGGTGAGCTTTGGCCGAAGTCGATCAGCTTGACCTCGTGGTCGTGGGTGATGAGCAGATTGCCGGGCTTGAGATCGGCATGCACGAAACCCTTCTGGTGCATGGCATGCAGTCCCTCCGCTGCGCGCCGGAAGTAGCTGAGCAGGACGGGCAGCGTCGGGCGGAACTGGTTGCTCGACATCGAAATCCCGTCGATGTACTCCATGAAGAGAATCGCCGCCGTCAGTTTGAAGAACTTGCGTACGGTGCGCAGCTCGTAGACTTTCCGCAACACCGGATGGTCGAGCTTCTGACCAGCCGACAACTCGGACTTCAACTGGTCGATGAATTTCTGTTCGTCTTCGTCGAGCTTGGTGACGTGCTTGGCGCAGCGCATCTCGTTGGTCTCGAGATGCTGGACGCAATACAACTCACTATTGGCACCGACACCGACCCTGTGCAGCACACGGTAATCGGATAGCACCAATGCCATGCTGAACTCGCTCCTTCGGGCCGTCGTTGGGCGGGTTTGTGAAGCCGTAGGCCGGGTGTGCGGTCCCGGTCGCACCAGAATCGTCAGTATACGTGCCGATTGGGCCAAACTCAAACACTTGTCGCGCCGGCAGGTGTCTCTTGTTGTCGGCGTTCGCCCGATAATGTCGGTTGCGCAACGGGATCCTGCTCCGTGACGCGCTGCAACGTGATCACCGTGATTTCCGGCGGGCACAGGAAACGTGCCCAGATCGGCGGTGATACGCCGACGCCCGCGCTCACATGCATCGGCGTACCATTCAATTCGTGAAGACCGGCCGCCATGTGCCTTGAAATCCTGTCGTTGGGAAAGATGCAACCGAGAATGGGCAGACGGATCTGACCGCCATGCGTATGGCCAGCCAGCATGAGATCGACCTTCCCGGGTTTGAGCTGGTGAATCGTCGACGGGTAGTGCGTCAGCAGGACCGTCGGCAGGTTCGGGTCAGCATTGGCGAGCGTCTTCTGCAGATCACCACGACACGAGACGTGCTGCTCCATGCCCGCGAGGTTGAACGCCCCACCGTCATGGTTGATCTCGACACATTCGTTGCGAAGCAGCCTGAACGGCAGATCCTGCTTCGCCAATCGCGGTGAGTCGTGGTTGCCGAGTACGGCATAGATGCCCAGACGCGGCTTGATGGGCGGGAAGAATCGCCAGCACCACGTTGACGCTTTCGCCCACTTGCTCGGAAACGTCGAAAAGTCCCCTGTCACCGCAAGCAGGTCGTAGTCATGTCGCGCAAGATACGACTGCGCCTCTTCCAGCACCCGGTTCCAGCGACGCATGTGCAAGTCCGACAGATGCGCGATGCGCAGACCGTCCAGCGCGACATCGAGTCGGCGGACTGGGAGTGTCATTTCTCTAATGGCAATCATAGGCAGATCCCCTCTCATTGCCGGCAAAGCGCGGATCGCTTCCAGCAGTGATGGGGAATCGACCAATAGGGTGCGGACGTTTAGCCCATGTCGAACAGCGGTGTGGACAGATAACGTTCGCCGAAACTCGGCAGCACCACGACGATGAACTTGCCCTTATTCTCGGGCATGCTGGCGACCTTATTGGCCGCGCAAATCGCAGCACCGGACGAGATGCCGCAGAGGATACCCTCTTCCTTGCTGGCGCGGCGTGCCCATGCGAACGAATCATCATTCGTGACGCGAATCACCTCGTCGATAATGTCGAGGTTGAGAATTTCCGGAATGAAACCAGCCCCGATGCCCTGAATCTTATGTGGACCGGGCTGGTGCTGCTTGCCCTCGCGGGTCTGGGTGATGACCGGCGAATCGGCTGGCTCGACGGCGTAGGTCTTGAATCCGGGCTTCTTCTCTTTCAGGACTTCCGAACAGCCGGTAATCGTCCCGCCGGTTCCGATACCGGAAACGAGGATGTCGACCTGGCCGTCAGTGTCGTCCCAGATTTCCAGCGCGGTCGTGTGGCGGTGGATCTCCGGATTGGCTGGGTTGCAGAACTGCTGCGGAACGTACGAATTGGGCGTCTCGGACGCGAGCTTCTCCGCCGCACGGATCGCACCGGGCATGCCCTCCGTCGCGGGGGTCAGCACAAGATCGGCCCCCAATGCACGCAGCAAGGCGCGACGCTCCATCGACATGCTCTCGGGCATCGTCAGCGTAAGCTTGTATCCCTTGGCCGCACAGACAAATGCCAACGCGATGCCCGTGTTGCCCGAGGTCGGCTCGATGATGACCGAGTCCTTGCTGATCCTGCCGGCCTTTTCGGCATCCTCGATCATCGAGACGCCGATGCGGTCCTTCACGCTGGCCAGCGGATTGAAGAACTCCAGCTTGCAGTAGACGGTGGCCGGTGAGTCAATGACGCGGTTCAGTTTGACCAGAGGGGTGTGGCCGATGGTGTCGCAGATGTTGTCGTAGAGTCTTCCCATTTTTCCGTGATCTCCGCTGGCTGATGGTCCGCCCCGAGGCCCGCCTGACTTGTTCCGGCGAACCTGAAAATTAGTCGAATTCGCTTCTATTTGTCAATTCGATTGCCATTTCCCGCATCGCTGATGACCCGCTTTCCGCTGCCATCCACGCACGCATGGCGACGACGCATTCACGGTCGACGCCTACGATGACGTACGCCCGGTCATGCCAAACGTTCGATTCGTCACGGCGCGACGGAGCGGCTGTTCCGTCGGGGTGCGCGTGGTAGAATCCGACGACGCGGCGCCCGCTGGATTTGGCGTCGCGGAGTGCGTCGAACACCGCCTGTGGATCGATTTCGTAGGATCGGGTCCGATCGCCTGTCGCAATGTTGGGAGCGGCGATCACGGACTCGACGACCACGGCATCGTCGCGAACGAATCCGACGAGCAGGCCGCAGCATTCCTCAGGCCAGGCATTGCGTGCGGATTGTTCGAGGCAGCGACGCTGGCTGGTCGATAAGACCAGTCTGACAGAGGAGCTTGAATGATGACGAATCGGATGATCAGACTGGTCGCGTTCATGATGGCATTCGGGATGTTCGTGAACGTGGCTCAAGCGTTTTCGTTCCCATCTCTGGAGTTTGTCTTCGCCAACAGCGCGTTGCAGGGGGCGTTTCTGTTTCCGTTCCGCCTGATCGGCTGCGGTTGATCGCTACGACCCGATGTAGCGGGCGTACAGCGAGCGGGCGACGTCGGGGTCGCTGGTGCCCTTGATGATCGCCCTGCCGTCGGCGAAGACGGTCAACTCGTGGTCGCCGATCTGACAGCGGACCAGGTATTTGTTCGACGTCATCCCACTGCCGGCGGCGGCCTGCAGCTTCTCGGTCAACCTCTCGAAGTCCGCCTCGACCCCGTGTCCCGGATGCACCTGCACGGCATTTCGGCCACACAGCGTCGTCGCCGAACTTCCCGCGTCTCCTTCAAGATAGTCATATTGCCCCTGTACGCAGCATGGACAGTTGCCCTTCTCGCGCGCGGGCTGGACGTTGAGCGGCGTCACGCGTCCGGACCAGACGTCGATGTTCAGGAGCATGCGCAGGACGTCGTCGGTGCGGGCCATCAGAATTTTCATCGCCTCGGTAGCCTGGAAGCTGGCGACGATGTTGACGGCTGGTCCGATCACGCCGGCGGTGTCGCACGTGGGGTTGGCGTCGGGCGGCGGTGCGTTTTCGAAGACGCAGCGCAGGCAGGGTGTGTCGTGGGGGAGGATCGGCATGATCAGTCCGGTGGCGCCGATGACCGCTCCGTAGACCCACGGGCGATTCGTTTTCACGGCGAGGTCGTTGATCAGGAAACGGGTCTCGAAATTATCGGTGCCGTCGAGGAGCAGGTCGGCGCCTTCGGCAAGCGATGCGATGTTGTCGCGGTTCACGTCGGTGACGGCAGCGTCGATGGTGATGTCGGGGTTGATGCGTCGGAGTTTGCGGGCGGCGGCTTCGGCTTTGGGGAGTTGATCGGCGATGTCCTTTTCGTCGAAGAGCACCTGCCGCTGCAGGTTGTTTCGTTCGATGAAGTCGCGATCGGCGATGCGAAGGTGTCCGACGCCGGCGCGGACGAGCGTGTTGGCGAGGACGGTTCCGAGTGCTCCGCAGCCAATCAGCGTGACGGTGCTGTCGAGCAGTTGTCGCTGGCCTTTTTCGCCAATGTTGGCGAACAGGGTCTGGCGCGAATAGCGATCGCCGGATCCGTCAGCGTTTGTCATCGTCGTTTTCGTCGTCGTCGGGCGCGAACGAGGCGAGGAAACCGTCGGGGGCTGGTTCGTCACGTGCTGGTTCGGGTTGCGGATCTGGAATCGGTTCCGGCGCGGGCGGATCGGGCGGCGGCGTTTCGACTGCGACAGGTGCCGGCGGTCGCTCGATGATGGGCGTGGTCGCGTACTCGCTGATTTCACGCCCCTGATGGCCAACGTCGCCGTCCGGTTGTGGCGACAATGGTGCCGTCACGCCGGCAGTGGGCGGAGTAGGTGGACTCGGTCCACTGGAATCAGCAACTAGCCGCGAATACTGCACAAAATCCTTCGTGTCGCGAAATCCGGAAGCGACGAACAATGCCGCGAAGAGCAGATAGAGTATCGATACTCCGTCTGAGAACTGGAGCAACAGGCAGACTACCATAGCGAGGCCAATCAGGATTGACGTGATTCCATCAAACGCAAGTGCGAAGAGTCGGCCAGTAGTGCATAGGATGGCCGCAAGAGCGGAAACGATGCCACCAACCTGAACCACCCGGACGAAAGCGTTCCATGCATGATCCGCCAAAGTCTCCGGCACGATCAGGAGTAACGAGAAGAAGCCGAAATAGATAAGCAGAAACGCCGCAATGCTCGCGTTGACGACGTTGTTCTTTACGCGAATCGGAATCGCAGCGAGAAGGGCCTGACGGTTTCGTTGCTCGACGTTGGGCGGCTCGAATGTCATGGCCGCTAGGGTCCGACGCACTCACGTTCGTTTTCGCGAACGGTGAGCACGGGGCATGGGGCCTTGCGGACGACCTTTTCAGCCGTGCTGCCGAGGAGGGCATGGGCGATGCCGCCGCGTCCGTGTGTGGGGATGACGATCAGGTCGATGAGGTTTTCGGCGGCGTACTCGATGATTTCCTGGAACGGATTGCCCGGGACCACGCGCTTGATCGGGGCGAATTTCAATCCAACCAGATGTTCATCCGCGAATCGCTGCATGTGCTCCTCGGCTGCGGTCTTGAGGTCGTCCATGGCTGGAGCGATGGGGGCACTTTCCGGTCCCATGGCGGCCCAATACTGCCCAGCCTCATCTATTACGTGGATGCAGTGGATCTGTGCGCCAAAACATTGGGCAAATTCGCGGGCGTAGCGAACGCCGAGGATGGAGAGGTCGGAATAGTCGGTCGGGCAGAGGATTTTGGTGATCTTGATGGTCATGGCATTGGCCTTAAAGCCTTTTAACGGCAACCCTTTAGAATCATATGAGTCGTCAGATTCGCGGTCAATCGGCAGTTTCCGACCGCCTTGACGCTATCGGGCGGGTCGATAGGATCGCTTGAGTTGACGGTGGACGCTGGGCGAGGCGCTCGCGTTGGCCGATCATGCCTACCAGAGGAATGCTGATTTGGTTTCACTGCCCGTTCTGACAACCAAGCCGGACGCCCCGAAGCGTCGTCTCCCGCCGTGGCTGAAACGCCCGATGCCGGGAGGGAACACGTTCGCGCGGACCAAGGAAATCGTGGCCGACAGCGGCGTGGCGACGGTGTGTGTCGAGGCGCGTTGCCCGAATCTGACCGAGTGCTGGGCGAAGAAGCACGCGACGTTCATGATTCTGGGCGATCTGTGCACGCGGCGTTGCCATTTCTGTGCGGTCACGACGGCCAAGCCGCTACCCCCCGAGGCGGATGAGCCTGAGCGGTTGGCGGAGGCGATCGCCGATTTGGGCCTGAACCACGTTGTGGTGACGGCGGTCGCTCGTGATGACCTGGCCGACGAGGGTGCGGACCATTACGCCCGGTGCGTCGAGCGCATTCATGACCTGTGTCCGACGACGTCGGTCGAGGTGCTGCCGGCGGACTTCCATGCCCGCCGCGAGTGCATCCAGCGGTTGTGCGACGCACGACCCGAGATTTACAACCACAACATCGAGACGGTCGAGCGGTTGTCGCCGTCGATTCGGCCGGCGGCGCGGTATCGACGGTCGCTGGAGGTGCTGCGGCTGGTCAAGGAGATCGCCCCGCACATCGTGACCAAGTCGGGGATCATGGTTGGCCTTGGGGAAACGTGGGCGGAATTGTTGCAGACGTTTGAAGACCTGCGGTCGGTCGATTGCGACGTGCTGACCGTCGGGCAATACCTGCAGCCGGGTGATATTCAAAAGCCCGTCTCGAAGTACTACACGCCGGATGAGTTTGACGAGTTGGCGGCGGAGGCGCGGCGGATGGGGTTCCTGAGTGTCGCATCGGGGCCATTCGTGCGCAGCAGTTACAACGCCGCGGAAGTGTTCGAGGAGACGCAGCGACGTTTGTCGGAGACCAACCGGACGTGACGGTGGATGCGGACATCGCGGCCAAGCTGTCGGGCAGGTTTCTGGTGTTCGACGGTCCGGATGGATGCGGCAAGACGACGCAGATTTCCCTTCTTCAAAACGCCTTGATCGACGCTGGCGCAACGGTGGTCAAGACACACGATCCGGGCGGCACCGACATCGGGGATCGCATTCGGCGGGTTCTCCTGGGTTATGATCTGAGTCAGATGGACGTTCGCTGCGAGACGCTGCTGTTCATGGCGTCGCGGGCGCAGCTCGTGTCCGAGGTGATCGAGCCTGCACTGGCCGACGGTTCGGTGGTGATCTGCTCACGATTCATCAGCGCGACCTACGCGTATCAGGGGGCGGCCGGGTATGACGTCGGTGATCTGATGACCGTCGGCAATGTCGCGGTTGGGGACGTTTGGCCTGACCTGACGATCGTGCTGGACGTGCCGGTCGAGACGGGGTTTGATCGGACCGGTCGCAAGCCGCACCACGCTCGGGCGTCGTCGCGGTCATCGTCGGGTGATCAGGGCGAGTTGTTCATGGATGCGACGGTCGATGCGATGGAGTCGCGTCCAACCGAGTTTCATCGAAAAGTCCGCGAGAATTTCCTGGCCTTGCCGGAGCGCTATCCGAAGCCAGTGCACATCGTCGACGGCAGTGGGGATGCCGACGTCGTGCATGGTCGCGTGGCGGAGTTGCTGCGTCATGTCGCTCTTTGAGGTTCGACATCAGCCGCGGGCGCATCGTCTGGTTCAACGGGCGATGGAAGGTCGGCGGTTTCCACATGCTTATCTGTTCGCCGGGCCTGAAGGTGTGGGGCGGGAATTGTTCGCGCAGCGGTTGGCGCGGTTGCTGCTCTGCGATGAGCCGGCGTCTCGCGAATCGGTCGAAACGGAAGGATTGGCCGACTGGTCGGGCGCGGTGGCGGATGCCTGCGGTAAATGCCAAAGTTGCCGGTTGTGCATGTCCGGTTCGCACCCGGATCTGCATGTCATTTCGCGGGATCTGATCAAGCAGCATCCCGATCCGACGGTGCGCGGGCGGATGGGCCTCGACCTGAGCATCGACGTGATTCGCACGTTCGTGATCGACGAGGTCGGTCATAAGCCGGTGATGGGTCGCGCGAAGTTCTTCATCGTGCGCGAAGCCGACCTGATGTCGCGGTCGGCACAGAACGCCCTGCTCAAGACGCTCGAGGAGCCACCGGCGACGACGTTTCTGATTCTGATCACGCGGTCGGTCGACACGCTGCTGCCGACAACGCGGTCGCGGTGCCAGGTGGTGCCGTTCGGGATGCTGCCGACGGCGTTCGTGGCCGATGAGATCGTGCGGCGGTTGCCGGAAATGTCGGGTGAGGCGGCGGAGTGGTATGCCGAAATCGCTGACGGGAGTCTGGGGACGGCGTTGCATCTGATCGAGTTTGATCTGCAGTCGCATCGGGATGGGGTCAGCGGTTTGCTGTCGGGACTGACGCGGACGGCGCCGACAGCGCTTGCGAAGAAGCTGATCGACACGGCCAAGAAGATCGGTGAGGAATTCCGCAAGCGCGACAAGGACCTGAGCGACACGGAGGCGCAGCGACGTGGGCTGCGGCTGATGTTCGTGCTGTTGGCCTCGCTCTTTCGGGGTGCGCTGCGGAAGGCGACGGAATCTGGCGGACGGTTTGAGGCGGTGACGGGCGCGATCGCCGCCGTGCGGACGGCTGAGTCGCAGCTCAAACTCAATACGAACGTCACACTGACGGTCGAATCACTGTTGATTCAGCTTGGTCGTTTGGCGCGACGCTGAATCGAGTCGTTATGCATCTCCCTGCAACCACGGCATGAGCGATCGGGCGGCGCGGCCGGCGTCTTCGATGGGGCTGGTTTTGTCGGCGTCGTGGAGTTGTTTCATTCGGGACATGCCGGCAGCGGTCTCGGCCATCCATTCTCTCGCGAATGTGCCATCCTGGATTTCGGCGAGAATCTGACGCATGCGGGCGCGGGTGGATTTGTCAACGACGATGGGTCCTCGGGTGAGGTCGCCGTACTCGGCTGTGTTGGATATCTTGCGTCGCATGTGGCTGATACCGCCTTCGTAGATGAGATCGACGACCTGTTTGAGTTCGTGGACGCACTCGATGTAGGCGAGTTCCGGTTCGTAGCCGGCGTCGACGAGGGTGTCGAAGGCGGCTTTCATGAGCGCGGTGACGCCGCCGCACAGGACGGTCTGTTCGCCGAAGAGGTCGCATTCTGTCTCTGCGGCAAAGGTGGTTTCGACGACGCCTGCCCTGGTGGCACCGATGCCTGCGGCCCATGCGAGGGCGGTGCGTCGTGCGTTTCCGGTGGCGTCCTGATGGATGGCGAGCAAGGCGGGCATGCCCCTGCTGTCGACGTAGAGCGATCGAAGAAGCGTGCCGGGCCCCTTCGGGGCGATCATGATGCAGTCGACGTTCTGGGGCGGATTGATGAAACCGTAGCGGATGTTGAAGCCATGGACAAAGCCAAGCGTGTGTCCCGACTTCAGGGCTGGTTCGATGTCGGCGGCGTAGACCTCGGCAGCGCGTTCATCGGGCAACGTGAGGATGATCAGGGACGCGGCGGTAACGGCGTCGGATACCGATACTGGCGCGAAGTCGTCGGCGACTGCGGTATCAAAGCTGTGGCCGGGTCGTTGACCGACGAGGACGTCAGCCCCTGCGTCACGGAGGTTGAGCGCGTGGGCACGACCTTGGTTGCCATATCCGATAACGGCGACCGGTTGGCTGCCGAAGTCGTCGATCGTCGCTGAGGTCACATCGCATCGTTTCATCACCGTTGTCCTTTGCCGTCGAGGTCTTCACATTGCGGATTCAACACGTTGGCTGATTGCGTTCGCCTGATAGGCGATCATAATGGCCAGCCGCTCGATCGGGGCAAGATGGAAACAGCATGACGCAGGAAATACAGGATATCCATGACGCGATTCACGCGGCGCTTGAGGCGCACGATGGTCACGCACTGCGTGATGCGCTGGAGGATCTGCATGCAGTCGACATCGCGGAAGTGATCGATCTGCTCGACGACGTGGAGCGGTCTGAGCTTCTCTACGCCCTGCCGCCGCGGACGATGGCTGAAGTCGTCGTCGCGCTCGATGAGGCCGTCCGTGGCGAGGTCGTCGAAGATCTCGCGGACGAACAGCTCACCCAGCTTGTCACCGAAATGGAGCCGGACGACGCAGCCGACGTCGTGGCTGAGCTGCCGATCGAGCAGTACGGTGAAATCCTCGACAAAATCCCGCAGCAACAGTCGGACGAGATCGCCGAGCTGTTGAGCTACGACGAAAGCTCAGCCGGCGGCATCATGACACCGCGCCTGGTATCGCTGCGGGCAGACTCGACCGTCGGCGAGGCGTCGGATGCGGTTCGTGACTTTGCGACGGATGAAGACGTGCACTACGTCTACGTTGTCGATGCCGATCACAAGCTGCTCGGTATTCTCCCACTGCGGCGGCTGGTGACCAACAAGAATTCCGCCCTGCTAAGCGACATCTGCGAGACCGATCCGGTCACGGTGCACGTCGACGACGATCAGGAGGACGTGCTCAACACGTTCCGCAAGTACGACATTGCGGCTGTTCCAGTCGTGAACAACGTTGGCGTGCTCGTCGGGCGCGTCACGCATGACGATGTGATGGACGTTGCGGCGGAAGAGGCGGCCGAAGACATCTACCGGATGGCTGGTACGGACGCAGCCGAGCTTGAGACGCACTCCTCATTCAAGGCGGCCAGCATCCGCATGCGTTGGCTGCTGCCGTGCATCGTCGGGACGTTGGCGGCTGGTGGGATGATGGCGATGTTCGAGCAGTCAACGCTGGCGGGTCCGCAATTGGCGGCGTTGGTGATTTTCGTTCCGATGATTGCGGCGACCAGTGGCAATGCGGGAATTCAGACGTCGACGATCGTCCTGCGCGGTTTCGCGACGGGTGAGTTGGTGGCGTCGAAGTGGCAGATCGTGTTCAACCGCGAAGCGCGGATCGCCGTGCTGGTGGGCGTGTCGGTGGCGTTGTCGTCGGGACTGCTCGCGTTCCTTCTGCTCGTCTTGCTGAAGAACTTCGGCTTTCAAATCGCCATCGACAGTTCGGTGACACCATTCAGAATGGGGCTGGCTGTAAGCCTCGGAATGCTCGGGGCCATCGCCGAGTCGGTAGCGCTCGGGATTCTGCTGCCCTTCGTCTTCCGACGGCGTGGGGTCGACCCCGCCATCGCGTCCGGACCGCTGATCACGTCCGCGAATGACCTCCTGAGCGTCACGCTGTATCTGTCGATCGCGTGGCTCATCCTGCATTAGTTCAAGATCAGACGCGTTCGTGCGGCGCGAAGAGTCGCAGGTATTCATCCTGACAGAATCGATCGGTCATACCCGCGATGTAGTCGCAGACAACGCGTTCGGTGCCCTGCTCGTCGACGCGGTGGGCGAAACGCGGCGGAAGCATGGCCGGCTCCTTCACGTACGCGTCGAAGATGCGGCTGATGATGCGGCGGGCTTTGGCATCCATACGGACGAGGCGGTAATGACGATAGACGCGTTCGGCGAGGAATCCTTCCAACTCGCCGACCAGCGCTTCGGTATCCTGAGTGAAAGCGACGAGCGGCTGATCGAGGTGGCGAATGTCATCGACGTTGGCGACCCCGGTATCGGCCGCGCGGTGTTTGGTTTCGGTCGCACCGTCGGCGATCAGGCGGTTCATCATGGCGGTCAGGATCGGTCTGCGGACGGCGAAGATGTTCGCATCGGGGAAATCGCGACGGACGTCGGTGGCTGCGTCGCGCCATAGCGTGATCTCGCCTAAGTCCCCGCCGTTAACGAGCGATGCACCGAGGGCGTCTTCCAGATCGTGGCAATCGTATGCGATGCGGTCGGCCAATGATGCGATCTGCCCTTCAACGGTCGGAAAGCGACCGGAATCGAGCAGCTCGTCCCAGTCGTCCATCAGCCAGCCGCCCGTTTCGGGTTTGTCGTAGTTGGTGCTGTGCTTGATGATGCCTTCGCGCACTTCGAAGGAGAGATTCAAGCCGCGATAGCCGGGATAGGGATGCTCGAGGTAGTCGACGATCCGCAGGGTCTGGAGATTGTGTTCGAACCCCCCTGCTGCCGACATGCACTCGCGGAGCATGGCTTCGGCGGCGTGGCCAAATGGTGCGTGGCCAAGGTCGTGCGCGAGGGCGATGACTTCGGCGAGGCGTTCATTGACGCCGACCGCGACGGCAAGACGGCGCGAGACTTCGGCGACCTCCAGCGAGTGGGTCAGGCGGGTGCGGAAATGGTCGTGTTCGTCGGTGACGAAGACCTGCGTCTTGTACTGCAGGCGCCTGAACGCCGCGCTGGAAAGCACGCGATGCCGATCCACCTCAAACGCGTCGCGGAGCGGATCGTCGGGTTCGTCGTGGGCGCGACCGAGCGCATGGGACGGATCCACCGCGTAGGGCTGAAGCGTCACTTCCCGGCTCCCAGTCCGAGTTTGCCGGCGGCGGCGAGCAAATCCTCGTAGAGCGCGTCAAGCGACTGCGGAATCACGCGGACATCACCGACGACGGCCATGAAATTCGTATCGCCGTTCCAGCGCGGAACAATGTGGGTATGCACGTGGCCGGGGAGTCCCGCACCGGCACAGCGGTCCAGATTGGTGCCGATGTTGAAGCCGTGGGGTCCGATGGCTTCGGTGAGCACACGGACGCCGTCGCGCGTGGCGGTGGCCATTTCGGCGGCGACGTCGTCATCGAGACCGCCGAAGTCGGCGGTGTGCTCAGCGGGGGCGACAAGAAGGTGGCCATTGGTGTAGGGAAACTTGTTCATGACGACGAAAACGTGTCGTTCCCGCCAGAGGACGTGGTTTTCGCGGTTCTTTTCTGGCGATTCCCAGTAACGGCATAGAAAACAGCCTTCGTCGACATCGTCGATGGACTTGATGTATTCCATTCGCCAGGGTGCCCACAGGTTTCGATTGGCTTCTGCCATTGGATCGTCCCGCCTGCCCGATCTCTGAATTCGTTCGAACTTCCGAAGTCTAACCCCCGGCCAACACCGTCACAAGAAATGACCGCGCACAACGCAATCAGCAAAATTGGCAAACACCCCCAACGTGGCTACACTCCGCAGCATGTTCAAGGACAAGACAGCCTGGGTGATGTTGGGAATTGCGGCGTCGGTGGTGGTGCTGCCCGGATGCAGTGAGCAGCCGCGGAACACGGGCGATCGCATCCGCGAGACGATCGAGGTCCGCACCGTGACGCATCAGGGCATGACGCTGGATACCAGCGCGACGCCCCAGCAGGTGGTTTTCGCACTGCTTCAGGCCGTCCGCGATGACTTCAATGCCGGAGACGATCGGGCGGCGCGTGAGGAGGCGTTCGATCGCCAGCTTGAGCTTTGTGCTCCGGATCATATTTACGAACGAAGCGCGCGAACCAACTTCGCTCAGAATCGGGCTGTACAGCGTGTGGTGTGGAAGTGGACGCCCATTCTGTCGCATTACATTGGGGACTTTCCGTCAACGCTGGCGGAGGCGGAGTCGCGGCTGATCGTGCAGACGCCCAAGCATGCCGGCAAGCAGTCGGACACGTGGCAGACGGCGTATATCGAATTGGCGGACCCGGGGGGCGAACCGAATGCGTCGGTGGTGGCGGTGATTCGGCTGGTGCGGGAGAAGGGCCATTGGCGGGTGCTGCAGGTGGGGTTTGCCAAGCAGCGTCGGCATCTCCCGAAGCAGAAGACCTGACCCGCCGATCCGGCGACGTCAGGCAGGCATTCCCAACAATTCACACCCGGTACACGGTTTGCACTTGTGCGACTATCATGACGGGACGCTGTCCGGCTGACCGATACCCTTGCGCGAAGACGAATCGAAGCGATGGAACCGAATGAAATTCACGTGCGTGGTGCCCGCGTGCACAACCTGCAGAATGTCTCGGTCACACTGCCGCGGAATCAGCTGATCTGTTTCACAGGCGTCTCGGGCAGCGGCAAGTCGAGCTTTGCATTCGATACGCTGCACGCCGAGGGACAACGGCGGTACATCGAGTCGCTGTCTGCGTACGCCCGCCAGTTTCTGGGGCAACTCACCAAGCCGGATGTCGATCTGATCAGCGGATTGAGCCCGACGATCTCGATTCAACAGAAGGCGACCGGTTGGAATCCGCGGTCGACCGTTGGAACGGTGACGCAGATATTCGATTTTCTGCGGGTGCTGTTCGCACGGGTGGGGACGCAGCATTGCACCAACTGCGATCAGCCCATCACGGCACAGACGCGTGAGCAGATACTGGGGCGGGTTCTGTCATTGCCGGAGGGCGAGCGGATCATGATCCTCGCGCCGGTGATTCGCGGGCAGAAAGGCGAATACCGCGATCTGTTCGAGGACATGCTGAGGCGGGGGTTTTCGCGAGCGCGCGTCGATGGGCGGATTGTGTCACTGACCGACGACCCGCGACTCGATCGCAACCTCAAGCATGACATCGAAATCGTCGTGGATCGGATTGTGCTCAAGCAGGCGGTGCGTCCGCGGCTGAGTCAGGCCATCGAGATGGCGTTGGAGCTTGGTGACGGCACATTGATCGTGCAGACGCTGGACGATGAAGGCGATTCGTCGCGCAGGCGGCGGAAGAAGAACCAGGATCTGCTGATTTCATCCCGCTACGCGTGCACGCAGTGTGACATCAGTTTCGAGGCTCCGAGTCCGCAGTTGTTCAGCTTCAATTCGCCGACCGGGATGTGCATGACCTGTGACGGGATGGGGAGTTGTTTCGATTTCGTGCAGGAACTGATGATTCCCGACGAATCGAAGTCGTTCCTGAACCTAGCCGTCGAGCCGATGCGGACCAAGATCGGCAAGTGGCGCAAGCACATCTACCAAGCCGTGGCCGACGCGGAGGGGTTTGACCTGAAGACGCCGTGGAAGGACCTGCCGAACAAGGCGCGGTCGGCCCTGCTTTACGGAACGGGTGACAAGCACCTGACGTTTTCGTGGCGATGGTCAGGGGGCATCTGGAAGCATGGCGGGACGTTCGAGGGGGTCGTGCATGAGCTGCGCGAAAAGTACAAGAAGGCGCGGTCGGGGATGGTGCGGCGGTACTACGAAAAATACATGCGGACGACGGATTGCCCGGACTGTCGCGGGGCGCGGCTGAATCGGCAGGCGTTGGCGGTGAAGCTGGACGGGCTGACGATTCAAGACTGCTTGAGTATGTCGATTGCGGAGGCGGCGGCGTGCTTTGCGCAAGTGAAGCTGACCGAGACACAGCAGGTCATCGCCGAGGAAGCGCTCAAGGAGATTCGGACGCGGCTACAGTTTCTGATCGACGTGGGGCTGCACTATTTGGCGTTGGATCGGACTGCCCCGACGCTTTCGGGCGGTGAGTCGCAGCGGATTCGATTGGCGTCGCAGATCGGATCGGGGCTTGTCGGGGTGTTGTACATTCTGGATGAGCCGAGCATCGGGCTGCACGCGCGGGACAACAAGCGGCTGATCGATGCGTTGCTGCGGTTGCGGGACATGGGCAACACGGTGGTGGTGGTGGAGCATGATGAGGAGACGATGCGGGCGGCGGATGTGATCGTCGATTTCGGTCCGGGCCCCGGACATCGTGGTGGGCATGTGGTGGCGATGGGGACGCTGGATGAGATTCGCAAGGCCAAGAAGTCGGTGACGGCAGAGTATCTGACGGGCGCCGAGGAGATTGAAGTGCCGAAGGTGCGGCGTTTGGTTTCCGGCAGACCAACCGTGGCATCCAAGCCGAACGGCAAACGCACGGGTCGTCGCGCAAAGTCCGTCAAGTCGAAGAGCGGGAGTGATGCGTGAGCAGGCCCGGGATCGAATCGGTTGAACGAGACAGGCGGATGCAGATGTTTCTCGCGCAGGCGCGGGGGGCGGTACGGAATGGGGACTTGTTTCGGCAGTCTGTCGATTGGGCGTTGCAGATTCTCAGCGATCGGCGTGGTGGTGGCGGTGTGACGATGAACGATGAATTGGTGAACACGCTGGAGTCGGTGACGATTGCGATGGAATCGATCGGCATTGCGTATGCCATCGCGGGATCGGTGGCGTCGAGCGTCCATGGTGAACCGCATTCGACAGTTGATGCGGACCTGATCGTTGTCGCGTCGGCTGAGCATGCGAAAGCGCTGTCAGACCAGTTGTCGCCACGCTTTTACGCACCGGAGGACATGCTCATTCAGGCGTCGCAGGATGGCGTGATGGCCAACGTTGTCGACAATCGGAACGGGTTGAAGATCGACCTAACGTTCCTGACCGATGATGTCTTTCTCAAACGGGTGATGGCGCGACGTGAACAAAGACAGATCGGTTCAAGTCAGCCGTTCTGGTTGGTGACGGCTGAGGATGTGATCCTGATGAAGCTGCAGTGGCGGGTGGCGTCGCAGTCATCGAAACAGTGGAACGACGCGCTGGGTGTTGTGCAGGTGCAGGGGAATCGACTTGATTGGCAGTACCTGAGGACGACTGCGGAGCAGGTTGGACTGCTGGACGATCTGATTCGGTTGCGCGATGAGGGTGGCGTGTAGCGGTGGCGAAGAAACGCGCGAAGACAAGAACAACGACCGCAACACCGGTGGTTGAGCAAGCAAGCAGCACGAACGGTGACGTTCGTTGGCTGACGGTGCGCGGGGCGCGGCAGAACAATCTGAAGGATGTCACGGTCGATTTTCCCCAGGGGCGGTTTGTCTGCGTGACGGGGGTTTCGGGGAGTGGGAAGAGTTCGCTGGTCAATGAGATTCTGCGCGAAGTGCTCAAGCGCGAACTCAACATGGCTGAGAAGGTCAAGCCCGGCGATCACGACGGAATCGACGGCATTGAGCATCTCGACAAGATCGTCGACATCGATCAGTCGCCGATTGGCCGGACGCCGCGATCGAATCCGGGCACGTACATCAAGGTATTTGATCAGATTCGCGACCTGTACACGAAACTGCCCGACAGCAAGGTCCGCGGGTACAAGCCGGGGCGATTCAGCTTCAACGTGCCGACCGGTGCGAAGGGCGGCGGGCGTTGTGAAGCTTGCGAGGGCAACGGGTCGAACAAGATCGAGATGGATTTCCTTGCCGACGTGTGGGTAACGTGCCCGGTGTGCAATGGTCGGCGGTTCAATCGCGAGACGCTGCAGATTCTGTTCAAGGGCAGGTCGATCGCCGACGTGCTGGACATGGACGTGGCTGACGCGTTGGAGCACTTTGAAGCCCATCCCAAGATTTCGCACATGCTGCAGACGCTTCACAACGTCGGGCTGGACTACCTCAAGATCGGCCAATCTTCGACGACGTTGTCGGGGGGTGAAGCTCAGCGTATCAAGCTGGCGCGCGAGTTGGTGAAAAAATCGACCGGCCAGACGCTGTATCTGCTCGATGAGCCGACGACGGGGCTGCACTTCGACGACATCAAGAAGCTTCTGGCTGTGCTGCATGGGTTCGTGGACGCGGGGAACACCGTCATCGTCGTCGAACACAATCTCGACGTGATCAAGACGGCGGACTGGGTCATCGATCTTGGTCCGGAGGGGGGCGTCGAGGGTGGTCGGGTGGTGATGGCGGGAACGCCCGAGGAGTTGGCTGCGTGTAAGAACAGTCATACGGGGCGTTCGTTGTCGGAAGTTCTCGGCACGGGCACGAAGGCGAGAAGTCACGCTGGCACGAAAGGAAACGGCGCAGCTTCGCGGCGGCCAAAGAAGTCCGGTAAGCGGATCGATCAGATCACCGTTCACGGGGCGCGGCAGCACAATCTCAAGGACATCGATGTCGCGATTCCACGAAGCCGGACGACGGTGCTGTCGGGGCCTTCGGGAAGCGGCAAGAGTTCGCTGGCGCTGGACACGATTTACGCTGAGGGACAACGTCGGTACGTCGAGTCATTGTCTGCTTACGCACGCCAGTTTCTAACGCAGGTTCAGAAGCCCCGTGTGGAGAAGATCGAAGGGTTGTCGCCTGCGATCGCGATCGAGCAGAAGTCGCCGAGCAAGTCGCCGCGGTCAACGGTCGGGACGGTCACGGAAATCTACGACTACATGCGCGTGCTTTGGGCGCGGATCGGGACGCCCCATTGCCCGAAATGTGACGTCGAAATCGGAACGCAGACCAGCGACGAAATCGTCGAGCGTGTGCTGTCGCTGCCTGAGGGTACGCGTGCGCTGATCCTTGCACCGGTCGAGCGGGCCACCAACGAGACCTACGATCATCTATTCCAGCGTGAACGGGCCAATGGATTTTCGCGGGTGCGGATCGACGGCGACGTCTATCCGATCGACGAACCGATCAAGATCGACAAGCGCTCGAAGCACGCCGTTGAACTGGTCGTCGACCGCGTCACCATTCGGCCCAATCAGAAGAGCCGCATCAACGACAGCATCGAGCAGTCACTTGCCCTTGGGCATGGCGTGGTGATCGTCCAGCCAGTCCACGATGGTGAAAGCAGGCGGGCACAGGACCTGCGATTCAGTCAGCTCAACGCCTGCGATAATTGCGGTCGCAGCTACGATGAACTGACGCCGCATCACTTCTCGTTCAACAGCAGGTTGGGATGGTGCGAATCGTGCGAAGGGCTGGGTACGCAGCGCGGTGCAAGTCCCGATGCGATTGCGGTGCGGCCTAGTCAGTCGATACTGGATGGCGCGTTGTCCGGATGGGAAAGCCCACGCGACAACCCGGCCCAACTGGCGATGCTCACCGCCGTGGCGGAGCACGTCGGATTCGATCCCGAGACGTCGTGGATGGATCTTTCAGAGCAGCAGCAATTGGCCATCCTGCAGGGTACAGGCAGTGCGTGGATTTCGATGCCAGCGGGCGACCATCTGCTAGATGGCGTGCGGTTTCGCTGGCGTGGGTTTTTCCCAGCCATCGATCGGGCGACGCGGGCGAGTTGGACATTCCGAAAGCAGCTTGAGGAACTGGTCACGGACGTGGATTGCGAAGGCTGCAGTGGGTCACGTCTGCGCGATGAATCACGACACGTGTACCTCAACGGCGAGCGCATCCAATCGGTCTGCCGCATGCCGCTGAGCAAGGCTGCGACGTTCTTCAAGTCGCTGAAGCTGGATCGCCGCGAGAAACGAATCGCCGGCGAACTGCTGCGTGAGATCAACGCCCGGTTGCAGTTCCTGCTGGACGTGGGGTTGGACTATCTTTCCCTGCATCGTCCGACCCCAACCCTGTCCGGAGGCGAGGCGCAGCGTATTCGGTTGGCCTCACAGATCGGCAGCGGCTTGACCGGCGTGCTGTATGTGCTCGACGAACCGACGATCGGCTTGCATCCGCGCGACAACACGCGGCTGATCGGCGCGTTGGAAAAACTTCGCGATCTGGGCAACACGCTGGTCATCGTCGAGCACGATCGCGAGGTCATCGACCATGCCGACCACCTGCTCGACTTCGGCCCCGGGGCGGGCATCGACGGCGGGCAGATCACGGCGGCTGCCTCGCCGAAACAGATACGTCGGAAGCGGGCGTCGCTCACGGGTCAGTATCTGTCGGGTAAGAAGTATGTGGCGGTCCCGTCGAACCGTCGACCGATCAAGAACGAAGAGGATCTGAAATGGCTGACCGTTGAGGACGCACGGCACAACAACCTGCGCGAGATCACGGCGGCCTTCCCATTGTCACGATTCGTGGCCATCACCGGTGTATCGGGCAGCGGCAAGAGTTCGCTGATTTCGGACACGCTCTATCCCGCGTTGGCGTCGCGCATTCATCGGGCGCGACTCGTACCGGGTGGCCATCGTGCGATCCACGGCGCCGAGCAGATTGACAAGATCATCAACGTCGACCAGTCCCCGCTCGGCAACAGCCCCGCCAGCAACCCTGCCACCTACACGGGTGTGTTCGACCTGATTCGTGAACTGTTCGCACGCCTGCCGGACGCGAAGATTCGCGGATACACCGCCAACCGCTTCAGCTTCAACCGCGCGGGCGGTCGCTGCGAAGCCTGTTTCGGCATGGGCCAGCAGTGCATCGAGATGCACTTTTTGCCGGACGTGTGGATCGAGTGCGAATCGTGCAAGGGCACGCGCTATCTGCAGGACACGCTCGACGTAAAATACAAAGGCAAGTCGATCGCCGACGTGCTCGACATGCGTATCTCAGAAGCCTGCGAACTCTTCGAGTCCATCCCGAAACTGCGACGCCTGCTTCAAACGCTCATCGACGTCGGGCTTGGTTATCTACAACTCGGCCAATCCGCACCAACGCTCTCCGGCGGCGAAGCCCAACGCGTCAAGCTGGCCGCTGAACTGGGTCGACCATCAACGGGCAAGACGCTCTACATTCTCGATGAACCGACAACAGGCCTGCACTTTGACGACCTTCGCAAGCTCCTGACCGTGTTGCATCGGCTTGTCGATCTCGGCAACAGCGTCATCTGCATCGAACACAACCTCGACGTGATCAAGACAGCCGACTGGATCATCGACATCGGTCCCGACGCCGGCGTCAATGGTGGCCGCATCGTTGCCGAGGGCACGCCCGAAAGCGTCGTCGCAAACGGAAAGTCGCACACCGGCGTCGCCCTGAAACCGGTGCTCGACGAGGGACCGCTCGAAGAGCGACACGTCTTCACACAGGAAGAGCAGGCCACGGTCGAGAAGGAACTCCGCAAGCCAATGCGCTTGGCCAAGTCGGAATCGGAATCGAAGATGCCGTGGGAGATCGACGGGCGTCGTTGGCACACGGTCAACAAGCTTGACCGCAATGGCAAACCTGTTGGGTGGGACGCGGGTGTGCTTGAATGGGTCGTGGAAGCAATCGAAAGCGTGAAGGGACTCGCTCCGACCGACTGGAACGATCGTGCACGGGTCGAGATCCGCGCTCCCAAGACCCAAGCCGCCCAATGGTTCTTCCACGCGCGTACCGGCGGCAAGGACCTGATCGACATTTCGATCCGCATCCCCAAGCGCGTCTTCGACAACAAGTCGGTGGTCAAGCAACTGAAGATCAAGACTCTCGATCAGCGTGACGACCTGCCGATCTACGGACGCGAGCCACGCGTCAAGCTGCGGGCCGCCGGGCGTGAGCACGACGACATTCGCATCCTGCTTCGAGATTTCGTCGACGTGAACAAGACCGCTTTCAAGGCGTTTCTCAAAGACGCAGCGTCCGCATACCTGGGCATGGTGTCAGAGTCGCAGGAAGACCCGATCAAGGGGCAGCCATGGAAAGCGGATGGCCGCAAGTGGCACCTATCGCAGAAATCGATCAACGCCCACCACACGGTGCGTTGGAAACCGAATCTGATTCTCGAATTTCTGGGCCGCGTGAACAAGATCGACGCCACCATCGAACCACAATGGAACGGCAAGATCGGCATCGGACTGCAACGCAAAGGCAATGCGCCATTCGGCAAACTCGTGACCAACATGGGCGACGGACTGCGGCTTGACGTCTTCGTGCAGCGCAATCGATTCACGCCCCTGCAGATCGACAAGCTCGGCACCAACGTGACCATTCGGCCCTTCCCTGAACACGACAACGTGCAATTCTGGTTCAAGTCGCTGGATGAGAATGATCCGAAGCAACTGGCGGACCTGCTGACCAGCACGCGTGACCTCGCGCCGAACGCAGTCACTCAGGAAGACGTCGCGTAGGAGAACGGGAACCATGACGCAACTTGTTCCAAACCGGCTTCTTTGCGACCTCGAGTTCCCACTCGTCTATCGCAAGAAGATGCCAACCATCAACGGCAAGCTGGCCGACTGGACCGATGATGAACTGCTGCCGGCGTTTGGCTTGATCGATGACGACGAACCGTATGCACCGTTGTGGGCGTGCTGGAACGAATCGGGCGTGGCGATCGCGACACGCGTGGCCGGTCGCAAGACGCTACTCAAGTGTGACCCGACCAGCTTCTGGACCGGTGACAACCTCCGCCTCTGCACGGATATGCGTGACGCCCGCAAGAACAAGCGCGCCACGCGTTTCTGTCAGCAGTTCTTCTTCCTGCCGACCGGCGGCGGACCGGACGGCAAACAACCCGTCGCCGGCTCCACGCTCATCCACCGCGCCCGCGAAGACGCACCGCTCTTCGCATCGGCATCGCTCATGAAGACACCCGCCGCCAGGAAAATGGTCCAGCAGATCAAGACTCTGTCACCCAAGGCCTCGGAATCATCCCACCAACTGACGATCGCCGCACACACGACGAAGACGACCTATCAACTCGAAGCGTATATCCCCGCAGTCTGCCTCAGCGGATTCGAACAACTTGATCTCAACGCCGAGCCACGCATCGGTTTCTACCTGATCCTCGAAGACAGCGATCATGGACAACAGTTCCTCACCGTCGGCGACAACATGAAATGGCATATCGACCCGTCGACCTGGCCAACGGCGGTGCTCGCCCAGTGATCGCACTTCCGTAAAGCACTGCCAATCAGGCATTTAGAAACAAGAACGCGGCAATGGGTACACTTGCCAATGGAATATCATTCGGTAATTCGCTATCTTTGACGGTGTCCGATAATCCGTACCCACGTCGCTAAGGAGACATATGATGACTCGCTTCCGCATCGCCCATGGTGTCTTTCTGGTTGTGTTACTTTCAACGTCAAGCTTATTGGGTCAGCGCGTCATCTGGTCCGAGCGGGACATTCGCGCGATCAACACAACCCCACCAGATTCTGATCAAACCGTCATTGTGCCCGCCATCCTGGACGTCCCCCACAGTCTCGCACTTGACAACACCCGGGGATTTGCCTTCATCGCGCAAAACGGACCAGACGGTGGTTCCATCGCGCGCGTAAATGCTGATGGTTCCCATCCGCAGATCATCGTTCCGCGATTGATGGAGTTCTCGAGAAGCGGAATTGCCGTTAATGAGGCCGCCGGAACAATCCTATGGTCTGAATTCCACGATCCAAGTGGTGGCGTTGATGGTTCCCGTATCATGCGTGCGGATTTGGACGGAGCAAATCAAGAGCTGCTCTGGGAAACACCAAGTCAGAAGATCCACAAAATCAACTACGATGAAGCTAATGACTTCCTTTACTACATTGATCAAGTCGCCAATCTCACTTTCGATCTGCATCGCGCACGCCTCGACGGATCAGACAACTTGTTGATCGACACGGCAAGTGCTTTGGCCTTCACCACGGACGTATCCCGCGATCGGATATTCTACTTCCGCAACAGCGCGATACCGGGCGAACTCGAGTTGATCAGAGCAAGTCTGGACGGCACAAACAAGGCGCCGATTCACTCCGTTCCCGCAGATCCGATTCCTTTCGCCATAGATATTGAGCCCACATCAGGGGACGTCTTATGGACATCCGGACGTAACTCGGGCGGCCCGGGGATTGCAACGGTCTATCGCATTGACGCCGACGGGACCAATGCCGGCATTGTGTTTCAACGGCCCGAGGATTTGGCATTCGCACCAACGGATCTTCAATTGGACCCATTAAACGGACATCTCTATTGCGTGACCAATTACGTCAACGCCGGGTTGTTTCGCTCTTCTCTGACGGGTGAGGACTTCTTACCACTTATTCAGCGAACGTTTGGTACACCCGACGGGTTGGCGATTGATCGAATGAATCAGAAACTCTACTGGACCGATTACTTTGACGTGAGGATCTTGCGCTCGGATTTGGATGGCTCGAATCTGGAAATCATCAATGTGCAAGACTTGGATCGACCAGGTGCAATCACACTTGATCCTGCCGCTGGCCACATGTACTGGTTGGCCTGGGATTCACTCCAACGCGCGAATCTTGATGGCAGTGATACGATGACGATTCTCACTCCAAACCCGAACAGTCGCGACGGGCTCGCGCTCGATCTGTTGCGGGGACACATCTACTGGATTGACAACTTTGGTATACGGCGCGCGGACCTGGACGGCTCGAATGTCGTCAACGTCGTTGCGGACTCGGAAATCGACTTCCGCGGTTTGGCACTCGACGTCGCCGCCGGGAAGATGTACTGGGGAAAGGCAGCTGACAATTCCACCAGTAATGCCTGGGAACTCAACCGTGCAAACTTGGATGGAACCGGTGTCGAAACGCTGATCTCGGACCTACTCGACGGCGTTGGTCAAATCACGCTCGACTTCGAATCTGAAAAACTTTATTGGACCGGGAGAGTTCGGAGCATCAGACGTGCGGATATGGATGGTTCCAATCAAGAGATCGTAGCGGAAACTTCTGGCAGCGACCGACCATTCGGGATCGTACTCCAGGGGCCAACTGCGTCAGGGGGCTCGATAAATGTTCCCGTTACGTCAACACCGGCGATGCTGGCCACAGCGATCCTTGTCATTGGGATGGGCGTTGTCCTCACGCGCCGGAGGCAGTCAAATGACTGTGTAGAATAACTCCGCAATTTGGTCCGAGAACGCCGTTGGACACGAGGTGATGCTTCAGGTGGTTACGCCAAAAGCCGACCGTTACGGAAGGCATGGCGTATACGTGACATCCCTTGAACCGTGCTCCGTGATGGCGACACAGTCCCAAATCGAGGAGCGTGGGCGACTGCCACAACATGACGCAGACTGAAGCAACTTGTCGTGTCGATGAGGTTCTCACCGAAGCATGCGACCGCAATACGGCGGTCGAGCTGCATGTGCACATGCGCGGGGGTGGGCTTGTCGTGGCCAAGTCGCGTATCGTGAAGATCGACGACCAGCAGCTTTACCTCGACAAGCCCGAAGCCACCGGTCAGAAGCTCAATCTGCAGGATGGCCTCCCGCTCGACGTCCACTTCGCCATCCGACGGGAACGCTTCTTCTTCAAGTCGACCCTGACCGATGCCCGCGCACACATCAACGTCAACGAACACAACAAAATTATCGGACTGACCATCGCGCGGCCCACGGCGATCAAGTCCGGCCAACGTCGCAATGATTTTCGCGTCGAACTGGCCAACATGCGACGCATCGACGTCCTCCTTCACGACGCCGCGACCGTCAAACCGGATCTCTGCCCGCTCGACACCAAACGCTTCTCGGCTGAGTTGATCGACGTCTCAGCCGGCGGACTCCGCGTCAAGGTCGACCGCAGCGAACGCGATGAATTCCACGCCACCGATCGCTTCTTCGCGCTATTCCCGCTGCCCGACGATCTTCGCACCGATGCCGTCTTCCTCGTCAAACCCGTCCACTGGTCAGCCTCGGAAGACCGCAGTCAGAACTTCGTCGGCCTGCAACTGATCCCCTGGCCTGAGGTTGAATTCGCCCGAAATCAGAGGCGCCTCGCACGATTCGTGGCCAAGATCGAGCGTCAACTGGCCAAATTCCGGGCCGCAACCAACCAATAGCACGCCATCAGGCAATATCGCCTGTGTCCCTGCGTTGAGAGTCCTGTGCAGGCGGCATTGGCTTTCCTGCGAACGTTTGACGCGAACGGTGTATAATCTCACACGATGAACGAACATGGATGCTCTG
This sequence comes from Phycisphaerae bacterium, assembly GCA_028289375.1. Taxonomy (GTDB): domain Bacteria; phylum Planctomycetota; class Phycisphaerae; order UBA1845; family UBA1845; genus OFTM371. Next base: position 99,187 of record JANQQK010000042.1, on the reverse strand, counting down.
AATATGAGGCGCTGACGCGTCGGCAATTCCTCGGCACATCAGCCGGGGCAACGGCAGCGGGATTCCTCGGGCTGATCAATCCCGAGCTGCTGCTGGCCAAGCAGGGTCCGAACGCCAAAGCCAAGAGCGTGATCCTGCTGTGGATGAACGGCGGCATGAGCCACATCGACACATGGGATCCCAAGCCCGGCACCGATACGGGCGGGCCTTTCGAAGCCATCGACACAGCCGTCAAGGGCATACGGATCGGTCAGCACTTGCCGCAGACCGCAAAGGAATTTCAGGACATTTCGCTGATCCGCTCGCTCACCTCGCGCGAAGGCAGCCACGAGCGGGCGAGCTACCTCATGCACACCGGCTACAAACCGCTGGGCAGCTTTCAGCATTCCACGCTCGGCTCGGTCGTGGCCAAGATGAAACACAAGATCAACAAGGACTTGCCGCCGTATGTGACGGTTGGCGGCAGAACGTGGCCGGCGGGTTTCCTCGGCTCGGAGTTTGCAGCCTTTCACATCGGCGATCCCAACAACCCAACCAATGATCTCGAGTTCCACAGCAGCGTCGACGCCAAGCGATTCCAGCGTCGCCTCAAATTGCTCCGCCAGTTCGACCGCAAGTTCGCCAAGCAGCATCGCGGCAAGGAAGTCATCGAAGCCTACGTTAATCACTACCAGGCCGCCTACGACATGATGCGCTCGCCGAGCGTCTCAGCCTTCGACCTCGAAAAGGAACCAGGCGACGTCCGCGACCGCTACGGTGTGACCTTCTTTGGGCAAGGATGCCTGCTCGCCCGCCGACTCGTGCAGGTCGGCATTCGGTTCGTCGAAGTGACATTGCCCGGCTGGGATACTCATGGCGATAACTTCACCCGCGTGGCCGAGCTGTGCACCGACCTCGATAGAGCCTACAGCGCACTGATTTCCGACCTACGCCGCCTCGACATGCTCGACAACACGCTGGTGCTCTTGTGCAGCGAGTTTGGCCGCACCCCGACCATCAACGACGGAAACGGTCGCGACCATTGGCCTCGCGTCTGGAGCGCCGCCATCGCCGGTGGCGGCATCAAGGGTGGCCAACTCGTCGGCGCCAGCACTGCCGGTGGCGAAGAGGTCGACAAAGATCCGATCCAGGTCGGCCAATTGCACGCCACCATCTGTCACGCCCTCGACATCAACCCCCGCGAAATGAACTACGCCCCCGACGGCCGACCCATCCGCGTCGTTGAAGACATCGAGGCGTCACCGATCGCTCAACTTATCGGTTGAATCAAATCCTTGGAGCATGCAACATAGTGGGCCATGTTTTGGATCTGCAACAATACGTGTGCGAAGAATGGAGGCGACATGATTCGAGCAATGGTGATATCAATTTTGGCTACACCGCTTGTGGTCATCGTCGTCGGCTGTGGCGATGCCGCAATTCAGGTTGAGCAGGGCGTGGTGTTACGCATAACCGACGAGTCGGGCGACGCCGTTAAGGGTATCCTTGTGGAGTTGGAGGCACTCCCGTACTATCAGATCTACGCCGACCGCAGAGTTTTCGATGACTCCCAAGTCAGCGACGAAGACGGACGAGTCCGGTTCTATATTTCCGACTTCAGCTTATGCAATCCGAATCCGCCCTACGGCTGCCCCGGTTTCGGCGAGGCCACTCGCGACAGGATTAGCGGGATACTCAGGACATTTCGGGTTAGTTCAAATGCTACCGAGAACAGCATCGGTATCGTCATCGATGAAGGCAATCAAGCCGGCGGATCATCCTACCTCATCACCGTGGAATCGGTGGGGCAAGCGTATCGCGTCCCTTCCACGTTTCAATTGTGACGCCAGGCTGCTACGCATGCTCCAGACTTGTAGGGCAGGTCGCGACCTGCCGTGCATCAACGCGCGAACCGCGGCAACGACCAATCGGCGACATGGACCATCATCGTGACAAATACGATGCCGATCCCGACGAACAAAATGGTGCGTCGAGGTGATCCATACCGCCCAATAGATACCAAACTCAAAACCGTAACCCACCAAACAATCAAGATCGTCACAGACCAAGTTCCATGCCCTACTGGCCATATCCCGTTCTGTAAGAGATCAAGTCGGCGTGTTCCGGCACAGAACCAAGGCCAGGGCACAAGCAAGACCATCGAGTACATCCCAACGAGACACCAAAGTCGGAATCGACGGACGAACGGAAACCTGCCCAAGCCGGTCCGAAACGTACAAGCACCGCAAAGCAAGCCAAACAAGATGACCCCGAAGGCGAATTGCATGACGAGCGAAGAGACGTCCCGCCAGTGTTGTGCGATGCCCGAAATCATGGGGGTCCCAAACGGCCAACGAATCTGAATCCAGAGAAATGGCGAGATCGCGAAAAACGCGACGTGCAACGGCGGCAAGAATGGCTCATCGTGTCGCAGTCGCTTTCCAAGCGAGATGGGCCTGAACAACAACAGGAAAATGGTCTGGACGGTTCTCGGCAGAACTTGAATTCCTCTGACGCCACGAACCGGTGTGCCGTTGCGATAGGACTCGGAATCGACACGAATGGACGCCAAGTCGATCATTGCCCCGCACTCAGGGCATCGGTTTTCCGAAAGACCGATCAGGCAATAATCGCAAAACGGACAGCTGGGACCATCAATACCCGTCACAGCCCCGTCCTCACGCATGCTCCAGGATCGCAATAATCCCCACCACCGCCAGCGTCTGTACGAACACGAATACAGCCGCAGGCCAATCGAGCGTCGGCAGCAGGATCGCGCCCAGACTCGTCGCCAACGTCGCAAGATAAATCGTCAGGACGGCTGTCCGCGTCGAAGCCCCCCGCTGCACCAGCCGATGCGAAAAGTGTCGCTGATCCCCACGAAACGGACTCACCCCCGCCCGCAACCTTAACACCACCACCGACCCAACGTCGTACAACGGAACGGCCAACACCACGATCGGTAACAACACACCCGCCGGCGTCGCGTGTTGCGTCGGATCATAAAACGTGGTCAGCACGATCAACACCGACATGAGGTACCCGATCGGCAGTGAACCGGCGTCCCCCATGAACAGCGTCGCCGGCGGAAAGTTGTAGACGAGATACCCAACCAGCGTGCCCACCAGAATCAGCATCGCCACCGGCACGAACAGTTGCCCGTTCCGCAGCGCCGCCACGGCGAAGATGATCCCGCCAATCGCCGCCACGCCGGCTGACAGCCCGTCCATGTTGTCCAGGAAATTGAACGCATTGGTGATCAGCACGATCCACAGAATCGTCAGCACCGTCGGCACCCACGTCGGCAGGAATCCAAGCTCCAGCACACGAATCCCCAGCAGACCCGCCGTCGCCCACGCCACCAGAATCTGCACCGTGAACTTCACCCCAGGCCCCAGATGCCGCCGATCATCGATCAGCCCCAGAACATGCAGCACCACCACCCCACCGATCACGCCCAGCACCGCCCCTGCCCGAGACGCCAATCCCGACATGTGCGGTTTCACCACCGCCGGCAGCCATTCCGGCACATCACCCCGACCCCAGAACAGCCCCAGTCCAACCGCCGCCAGAACCGGCACGCAGAACGCCACCGTGATCGCGACCCCGCCGCCAAGGGCGACCGCTTCGTCGTGCTGCTTGTGACCGCCGGGCTCATCGACGTACCCCCGCCGACGCGACCAGCGGCGGACCAGACCGTTGGCCACCACCGACAGCAGGAACGAGAGACCCAGCGAAATGGCCACGAGCATCCACATGACGCAGCAGTGTAGGCCCGAGACCGACGCCGATCAAAGCAAGACTGAAAACGTCCGGGCGGTGAGGCCCGCTTTGTGCTAGAATCCCGTAGTGACGCAATCCCACTACCGGAGAATCACCGCATGACCGACTCACCGTGGAGCCCCATCGAGCAGGCGTTCGAAGACATGCGCGAGGGCAAAATGATCATCCTCGTCGACGATGAGGACCGCGAAAACGAAGGCGACCTCGTGATGGCCGCCCAGTACGCAACCCCCGAAGCCATCAACTTCATGCTCAAGGAAGCCCGCGGCGTGCTGTGCGTCTCGCTGCCGAGCGAACGCTGCGAACAACTCAACCTCCAGCATCAAACCCAGGCCAACACCACCCGATTCGGCACCGCCTTCACCGTCACCGTCGATGCCCATCCGCGATTCGGCGTTACGACCGGTGTCTCGTCATCGGACCGTGCCAAGACCATCGAGGTCATGGTCGCCGACGACACCAAACCACACGATCTGTCACGCCCAGGCCACATCAATCCGCTGATGGCCGTCGACGGCGGCGTGCTGGTCCGTGCCGGTCAAACGGAAGGCTCGCTGGACTTGTGCAAGCTCGCGGGGCTGAAGCACGCAGGCACGCTGATCGAAATCATGAACGATGACGGCACGATGGCGCGCGTGCCCGACCTGACCACGTTCGCGAAGCAGCACAACCTGAACATGTACACCGTCGCATCGATCATTGAATACCGCATGCAGCGCGAGAGCTTCGTCCGTCGCGGCGAGACCATCAAACTGCCCACGCGCTACGGCGAATTCAACCTCACCGAATACCACTCGCCCGTCGACCCCGAGCCGCACCTCGCGATCTACTGCGGCGACGTCGGCCCGCGCGACGACGACAGCAGCCTCGATCATCCCGTGCTGGTACGCGTCGAATCCGAATGCATGACAGGCCACGTGTTCGGTTCATCCCGTTGCGACTGCGGCGAACAACTGGCAGCCGCCATGCAACAGATTCGAGCCGCCGGTGAAGGCGCCGTGATCTACCTGCGTCAGGAGGGGCGCGGCATCGGTCTGCACAACAAGCTCAAAGCCTACCGCCTGCAGGACGAAGGCTTCGACACCGTCGAAGCCAATCAGAAACTCGGCCTGCCCGTCGACCGGCGTGATTACGGCATCGGAGCTCAGATCTGCCGCGATCTCGGCCTGCGCGACATCAAGGTGCTGACCAACAATCCCAAGAAGGTAAACCGACTGGCGGTCTACGGCGTCAACATCGTCGAGCAGTTGCCGATCGCCATGTCGCCCAACCAGCACAACGAGTACTACCTGCGCACCAAGAAACTCAAGATGGGCCACATGCTCGACAACGTCTGACCACCGTCGCGAAGCTCGATCATGGACGCCGGCACCGCACGCATCATCGACGCCAACGCCAACCGCATCCGCGAGGGACTGCGCGTCGTCGAGGAATACACACGGTTTGTCCTCAACGACGCCACCCTGACATCAGCCCTGAAAGGACTTCGCCACGACCTGACAACGGCCTTGTCCTCCCTGGACAACCACAGCATCGTGCTCAGCCGCGACAGTCAGCACGACGTCGGGCGGCACACCGGCACCGAATCTGAATACCAGCGTCCATCAACGCACGACATCGCCATCGCCTCCGCCAAACGCATTCAGGAAGGCCTGCGCGTCGTCGAGGAATACGCAAAACCCGCAAGCCCAGACGTCGCCCGCATCTTCGAGCAACTTCGCTACCGTTGCTACGAAATCGAGCAGGCACTCACCATTCGCCACGCGGCAACTCGCCGCTTCGAAGACGTCCGCCTCTACGTCCTCATCACCGCTTCGCTCTGCCGCCACGATTGGTGCGACACAGCCAAACAGACCATCCTCGGCGGTGCCGACGTCATCCAACTCCGCGAAAAGAACCTGCCCGACGCCGAACTGCTCGACCGCGCCAAAATGCTGGCCAACCTCTGCCGCGAACACGACCGACTCTGCTTCATCAACGACCGGCCCGACATTGCCCGACTCGCAGGCGCCGACGGCGTCCATGTTGGTCAGGATGATCTCACTGTGTCCGACGTTCGTCGCATCGCCGGCCCGGATCTGCTCGTCGGCGTTTCCACCCACAACCCCGACCAACTCCATGCCGCCATCGAATCAAACCCGGACTACATCGCCGTTGGCCCCATGTTTCCGTCCGACACGAAACCGCAGGACCACACCCCAGGCCCTGAACTCATCACCACCGCCGTTCAACACACCGCCCTGCCCGTCGTTCCCATTGGCGGCATCGATGCAACCAACCTCGATCACCTCGTCACCGCCGGCGCAACCAACATCTGCGTCTGCTCAGCCATCATCGCCGCCCAGGACGTTCAACAGGCAACCGCCGACCTGAAAGCCGCCATCACAAACGCCCTCGCCCGCCATTCCCAACCCGCCGGAACCTGACCCATGCCCATCGACATGCACGAACTCAGCAAAATGACCGACGGCGACACGTGGGTGAAGAAAGTCCCGCCTTCCTGCCCAGCGTGCGGCTACATCCTTGTCGGCGTCCCCAAGAATATCTGTCCCGAGTGTGGCCGACCCTTCCAGCGCCGCCGCGTCGAGCAATTCGCCTCCGATCTGCAGATGGAAATGCGCCGCCTCCGCGACATGAACGACATGGTCGACTGGTCGCTCAAGTTGCTCATCGCCGGCGCCGTCATCCTCCTCATCGGCGTCCTCCGCGGAAACGCCACCCCCACCTTCGGTGAAGCCGCACGCTGCCTCGCCATCATCGTCGGCTTTCTCACAACCGCCTTCGGTCTCAACGTCCTACGCGTGAATCGCCTGCCCTTCTGGGTTCGCGAACACATGGACGACGACCCCAAGATCGGTCTCGGCCAACTCACCGGTGTCCTCGGCGTCGCACTGATCGTCGCCAGCATCGCCTTTCCCTGAATCGCACTGCACGGTTGCCCGCGCCGCACACTTCGACGATGATGCGGCGATGACTTCCGCAGAGAGCAACGTCATGCCATCCGAATCCGCATCGCCCGCCACAACCGGCGTGGGTCGATGGTGGATCGCCGTCGGCTGTGCGCTCGTCGCAGCCGTCCCGCTCGGCTGGCTGCTCTCCTACGGCGCAGCCCTGGTGGCGATGCTCGGTCTCTATTTCTTCGCGCTGTTCGGCATCATTCTGGGTGGTGTCATGTTTCGCATGGCGGCCCCGGTCAGGCCTATCCCGACGTATCAGCTCCGCCTCGGTGCCGGCATCGTCGTCGTCTTCTGCTGGTGTCTATCGATGGCCGTCGAGGTCCACGAATTCCCCACCGACAAAGCCAACCAAGCCGTCGAGCAAACCCCGATGCTCCCCGAGGGACAAAATGTCACGGAGTTCCGGCAGCACGTCGCCGACTTCGTTCGCGAAACGCTCCGCCGCGATTATGGCAGCAGCGGATTTTGGGGTTACGCCAGATGGGTGCTCGCCTCCAGCAAGATGCACTTGGAAGTCGAAACGCTCAAACGCCCGATCGTGCTCAAGTCGGTGCATTATCGATGGTGGTGGGGCTTCCGCGCCATCGCCTCGATCGGCTTCCTCGCCTTCGGCGTCTACGCCGTTGTACAACCACTGTCCGGCACCAAAGACCCCGCCGGCGCCGCGAATCCACCCAAGAACTGATCCGAGCCACGAATCAAAGACCCTTGCCGATCGAACGCTTCGGTCCTTACGATCGTGAGATCAAGGACACGATATGTCATGGCACTGCATCGCTTCTCACCACCCGAAAACAACGTCCCCGACACGAGCAACCTGAAGGACTCCGCCTTCACGACCGTCGTCGCCGGATACCTGCTCCCCGGCTGCATCGTTCTCATCGTGGTTTGGAATCTGATAACAGGATACGTCTACTGGCCCGCGCACCGCCTGAGCGGCGACACGCTCGACGGAATGGTGCAGTCGTTCGGATACGGCTGGCACTTCGCTGGAATCGTTACGCTCAAACTCGGTGTGGCCGCCGCGATGTTCTCATGGTACGGCCTCGCCAATCACGACCGCACAGAATACTTCGCCCAACCCGCGATGGTGCTCAGCATCGCCATCGCATGCCTCGGCCTCGCAACCCACGCCATCGCTTTCTTTATGTGAAGCGATTCGAAAGACGCCTTGATTCCGCTTGAGGCGCACGCGACTGGCCGCAGCCCGGCTACATCGTCTCCACCAACTCGCACGCCGCTTCAAGCGCCTTCTTCTTGTTGCCAAGCAGTTCAACAGGGATGATCAGAAAATCCGGCTTGCCGTCGTTGGCGATCAACGCAGGCCGCTTGTGACCGCGCGCGTTGGTCAGCACAAGATCCGGATCGGCTCGCAACTCATCAACGGAATAAATATCGTTGGAAATGTCCATTGCTTTTCACCTGTCGTGATTATTGACGCGACCACTACCGCGATGATCACTCCCACTCGATCGTCGCCGGCGGCTTGCTCGATATGTCATACACCACGCGGTTCACGCCATGCACCTCGTTCATGATGCGCGAAGATATGCGGGCAAGCAACTCCTGATCCACCCGCACCCAGTCCGCCGTCATGAAATCCGTCGTCTCGACAAACCGCACCGCCGCCACAAACTGATCCTCGTAGGTCCGATCATCTCCCATCACACCTACCGTCTGAATCGGCAAAAGAGCAGCCAACGCTTGGGCAATCTTTCCATACCAACCCGCCGCGACGATCTCATCAATCACGATCTTGTCCACCTGACGCAGAATGTCGAGCTTTTTCGACGTCACCGGACCGATAATCCGCACCGCCAATCCCGGTCCAGGGAAGGGATGTCGCCAGCAGATCGCATGCGGCAACCCCAACTGCTCACCCAGCACACGCACCTCATCCTTGAACAGATCGCGCAAAGGCTCGATCAATTCAAACCCCAACTCCGCCGGCAATCCCCCCACGTTGTGATGCAGCTTGATCCCCGCCGACACCCCACCAAGCCCCTCCCCCGACTCGATCACATCCGGATACAGCGTGCCCTGCGCCAGGTACTTCGCGTTCGTCACCTTCGCAGCCTCATCCTTGAACACCTCGATGAACTCATGGCCTATGATCGTGCGTTTCTGCTGCGGATCATGCACCCCGTCCAGCTTCGAAAGAAATCGATCGGCAGCCGATACCACGCGCAAATCCGCATGAAAGTGATCGCGAAACGTCAGCTCGACCAGCTCCACCTCACCCGATCGCAAAAGCCCGTTGTCCACGAAGATGCACACCAGACGATCACCAATGGCTTCGTGCAGCAACGCCGCCGTCACCGAACTGTCCACCCCGCCCGACAACCCGCAGATCACGCGCTCGTCCGGACCCACGCGCTCAGCCAACGCCTTCACCGACTCCGACCGCACATCCCCAAGATGCCAGTCCCCGCGACAGCCGCACATGTCGAACAGAAAGTTGCGAATGATCAGCGACCCTTCCTGCGTGTGTGTCACCTCCGGATGAAACTGCACGCCCACAATCGGACGCTCGCGATGGGCAACGGCTGCAAACGGACAAGAATCCGTCTCCGCCAACACCGCAAACGCATCCCCCGAAACCGACACAACATCCCCATGGCTCATCCACACGTGTGTCCGCTGCGGCAAGTGCGCCAGAAACCCACCACGCCCCGCCAACCGCAATTCCGTCCGCCCATACTCCCGCCCCCGCGACGCCTTCACCTCGCTCCCCAGCATCTGACAGACCAATTGCATTCCGTAACAGATACCAAGAATCGGCACCCCCATTTCCAGCAGCGACGCGTCACACCGTGGAGCACCCTCCGCATACACACTCGACGGCCCACCCGAAAACACGATGCCCACGACGTTCAGGTCCGACAACTCCCCCGGCGTCACCTTCGGACCGACGATCAGACTGTGCACGTTGTGCTCACGAATGCGCCGCGCGATCAACTGCGTGTACTGACTGCCGAAATCGACAACCGCCACCGACTGCACCTTTGCTACGTCTGCCGCCATGACATCTCCAGCATCTGCCACGAATACGCACACAACCGATCAAGACCGATCCACCACGCCATCACCAGACCACCCACCAACAGCGGCGCCGCCACCGCATAATATCCCAGCATGAACCCACGTCCCGCCCTCGGTACCGCGCCCGCCGACCGCACAAGCCAAAACCAGTACAGCAACACCGACACGCCGCTCACCACCGACAACCCGCCGATCCAAACCCGTCGCCCAGGGAAAAAACCGATACCCCACACAAGCATCAGATCCGCAACCGGCAACACAATCGTCGCCAACCCCGCGTACCCGATCGCCCGTGTCCACGCCAACCCATAATCAACCGCCGCCTCCATCCGCCCATTTCGACCGATGGATCCGCCATGCAACACCCCCATCGCCATCAAGCCCATCAACCAAGCCGACACCATCCCCACAATCAACGCCAGCCCGCTCTGCATCGGCTGCCACCACAAACCCAATGGCCCCAACGTCACCGGAGACACATCCGCACGTGCAATTTCCATCCATCCCCGCCCCATTGGCTGCGTTTGCAGAATCAGCGCATTGTCCGCCGTCCGCACCACCACGTGCCAACCCGTCGTCGCAAACTGCAACACACCCGCCCCCAACGCCAGCCACAGCAAATGACGCCCAACAAACCGCCGAGAGGCCGACGACCGCCCCATCAACGCAACATGCCCGATCCGCTGGACACTGGCTGCATACACCCACCGGCGCATCGCACGCATCACGCGACGATCCCGCCGTTCCGCCAGCGCATACGGCGTCACGTCATCGCCGACGCGCAGCTCCGCCTGTGCATCGAACAACGCCCCGCAACTCGGGCAACTTGTCAATTCACTTCCGGTACACTTGAAATGACAAACAACGCAAACGCGCAAGTCCTCACCAGCAGCCACGTCCGCCGACTCACGCGCCATCGTCCACTCGCGTATCCCACACCCGCACGCTACCCACGATCGTCTCCGTCTTCAGCGTCGGTATCTTCCGGCTCCGACGCGTCATCCCCCTCGGGCGCGTCGGCATCCTCCGCCAACGCTTCACCCATCGGCTCGTCGCCCACGTCAGGATGCAACTCATGAAACGTCCACGTCTCGCGAATGTCGATCAACCCCGTCTCGCCGGCACAAGGCTGCGCATCATACGGCTCGGTCAGACCCGACCTTCGCGACCGCGTCGCCACCCCATCACTGCACTGCACCTGCCACTGAGGATGGACAAAAAGCGTCACAGGCCACAACAGGACATTCGCCGCAAACCGCCCCGGACTGTAGACCGCCACCAGCAGATCCTCGTTTGTGATCGCGAACTGATCGTCGTCACTGCCGACCAGTTCCATCGGATCCTCAAACCACAGCGGACCGTGCGACACCGCCCCATCCTGCTCCTCGACAATCCGACGCTCGAACCCGCGATCACGCAGAATGGGTTCCGCACCGTGCGACCGCGCAATGAACGCCGAGTTTGTCGTCACCAGACTGGATGGCGGCAGATCATCGAAGAACACATCCGGGAACTGATGGCAACCACCAACAACAGCCACCAGCATCAGGCAACCCGCCACACCAACACGCTCAAGACTCGATCGGTTGATCAATCGCATAATTCGGAGACTCTTTCGTAATGGCCACATCGTGCGGATGCGACTCAATCAGACCCGCGTGCGTCACACGAGTGAATCTAGCACGCGCGTGCAAATCGTCAATCGTCTGCGTCCCGCAATAACCCATCCCCGCCTTCAGGCCACCCACCAACTGGTACACGAAATCGGACAAAGGCCCACGATACGGCACTCGCCCCTCGATCCCCTCCGGTACCAGCTTCCGCGACTCGGTCCGCTCACTTTGTCCATATCGGTCGGCACTGCCCTTCACCATCGCCCCCAAAGACCCCATCCCACGATATTCCTTGAACCGCCGGCCACGCCACGTCACCGCCTCGCCCGGCGACTCCTCCAGCCCGGCAAACAACGACCCAATCATCACACACGTCGCCCCCGCCGCCAGCGCCTTGGTCACATCACCCGACCGCCGAACACCGCCATCCGCAATCACCGCCACATCGCGCTCCGTCGCCGCCTTGCACACCTCCATGATCGCCGAAATCTGCGGAACCCCAACGCCCGACACCACCCGCGTCGTGCAGATGCTGCCCGGACCGATCCCCACCTTCACCGCGTTCGCACCCGCCTTGATCAGATCGATCGCCGCCTCTTCCGTCGCGATGTTGCCCGCGATCACCTCGATGTCATAGCGCTGCCGAATCTCCCGCACCGTGTCGATCACGTTGTCCGAATGCCCATGGGCTGTATCCACCACGATCAGATCCACGTCATGCTCGATGAGCGCATCCACCCGCTCGTAATCGAACACACCCACCGCCGCCCCAACCCGCAGTCGCCCCCGATCATCCTTGCAACTCTGCTGATACTCACGACTCCGCTCGATGTCGCGCATCGTGATCAGCCCCGTCAGCCGACCCTCCTCATCCACGAGCAGCAGTTTCTCGACCTTGGCCTTGTTGACGATTCGCTCCGCCTCATCCAGCGTCGTCTGTGGCGGCGCGGTCACCAGATTCGTCGCCGTCATCACATCGCTCAGCACATGATCATGCGTATCAAGAAACTTCAGATCACGCCGCGTGATGATCCCCTTCAGATACCCAGCCTCATCCGTGATCGGCACGCCCGAGATGTTCTGCAGATACATCAACTCCTGCGCCTTCTGGACCGTATCATGCGGGCGCAGCGTCTCCGGATCGAGAATCACCCCGCTCTCGGACCGCTTCACCTTGTTCACCTCGCGCACCTGCGCTTCGATCGGCGCATTCTTGTGGATGATCCCGATCCCGCCTTCCTGCGCCAGCGCAATGGCCAACTGCGATTCGGTCACCGTGTCCATCGGCGCTGACATCAGAGGGATGTTCAGACGGATCCTGGGTGTCAGCTGCGTCCCCACATCGATCGTGTCCGGCGTGAACGACGACCGCTGCGGAACCAGCAACACATCATCAAACGTCAGTCCCTCGGGAATCTCAAATCGAGAAGAAGTGTGCGACATCAGCGTTTCCTTTCGCTTCCAAACCCTGATGCCGGTACTTACCTACCCCCTTTGGGCTCGGTCGTCAATCAACCACAGGTTCGACCCCACCTGAGTACAATGCAACCCAAGCCCCTCGAAACGGTCTCATCTCAAGGTCTTGTCCACACAACGCATGCCCGCATCGAGAACCACGAAACCGGTGTTTACCTGTTCGGATCGCCCATCGCTGCTCCAAGAACACAGCATACATGGAGAACAAAACCAGGGAAGACGAACGCGACATACCCCAGGAATACAAGCACGAACCACACAAGCCCGTTGATGGGCTGTCCCTTGTACAACTGTCCAAGCCCAGGAATGAAAAAACTCAAGATAGCAGCGACCAATGGACTCCAGCTTCTCGCAACGACGACTCCTCCACCAATTTCGTTTTGCTGATTCTGTGTCACGTTGACGTTGACAACCGGAGCACTTGCAGGCGGGGCTGCTTCTTGCAGTGGATGACCACACTGCGGACAGTTGGGCGCCTTCGGAGAAGCACCAGCGCCGCATTCAACACAGTAAATCATTGCCATACTCGACCTCCGCAATCAATCCACCGATCCGATGCAATAATTCTGCATATGATCTTCTAACGCCAGGCGGATTTTCATGCAATGAGACAGCACGATGTCATGGGCCTAATTCGCATTTTGCATCATATATAGTTATGCAAAACCACTAATGCCGCCGAATCACAAATATCCCATTTCAACAACTGCGGTCCCATAACCATGCTACCCAATTCGCATGGACCGCATGGCTGTTCAACCGCCACAGCGCCCCATCGCCAGCGCAGGCAAGACCAGCAACACGATTCCTCATCCGGTTATGCGATTCGACTCGGCCGCTGTAGGTCCGCAAATATCAGGCGTGCGACCGCCGCCCACGCGACCACTCAAGCACCACGCCTCGCTTGTCGATGCCATCCCGGGTTGCAGACGCAATCCGGTAATCGGACGTCCGCAACGTGCGGGATCTCGCCACGGAGGCCGCTCAACCGCTTCAACACTGACCCACAAGCACGCGGTCCCGTCATGAATCTGCACACCACAGAACAGGTCACCTTCGTCCGCCAGCGGACAGTGTCCTACCCAGCCATTCCAACCGCCCTGCTGCTCGCCATTGTCCTGTTCGTGTTCGCCCGCAGCGCCACCCACTTCATGGACGATGCGTACATCGGCTTTCGGTGCATCGATCAGGCGCTGTCAGGCAATGGCTTCTACTTTCAACCGAGCGACCCCGTCGAGTCCGTCACCAACATCGGCTGGCTGCTGCTGCTGCTGCCATTCAGTGCGCTGGCGTCGCCACTGATCGTTTCAAAGATACTCGGCGGTCTGTGCATTCTCCTGGTGATCGGGCTTCTCCACCGCATCATCGCCGACCTCAACAGCCCATCAGACCGCCGCATTCTCAGCGTGTTCGTGCCGCTGCTCGCTGTCACGCAGATCGACTTTCTCTATTACTCCCTATCCGGACTCGAAACCGGGTTGCTCGCCGCCATGCTGCTGTACAGCGTCAGAATCAGCCGATCACCCGATCGCTCCACGCTGCTCGGAATCATGTGTGGCCTGATGTACCTCGTCCGGCCTGAGACGATCCTCCTCTATCCGCTGTTCGTCCTGCTACGCCTGACCAAGGCTCGATCGATGATGCGCGGGATCATCGCGTTCGGCCTCATCGTCCTTTGCGTCACGCTCCTGAGAGTCTGGTACTTTGACAGCCCCTTCCCCAACACGTTCACCGCCAAGTCGACAAGCCTGTCCAGGGTGACCGCAAACCTCTTTTCTGCGATGATCGGAAAGAACACGAACCTCCCATTCCCACTCGACCATCTACTCGCGATCCCGTTTCTCATTGTCGGAGTGCAACGGCTGTTTCGATTCGACAAACCGCAAGCCGCGTTCGTACTGGCCATCCTGACCGTCGGATTTGCCTTCAGCGTTTACGCATCGCAGGATTGGACCCTCACAGCACGCTACTTCGCACCTTACCTGCCGGTCGCCATGTTGGTGCTGGTTCTGGGAATCTGCCGTGTGCTGGAGAAGATCTCGCACGCCAGCGCCACACTGAAGAGTACCGGCAAGCCGATCATCAACGCCGCACTCTCCATCCTGACTTTGACCCTCATCATCCATGGCGCCGCACGCATGTCGGATCACTACAGCCGACACTACCCCGGCTACGTCATGCAATCTGCGAATCTCGTCGCCCCCGCGATGTGGATCAACGACCATTTGCCCGTCGACGCGACCATTGCAACGCGTCGAATCGGCGTCGTCGCCTACTTCGGTGATCGTGCGATCTTCGATTACAAGTACGGCTTGCCACACCGCGATATCGCCGAACTCATTCGCGAGAATGGCAGAACACTCAACGACCCCACCGACAAGGCGCTCGCCGAAATCTGGAGGCAGACCGCCCCGGAGTATTTCCTGGAAGACACCATGATCGTCGACGGTTTGAAAAGCACCGGCGCCATCGCCGACAACGTTCTGACGATCCACGGCTCCGCGTACGCACCAATCAAGTCGTTCCCCATCGGCCAAAACACCGACTGGACACTCTGGCAGCGGACTTCAAACCCCGCAACAACGCCGAAATGAGACCGGCACGCTAGCCAGCCATCAACGCTTCAACATCGGCAACCGATTTGGGCGGACGCGCCGTCAGGACCTCAGGCCCCGCTTTCCCAACGACGACATCATCCTCAATCCGCACACCGCCGAATTCCGCCGACAACGCTGCCCCCACCTTGTCCATCCGAACACAATCCCGAAATGGCTCGATCATCCCATCGTTCGCCCAGATGGCCGGAATGAAGTAGATCCCCGGTTCAATGGTCACCGCCATGCCGGCTTCAAGATCACGATCCAGCCGCAGATTCACATCCCCGAATCCGGAGCGACGCGACCGGCCCGGCGCATACCCAGCCAGGTCACCGAAGTCCTCCATGTCGTGCACATCCATCCCGATCAGGTGCCCCAATCCATGCGGGAAGAAAAGCGTGTGGACCCGTCGTTCCAGAAGATCATTCGGATCGCCGGCGAGAAAACCCATATCGACCAAGCCTTCGCAGATCGTCCGTGCAGCCAGATCATGAATATCGCGAAAACGCGCACCCACAACGCACGCATCGATAGACCGCTCCTGGGCCCGCAACACTGTCTCATAGACCTCTTTCTGCAGCGGCTCAAACGTGCCGGAAACCGGGAACACCCGCGTCATGTCGCTGGCATACCCGCCCGGCTCCTCAGCCCCTGCGTCCACGAGCATCAGATCACCACTCTGAAGCCGGTTCGGATACCCTTCCGGATGCAAAATCTCGCCCCGACGTGTGGCGATCGGCGTGAAGGCCGGACGTGCCCCGCGCGCAATCATCGCATGGTAAATCGCGGCCGCGATTTCCATCTCCCGGACGCCGTCCGCACAGGCTCGCCCCGCCGCCAGATGCATCTCAATGCCGATGTCCGCTGCCCGACGCATCGCCGCGACCTCGTGCTCGTCCTTGATCAGCCGCATGTTGACGATGGCGGCTCGGACATCATCATTCGCGTCACCAAGCCGCAATTCCGCCACATCCGCAACGGTCGCAACACTTGGCGGATAGACAGCACACACACTTTGCCCGCCAATCGCCCCGACCAATGCGTCACGGGAATGAACCGCCGCGCAATCGAACCCACCTGCGGACGCGATCGCCTCGGCCGACGCACAGTCACCGACCCAGACAGCCCCCGAGACATCCCACGCATGACGGAACAGCCGCACACCGGCCCGACCGTCGCTGCCCGGCTCTATGAGCATGACCGCCCCCGCCATCGCAGGGCCGCCGAAATAGCGATATGTGCTCGCCGCGCGGAAGGGGTAGTAGTTGCCCGTGTAGTTTCGCGCCTGCGTGTCGCCTGCGAACAGGCAGAGCGGTTGCGAAAGCACAGCCGCGAGCTGTGCGCGACGTCGAACATACTCGTCAGATGGACAGGCCATGTTGAACGCACACATGAGAAACGACTCCCGTCGCGGACAGACAAACCATTCTTGTCGACCCGGCGCATGCTATCCGCGTCGTGCAGCCGACCGCAACCACAGCGTCCATGCCATCGGCGCCCGTAAAAAAGACATAAACCCCGGCCGCAACGACCGGGGTTCGTGTCATGTTCTGTTCAACGATACGGTCAGCAAAATGCCAACCGTTTCGCGTTCAATCTGCTTAGTCAGCGAACAGATCGAAAATGCCGTCGTTGTCGGTCAGGAACTCAAGACCAACGTAGACAGGTGCGCCCTGGAGCAGAGCCTGGAAAATGCCACCGAAGCAGCCACCAAACTGCAGGAGAGCGCCACCCATTGCGGCCAAAACAACAGCCTTCTTCATGCTTTTTTTCATTACCTCGACCTCCACGGTATAAGAAGCCCAAAAAAAACTTGTCGATCAAACGATCGCAACCTTTATCGCTATGCCTGACCACGCGTCAGACAACGATTTTCCGTATGCAAAAATTAGCCTGCGTCAGCCGGCGGAAGCAGCAGATCACCGATGTCCTCGATGACCGGACCCAGCACGGGTGCGAGAAGCGCCGCGTTGATCACCAACGCCAAGCTGTTCCCGATTCCCTGACCCAGACCGACTGGAATGTTGCGCTGCGTCGCGCCGAAGCAACCACCAAACTGGAACATGGTCGCACCGGCCATCGTCATTGCGGCAACCTTCATGAAACGACGGTTCTTACGCATTCTCAAGACTCCTTCAAATCTCGCTGACACACTGCGGTCGGTTCCGCGTTGTAATTCTTCTCAATGCCCGAATTCATGAAGTCTCATCTTCGGCGGCAACACCGTCAACAACCGGCTGCACAACCACAAGATCGAAGATGCTGACCGCTCCAGCAGCCAACGCGTCACGAATTCCAAAAGCGACTGTCCGCGCAAGTTCTTCCGAACAACCGGCGGGAAGTTGAAACATCGCTCCACCGGTCACAAACAGGGTCAGCCATCGTTTCCTGCGAGCATTCAGCACAACTTCAGCCACTCAACGCAACACAATCCCAGAATCCAAGTCAATGTCGCCGCGAGATTCACCCTGGGAACAGGTCAAACACGGCATCGTTATCGAGGAAAAACTCCGACGCTGCATAGCCCGCACTGAACTGCAGAACCCGATCCAGGTCCAATCCGAGGCAGCTCGCGAACCCCATCAGCGACATTCCACTCGCAACGAGGACTATTCTCCTGAAACGCCTGCCACTCCTCATCATCCAACCTCCTCCCGGTTCCAAGACCAGGACGAATCTGGCCAGCCTGAGCAAGCTACAGATGACCTCGGACGCCCGAAGCGTCTCATCTGGTCCACGCATCCGAGCGTTGCACGAATCTGACTGTGGCGTTTGGTTTCGATTCAGCTTTGATCACGTCCAAGGCCAACTCGGGACAACAGCGTCAAACACGCACGCCATTGTTTTTCGCGCCAACTACCCGAGATCGGAATACCTGCATCTTCCGAACGCAACTTGAAAATGCGAGGAGCCTTCCGCCGCGCCGCGTCAGTGATCCCTCATTCAACTGGATTCGACTTCAGTCTCCAGTTCGACTGCCCGATCGCCTGCAACCGCGCCGGTCAGGCCAATCAGGTCATGGTTGCCTTTATCGGATTCTCCTGACGAAAAGCATGATGTTTTTTCGCTTTTCCGCGGAGAAAGCTCCGAAAACGGAACCACTCACCCACCACGCAACCGCAAACTAAGCGGTACGTGATTTCGGGGCGGGAGAGTCGCACAAGCCGACTGGTTTGTCAAGACTCCATTTCTCAGATTTCGATCAACCGTTTTCGTGACAGGCGCAGGACTTTCCCAGCCGTTCGGATATAATCCGCCTGTCGGGTTGCGACAGTGATTCCCGCTGCCAGCCCGAGCGGGCGGGGAACCGGTTACGCAAACCATTGCGAAACAACATCTTACGGAACAGCCACCCACTGGCGACACGCGGCGGGCGTACGTCCCTCCGTGACCGCCGGACCGTCACCGCGCAGGTGACACGTGATCACGGCGGCGCAACAACGCGGGAATTATCGTTCAATTATGAGTGAAAAAAAACAGGCGCAAGAGCAGATTTCGGGCATCTTCGAGCCGGTCGGCGACGGCGGAAGACTCCGTCAGGGCAAGCGACACTTCGCCGCACATGGCACCGATCCCGCGCTCTCCCGGCAACTCGTTGGGCGGTTCAACCTCCGCGGCGGCGAGTTGGTCGTGGCTCCGCCGCCAACGAAATCCAAGAAGGATCGTCGAAAATCTGAAGTTCGCGACATCCACGAGATCAATGGCCTCACGCCGAATGACTGGGCCGAGACGGAACGGTTCGAAGATCTGACCGCCATCGATCCAGCCCAGCGCGTTCGGTTCGAATCTCCCGATGGATCGATGTCGATGCGCGTGGTCGACCTCATGACGCCGATCGGTCTCGGCCAACGCGCCCTGATCGCCGCCCCGCCGAGGACCGGCAAAACCGTGCTGCTCCAGCAGATGGCCCATGGCGTCGCCACGAATCATCCCGAAGCCCACATGATCGTGTTGCTCGTGGACGAACGTCCCGAAGAAGTGACCGACATGCGGCGAAACGTGAAGGGTGAAGTCATCGCCAGCAGCAATGACCACGACGCCGCCAACCACGTCCGCCTGGCCAAACTCGTCACCAATTACGCGAAACGACGCGTTGAAGCGGGGCAGGACGTCGTCATGTTCCTCGATTCGCTGACACGCCTTGGCAGAGCGTTCAACACATCACGTCGTGGAAGCGGGCGGATCATGTCGGGCGGACTGGACATCTCCGCCCTCCAGGAACCCAAGCAGATCTTCGGCGCCGCGCGAAACATCGAACACGGGGGGTCACTCACCATCATCGCAACCGCGCTGATCGAAACTGGCAGCCGCATGGACGACGTGATCTTCAACGAGTTCAAGGGGACTGGGAACATGGAAATCATGCTCACCCGCGAGCTGGCCGACCGCCGCGTCTGGCCGGCGATCGACCTGCAAATGTCCGGAACACGCAAGGAAGAACTGCTGCTCACCCCTCAGGAACTCGAATCCTCTCACGGCATCCGGCGGACCCTGCTTAGTCGCGGCGCCGAGCGGGCGATGGTCGACCTCACCACGCAAATGGGCAAGCACGCCGACAACACCGCCTTCGTCGATTCGATCAAGCTCGCGCCAAACCGCATGCGCTAGGCCGACCCGAAGTCGGTGAGTTCAATCAGCCGCGTCAGACGCTGATCAACCGACATCCAGCGCCATGATCGACTTCTTATCGCGCACGTAAAGCGTTGATTCAACGAGGGTTGGAACCGTCCACGCCACCTTCTCCAGCAGCTCGACTTCCGACAGAACCTCCAGCGACTCCGGCGTCATCCGAGCCAGAACCAGCTTGCCTTCCTCGTCCACGAAAATGAACTTGTCGCCGGCGGCCACCACCTGCGCCTTATGATACCCACGCTCACGCCACTTGATCTCACCGGTCGCGAATTCCACAGCCGCAAGCGTCGTGGTGGTCCCGCCGATCGACGAGTAGACGTGCCCCTCCTTCAGGATCGCGTTCCAGTGGAAGATCTTGACGTCGTCATTGGCCCAGACTTCCTCGACCTTCGTCTCGTCTCCCTCGCGCGTCAGCCGGATCACGCGGGCACCGCCCTCCAACTGCGTCGCCGCAAACAGCATATTGTCAGGCCCCCACAGCGCCTGCGAGCAGTTGTTCTTGTATCGATTCGCGCACGGGTGCGACCAGAGCTTGCGGCCATCTGTCGGGTCCATGCCCATCACGTGTTCGGGCGCGAAATAGACGAGCTGATCCTGACCATCGACGTCGATCAGCACCGGGGCGGCGTAACTGATCTCGCCCGGCTCGCTCGCCCAGACGATGTCACCATCCTGCGGATCAACGGCAATCACGGCATGCTTTTCACCACCAACGGGCAGGATCACCGTGTCCTTGTATGCAATCGGGCTGTTGGCGTACCCGAAGTAGAGCTTGCTGCCGGCCAACTCGTTGATCATGTCCATCTTCCAGATCAACTCGCCGGTGTTGACGTTGAGGCAGTGGATTTGGCTGTCGTAGCTTGCGGTGATGATGCGGTTCCCGACGATCAACGGCGTGGAACTCGGGCCTGTCCCGAAGCGCGTATCCTGACCTTCGTAGGCCTGCGTGTTGTAGCGATACTCCCAGACAGTGTCGCCGTTGCGCGCATTGAGCGCGACGATGACATCCTGCTCGCCATCCTTGTACATCGTGTAGAGCTTGCCGCCGCGGGCGAGGATGCCGGAATATCCGGCGCCCAGCGGTCGCGACCAGATTTTGTGCGGACCTTCTTCAGGCCAACTGTCAGCCACTTGTGCAGATGGCACGATGAAATTGCGATCGGGACCGCCCCACTGTGTCCACGACGACGTCGCACAACCGCCGATCGATGCCACAAACGTTGCCGCCAGCACCACGCCCCATCCTGCCCGCAAGCTCATCCCGTTTCGCATCTGCCACGTCCTCCCGAAATGACCACAGTTTTCGTCGATGGACAAGCCGAAGTGGCCGGTCCGTTTCGGGGACGATAGCGTCTGACCGACCATTTTTGAACACCCTGTGATTCGTCGAACCAACGAAGCCTCTCTACACTCGGTTATGCTGGATTGTCTGACCGCCAACGCACCTTCCGAGGTATCGGGCCTGATGAGTCCCACGACGTACAAACGCGTGTTTATCGCCGCCGGTATCTACAACCTTGCCTTCGGGGCGTGGGCGGGACTGTTCCCGCATCACTACTTCGAATTGCTGCAGATCGATCCGCCCCGGTATCCCAGCATCTGGGCTTGTGTCGGCATGATTGTCGGCGTGTACGGCCTGCTCTATCTGCACGCCGCATTTCATCTCGATCAGGGCAAACCCGTGATCGCGATTGGGCTTCTCGGGAAAGTCCTTGGTCCGATCGGCGCGGTCATTTCCGTCTCACGGGGCGAATTCCCAGCCACCATGTTCTGGCTCATCCTCACCAACGACTTCATCTGGTGGGTGCCGTTCGGCTTCTATCTCTGGAAATACA
The DNA here is from genome assembly GCA_028289375.1 of Phycisphaerae bacterium. GTDB lineage: Bacteria > Planctomycetota > Phycisphaerae > UBA1845 > UBA1845 > OFTM371. Next base: position 77,273 of record JANQQK010000042.1, on the reverse strand, counting down.
AGCCAACCAGCACCGCGGCCGTCCGCTAACGGCAACCACGCCAGCGCACGTCGTTACCCCCGCGTGACCGATTTTGGCCGATTCACAGCCCGCATCTTCCGAAAATGGGGTATAGTGAAACGGCAATGAAAGCCTCCCTGGCCATTCTGTGCGTACTGGTCAACTCGGCCACACCGTTGCTCGCCCAGTGCGCGTGCAATGAGGAAGGCTCGTGCTGCTCGGCATTGCCCGAGGCAACCGTCGCCTGCTGCACAGCCACGCAGCCGACACCGGCATCGTCTTGTTGCACATCAAGTCCAGCCGATCCCGGCATCAACAAGTGCTCGTGCTGCTCGGGTTGTTTCAGGCCGCAAGGCGAGCAGCCCGCGATTCCGTCGGTCTCCAACGCCGAGAAATCCCGATCTGACCTGATCCCTGCGGCTGCCATCGTGTTCGAGGCACCGGACGCGTCACCGACGACGTTTCGACCGCAGGCATTTGAGAGTCCTCCCTCCATCCATGCGTCGCATCAGTTGCGACAGGCATGGCTCGCCGTCTGGCTGAATTGATTCTTCACGTCGTTCGCCACGCATTGTGAATCCGCGCGCTCCAGGCGCGTCCAACCTTGCATTTTTGCTGCGCAATCCAAGCCGGAGTCGGTTTGGCTGCGCTGAGACAGAAGAATCAACCCCAGCCATTTGGGAGACATCTACTATGACCAAGACATTGACTGCTGTATTCGTTTCGTTGGCGTTCGTCGCCGCTGCCGCGTTTGCCACCTCAAGCCCAGCCGATACGTCCTGCTGTGCGAAGGGCGTGAAGAAGGCGGCCTGCTGCTCGACGTGCCCCGGCTGCCAGGTTTCGTGCGAAGCCTGCTGTGGTGACGATTGTCCGTCGTGCTGCGTTTCGGGTGGCTGTGCGAAGAAAGCGAGCTAACGTCGCGATCCAATGCCCGCATGGGCAAACCGCGTTTCACACACCCCGGTGGCCATCGCTGCCGGGGTGTCTTTGTGGGGTGATTTCCTGATCAACGAAGCGGCCAGATAACCACGTCGCCCTTCTCCGTGCCAGGAAGGAATGGTCGCCCGCCGTCATCCTTCAGGTCAGGCCCCACGCTATAGAGGACAAACCCATCGCGCGTGCGCACGTACACGAGTGGCTCACCGTTGTGCGGATCGCTGACGAACTTCTTCGCCCCCTTCTGGCGGATCAAGAAGTCGAGCGAATCGACATACTTATTCGTGCTCACCCAGTTGAGAAACACCGCGTTCAGGATATGCAATCCGCGACGCGTCGCCTCCGCGCGCAACAGACCATGTTGCGGCGCCACGATGCCCCGCACCATCTGACGCGTTATGGGATTCTTCAACCGCGAGGCTTGATCACGAATCTCCTTCTCCCGCGCGATCACCGTGCCATCCGGCGAATCGCACCAGAGCATCACCACGTCGAAGAACGCGTTGGCCTCTGCGATGCTTGTTTCGAAACCCACGTCGCGCACTTCGGACTCGATCACATCCCACGACGTCGTGCCACCATCGCCGACAATTGCCCAGACCTGCTCCCCCGTCCCGCCGCTGTTTGATGCGTACACGCGCTGAAGCGCATCCAGCACCGACAGCCGCTCGAAGTGATAGGCCGACGCGAGCGACGGCAGCGGTTCAGACACCTCGTCTGAATGGAACATCAAGCGTTTGGCAAGATCTGCGCGAGACTCGCTGAGCAAGAGTGCATGTCGAAATGCGCCTTGGCCTCGCTCGATGATCCGAATCGCCTCGCGCTGTGCGATCATCGGATACTCACGCTGCAGCGATCGCCCGATCCGCATCACGTCACAGGCAGCGTCGACAACCGCCTGCCCGCCGTCGTCGTCCCATTTCGCCCATGCCGACGCCAAGAGACCCTGAGCCACAAGATCGAACGCCGCCAAGCCCGGAACATTCACCGCGAACAGCGCATCCTGCAACTCGGCATCGAGACCACTCTGTCTGGAAGGCGTGATCTGCAAGTGCGCGTGCCTTATCATCGATGCCTTCACGAATTCACGAAAAACGGTTGCGTTCCCGTCAATCCACTTGCGAACGGCCGGTACATCGGACCATGGCCCCGCAGCAGCACGCGTCAACGCGGCCCGGTCGGCGATTGGTTGCAATTCCCGGATGGCTTGAGCATAAGCGTAGGCAGAACTGCTCGCGGGCGGTGCACCCTGCTCTGCGCGGACAAACGACATCAGGTTGTAGACCGCACCCGCGCGCAGCGGCGGTGGTGCGGTCTTCCACGCTTCCTCTGCGGTCGCCGTCGCCACAGCGATTGCCACCACCAACACACCAGGAAAGTACCGATTCACGCCATGTGCCCACTTCATCGTGATGCCCGCATCAATCTCGCGGCTGCCTGCCCGCTCGGATGATCCCGCGACGACCCGGGTTGTCCATGAATTCGACAAACGCCCGCCCCGACGGCGTCGCAACACGCTCACGAAACGCGTCGACCGAGACGGAAATCGGGCGGTCCGAACGGTAGACCTCGCGATACAACTGCCGAATCTCACTTATGTCTTCCTTCGGCAATGATGCCCGCTTCATGCCAATCACATTCACGCCAATCGGCGCACCGCGATCGATCGTCATCATGAATGGCGGAACATCCTGCGTGATGATGCTCCCGCCGCCGAGCATCGCCAGCCGACCGACACGGGTGAACTGATGCACCGCGCTCGCGTTGCTGATGATGACGCGATCGTGGATCTCTGCGTGGCCTGCAACCGCCGCGAACGGAATCAGCGTCACCCCCTTGCCCAGCACGGCATCGTGGCCAACGTGCGTTCCGCAGAGCAACTGACAATCTGAACCGATGACGGTTTCACCATCCGCGTGCGCTGAGCGGTGAACCGTCACGTGCTCGCGGATGATCGTCCTCGGACCGATCCGGCAGTAGCTCTTATCGCCCTTAAAGTGAAAGTCCTGCGGCAGATGGCCCACGACCGCAAACGGGTGAACTTCGCAATCTTCGGCAATGTCGGTCCAGCCGGAGAGGTACGCATGCGCGTAGATGCGCACGTTCGCCTTGATGGAGACCGAACCGTCGATGACGACGTACGGGCCAATGTCGGCGGTCGGATCAATTTCGGCGGATGCGTCGATAATGGCGGTTGGATGAATCGGCATGGTGGTCGGCGCTCACTGGTTTCGATCGTGTAGTCGGAGTGCCCCATATAGCCCCCCGACATCGCAATGCAAGGTCTGGGCGAGGCACTGCTTAGTGCGAATGCAAAACGCGCCATGCAACTGACGGAAGTTCCGGCAGCGTATGCTCCACGACGAACCGACCGATCGATCAGGAATCTGGGATCGGCCGACGGCGGCATGCCATGGATCGATTGGGGATCGCGAATCTGAGAGCCCCGGTTCCCAATCGCCTCGAACCGGTAGTCGACCCAAACCACCACAAGCGTGGTGACGGCCATGCTGGCCGACCTCCCCGCCGCCCCTGAATGGCCTGATTTCTGCGCAATCACGCCCAATGTCAGCACAGGCCCAAGATAAGAAGCATGAATTGAAACGCCAGTTGCGATCGGCTGCCCCGCTCAGGCCCCTCAATTGATCGCTCGCGTCCGTTGTTCCCATGTCGAACAGCCATTTGGGTCGATACTATGGTGTGGTGCGTCAGGCCCCTGCCGCTGCGTGGATTTTGGAATCCCGGATTGACCTTGTCAGGGCGTCCGCATATCCTCGACGAATCGGGGCAGTCTAGGACAGAACCGCGTTGGTGCGCTAAACTGTCGTTTGTTGCACGAGATTATCAGACGACCTGATTGGGTCGTTTCGTTTTCATCGTTTCTTTATTCGAAGGAGATTGTCATGGTTGGTTCATCAAGATTGATGAGGCGTCGGGGCGGGCCTGCGTGGTTAGCACGCGGATTCACCCTCATCGAGCTGCTCGTGGTCGTTTCGATCATCGCGCTGCTCATTGCCATTCTGCTTCCGTCGCTGAAACGCGCCCGGGAGCAGGCAAAGTCGGCCGTTTGTCTGGCCAATTTGAAGGGCATCGGTACCGCTGGCAATACATATGCCGCCGGTGACGCCGGCGAGTCGTCCTTCCCTGTTCACCCCTTCATGGGGCTCGTCGACGGTGCTCTCGGCGAGGTCGAGTGGGGCGGAAAGGCTGGAAAGGGTGACGTCCTCCAGGGCGGAGCGGACGCCACTGACTTCGTGAATTCGCTGTGGGGAACGCGTAACGGTCGTGGCCCGGCCACCCGCGGGCTCAACCCCATCGTATACAAGGGAGGGTTCACCGACTACGGTCGCCCGCCCAACCCCGGTCCAGACAACGCCAACTGGATCACCGACGCCGAAATGGACCTTGGACTCTTCAAGTGCCCTTCCGATCGGGGCTACACAGGCTACCATTATGAGTCATTCAGGAACTCCAGGTTGTCGCACTACGATCACTACGGCAACAGCTACACGGCCAACATTCTCTGGACCGTTCTCGTGCCGAATCCGCCGGACTGCCGCTTGCGCAGCAATTCCGCGTTCCTGAAGCCCATGTCGCGAATCCCCAGCCCGGCCAACACAGTTTACGTTCTCGAGGGTGCGGGTCGCTTTGCATGGCGCTCAAATTATGGTGTGGGCGATTCCTGCGGTGGCGGTGGCCAGACGACGCAAGATCTGAACGTAGCCACTGGCTGGCATAAGCGTGATTGGGTCTTCAATGTAGCGTTCGTCGATGGACATGCTGCGACAGTGACGATGAATGGCCACATCAAGCCGCAGCCGAATCTCGGCAACTACCCCGCGCCGTCGGACGAAGGAAATCAGCGGGATTGGGAACGCTATCGCTGTGTGACCATTCGTGGCAAGGACTGGCAGATGGATACACTGCCGGCACCTCCTGTTCGGACCGTTATTGAGTGTGGCAACCCGCGTGGTGCCGTCTTTGGAGACATCAATTAACGGAAGAGTCGTGTTTTAAACACATGCACCGGTCGTCCGATAATCGTCGGACGACCGGTTTTTTTTGACAAGGGCGCACGGCCCGCCTCCATGAACGGTGCGGAGAACTTGACCGTTCCTTGACTCGGTGTCATCAATCACTGTACTATTTTGTCAGACGCGCAGGTGCTCTGCGCGCGGTGCTGCATTCCTGGCGCAGCTCGGTGAGGGCCGGGCATGGGTGGGGTCGGGGTCGGCATCGAACGGGAAGGAAGCGATTCTGAGGACACTCAGGTGGACGCGGTCTGATTCCGCGTCTCGGTTCAACTCGGCCTTGCACTAGGTCCGAAGATTGAATCTTGAGTTTGGCTCGCTGCGACGACCTCGCAGTGAGGGGTTTGGGAAGGAATGTGACGCCCCAAAGCGTGACTTGAACTTTTCGAGGCTTCCGCTTCCGTCAACACAATTATCGGGACTTGAACCCGTTATTGGCGCATCAACCCGTTGCAATTGAGCGGTGTTTGATTTGCTTTGGGAATTTACGGGTCTAGAGTGAAACGTGGCGTCTTGACGTGGTCGAACGGAACGACATCGGGATGGTGGTCGCAATCCATCTCTGATTTGGAGAAAGCAGTGAGGAAGTCAACTATGAAACGCGGTTCAATTGTGGCCTTGATGGCGATGGTGGTCGTTTCGCTCCCCGGGATGACCGTAGCGAACGATGATGCCCTCACGCTGGGTGATCAGATCGTCGCCGATTCGAAGAGCAAGACGGTGGTCAACGTGCCGGAAGCAGCTCCGCTCGACAGTGGCCTGACACGGGCCAAGCTCTACAGCAACGTGGAGGTTTGCACGGTGAATCCGATCAGCCGCAACGTCGGTGGTAGTCCACCGAATTCGCTGGCGGTTCGTGACTGGTTTGTCACGGGCGGTGGCGCAGTCACCGGTTTTGACCTTTACGTGATGAACGGCAAGGAATCCGCGCCGTCATTCAGCAACATCGACATGACGTTTTTCGTCGATACGGACGAAGCCAACTTCGGTACAGCGTTGCTGGATGACGACATGCAGCCGGTGGCGTTTCGAACACTACAGGCGCCATTCCTCAATGCGATCCCCGCCCGTTTCGACAGTGACGGCAAACCGGTAATTCAGCGGGTAACTGTTGACTTCATTGCGCAGACGTACACTGTAACTGACATGTCCACAGGGGAGATCGTGGCAGACGTCGCGAACATTGACCGCGAAGGGTTCACGCTTCCCGGCGGCAAGATCGGCGTGCAAGTGCGTATGAGTGGCGAACAGTCCATCTGTCAGCAGTTTGGTGACAAGACAATCGGTGTGGTGATGGCAGGCGGTGGTACCGGCAACGTCGACGGCGTGCACATTTTTGATGCGTCATCGGGTGCTTCCGGCTGCAACACAGCAAATGAATTCGACGCACTCTGCCGTCCAGGCTGGGGACCGAGGGATGGTGATGACAATCTGATCCCGTGCGATGGCGGCAACGTTTGCAGCCTCGACCGTCCGTACAACGGTATTGCGTTGACGCTTTATGTTGGTCCGGGCGAAGACGGTACGGGTGACAACACGACGAGCACGGGCAATCCGCTTGATCCGATGTCCCCCGACGGCAACACATGTGTTGGTGAGCCGGTCAGCCAATTCGGGTTCCTTGGCGACAACCCTGACGAAGGATCAGCCACGTCGTTCTTTGACACGCAGCCCAACGGCGCGATTGACCTGATTGACTGGGGTGCGCTTCAGGATTGCTTTGGTGCGTCGGGCGAGCCGGGTTGCGAACTCTTCGACAGCACTGGCAGCGACGATGTCACACTTGAAGACTATGGTGATTTCCAAGCATGCTTCGCCAACATCAATGATCCGGTTTGTTCCGAGGGAACTCCGGCGACGCAATTCAATGATATCGACGTTTATAGCATTTCGGTGGGTAGCGGCGAAGTGCTCCAGGTTCAAGTTCGGGCGATTTCCAGTCCGCTGTTGGGCGGTGTCGGAGACCCGCTTCTGCGCATCTTCGGCTCGGATGGTGTGACGGAACTGGCCAGAAGTGATGATTTCGCACGCAACACGCTCGATGCCTACACGACCGTCACGGTTCCGTCAGGTCAGTCGACGCTGTTTGCGGTCGTGAGTAGCGATACGAATTCCGATTACGACCCAATGGATTTCGGCACCGTGGCGGCACTCGATCCGGACGACGTCGGTAGCTACGAAATTATCGTTCGTCGTACCGAGCCAGACTGCGACAGCGCAAGTGGGACGACCATCGTATGCTGCAACATTTTTGGTGATTGCGCCTTCAATCCCGAGGTTGAACCGAATGAGTCCATCGAGGATGCCGATGCGGTTGGTTCGGTTCGGTCGCGGTTCTTTACCGGAACGCTTGGCAATGGTGCCTTTGGCGAGAATGGCCAGGACTATGATCTGTACAAGATCGTCTTCGGCCCGGTCTGCGATGAAGGCACCAACGACGGGAATCCGTGCACTCTGGGTGTACCCAGCTCTTGCCCAGGTGGAACTTGCGGCGTGGTTCAGGCGTTTGAGTCCACGCGTCGTTCGTTGCAGATTTCCATCGATAGCGAGGTTGCCCTCGGGTATGAGACTGTCTACGACACGGCTGTCGCACTTTACAACTCGAACGGCGAGTTGATCGCCCTCGGCGACCAGTCGTCTCGTCCTGGTGTCGACGGCTTGGATCAGTCGCGTGGTCAGTTGGCGGCGAGCATTGATCCACCGGGTGAGAACGGCTCGGATGGTGTTTACTACCTGGCGGTTTTCGGAACTGACCGAAACCTGTTTGAAGATGATTGCGACTTCCTGGCCCGACCAGGAAGCCCGACGATTTTCAATCCGCCGCATGACAGCCAAGTGGCTGGTACGGAAGAAGCGGATCTTCGTCCGTTTGTCGGCGGTCGTGCGAATCTGCCCACCGGGCGGCTATTGGGATGCCTGACAGAAGACGAAATGGACATGGGCGTGGAAGCTGATCGGTTCCAGTGCTACCAGATCAGCATCTCCACTTTTAGTACCCAATTGCCGCAGCAGGCACCGATCGAGCCAACCGAGACCGCTGGTCCTGACGGCAATGATTCCATCGGTAGTGCCACGCCGATTGCCACAGCCGATCGGATCGGAAACGACGTCGAACCATCAATTGGCGTTCTGGGCAACGGTCCGTATGGTGCGTGGCAGGGCGACGTTGATTTCTATCGGATTGATGGACTCTCCGCCGGCCAGTTGTTGACCGCGAACATGGCTGATCTTCAGCTTCAGTCCGAGAACCACACCGTACGCAGTTTTATGGCGTTCTTCGATCAGGATGGTTTCGTGTTCGAGCGTCAGGACTATTCTCTGGAGCGAAATGATACAACCGGCGTGATCAAGGATGAGGTATCTGGCGTCATCTCGGCGACGGTTCCGGAAGGTGTATCGACTGCCTACCTCATGATTGGTATTGATGCAGGGCGGCTTGACCTTGGCGAGAACTCGCCGTTCGACGCACGCCGTCCTGGTACGACTCAGTCTCGTCGATTCGGAACGAACATTATTCTCGCGCGGTTCTACAATGTGTCCGTCTCGGTCATCCCGCAGATTCAAGCGAGCCCGGCTGGTGGTGAGCGGATGTTTGTGACGACGCGTCGTGGGATCGACGGGGAACACACAGAGGTGTTCCTGGTCAATCCTCGTAACGAGCGACAGTCGAGTCACCCGCCGATTCTCGAGATTGATCCAGCCACCGGAGCAGTGCTGCAGGTTTTGGATCTGTCGGAAGCCAATGTCTCGATGTTCCACGATCCGCCGGACAATCCAATGGCGATCAGTCGCCTCAACAAGGTCACGGCACGCCCGTTGATCGCGTATGATGGGGAAACGCTGTGGGTCTCGGTTGAGGAATGTGAAAGCGCAACGACCAGCAATGCTTGTCCGAGCGTGCGTCGCACGCTCAACAAGGTTGATCCGGACGAGACGGGCCTTGATGCAGTCGAGACGTTCGGTCTGATTCAGGGTCTTTCGTCGGGTGCGATTCTGACCGGCATGGTCGAGTTGAATGGCATTCTCTACGCATTGGATGATGCAAACGAGTCGATTCGTTACTGGGACAAGGGTTCGCAGGCGAACAATTTCAATGGCGGACGACTTGAAGACATCATTCCAGAGGATGGCGACTTTGATGACCTCTTCGGCGACATCAGCACGGACGGAACCAACATCCTCATTCCGTGCAGCCTGACCCAAGGCCCTAACACAACGGCCGGAATCTGCCGATTCGAGCCAGACGTCGACATTCTGATGCCAGCCAACTCTACACTCACCTACATCGACATGATCGCAGACCCGGTTTCGAACTATCGAATCGAGCCTGGCCCGCGACTTGGCGGTGTTGAGTACGTCGACGGAACGATCATCGCATCTGACCTGAATGGCCCGGTCGTGAGCTACTGGGATGTCATGTCCGACTCGGTGGAAGCGTACGAACTGCCGCGTGAGTTCTTCATCGAACGCATCACGGTCGGCACGCCGACGGCTCCGTAGGCCAATTCGCTGACAAACAACAGGGCGTCGGTGTTTCTGCACCGGCGCCCATTTTCATGCGCGTTCGCGTTTGCGTATCGGGGTGGTGGGCAGAGTCTGATCGGGCTATCATCCGCGCCGTGACAGCAATCATTCAGGCAAGCAAAGTCAGCCGAGTCTATCGGTCGGGTGGTGAAGAGGTCAGCGCCGTGCGCGACGTGGACCTTGACGTGGCGGATGGTGCATTCGTGGCACTGATGGGGGCGAGCGGGTCGGGCAAGAGCACGCTGCTCCATCTCATGGCTGGTTTGGACGTGCCTACGTCCGGCACGATTCGCGTGGAGGGCGAGGACCTTGCCACGATGAATGACGCGGTGCGGACGCTGTTTCGCAGGCGACGAATCGGTGTCGTCTTTCAGTCATTCAACCTGCTTCCGACCCTTACCGCAGCCGAAAACGTCTCGGTCCCACTCATGATCGACGGGGTTCGCGACGGCGAGGCCAGCGAGCGGGCAACAGAAGCTTTGCGATTGGTCGATCTTTCGCCACGGGCACATCATCGCCCGGACGCCATGTCAGGTGGCGAGCAGCAGCGTGTGGCCATCGCGCGAGCGCTTGTCCAAAACCCCGCACTGATCCTGGCCGACGAACCAACCGGCAATCTCGATTCGCACCACGCTTCGGAGATATGGGAACTTTTGCGACGGCTCGCCGACCAGCAGAATCGAACGATCGTGGCTGTCACCCACGAAGCCCACGGTGCATCCTTCGCAGATCGCGTCGTCGTGATGCGGGACGGTCAGATCGCCGGCGAGATCATCCCGCAAGTCGCCGGCGGCGATTCTGAAGTGGCAGAGAAGTATCAGGCCATCAACAAGATCCCATGAGCGCCTCGATACCCGGGTCTCGCCCGACGAATCTTGCTGAGTCAGGGCCGGGTTAAACCTGCAGCGCACAGCGAACGAGTTACTCAGGAACACAGTGCGTCGGCCAGCGCGGAGATATCGTGCGCTGGCCGACGCAAGTGTGCTACCCAGTTTGTTCTTTGCCGAGCACAGGTTCGGGCGGTGCTCACCGGGTTCTTTACCCACCCGCACCAACGCCTCCAGGGCCACAATCTGACTCCGCGCCAAAGGATTCAAAAGTGAACAACCAGGAATCACTGGCTTGGATGGTACTGCCGACCGCGTTGTGTGCGATGATCTGCCATCGATAGACGGCCCCCTCGGTCATCCGGCAGGGCTTGAATCCCCCGACATCTTTGCGGTGGATCTCCCCTACGCCAAATTCAAAGGGTGTTTCCGATTGGCCCGGACGCGTCTCCCAGGCATTGATGGTGTAGTACTCGGCCCCGTACGAATGCTCCCATTCAAGTTCAATCCTCGTCACATTGGAGAGGACGGCATTGTTCGCCGGCGTGATCGGATCAAACGTACCGGGCGCGACTCCAGAAGGCGAGACCGTCAGGCGGAGAGGATAGACCGCGTGAACATCCATCAGGCTTGCGGGGTCGCTTGCGTCCAACGTGCTGCTGGGCAGGATGTCGCGGGCCGTGAACGAGAGGAAACTGGTGTGATCGCCAGGCCAGATCGAGGACGCATAAATAGCTGCCACCGCGCGGTCGCCTGCCTGCATTTCGAATGACGAAGGGTTCACCGCTGTGCCATCAGGACGTTCGAACGAAACGAGTTCCACCGTGGCGTGGTCGAAATCATCGATGAGCAGAGTTGAATCCAGATGGCACTGGCAGCCGTGCGGACACCGCAGCAACGTCCGATGCCCGAGCAACCAACTGCTTTTTGCGACCGTATCAAGCGCAACGGTTCCAAGATCAATCTCTGTTTGCCAGGGAAACCACTGGTCTTCCGCCATACCCAGTCGCATCGAATCTTTGAACAGACGTGGCTGGAGTCGACCCGCGATCATGGCGTTTTCGACCCCATCCAGCATTTCGACCAGCGAACAGATACTGAAGTACTCTTCGACGCCATCGCCCATGACATCATTAATAAAATCGCATGTACACTCATTATTCGGATCCGGCACGTCGCAATGCGAAGCGCCCCAGATATGACCCATCTCATGCTGAAGGAACCCTAGTTCCACAAGGCTGTCGTCGGGATCAGGAAGCGGAGCGTGAAAAAGCCCACTTGGCACCGAACCCTGATAAGCCGCCCCAGGCGACACGCCAGGATAGAAGCGCGCTCGAAGATAGCCGACTCCGGCAATACGGCGCTCGGCAAACTGCGTTAGCCAGTTGTTCTCAACGGCACCGAGCAGGGTCGGATCGCTGTTGATGATCGTCTGCAGGTAGGGGTCATCGGCGGCGGATGTGTGGACGCGGATTTCGTCCCAGCCGATGCGCAGCGTGAGGCCATGCCAAAAGTACAGGTTCATGCGCGCGAGCATCTCATCAATGCGGGCCACGATCGCATCAGACGAGCCATTGTATTTCATGTAGCCAGCGTAGTCGGTGTCAAAGGAGAGGAGAGTATCCATCCCAAACGAAACACATTGATCACTTGGCGGCGATGAGCTGTGGGCAGCGCTGCCAAGGCCAGAAGCCGAGGAGGCACTCGGTACGGCGTGATGTCCGGGCGATGTGCGATAGCTATGGCCGTCTTCGTCCACGTGGCGAACGCTGCCGTCTTCTCCATAGACGAAGATCGCAATCCCATCTTTTCGTTGGGAAGCAAGCACGGAGGAACGTCCGTCCGACAGTGTGCCCTTGAAAAGCCGGGATGGTGCGGGCGGTTCGTAACCCACGCCCACAATGTGGACGCGCGCGTTGGGGCCTCTGACAGAATGGGGCTCCAATTTGACGTTGTGACGCTGCCCCTGCAACAAAAGTCTCACAGTGAGCTCACCGTTCTCGTGGTGGCTTACATCCTCCAGCTTCAACGCTCCTTCATCAGGGATCGCACTTACCTGTTGCGGCGAATCGTGTCCCGGATGGGCGTTGACCCCCATCGCCACACAACCCAGCACCAGGACGCATCCCACAATGGTTCCCGTCGATCCAAAGCTCCCAATCATCGTGTTCCTCCTGTTCTTGCAAATACGCACTCGGCTCACGTCGGCGCTACGGTACCCGCAACCAATGCGTGTTCCGGCGCCACGACGATACGCCGGTCTTCGATAACGGTACGCTGCGCGCAGACGTACGGTCTCCGAACTGCTCACGACACCGTCGTGGCAAGGACCAAGCGCTCGACATCACTCAGATCTCGGGGTGGGCTTGAATTTGCTCAACGCCCCCGCAGCCAGGAACCAAACACTCCCCGCTCATATCCAATTTGACTTGATTGAACAAGCAGTATTTCCTCCACTCTATTGCATATTCCAACAAGCAGCGACAACTAAACACATATCCGGTCTATGGATATCTTCAGACGCGCGACCCATGCAACCAATGTGCACTATTTCCATGCATATGCATCCGTGAGGACTGATGAAATTCCATTTAATGTTTAGATCGCATCCAGCTGAATCATCGATCTTGCACACATTCTGTGAAAAATCGCAATATTCGTACTACGCTGCATACGTTATGTAATATTCTGTCGGCACGTCCCGGCTGAACTACCACTATCGGCCATGCACGATGATCACACGCTGACGAGACCGCGTTCGTCATCGAATCCAGCGGCACCAGAGGTGGTAGAGCGGCACGCCGAGGAGAATACTGCCGACGCTGATCAGCGAGGGGACCGTCCATTCGATCAATGCGTAGACCGCCATGAACATCGTGATGACGATGAAGACCCTCGGCACCCATGGGTACAGCGGCACCCGGAATGGTCGTGGCTGCGACGGCTGTCTTCGACGCAGGACAAACACCGCCGTGATGAACAGCAGTGCGAAGAGCGACAGGCCGATGGCGGCGTAGCGGTACAGATCCTGAAATGACGTCGCATGGAGCAGCAGAACCGCCGTGGCTGATTGGGCCACCATGCCATACGCGGGGACGCCATCTCGGTTGGTGCGCCCCGCGATGGCGGGGAACGACCGGTCATGGGCCATCGCGTGGTAGACGCGCGGACCTGTGATGACGAAGGCGTTTACAGTGGCCAGAAACGTCGCACCAACCGCGACCGAGAACACCCTCCCCATGCCGTCACCAAACATCAACTCGACGGCCAACACGGGAATGGTTTCGGCGTTGTCCCCGTCAACGACATCAAACGGCACTGCCACCGTAAACACGACGCTCAACCCCACGTAGAGGGCGGTCACGATCAGCGTGCCCCCAATCAACGCGCGCGGCAGTCCACGCCCCGGATCACGTACTTCGCCGGCCAGATAGGACGCAGCATTCCAGCCGCTGTAGGCGAACATGACGTAGAACAACTGCGATGCGCCGTCGCCAACGGATACCCGATCGAGCGGTCGTCCCGCACCGAGGCGATCGAAGTTTCCACCACCCCAGATGAGACCGGCCACCACGAGACCTGCAAACAACGCCAATTTGATCAACGTGGTCAGATTCTGCGTCCAGGCTGATTGTCGATAACCCAGCAGGTTGGGAACCGTCAACGCAATGATCAAGGCCGTCGCCAGCCACGTCGTTCCCGACGCGGCGTCCGCACCGTCATTCGCCCACGGCGTCAAAAGGTAAGATGCCGCCACAAATGCGGAGACCGCCAGTGGGGCCGAGAATCCGAGCAGAAACGATGTCCAGCCTGAGAGGAACGCCGGCAGCGGACCATAGGCTTCGCGGAGATAGATGTACTCACCGCCGGATTGTGGATAAGCAGCTGCCAACTCCGCCACACACAACGCCCCACATAACGCCATCAGCCCGCCGACGATCCAGAGACCCAGGATCAAGAGTGGATGCCCCAAGGTGAGCATCATGTACCCCGGCGAGACGAGAATGCCCGTCCCGACCATGCTGGCCAACACCACGAACGTGGCTGTCCACGTGCCGAACTTTCGCTGCAAACCCGACGCTGAATCAGCCATTCGTGCCTAAACCCGTCCCCATGTCCGTCGCGTAAGGTGTCCACACACGCGGTCAACGGGCGTATGACCTGTCCGGATCATTCGTCATTCGCCTCGATCACGTCTTGCACCTGCTGTTTCAGCCACGTGCTCATCAACACCGTTTCGCCGCTTGGCAGTCGGGCTTGATAGGCATCCTTGCAACAACCATACACTTCCTGCCACCATCGCACGAAGTCATCATGGCAGTCCCACAGAGGCAATGATCCCCCGATCTGGACAGGCGGCTGCAGTCTGACGAAGTCGGATGCCGTCATCAGATCCTTGCCGTTACACAAGAATTGAACGCCCGAATCGTAGATCTGATCAAGCAGGCGATCGTAGCGATCCTGATTCATCGTGCATGGTTCAAGCTCCCGATCGTCGGGACGTTCGCTGTCCTTCCCTTCACCAACCGTCGCCATATGCGCTGACTGCTCGCGGAGCCACGCGTCAAGCTCAATCTCGTTTCCGTCCTCCAATCTGACACGATATTTCAGCCCGGATGTTGTCGACCGGGTCGCTGTCCTCGTGATGAAGCTCTCAACGTCATTCACGTACCGCCGCCCATGATCACGTTTCGCCCGCAAGAGTGCCGCAAAGTCACGCCCCGACATTTCGACGCGATTGCGCAGGAACACGTGCGACGACGTCGCGATCCAATCCAGCAACGCCTCAACCTCCGCCTCGCCAAGCCCTTCCTCCGACAAGACTGTCACGATGGCATAATCCTGCCCCACCAGAATGTTCACCAGCCTGTCGATTCGCAACGCCAGCGTCTGATCACCGACGCTAAACGTCGCCATCTCGCCCTCACGCATCGAACGCGATTCGAGCAACACCTCCGATTTCGGCCCGGAGATAGTCACCAGCACCTGCCCGCCGGTGATGTCCCCCAGCGACAATCGCACCGATCCGCGACTGGATGGCAGCTCCTTCCAGCGTCTCTGCCCGATGCGCAAGCGGGCTTCGTCGAACGTGAAGTCGATGATCGGCTTCTGCGGCATCAGGCGATAGCGGATGGCCACGCTCCTGGCGACCACATGTCCGTCATTCCGGGCGACGACCCGCAACTCACCATCAATGCCGCGACGCTGAACCAGGTCGGACACCCGATCCGACGCGAGATTGATGGCGTACACGTTGGTGCGCGACCGCAACATGGGTACCGCGCCGCCCTCACCATAGCCGAGCCATACACCGTCGACGGCGTCACCCTCGATCGCCGCCGTCAGCACAAGATTCGCACCCTCAGGCGCTGGAAACACAAGCACATCGGGAACACCATCGAGCCGAATGGACACCGCTTCGCCGGAGATCGCCAGCGTCGGCGTCAGCACTACTGCCGCGAACCAGGCAAGCGTCGTCAATCGCATCGTGCGCAACATGTCGGACCTCCCTTCGCACCATCCCGGATCGAGACCAAGACCCACACATCTTAGCCTACCACATTTCGACGAACCTGATGTCTGGTAGCCAGTAACGGTTCATCTGCGAATGTAAGAAATGTGTGGCCAGCATGTATGCCGTGGGTGCCCTTCCACACCATACCATTCGGCAATACCCGATCGAAATCGCCCATCATGCTCTGCGATTTGCCAAAGTACGGGTGACGTCCATGTGATCCACTTCCACATGGTCGATGGCTGCTATAATCCGGTCAGTCCGGCGACGAGCAATCGGCTGTCGGATGGATGATGATCTTGTTTTGGTGCGTGCCTGAATACCGCCTTGTTTCGGAGGATGAGCGACTTGAATCAACCCGATACACCCGCGATGTCCATCACCATTCGACAACCACGTCTGTGGCCGATCTCGATCATCATTGTACTGGTCATCGCGGCGTTCATCGTTTCTGTCACGCCGAGCATTCAGAATGGCCTGCGTTTTCAGTTCATGTTCCTTGGACCGATCGCAGGTGGGGCGTTCTTCGTCCTTTGGCTGATGCTCGGCAGTCGCATCGCGTGGTGGGAACGGTTCGTCTATCTGCTCGCGCCTGTCCTGATCGCGGGTGGCGTACTCTCTATCGTCCACGCCTCCGCAAAGTTCGCCATGATGACCTATGGCATCCCGCTGACGATGATGACCGTGGCGATCGGTCTGCACCTGGGTCGCAACGCGTCCAAACCACGGAACCGTGTCTTGCCCATCACCGCCGCACTACTTGGCGTCTGGCTGTTGTTTCCGACGGTCCGCCTTGATGGTTACGACGGCGCCTATCTTCCGGAATTCACATGGCGATGGTCCACCACGCATGAACAAGCGCTAGCCAAGATGGATTCATCGGTCAACACAACACCGTCCGCATGGACGGCGGCGGCCGAAGAATGGCCTCAGTTTCGGGGTTCACAGCAGAACAGCCGCGTATCGCTGGCTGACACTCCGGCCTTCGACTGGAACGCGAGTCCGCCACGTGTGAATTGGAACATGCCCATTGGCCCTGGGTGGTCGTCATTCATCCACGTCTCGGGACGGCTTTTCACGCAGGAGCAGCGCGGCGATGACGAATGGGTGAGTTGCTACGATGCGGCGACGGGCGATCTTGTCTGGAAGCATGCGGACGCGTCGCGCTTCACTGAAGTTGTCTCCGGAGCAGGACCAGGTGCGACACCAACTTATCACAACGGTCGGATCTACAGCTACGGTGCCCGCGCGATCCTGAACTGTCTCGACGCCGCAACCGGCGCGGTCGTGTGGACGCATGATCTCGTTGATGAGGTGGAAGCCTCGATTCCCATGTGGGGCTTTTCCGGATCACCCGTCGTGACGAACGGCGTGGTGATCGTCTATGCCGATGGCCGTGATAAGAACGGCTTGATGGCATTCGACGTCGACAGCGGCGAAGTGGTCTGGACGCGTGCGTGGAAAGGGTGGAACTACAGCACGCCCCAACTCGTGAACATCGAAGGCGAAGCACTCATGCTCTTCGGCGACAAGAGCACATTGCACGCCATGAATCCATCCACCGCCGAAACCGTCTGGGAATACACCTCCGAAGAGTGGAATGGCTTTGCGATGTGTCAGCCGCAGCAGATAGGCGCTAACAGTCTGATCGTGCCCCTTGGCGACGGCATCGGTGTCGCACGGATCGAGGTCCGCAAGGCATCAGGCGAATGGCAAGTCACGGAAGCATGGTTCAGCCGAAGACTCAAACCCTCGTTCAACGACTTCGTGTATCACGAAGGCCACCTGTATGGATTCGACCAGTCCATCTTCACGTCCATCAACGCCGAAACGGGCGAACGCAATTGGAAGCGCGGTCGCTACGGATTCGGGCAGGTGATCCTGCTCGAAGATCAGGCGCAGTTGGTCGTCCTCGCCGAAAGCGGCGAAACGATCCTGCTGGCAGCCGACCCGTCTGTACACATGGAACTGGGCCGCCTTCAGCCGATTACCGGCAAGACCTGGAATCACCCCATCGTCGCCGACGGCCAACTGTTCGTCCGCAACGCCGAACAAGCCGCCTGTCTGACGTTGGTGATGTCGGAACAGACGGATACGGTGGCGGACTCAATTCAGTAGGGTTCGCCATCGCCGCGGGGGCCTATGCGGACACGGGCGCAGATCGGGTGCTGGAAGGACCAGGATTGTCTGGCTTCCTCAAGCATCGTGCGAATGCCCGGGGTGAGACGACCCTCGAAGCGGCGCTTGCCATTGAGGAAAATCGTGACAGGCTTGGTGAAATCGACACCATCGCACGGCATGCGAACGTCGACACCGCGGCCCGACGAGCATTCGATCCGGATTTCCTGACCGCGACGGCCAACCTGCATGATGGCCAACTTGTCGTTGAGAACGCGGCGAACATAGTCATCGCCGTCGATCGCTACGTCGGGCGTCGCGATGTCGATGACGTCGCCGGACCAATCCGCATCAGCCTGCCGAACGCGAACGCCGTGAAGCTCGGCTTCGCCGCCGAATCGAAATCGCTTGATGGCGGCGTTCGGCGTGGAGCGACGTCCCACCAACAACTCGGCCACGGTCGAACCTTCCCAGAACGCGTCTTCATCGTCACCGACG
Organism: Phycisphaerae bacterium; assembly: GCA_028289375.1. Classification (GTDB taxonomy): domain Bacteria; phylum Planctomycetota; class Phycisphaerae; order UBA1845; family UBA1845; genus OFTM371. The sequence continues at coordinate 58,824 of JANQQK010000042.1, read as the reverse complement.
ATCGGTACCAACGGCACCTTCGCGTCAGCAGCGTGGTCCGCCAGCAGTTCATTCACGATCGCCACCGCCAACGCCCTGCCACTCGTCGGTTCGTCGTCGGTCAGCACCGACCGATCCCAGCCCAACACCACCGGCATCGATCGCACCTGATCCAGCAACATCGGGACAAGAACATGGGCGTACGGCACGTCCAACGTGCTTTGCAGGAGCACCCCACCGGCGAACGCATCAGGCCAACGCAGAATGGTCAGCAGACCCCGATCCCCATCCGTCCCGCATCCGACGAGAAAAACCCGGTCCTCATCAAGGTGCACCGATCGCCGGACGGCCCTCAGCCACTCGTCCGGCGAAATCTGATAGGGCTCGTGAAACGGCGGCAGCAGGCTCGGCGGAATGCGGATCACGACCGATTCCCGTGTCATCGACTCCAGCAGCGGCACGTCGCCGACGGTCACCAGCACGGGGTATCGCTTTGCGGCGTTATACCCATCCGGCAACGTCACCCGCAGGCGGATCGGAGCACGCCCATCCCCGACCGACAGCTTGACCTCAAACGTCGGCTCATCCGGCGCGTCCCACAACTCAACCTCCGCCAACGCCGCAGCCACGTCCGCTACCGCCCCGCCCGAAGATGTCACAACCTCCGCCAACGCCGCGTTGGCCACATCCGGCGATTCGGCACGAAAGTAGGCCGTCAACAATTCAGGCAGTTTGGGCGGTTCAGGCTCCTCGGCGCGGGTGGTGGATACCGCAAGAACGCAAATCAGGATGATCCACGCGAGTCTGCAATGTCCATGTGGAGTGTCAGCGCCCATTGTCCTTGTTGTACGTACAGAAAACACCGCCGTTGCAGATTTCCAGGCGCTTGGCGGCGTCACGGATGGCGACCCGGACCGGCTCACTCCGCAAAGGCGATCCGCTGCATCGCGCCGAAGTCCCTGAAGTCCACGTCGCCGTCACCGTCGAAGTCGAAGACCTGACAGCCTGGGACGAACGCGCCACCCGGCCCCGTGACACATCGGACCAACGCATCCACGTCGATCAGGTCGACGTCATCGTCACAGTCGTTGTCGCCGGGGGCTTGCGGGGTCTGCACTTCGATCGCGCCCATGTCGACTCGGCCACACACGACGCGCGGATTGCCGAGGATGTCGACCGCGCCTGGCGGAAAGACCGAATCGGGGTTGCCGGCGTCGATGCAAGGCGATCCGGGCAATGGTGCATAGTTGTCGCCAAGGAGCGGATCGCCGATGATGTTGCCATTATCGGCGAGACCGGATTCTGCGCACGAGAATTGCGTATTCGCTCCGAGCACGTATTCTGGGGAATTGTCCCGAAAGATGCAGTTCTCGGCCATGCTTGCCGCTACCGTCCCGCGGATATTGCCAACGAACAAACAATTGCGAAAGTTGCCGAACCCCGCAGCACAGCATCCGGCCAATCCGCCGTCCCCTCCTCCATTTCCTGCCGCATTGTTGATGAAAACGCTGTTCTGAACGTCAACGACTGCACTTATTGCACCTCCATTACCGCCATTCCCACCCTTTACGGGGAAGTTCGTCGCACCTCCGCGGCCAGCTTGATTGTTTTGAAACCAACAACTGTCCACGACCATGATCGGGCCACCCTCCTTAAAGATCGCTCCACCAGACCCACCGTCGTAGGTGACGTTGTCCCAACTCCCACCGCCCCCTGCACGGTTGTTGCAAAAGACACAATCCATTAAGGTCACATCTGAGTCGATCGCGTAGATCCCACCACCATGCTTCCCCTCAAAGCGCTGTGACGCTGATTGGCTGTCAAATACACTGCACTGATCAAACAAGACAGTTGAATTCTCGATCCAGATAGCGCCACCATGTTCCCCTAAATATGTTCCGTCGAGAAAATCACTGCGCATCTGGTTGCCCAGGAAATTGCAGCGTCGCACGACGAGATTCGAGTCGATGACCTGAAGTCCTCCGCCACCCATGTCGTACTCCGAGGGGCCGACACTGCAGCCATTGGTGATCGTGAAGCCATCCAGAACAGCCGTTACGCCTGACGCATGCACAATGTTGTCAAGACCGCCGGTACATTCATTGTATGTAGGATCGATACAGGCAGGTTCGTCAACAGCGACAAATTCATTTAAAGCGAAACTCTCGCTATCACTCGTCAAATCAGCCGTGAATCCGTATGGATCCGTTTCAACCACAACCCCATAATCACTCAGAAGAACCGTCAGTTCACCAATCGTCAGGCTTGAATTGGGCGCAACGGTCGGAACGTCAACAGGCGGGTCACAATTAAGCAAGATGAACCAAAATACGATAGGCAATTCTGTGTCACCCCATGCGCACGATGGGCTTCCAATTGGAGCGAGCGGTGGAAGAGGAAGCTGGAATTCGAAATCGAGAAATTCAATAGCATCTTTTGATGTAAATCCAAATTGTCCCCTCCGTAAGACAATAGGCTGATCTGTCAAGTTCACTGCAGTAACACTAATGACCGCGGGCAGACCAACCGGCACGAATGCTGGAGAGTATACAATGCGCACTTCCGCGTCTTCGCGGGCAGGCGGCGGAACGGGCGGTGAACCTGTCGATCTTCCATCAAGAACGGTGTCGTATGTTCCGGGACGCGCCTGGTCGACACTTGTTTCATTGCCAAAGAATCCGCCATAGAGCTCCACACCGTCACGCAGGACGAATCGCTCGGGGTCCGAACCGCCCGGGTAGTACCGGCCTGTTGCGACCCAGATCTCATCGCCGTATTCGGCGGCGGCCAGCGCGTCCTTCAGGTCGTGGAACGCGGTCTGCCACGTCATGCCGTCGCCACCGGGCGGCGCACTTGCATTGACATGCAGAACGTTGCCGTCATCACCAGCCCACATCGGTCCGGGCAGGGAGCACAGCAGCACAAGAATCGGCATCGGGCAAAACGCTCGGCAGTCGAGGCGAAACGGATTGGGCGACATGCGGTGGTCCTCCTCAGGGTCCGTCTTTGATTCGCGAGTGATGATCGTACCACTCTGACAACCACCGAGTCCAACGAAAGCAGCAGCCACGGACGCAAGCGTGATGTGCCACGATCCGCCAAACCGCGACAAAGAGTGCTCAAATCGGCATTCATGCGAAAAGAGAGATAACCTGGGGAGTTTGCATGTCCCGATCGGCTGGGCCATCAATTGACCAAAGTCCCGGTCGTTGCGGGATTTGCGGCGGTCGGTGGCGGAGCCAATCGTTGACAGCCGATGGGGGTGAAATATAATCGCACCGCGGGGTCGGCGGTGCATTTGCGTGCGGCCGAGCGATAGGAGTTCGCGCTGGAATGGCCGAGGTGACCCTTCACGGTGTGTCCAAGGTCTTTGGACGCGGTCGCTCGTCGGTGACGGCGGTCGAAGGTGTTGATCTGGACGTGTCGGACGGCGAATTTGTCGTTCTGCTGGGGCCTTCAGGCTGCGGCAAAACGACAACGCTGCGGATGATCGCGGGACTTGAAACGCCGACAGGCGGGTCGATTTCGATCGGCGGTCGCGTCGTGAACGATGTCCCGCCCAAGGATCGCGACGTCGCCCTCGTGTTTCAGAGCTTTGCGCTCTATCCGCACATGACGGTGGCGGGCAATCTCGGTTTTGGCCTGAAGATGCGTCGGACGCCCAAAGCGGAAATTGCCGATCGCGTGGCGGAAACGGCTGCGATGCTGGAGATCGAGGATCTGCTCGATCGCAGGCCTGACGAATTGTCGGGCGGGCAGCAGCAGCGTGTGGCGTTGGGCCGGGCGATCATACGTCGACCGGCTGTGTATCTGTTCGACGAGCCGCTCGCCAATCTGGACACGCCCTTGCGGGTTCAGATGCGGCGGAACATCCGGCGGATGCATCGCGAGTTGGGCATGACGGCCGTGTACGTCACCCACGATCAGCAGGAGGCGATGAGCCTGGCTGATCGCGTCGCGGTAATGCGAAGTGGGCGGATCGAACAATACGATCGGCCACAGACTTTGTACGAAGCACCAGCCAACCGTTTCGTGGCTGGTTTTGTTGGTTCGCCGCCGATGTCGTTGATCGCGGTGGACCTGACGCGGGATGGCAACGGCGGGTCGATGCGCTGTGGCGATGAACGCTGGGCGTTGTCCGAAACCGTCTGTGATCGGCTGCCGCCGGACGTCGCCGGCCCGCTGGTCATGGGATTGCGGCCTGAGCAGGTGCGACTGTCGTCGCAGCGTGATGGCGCGGATCGAGCGACCGTGGCGGTCACGATCGATGTGATCGAGCGGTTTGGCGATCGATGCGATGTGCATGGTCGACTGTCGGGCGGTGAGAGCCTGATCGCGACGATGGCAGCGTCGCAGTTTGAGCATTTGGAAGAAGGCGCCCGGGTTTGGGCGAGTTTCGATATGACGGATGTAGCGCTGTTTGAGACAGATAAAAGCGGCAGGAGCGTTATGTCCGCGCGCGTTGGAGTCGGTTCACGTGTGTCGTGACCGAAGACAACGCCGCGATCGCAATGTCTGCACGGAAGGGTGCAGCGATCGGAGACTTGTGATGCGCTAAGGGTCACAGGCCAATCTGATTCGGAATTGTGATCGGTGTGGGATTGCCGCGTTGCGCCCACACCTTTTCGTTTTACAGGGCTTGGTTGTCATGCCCGACGAGACATCACGAACGACGTAGTTCGTTCAAGAATAGGTGGCGAATCCCATGGCGGGTAATCCGGACCTGGTGCGACTGGTGGACTCCATCAGTCGCGACAAGAACATCGAAAAAGACCTCGTCTTTGAAGACATCGAGACAGCCATGGCGTCGGCTGCGCGCAAGGCGTACGCCAGCGAAGACGTCATCGTGCAGATTGACCGGATGAATGGCCAGATCGAAGCCACCGTCGACGGCGACCCCATCGAAATGAAGGAACTGGGTCGCATCGCCGCGCAAACCGCGAAGCAGGTCATGATCCAGCGGATTCGTGAAGCCGAGCGCAACAGCATTTTTGAAGAGTTTTCCGAGAAGGTCGGCACCATCGTGACCGGGACCGTCTCACGTTTTGAGAGCGGCGCCATCATCGTGAATTTCGGACGCGCGGAGGGATTCCTGCCACGCAGTGAGCAGATTCCCGGCGAGACGCACCATCCCGGCGAGCGCATCCGGGCAATGATCCTCGACGTCCGCGAAGCCCCCTATCAGGTCAAGATCGTGCTGACGCGTACCCACCCGGATTACATTCGCCGACTGTTTGAGACCGAGGTGCCCGAGGTATCCGAACGCGTGATTGAAATTCGCGCGCTCGCTCGAGAAGCCGGCTATCGCACGAAGGTCGCGGTGGCCAGCATCGACATGAAAGTGGACGCCGTCGGTGCCTGCGTCGGTGTTCGCGGCAGCCGCATTCGCAACATCGTCGACGAACTTGGCGGTGAGAAGATCGACATCGTCCGCTGGAACGAATCGTCACAGATTCTGATCGGCAATGCCCTTAAGCCTGCCGAGATTCAGGAGGTCGCGCTCTGCTTCGAGCTGGGTCGCGCGACGGTTGTGGTGGCCGAGGATCAGCTCTCGCTCGCCATCGGCAAACGTGGGCAGAACGTGCGTTTGGCCGCCCGGCTGACAGGTTGGGACATCGATATACTGACACCGGCGGAATACAACAAGGGCCTCGACAGCCTGGAGAGCACACTCAAGACGTTGGAAGGCGTCGAGGACGTGTTGCTGGACAAGTTGTTGGCGTTGGGTCTCGTGTCGCTGAAGGACGTTGAAGAGGTCGGCGTTGAACCGCTGGTCAACGAATTGCTCCTGGAACAGGAGTTGGCCCAGCGAATCGTGGATGCTGCAACCGAAGGCGCAGCACGTTTGGCTGAGGAGGAGGCGCGCCTCAAAGCCGCCGAGGAAGTGATGGCCAAGGAACTGGCCGAAAAGCAGGCAGCTGCCGAAGCAGCCGGGGAAGTTGAGCCCGGCGCGTCTGCAACCGTGGCCGAGGCGGATCCGTCTGATTCGCCAGATGCGACGGAAGACGCAACGACGGAAGCAACTGCCGAGGCAGTGGCCGTCGAGAGCGTGGTTGCGGTGGCCGAGGAAACATCGGCTGGTGAAGGATCTGAACAGTCCGGCGAGATGGAATCGTCGACTTTGGATTCGGTTGAGGCGATCACCGACCACGAGAACGTTGCGACCGCAGACGCAGCGACCGAGGAAAACGTAGAGCAGGAACGGCAAGAGCCATAGAACAGCAACGAATGCCAAAGCGTCGGTGCGGGCTGACGCTTGCGTCTGGCATCGGGAGGTAACAGTTGGCCGATAAAATGCGAGTACACATTCTTGCCAAGGAACTGAGTGTTCCAAGCAAGGAGATCATCGCGAAGTGCAAAGCCGAAGGACTGAACGTCACAAACCACATGTCGACGCTCAGCGCTGGGCTTGAAGCCACGATTCGCGAGTGGTTCAGCGAAGGCCAGCACGACACAACGGTCGAAACCGCCGACCGTGTCGACCTGTCCAAGGTGCGCATCAAACGCAAGAGGAAACAGGCCACAGAAGCACCGCCACCAGCGGAGGTGGAAGCCGAAACCGCCACCGCCGTTGCAGAAGCGGAGTCACCGCCGGCAACCGTCGAAGCCGAGCAACCGGATGCGACGGTCGCCGCCGAAGTGTCAGCACCCGCTGTTGAATCGACCGAGGACACAGTGGTGGAAACAACTGACGAGGCTGCGGCTGCCGCGGCTGCCCCGTCCGAAGAACCAGCCAGCGAAGAAACCGCAGCCGCTGCCGAGGCACCGGCTGCTGCAGAAACGACCGAAGAGCCACCGGCAGAGGACACCGGTGACGCCGCTGACGAGAAGAAAACGCCCGAAGTTGTCGAAGAACCCGTCCTGCCCGCTGGCCCGCAAAACGTGCCCGAACCGGTCCGCCTCAAGGGCCCGCGCGTCGTTCGCTACGAGCCTGTCGAGTCGGACGTGGCCATGGGTCCGCCCCGCCGTCGTCCTCCAGGACCAGGTGCAGGCCCGCGTCCGATGCCCGCAGCCGAAGCTGGCCCGATGCCGGGTGGTCCCGGTAAGCGCCGCGGTCGCGGTCGAGGTCCGGTGCAGGACGATCGAAACCGTGGCAAGGGACGCAAGGTATCCCCGCGCGAGGAAGCAGAATCGAAACTAAGCGAATGGCGCAATCGCGACCTGCTTGAACGGCAGGAACGCATTCATGACGCAACCGGTCGACGTATTCATGCCCGCCGAGCCAGCGATGGTGGCGGTCGTCGCGGCGGCAAAGTCGCGCCACAGAAGACCGAAGCCACCGTGCAGGAACCGGTCGTCATGAAGGATCTCTGCGCTGAGACTGGCGTCTCGCTGCTGCAGATGATTCCGATCCTTCGCCGTGAGTTCAACATCATGCCGACGATCAACTCCGAACTGACCAACGAGCAGGCGGAATTCGTCGCCCTTGAGCACGGCATCACCCTCACCATCACGCCCGCCTTGACGGAGTTGGCCAAGCTGGCTGAGGAATTCAAGGAACGACCGAACGCGAAGATGGCGTCACGCCCGCCGGTCGTCACCTTCCTGGGCCACGTCGATCACGGCAAGACCAGCCTGATGGACCGCATTCGCAAAGCCCACGTCGTCGAGGGCGAGGATGGCGGCATCACCCAGCACATCGGGGCCTACCACGTCAATCACCCCAAGGCGGGCAGAGTGACGTTCCTCGATACGCCGGGTCACGCGGCGTTTACGGCCATGCGCGCCCGAGGCGCGAGTTTGACCGACATCGTGGTGCTCGTGGTGGCCGCCGACGACGGCGTCATGCCGCAAACCATCGAAGCCATCAACCACGCCAAGGCTGCTGAAAGCCCTGTCGTCGTGGCACTCAACAAGATCGACCTCGGCGATGCCAACGTGCAGCGCATTTACGGCCAGCTGGCAGAGCATGGCCTCACGCCCGCAGGTGACTGGGGCGGCGAAATCGACGTACTCCCGTGCTCAGCCACGACCGGCCAGGGCATCGAAGAAATCATCGAGCACCTTTCCGACCTCGGCGAACTGCTCGACCTTCAAGCAGACGGCAAAGGCAAGTCCACCGGTACGGTCATCGAAGCCGAAACCAAGGAAGGCGTTGGATCCGTTGTCCGCGTCCTCGTGCAGCAGGGAACACTCGCCAAGGGCGACATTCTGGTGTGCGGCCCATCATTCGGTAAGGTCCGCGCCCTGATCGACGATCGCGGCAAACGGGTGAAGAACGCAGGCCCGGGCATCCCGGTTGAAATCTGGGGGCTGGACGAAGTCCCGGCCGCCGGTGATCCGTTCTACGAGGTCAGTTCGATGCAACGGGCGAAGACCGTTGCCGAAGACGCGCGCCACCGTCGCGCCGACGAAGCACGTGCCTCGTCGCGGAAGTCGCGATCGCTCGAAGAGGTCTTCCAGCGCCGCGAAGAAAGCGAAATCTCCGAACTGAACGTCATCGTCAAAGCCGACGTGGATGGCTCGCTCGACGCACTCAAGTCAATGCTCGGCAAGTTCCAGAACGACGACGTCAAGCTGACCATTCGCCACAGCGCCGTCGGCCCGGTAAATGACAGTGACGTTCTGCTGGCTGACGCTTCGGACGCGATCATCGTCGCCTTCCGGGTAACCCCCGCGGGTGGTGCCCGTCGATTGGCCGAAGATAAGGGCGTCGACATCCGCCAGTACAAAGTCATTTACGACGTCACCGATGACATCAAGAAGGCACTCGAAGGGCTGCTCGCTCCGGACGTTTCCGAAGAAACACGTGCGACCTGCGAGGTTCGCGAGGTCTTCAAGGTTTCCAAGGTCGGATCGGTGGCTGGCTGCTTCGTCACCGATGGTTTGGTCAAACGCAACCACCTTGCCCGGTTGTTACGCGACGGCACGCTCGTTCGCGACGGTTGCAAAATCTCGTCGCTCAAGCGTTTCAAAGACGATGCAAAAGAAGTCCGTGCCGGGATGGAATGCGGTATCTGCCTGGAAGGTTTTGATGATGTCAAATCTGGTGACGTCATCGAGTGCTACGAGGTGATTGAAACGTCGCGAACCCTGTAACATCCGTGGCGATTGGGGAGCTGTAGCGGACGCATGATTGAATTCAAGGCCGATTGCGGGCACACCGTGCGAGCCAAGGATGAAGATGCCGGCAGAATGGTCCGCTGCGCCTATTGTGGCCGAGAAGCGCAGGTCCCCGACGACGAACCCAACGACTTCGACATGCTCTTCGCTGACATCGAAGCCAGCACCGCCGGCAGCACGGCGGGCGGACCGGCACCGAAGATGCGTCGTGCGAATCGCCGTGTCGAAATCGCCGACGCCAAGAAACGATTGCAACGCACCGATCCATTCAGTGTCATCACCAAGATGGCCTACGTCGCGGCGGTGCTTATCGCGGTCATCTTCATCGCCAAGTGGGCGATCCCGCTCGCACGCGACACCTACCAGCGCATGACGGCCGACACACCGCAGGAACAGCCACCGCCACGAAACCAGACCAATCAACCGCCACAGCAGACGCCTGCACCGAAACCGACACGCCGCGTAGGGCTGATCTCGCCCAATCTCGCCCGCCGAGGCCAGGAAGGCGTCTACGTCAGCGCGGTGCCCGCATCAGCCGACGTCTATTACCGCAGATATCAACAAGCCGATCGCAAGCGAACGTACGATTGGTTGGAGGATCCGAGCACGGAACGGGTCACGAATCTACCCGCGCTGATCAACCTTCCACCCGGTGAGCATGAATTGGTTGTGATGCTTCCGATCAACGACCCAAGCTTCCACGATTACGAGCGTCGCGGATTGGGATACTTCGACTTCCGCAAGAAAGTCCGCAAAGACATCATGGATCGCAAGAGCAGTGACGCCGACGCCAAAACCGACCAGTACTTTCTGCCTGACGGGTCAGACGACATTGGCGTGCTCAACATCAGTGGTGCAAACTACCTTTACCGTCATTACAAAGTCAATGTTCGAAAGCGCGAGTGGCAGGTATTGACCTCGTTGTTTATTCCCGAAGCCATGGACCTTCGGTCGATCGTGACGATCATGCCGAAGCAGCGCGCATATGGATTCGACGAGGATCATGTGAACACCGAGTTGACCAGCTTCTTCGATGTTCCGACGGCGGACGCCAAATACGTGATCGATGTGTTGCACCGCATCGGTTCATTCGTTTATCGGTTCGAGAAGCCTGCACAGAGCAACAACGATCGGCGATATCAGATGTTCCGGATTGATCACGAGAACGGCCATTTCATGGCGAACTTTCTTGAGGACGTCCGCAAACCGAGCAAGACCAAGTAACCGTATGACCGTCGGCGTGTTGCGAATTGAACTGGCGATACTGGAGGCACAGTCTCTGAAAGACAAGAGACGCGTGCTCAAGAGCATCAAGGAGAAAATGATCAACCGCTTTCACGTATCCGCCGCAGAAGTGGATGAACAGGACATCTGGCAGCGGGCCGTCCTTGGTGTCGCGTTCGTCGCCAACGAAGGCCGATTCGTGCAAAGCTGTCTGGACAAGATCATCGACTGGGTACGCATGCAACGCGGCGTCACGCTGATCGACTACGAGCAGCATTCCTGCTGATCGCACGGTCTGAACGACAGAACCCGCAAGAACAGAATCATCATGGAGCATCACTGAACCTTGGGATCCTACCGCGTAGACAAAATGGCCAGCACCGTCCGCAACATCGTCAGCGATTGCATCGCCAACAAGCTGAGCGATCCGCGGATCTGCCCGATGACCAGCGTCACCCGTGTTGAGATGACCGGCGACCTCCAGATCGCCCGCGTCTTCGTCAGCGTTATGGGCACCGAAGCGCAGGCGAGGACCACGATGGCTGCCCTGACCCATGCGCGAGGCCGCATCCAGCGAGCCGTCGCCCAGGGCGTCCGCGCGCGATTCTGTCCGGAAGTGCGCATCGAACTGGACGAGACCCTGAAGAAAGCCGCCGAGACCCTTCAGATCATCAAGGAGTCACTCGGCGATGAGGCTTCCGATGACACCGATGGTTCACCGGAAATCGGTGAACACCAACACCCAACGGATGGAGCAACGGCATGAAAAACGGCACGTTGTACGCCAAGAGAATCAAGAAACTCCAAAGCCAACTCCGCAAGGAGCATGGCCCCGTCGAGGTTGACTCCGCCAAGTCCGACCCGCTCGAGGAACTCGTCGTCGGCGTCTTTTCCACCGAGTGCAACCGCACCAAGGCGATCAAGGCGGCCAAGGCACTGCAGGAAATCATGGTCGACATCAACGAGGTCCGCGTGTCGACCCCCGATGAAATCGCCGTGGTCGTCTCCAGCCATATCCCCAAGGCGCACAAAGTCAGCGAGCACCTCCTGTCCGCCCTCGAAGCCATCTACCGCAAAGAACACGGCGTCACGCTGGAGCACCTCCCCAAGCTCGGCCGTCGCGACGCGAAGCAGTATCTCGAAACCGTCGCCAAGCTGAATCCCAACGCCGTCGCGTCGATCATGCAGTGGAGCCTTGGTGCACACGCCGTTCCGCTGACCGTTCCCATGTTCGAAACCCTCCGCGCCGACGACCTCGTCGAACCATCAGCCGACATCGCCGAAGTCCAGGCCTTTCTCGAACGCAACATCGCCGCAACCGACGCACGCGAATTCTGCCTGCTTATGGAACAGTACGCCGCCAACCACAAACCCAAGGCGGCAGCCAAGAAATCAGCGGCCAAGCCGACCGCCAAGAAAAAAAGCACATCCAAAGCAAAAACTGCCGACAAGAAAGCGCCAGCGCGTACCAAAAAGCGGGCCAGAAAGCGCTAGAATAGGGACATGAACATCAAACACCGACGCTCCGGCCTGAAGTCGATACTCGTCCTCCTTCCCTGCATCATCATCGGCTGCAACGAGCCAACGGCGTCTCCACCCGGTGAGCCGACACAATCCGCCGTCGCATCCAACACAACGCCCAACAAACCGAAAGACAATAGATCCCTGCTGCCGCTTGCTGATGTGAAACCGGTCCCGCCGGCACCAACGTCGCCATCCGAACCCATTCCAGATCTCTCCGACGCCGGCCAACGCCGTCTCGCACGCGCTCGCGAGTACTATCAAAACAAGCGCTACACCGAAGCCGCCATCGAACTCGACAAAGCCCTTCGTCGCGAACCCAACCATCCGCTCCTGCACCGGCAGAGCGCGCTCGCCTACCACGCCATCGGCAACCGCGAACGTGTCCGAACGCACGTCAGCAAAGCAGCCGCCGCAAATCCCGATGACGTTGTCGTTCAATACCTCCTGGGCCGACTTGCCTTCGAAGATCAGGACCGCACCGAAGCCATCAAGCGCTTTCGCATCGCCATTCAGGCATCCAACGTCAACGCAGCGCCCGATTTTGTGGCGTTGTCGTGGTTTAACCTCGCGCGAACCCTCAACGCGGAAGAATACCTCACCGCCGCCATCGAAGCCTACCGAGGCTACGAATCCGCCGCCGACCTCCCCGACAGCAACGATCATGATCACGCATTCGCATCGCTGAAACGACTCAATGGCGGCAACGCGGGCGAACCCATCTCCGTGCTCTGCGCCAAACTAGGCCGCATCGCCGAGGCAGCCGACGCGCTGAAGTCATCTTTCGCCCACCGCACCCCCGACGACGCTGCCCGCGAACGACTCGCCCGTCTCCTCGCACAGGACAAACGCTACGAAGACGCCATCGCAGAAGCCAAGAAGATCCGAGACGAACCCAGCCGCGCCGTCGACCTGCTCGCCACCGTCCACGCGGCTGCAGGCCACCCCGAGAAGGCCATCGCCGACGTCCGCACCATCTACGAAGCCAACCGCGACGACGTCCGCCTCATCGTCGCCTACGCCGACATGCTCGAGCGCTTCAACCGCGTAGACGATGCCCAGTCGATCCTCGACGACGCCGCCAAGCGCAACCTCGGCGACAACAACGTCATCCAATGGCGACGCGCCGACCTCGCCACCGCAAGCGGAGAATGGACCAAACTGCTCAACATCCTCGCAACCGTGATGCGGTCCGACGATCTCGCCTACGACACCTGCGTTGCCCGACTCGCCCCGCTGGCCGACAATGACCAGGCCATCCAAACACTCTTCGCCATCGAAGACGACGCCCTCGACCACGCGTCCGCCTACCTGCTTGGCCGACTCGCCAGTCAAACCGGCGACGCCGACAATACCGAACGATTCTTCAGCCTCGCCGTCGAGCGCAACCCGGCCTTCGTCCAGGCGCGAGAAGAACTCGCCCAGATCGCCCTCGATCGCTTCGATTGGCAAACCGTCATCACCATCACCAATCCAGAGCAATCGGACCAATCAGCCACGCCGGTCGCAAGTGGCCGTCTCAAGAGCCAACTCGCCCAAGCCTACGCGGCACTCGACAAAACAGAACCCGCAGAAAAGGCCTTCGCCGAGTCCGTCACGATCAACCGCACCGATGTCCGCCTCCGCCTCGCCTTCGCCAACTTCCTCCGCAGCACAGACCAGAACAACCGCGCCCTGCGACAGTTTGAACAGATCGTCCAACTCAACTCGCTCGAGCAGCAGGCCCGCGAAGCCCTCGTCGACATGTACCTCGCCAAAGACCGCCGCGACGACGCTGTCAAACAGTTGGCCGACCTCAAACGCATGTCCGCAGCCCCGCACCGCATCGCGCGCGTCGCCGCCAAGATCGACCTCGACACCGGCGGCGGACAACTTGACTTCGAACGCTTCCAGGAAAGCCTGCGAAATGCCATCGATCGGCACGGATTCAATCCCGTAACCGCCGAGCACCTCGCCGAGAGCTACTACATCGAAGACAAGCCCGCCGCCGCCATCGAAACGCTCAAGGCCGCGTCGTCCCAACCGCCTGTTCGCACGGAAACGCTGGAACTGCTTTACGAATGTCATCGCGCCCTGATCGAATACGATCACGCCGCCAAACTGCTCGAAACTCTTCTGCAGCGACATCCCAATCGGGTTCAATGGACCGAAGCCATGATTCAGCTGCTGTTCAATCAGCAGCGCTACGATGAAGCCCATCAACTCGTCTTGAACCAACTCGAGCGCGAAGACCTGCCCGACGATCGTGACGGACTCTACCGCGGCTGGCTGCGCGTCATCCTCAACGTCTCAAAACGTTACCCCGAACTGATCGATCACCTCTTGCAGCAACTCAAGGAAACACCCGACGACAACCCCCTGAATGCGTTCCTCGCCATCGCATACATCGACAACGAACAACACGACAAAGCCATCGATCACGCACGGCAGTGGTACGAAGGCGATCGCAACAACGACACCGCCGCAGAATCACTGACAAACGCACTCGAGTCGGCCGATCGCTTCGACGAGGCGGCCCAGTTCCTGCTCGACCGCCTCCGCAACGACCCTGCCAACGAAAATCTGCAAGGCCGACTCGTCAACACACTCGCAGACGCCAAACGCTTCGATGACGCCCTTGAGTTGATCGACAACGCCTACATCGACATCGCCACGCCCGTTCGGCTGATGATGAAAGCCAATGTCTACACACTCGCAAGGCGTCACGACGAAGCCATCGACACCACCACCGAAGCCATCCGCGCCGCCGTCGGCGAAGGGCAGGTGCGCGAATCGTACATCCATCGGCTTCGTCTCCAGTTGTCCGCCTATCTCCAGTTCGCCGGACGATACGAAGACGCCGCCACCAAACTCCAGAAATGGCACGACGAAACCGAAGACGGCATGCAGAAGTTCGACTGCCTCACCCGATTGGCCGGCATCGCACAAATCAGAGGCCAAGTCCGACAGGGACTCGACGCACTCGAACAGGCCTACGAACTCGCGCAAACCCTGCGATACCGATCGCTCGAGCGTTTCGAACAGCGCGCCGTCCTCGGCGTCAACAATGACTACGGCTATTCACTCGTCGACGCCGGCCTGAAAATCGACGAAGCAGAACGCATGATTCGCATCGCACTTTCGGAAAGCCCCACCAACGGCGCCTACCTCGACAGCTATGGCTGGCTTTTCTACAAGAAAGGCGAATTCGAAACCGCAGTCAAATGGCTCAAACTCTCTGCCGGCACTCTTCAAGGCGATGACCCCGTCGTCCTCGACCACCTCGGCGATGCCCACTGGCAGCTGGGCCAATCCGAAGACGCCGTCGACGCATGGACCCAGGCGGTCGAAAACGCCACCGCCCGCCTCGAGGAAGATCCAGGCCGACCCGATTTGACGACGCTGCTCGAAACGACACAATCAAAGCTCAACGCCGCCAAGGCAGGGGAAACGCCCGCCGTCGCCCCGCTCGCCCAGGCCAACGTCGAATAAACACACCGCACCGTGGCCCGGAACAGACGCCACCCGTGCGACGAAAGAGGAAACTGCGATGTCCGGACACTCCAAATGGTCAACCATCAAGCACAAGAAGGCCCGCCTCGACGCCAAACGCGGCAAGAACTGGAGCAAGCTCGCCCGCGCTGTCACCATGGCGGCCAAGGGCGGTGGCAATCCAGATGACAACCCCACCCTCCGCCTCGCCATCGACAAAGCCAAAGCAGACAACATGCCCAAGGACACCATCGAGAAAGCCATCAAGAAAGGCACCGGTGAACTCGAGGGGGAAACCTACGAAGAGGTCGTCTACGAAGGGTACGGACCCAATGGCGTCGCCGTGATGGCAAAAGCCCTCACAGACAACCGCAACCGCACCGCACCGGAGGTCAAGAAACTCTTCGAACGCAGCGGCGGCAACCTCGGTACCCCCAACTCCGTCGCATGGATGTTCACCCAGAAAGGCATCTTCGCCATCAGCGCTGAATCCGTCGGCGAAGACAAGGTCATGGAAATCGCTCTGGAAAACGGCGCCGACGACGTCAGCAGCTCCGCCATGGTCCACGAGGTCACCTGTGAACCCGCAGCCTACCTCGACCTCAAAGCCGCCCTCGAAGCAGCCGAAATCCCCATCGAATCCTCCGACGTCACCAACGTCGCCGCCAACACCATCGAACTCGCCTCCGTCGACGACGCCAAGAAAGTCCTGCGCTTGGTCGAAGCCCTCGAAGACCACGACGACGTCGAAAGCGTCTCCGCCAACTTCGACATCCCCGACGACATCATGTCCCAACTCGATTGATCAAGTGCCTCAGCTCCCCGGTAAGGCGACCCCCACCATTCTGTAGCGTCACCCCTCGTCCGCCATGTCAACCTCTTCTTCTGTAGCGTCACCCCTTGTGGGTGACGGACCGGCAAGAGGACCATCAGAACACCAACCACTACCCCAGCCGCATCAACGCCAACACCTCAAGATTCCCCTTGTCCCCCTCGATCGGACTCTCCACCCAACACGCAACACGCGCCCCCAACTGCCCCAGCCGATCCAGCACGCCAGCCACCACCTCATCCACCCGGTCCCGCGGCAGCACACCGCGTTTCAACATGCCCGGCTCCGCCTCGTAGTGCGGCTTGATCAACGACACGATCACACCGTCGTCCTCGATCATCTCCAACGCCCGCGGCACCACCAGGTGCTGCCTTGTCCACGCGACGTCGATCGTCACCAACCGCACCAACTCCGGCAGTTCGACATGCAGCGCGTTGGTCTTTTCCATCACGACCACGCGATCGTCGTTCCGCAGATTCCAATCGAGCACCCCATGCCCCGTGTCGACCGAATAGACCCGCTCCGCCCCCCGCTGCAGCAGACAATCCACGAAGCCCCCGACATTGCTGCCGAGGTCCGCGCAGACCCAGCCCCCTAGGTCAATCTCAAACCGTTCCAATGCGTAATCGAGCTTTTCCCCGGCCCGGGAAACAAAGCGAGGTGCGTCGGAGGACGACATGCCCGAACCGGGTAACGCGTGCGGAGTTACTTGGCTTCGGCGACCAGAGCGTTCAAACGGGCAGCCAGACGCGACTTGCGACGGGCAACCGTGTTCTTGTGCATCGTGCCCTTCGCCGCTGTCTGATCCAGAATCTTCGTCACGCGACGAAACTCCTCGGTCGCCTTGTCGACCTCGCGGTCGTGGACGGCTTCGAGGAACTTGCGGACTTGCGTCTTGACGACATGCCGGCGTGAGCGATTGATGATGCGTCTCTTCTCGTTGGTCTTCACGCGCTTCTTGGCAGACTGAATGTTGGGCACGTATGCGTCTCCTTGGTGTCTGTGCCGGTTGATGCCTGAAATTCAGGTGCGGATGGTCACCGCGAGGTCAATCCAGAGCGGCAAGTCTATCACGAACATCGCGGAAGTTGTAGTCCATCTCGAGGATTTGTCCATAAACGTCCCGAGCCTCGTCAGGGGCCCCTGCCGCTTCCTGCGACCGCGCCAGCCAATACCGAAGCTCCTTGCCGATGTTGTCCTCGGCGAACTCGTACGTTCCGATCGCCTTGGTCAGCGATCCGATCGCCTGCTTGAAGAATTTCTTCTGGAAGAAGCACTGCCCAAGCTTCAGATCGCACAGCGTCCGCACCTTCGGATCCGCCCTGCCGGCCTGAAACAGTGGAATCGCGTCGTCGTAGCGACGGGCACTGAACAGCCGCTGGGCGTATTCATACTTGTATTTGTTGTCCGTCGGATATTGCTTCACGCGCTCGCCATACGCCTTCAACTCAAAGCGAAGCTGATCTTTGTAAAGCTCCAACGCCTGATCCTTGTTGCCAGACGCATTTGCCTCGCGAACGGACCGCCGCATCTGCTTGATCCTGATGTCCTCGGCCCGCATGCGAAACTGGAATTCGCCGTGTGCCTTGAAGTTCTGCATCAGAATCTCGATCGCCTGCTTCTCGCCGCTCTCATCCTCGCGACGACACAGCAAATCCGCCAGACTGTCCACTTTGCCTATGTTTCCGGGATTCGCCTCTACCTCGATCTTGGCCGCCTTGATCAGCTTCTCAAGCTCTTCATCCGTCTGGACCATGCGCTCTTTGTCGTGGATGAGTTTCTGTTGATCGCTATCGAGCATGCTCTCCTTGTAGTCGCCACCCGACTCATACTTGCCTTTCAGGATCGTCAGCTTCGTGCTCAGATCACGCAGCTCATTGGTCAGACTTCGGTCCTTCGGATCCACCTGCGA
This sequence comes from Phycisphaerae bacterium, assembly GCA_028289375.1. Classification (GTDB taxonomy): domain Bacteria; phylum Planctomycetota; class Phycisphaerae; order UBA1845; family UBA1845; genus OFTM371. The sequence continues at coordinate 40,822 of JANQQK010000042.1, read as the reverse complement.
ATGCAGCCGCAGCGCCTCGGCGGCACGCTCGTAGCACAGCACGCCGTGGGCCACCTCATGCCGAGCCACGGCCCGATCCCCCGCCTCCTCGTAGACCTCGCGAAGCAGGGCAAATCGCTTGGGGCTGATTTTCTTCTCGCTCTCGGCTGCGTTGAGGTAAATCGGGCCAATCCAGATGAGCGTTTCCTCGGCGTGGAGTTTGTTGGCAGCTTTGAGCAAGCCCTCCATGTAGGAAACATTGAACGGGTCGTGTGACAGCAACCATTCGGCGTTGAGCATCGCCTTTCTGGCATCGCGACTCGTCATCGAGTGCTTCACGCCATCGGCGAATCCCGGCTTCTTGCCGCCGCGCACGTTCCGCTCGCAGGCTGCCAAACGCAAGGGCTGATGACCTTCCTCAACCGCTTCAGGCCAAAAGCCAAGACCCTCGTGGTAGCACTTGATCGCGAAGTCCCAGCTCTTGTTGGCGGCCAACTCCTTGGCACGCTCGAAGAACCGGCGCGCCTTTTTCTTGTCCACCTCATCGGAGACGTAGCGCGCGTTGGCTTCGTCGATCTCCGGAGCCTGTTCGTGTTGTTCTGGTTTCTCGTCAGCCATCAGTAGATTCTACGCACAGGCGACAACGGCGAGCGTGTCTTACCTCTTGGCCTGCAATCCTTTACAAAACTTGAGCGCGGTATACTATAACCCCTTGGAGACGCGTCAACCACCGCTTAGACATTTGCACCCATGATACTCGACCGCCCGCTCGATCATCTACGTGTCGTTTATTATCCAGATCCCGTGCTGAGAAAAAAGTGCGCGCCGATCACGGAGTTCACTGACGAGCTGCACGCGTTCGCCCAGCGGATGATCGAAATCATGCATTCCGCCCGTGGCGTCGGGTTGGCCGCCCCACAGGTCGGCGTGCCGATCCGCATGTTCGTCTGCAACGATACCGGCGAACCGGGCAATGATCACGTCTGGGTAAACCCGGTTTTATCGGAACATGAGGGCGCCGCGGAGGGTGAGGAAGGCTGCCTTTCGCTGCCGGCTGTGCACGTGATGCGTCGGCGGGCGACCAACTGCCACATCGAGGGAAACGACGTCGACGGGACACCAAAATCCAGGACCGCCAGTGACCTGCTCGCCCGCATTTGGCAGCACGAGACCGACCATCTCGACGGGAAACTCATCATCGATCAGATGGCGTCGGGCGACGAACTCGCCAATCGCCGAACCATCAAGCAGCTTGAAGCCGACTTCAAGGCCGGCAAACGCTGACCCATCCCATGCGCGTCCTCTTCATCGCCTCCGGTGAATTCGCCATCCCGACGCTCGACCGCCTCGTGGCCGACGGTTTCAACATCCCGCTGGTGATCACCCAACCAGATCGCAAAGCCGGGCGAGGCCGCAAGTTGGCACCAACCCCCACGAAAACCGCCGCCCTGAAACGCGATCTCGAGGTGGCCGAGGCGGAGAACATCAACGACGAAGCGTGGATCGCGCGCGTGACCGATCTCAACATCGACGTGGGCGTCGTGATCGCGTTCGGGCAGAAGATCAAGCAACCCTTCCGCGACGGCATCCGCGGCGGATGCATCAACCTGCACGCCTCGCTGCTGCCGAAGTACCGCGGTGCGGCTCCGTTTCAATGGGCGGTGCTCAACGGCGAATCCGAAACCGGTGTGACGGTGTTCAAGCTTGTCGATCGCATGGATGCCGGGCCCATTCTGACCAGCGTGTCGACGGCCATCGCGCCGCAGGAGACCGCGGCCGAACTGCACGACCGGTTGTCCCTGCTTGGTCCCGAAGCGGTGCTCAAGGCGGTGCAGATGTTTGAGAATGGTCGCGTTCCCGACGGCCAACCACAGAACGACAACGACGCGACGCTCGCGCCCAAGCTGACCAAGCAGGATGGCCACATCGACTGGTCGCAGCCCGCCACGCGCATCGCCGCACACATTCACGGCATGTGGAGCTGGCCTGGGGCAACGTGCCGGTTTCAGTCGGCAGACGGCTCACGAGACGAAATCGTGACGGTTGCCCGCGTTCGGACAATGGACGGTCAAACCAATCAACCTCACGGCACGATTGATGCGGATCACCGCGTTGCGACCGGCGACGGACTCATCGCCATCGAGCAGATCAAACCGGCGGCCAGCGCGCTGATGGACTGGTCCGCATTCGTCAATGGCCGACATGTCAGCGCAGGCGACCGCTTCGTTTCCATTGCTGCAGAATGAGCGTGATCGCTTACTTCCGCGACAGTGACTGCCCCGAAACCCTGACTGCCACCGCAGATACCTCTTTCCACGCACGCGTGATATCCGTGGTACCGACAACCGTTGGCCATGATGCGGACGGGTGCTTGCGTACGGTTTCAATCAGGGCAATTTGCCGCGGTGAGAGAAACCCGTCCGGGTTTCGCTTGCTGCCGATGGCGCTGTTGACACGGGCGGCCTGCGTTTCGGTCATCGGGATGTGCTCGTACACGGTGTTCGCGAGGTAGTACTTCGGCGTCTTGTCCGGCCGGATGGACGACTTGAGTGGTGTGGCTTGTTCGCCCACGACCTTGGCCGCTGCGGTCTGTTGGGCTTTGTTGTGCGTGAACACCTTCGACGCACATTTCATCTTCCGCGCTTCGCCGAGCAACTTCTCGTAGCTGATCACTTTCGGATCAAACTGCACGTGCACTACCTCCGCCCCACCGACGAAACCGGGCTTCGTCGTGATGGCGCCGTTCAGTCCGCCCAACGATCCCTCGCCTTCCCAGAAGCAGTGCATCACGAATGTGGCCTGCTCAAGTCCGCGACGGCGGGCGGTTCCCTCGTCGGCGAGCAACTGCAGCCAAGTGGGTACGGTTGTGTCCGATGCATCGAGGGCAGCCACCATCGCACCGGCCAACCCAGCCAATGAATAGTCGTTGGCCAGTCGCGGCGCGAGCGGTTTGCGATCGGGCGTCATGACGCGAACCACCGGGTTGTTCCAGGATGGCTCCTTGAATGACGCGAGCGTCGTCTTGTCCGCACCGTCGATGTTGTTGAACACAGCCACCGGATGAAACAGCGTCTCAGCAGCCTCGACAATCAGCGGGTGACTCAACGGTCCCTGCCCGTAATTGACGCACGTGCTGCAGCCGGGGACTTCCTGAAACAGCACGAGCATCGGTCTGTTCTGCTTGGCTGCCTCGGCTGCGGAAGCATCAAACCCGCGGTGCCATTGAATGTCACCCAGCTCACGCGGTGCGTCTGCTGCGCGAACCGTCTGCACCGAGACCACCACGACCAAGACACCCAGCGTCATCCTCAAGAGTGCACGCATATCAACTCCCTGTTCTGAACCTGCTCGCCTGCCTAAGTTGAAATCCTATCACGCCGCCGATTATTCCACCAACACAGGCTCAGGAGGGCGAAAAGCAGATCGGCGTGCTCGCCGCGACGGGCGAGATGGTCTGAATACAGGCGTTGAACGACGTCCGGTCGGATGATGTCGAAGGATGCGAGAGCTTGTGGTGTGACCACGTCGTGGAACATCTCCCGCAGTTCCCGTCGCAGGAATTCGCCGATCGGCACTTCAAACCCCTTCTTCGGTCGCTCCAGCACGTCATCGGGCAGGATGCCGCGGTAGGCCTCCTTGAGCACACGTTTGGTCACGCCGCCGCGTATCTTCATCGTCGACGGCATCGCCATCGCTGTCGCAACGACATCGGAATCGAGAAACGGCACGCGGACCTCGAGCGAGTGGTACATGCTGGCGAGGTCGACTTTGTGAAGCATGTCGTTGGTCAGCGAATGGTGCAGATCAAACGCGAGGATGCGGTTCAACGGATCGTCGGGATCGGCATCGCATGTCGCGTCGGCGATGCGGTTGGCCAGCGGATCGTCGTTGTTGCCATCGATCAGGTCATCGGCTTCGGGGGCGAGGATGCGCGACCAAGCGATGTGGTTGGCGAACGGATCACCGCTTCCCGCGCGAAGCAGCTTTCGAACCTGTCGCAGTCGATTCTGAACCCACGTGCCTTTTCCGACGGTGGCGCGATGGGCCAATCGTTCCAACAGGTGTGTTCGAATGAGTGCCGGAACTCGATGATACGCGCGGCGAAAATCATGAGCGGCGTAGCGCCAATAACCGCCGAGAAGTTCGTCGGCACCATCGCCGGAGAGGGCAACTGTGACGTGCTCGCGCGCAAGGCGCGAAACCAGCATCGTCGGCAAGAGCGAACTGTCGAAGAACGGCTCGCCGAGATGATCGAGCGCGTGCGGCAATAGATCCAACACGTCTAACGCACGACACCGCATCGCAGTGTGTTCAGCGCCAAACCTGCTCGCCACTTTGGCGGCATGGCTTGTCTCGTCATACGCGCTTTCGTCTGACCAACCGATCGAATACGTACGGACAGGTCTGCTCGACAATTCAGCCAAGTGTGCGACAACGATCGACGAGTCGACGCCACCTGACAGAAAGGCACCGATGGGCACGTCCGCAACGCGACGTCGTGCAACCGCGTGTCGGATGGCCGATCGGACCCGCTCAGCCGCATCGCGCTCATCGGGAATCGGGTCGGATGCCGTTCGGACGGGAATGCTGTAGTAGGTCTTCGGTACCGCCATGCCGCGTGCATCAAAGGAGAGAAACGAACCCGGCGGTACGCGACGGGCAGCCGCAAAGATCGTGTCCGGTTGCGCAACGAAGCCCATCCGCAGGTAATGCACAAGTGCCGCACGGTTGAGTTCGTCAGGCCAATCGCCCAACGTGCGCAGCGTTCGCATCTCGCTGGCGAAGAGAATCTGCTGATCCGTCAGCGCGTAGAACAACGGCTTGATGCCGAACCGATCGCGTGCCAGAAACCCCCGATGCGTGCGGCGATCGACGTACGCCAGCGCGAACATGCCGTTGAATCGCGACATGGCTGCCGTGCCCCACAATCGACATGCCGCCAGAACGACTTCCGTATCGCATCCGCTGCGCAGCGACACGCCGCTGCTTGCCAGTTCCGCTGCGATCTCGCGATAGTTGTAGATCAATCCGTTGAACACCACGGCGTGGTGCCCATCGTCACTGACCATGGGTTGATGCCCAGCGGAGGATGTGTCGAGGATGGCCAACCGCGTCGCGCCGAACCCGACGCTGAATCCCGGCTGTTCTTCGTACCACAAGCCGTCATCATCGGGTCCGCGATGGCGCATGGACGCAACGGCCCGATTCAGACCATCCCGGTCAATCGGGCGACCGTCCAGATTCACGATCCCGGCGATGCCGCACATTCAGTTGTTACGACGAGCCTTTGCGGTTGTTCGATCGTGGCAGCGGTGCTTCAAGATCGGTCAGCGTCGACACGACCCCGGGCGTGAGCGGGTCGATTTCGTAGGCATTTTGCAGCGATTCGATGGCTGCATCGTTCTGGCCGCGTCGCAACAGGAATTGACCAAGTTCCGCGTGGGCGACGGCGTTGCGCGGCTCGATGGCGACGGCTTGACGGTAGCGAAGCAACGCCGCATCGACATCGCCACGTTCCTCAAGCTCCGACGCCAGGAACATGTACGCCTTGGCCGACGGACCCACGAAGGCGGCTGCCCACTCCGCTTCCGTCAGTGCAGAGTCGTAGTTGCCCTTCAACTCCAACGCGTTGTTCTTGGCCACGATGGCCGACTGCATGCCGGGACGCGATTCGATGGCACGCGAGAAGTACCAGATGGCCTGATCCAGCTCGCGGAGCGCGGCGGGTTCGTTACGCTGCTCGAAGCGCTCGCGGGCGTAGTGCATCGCGACCATGCCGAGGTCGAACAGGTTTTCCGCGTCGCCGGCTTTGCGTTCGTGTGCTTCGTTGAAAAAGACGCGTGCGGCGCGGTAGTCGTTCTTGGACATCGCACGGTGACCTTCGAGTCGCAATCGGCCATACGTCGTCTGACAGCCTGTCATCGCCGCCATCAGGATCAAGAGTGAAAGAACCATGCCCCCGTTTCGAATGGCTGACCGTCCGACTATCATCCAGAAAACTCCCTGTTGCTGAGCTTCGCACCTGCGCGTTGAGGATCGGGTTTGTCCGAAAGATTTGTCATCCTACATCATCTGGCCCCTTCGGGCGAGCACTGGGATTTCATGCTCGAACGGGGCGATGTCCTGCTCACGTGGCGACTTGAGAAGGAACCCACCGGCCCGTTCGACTGCCCCATCGACTGCCAGCGGATCAACGATCATCGCAAGAAATACCTCAGCTATGAAGGACTGATCTCGGGCGGGCGCGGCGTCGTAACGCGCGTCGATGAAGGCACTTACACGATGCTCCGCGCCGACGGACACATGTGGTCGTTTGACCTCGATGGCAAACGACTACGCGGCGAATACCGCATCCTCACATCCGGCGGACCACGGAGCAGCGACGGAAAATTCGTGACACCACGCTAAGGCACAGGCTCAATCGCGAGCGTCAGCCATCCACCCTCGGCAGCAATATCGGAGATGCGAAAGTAGCGTTCGCCGTTGGACCAGTAAAACAGATTCCGCACGGCGAAACCATCGATGAGCTCCGTCACGCCGCCGACAGAGCGGGCGGGATCGTCCCGCTGACGGAATTCACGCAGGTCAACACGAGACGTCTGGAAGCGTTCGACGATGCGGCCAATCGTTCCCATCGGCACCGGCACGCTGCCGGCCAACACCGTCGCGGGATCGATCGTGAACCACGCGTCATCAGGCGAACCGGAAACCCGGAGCGACACAATCGTGTTGACCCCAACAATCCGCACCCGCGCCGCCACGGCCACGCGCCCCTCATCAAACGACACCACCGGTTCGCTGACCTCCTGCGGAATTGCGTCGGCCACGTCCGGCCAGATCTCTTCGCGCGTCGCCAGCCATTCATTCACCATGGCGTCGCTCAGTCGGAATTCGAACGGCTCACCTGCGACCAGCGCATCGGTGAACTGCTGATATGCATCGGGCAGGGTCCGCCGCGCCTGTTCGACCATCACGACATCGATCTCGGGCGGCGCGTACCACGTCGGCTCGCTCCGCGATGCCATGAACAGCGAACCCGCCGAGATCATGAGCATGACGATCGCCACGGCGACGATTTGCCCGATCCGACGCTTCCACCTTGCTGTCTTATTCGACAATTTCCGACACCTTCAGGGCACCTAACCATTCGACCCATTTGACCGCCCCATCGCCCGCGCTACGATTACATGACGACAACGGTACCCCTGGCAACACGAGCAACGCGATCATGGGCGTTCGACCCGTCGGCATTTCCATCGTCCTCTTCTGGGCCGTCTCCACCGGCTGGCTCATCTGGAAGGACATCATACCTGCATGGACCGCCCAGGAACCACCCAGGGTTGTCGCGGCTGACTGGATCAGACAATACGGCGAGAACGCACAATTTGGCATCTTCGATCACAAAGACCGCCGTGTCGGATCGATCTGGACCAGCTATCGTGGCGGCACGTCCACCGATCGCGAGGATGACATTTTTATCGACAGAGCCCCGATCGTCGGCCCCATGCATCTCCACCTCGTAAGCCTCTTCGACATCGAAGGTCGCCTCGACGAATTCGACGCAGACATCTTCGCCCTCGACCAGCACGTGCAAATTCATGGCGAGCGGTTCCCCACTCAGTTCGCATTCCGCATGTCCACCGGCACTGCGGTCCATCGCTTCAAGGTGCATCTCTCGCGTGCCGGCAGATTCTCAGAAGCATTTCGCCCGTTCGACTCGATGCCGAACCTCGAAGTCGGCCAATCCTGGCAGATGCAGGTGCTCAACCCCATCGCCATGATCACCGGCACTGGTGACGAATTCCTGCCGATGCTCGTCCGCGTGGCTGGCCGCGAAAAACGCATGATCGACGGGGGACCCAAGGAGTGCTTCATCGTTGAAACGGCCACCGCGACCGCGTGGGTCGATGTCTCCAGCGGCGTCGTCTGGGAACAGCAGGTCAAGCTGCCCTTCGGTACCTACAACATCCGGTACGAATCCTACGACGCCGAACGGAAGAAACGGGTGTCACAGCAGTTTCAGACGTGGGAAGGCTTCACCGACGGTGTGCATCTGGACTGACACACGCCGCGCACAACACGCCACCACTTAGTTGTTTGATTCGAGAATGTTCCGCAGATACCGGGCTCGGGCGACGCTTCGCTCTTCCCCGTCCAAGCGACGCCCTTCAAGTTTCTGAAGGTGGGCTGGCTGAGACCGCAGGAACAACATGTTCAGCTTGGACAAATCAATATCCTTGCACCGGCCCATGTTGACGCCCATTCGCAGATGTGACAACAGAAACAGCGATTCGTCGCTACTGATGGTTCGGGCATTCTCAAGCGTGCCCCAGGCTCGCCAGATCTTGTCATCGAGCAGAGTGGACTTGTCTTTCTCAAGCATCTCGCGGGCTGTCAATTCAAACTTAACGATCTTCGGGATGATCTCCGAACCGAAGTGCTCGACGATGTCATTCTCGGTCTGCCCCAGCGTGGTCTGATTCGATACCTGGAAGAAGTCGCCGATCGCGTCGGTCCCTTCGCCATACAAACCGCGGACCGCAAGATGCATTTCCTTGGCCGCCCGGAACATCTGCTCGATCTGACCCGTCAGTTTCAACGCCGGCAGGTGCAACATGACCGACACCCGAATGCCCGTCCCCACGTTGGTCGGACAGGCTGTCAGGAAACCCCACCGCTTGTCGAACGCGTACTGCACGCGCTGCTGAAGCTGATCATCAATCCGATTGACCTCTTCAAACAAGCCGGCCAACTGCAGCCCGCTCCGCATGCCCTGAATGCGAAGATGATCCTCTTCGTTGATCATGACAGCCGTCTGCTCATCCTCGGCGATCGCAACGCCGCGGGTCCCGTCACCTTCGGCATGCTGACGACTGATCAGATGACGCTCGACGAGCAACTGCCGATCCAATTCATCGGCGTCGTCAATGTCGACGACGAGTGTGTCGTCGCCGATCTTCAACTCCGACACACTGTCGATCAGCACGCGATAAATCTGTTCGCGGTCGCTGTCACTGGCTTTGGATAAGAATGGAAACGCCTCAAGATTCCGCGCGAGGCGAATACGTGACGAGATCACGATGTCGGCATACGGACCCTCGCCGCGAAGCCACTCACCTACCTGGTGGACCAATTCATCAATCGTCAACGTGGCGCCCCTTCTCGGTCTAGCCCTGCTCGCTTTCAAGCGACTTGATCGTGTCCCGCAGGTCCGCTGCCCGTTCGTAATCCTCGGCGTCCACCGCGTCCTGCAATTCGCGGCGCAGTTGCGCCAACTTGCTGAACTTCGGCGTCTCCCCACCCTCACCACGCGGCGCCTTGCCGACGTGATGCGTTCCACCGTCGTGCGCCCGCTCAATCAAAGGAGCCAACGCCTTCTCAAACGCGTTGTAATCGTTGGGACAACCAAGCAGACCGTTGGCACGGAACTCGCGGAACGTCATCCCGCACTCCGGGCATGCCAAATCGGGTTTCTGTGGCATGCCGGACGCCTGCTTGATGAAACTGCTCAAAATTTCGTTGATGGACTCGTGCTTTTGCGTGGTCAGACCCTCTTCACCGGCGCATTGTTCGCACAGATGGCGCTCGCGCTTCTCGTCGCTGTCCGGCAGAATATCCAGCAGATGAACGGTCGCCGGTGCTTTGTTACAGCGTTGACAGAGGCTCATGATTCGCTCTTGGGCTGTAAGATGCCCCTTTCTCACTCCGGTTGGATGGTATGTATTGTCGGTTATATCGTCAACTCAGCCACTTTGACTGTAACCCACTGTCACCAACGACGATAGCCCACACTTTGCGGGTTTCGCCGTCCTAAAAAAACGACTTTCCTGCTTAAGTTTCCGACGCTTTCATTTTGACTTCGGATTCGGGCCGCCTAGCATTGGAGTTGGTGGCGCGTGGAGTTCCCCAGTACACGCATCCACCACGTACCCAACGCAAGCGACGCCATCCGGCCAAGATCTGGCTGACAGCGTCGCCAAATGAAGGGAGCCTGGACGGGATTTCGGATCAATTGGCGTCACGCGTTGGCGCTGAGGGCGTTATCATTCGTGGGGAGACCGCACTCATCTGATCACTACCGGAATCCCGTCCTTTTTTTCCCTCCGTCTCCCGTAATCCCTCCTGCACGCCACCGCCGCATCCCGTAGAATCTCACCGTGCGTACCAAACCACCAGCCAGAATGCTCGCCTTGGGCAAGAACGATCCGCCGGAGGTTGTGACCCTCGACGGCCGCGCGTACAGCTTCACCAAGCTCCTCAAGCACGACTTCTTCGCCGCAACCGCCATCTACACGTCCGACCAAGACAAAGCCATCATCAAGTTCGCCCGGCAGGCCTCCTTCTTCGGGATCCCGCTGGCGTGGAGCGGTCGTCTCCTGGCGAACCGCGAATGCACGATCTGCGAAGTGCTCGACGACATGCCCGAAGTGCCGAAATCGCTCGGACGTCCGATGCCCACCGCCTTTGCCCACGTCTTCATCGAAGGACAACATCTGCAAAAGGGCATGCACGTTCCCGATGACTTCTTCGATCGCCTCGCCGCCGCCATCGATCGACTGCACGCGCGCAACATGGCCTACGTCGATCTCGAAAAACGACAAAACGTCATCGTCTCGACCGACGGCAAGCCTTACCTCATCGATTTTCAGATTTCATGGTATTGGCCTCGCAAGTATGGCGGCGAATTGTGGCCGGTCCGCTGGCTGCGGAAACAATTCCAGAAAGGCGACCGCTACCACCTGCTCAAACTGCGGCGCCGCATACGACCAGATCAACTCACGCCAGAGGAACTGGAAGCCTCCTACCGCAAGCCCCGCGCCGTGCGCATCCACCGCATCCTGACCGCCCCTCTGCTGACCATCCGTCGCGCACTGCTCCGCTGGATCGATCCATCAAAAAAGACCGGCGAGCGCGGCGCCCTTTCCGAATGACGCCCCAACGCTCGCCGGCCAACCCAACGCAACCTGATGCGTCGGCACGGTGACCGCAAACCGCGATCAGCGAACACGACGCGAATGTTTATTCACTACACGCACATCGCCGCGAGGCTGACGTCCGACGCGTCGTCGTCATCATTCTGCAGAAGTCCATCCTCCTCCTGCGTGAACTCACCGTTACGTCGATGCTGCCACTCATCGCGCAGAATTGAATAACGGTACATGTCGACGTAACGCCCGCCGCGGAAGACGGCTTCGCGATCACAGCCTTCACGCACGAATCCCGCACGCTCATAAGCGCGGATCCCGCGGGAATTCGTTTCCAGCACCCGCAATTCAATCCGATTCAGATTCAATTCCGAAAAACCATAGCGAAGCATCAGCCGCGTCGCTTCCGTGCCATATCCCTTCGATTGGCTCGTCCGTTCGCCAATCAGCAAACCGAACTCAGCCGTCCGGTTCACACCACTGATCCCACCAAGGCCTGCCAAACCGATAAGCGTGCCGGTATCGCGTGTCACGATCCCGAGCGACAGATCCGTCGGCGATGCGTATTGCGATTGGATGAACTCGCGCTCACGGACAGCGTTCACCGGCAGCATCCGCCCCAGTGTTTTCCAGTTCGCCGGGTCATTCACCCAACGACGGCACAACGCCTCATCCTCGAGTTCCAAAGGCCGAAAGTTGATTCGTTCGCCCTCGTAATACGTGATCGCCATCACCATTGACTCCCACCGTCACCGGTGTTTCGCATGTCCCAAAGCACGCACAAATGCCACAAAAAAAGCCCCGCGATCCTTTCGGGCCGCAGGGCTTGTTCGATTCATCTGAGAACCACAACCCTACGGCCGATGCTCCTTAATCTGCATCGTCGCAAACCATACAGCATCAAACAGTCGGCATACCGCTGCCGCCTGCTGGACGTTGTTGGCTCGGTTGTGGTGGACGTTTGACAAGACTCTTGCTCCTCGTACTGTTCTAGTCTTGTATCGTAAGAAACGCCGCGCGAATGTCAAGAAAAATCGTGCACCGGGCATGTGCATTGAAAAATGCATATGCGAACTCCATGGCCGACGACGGAAAACCCGCACCGCTTTCAGTGGCCCTTGATCAACTAAGACTTTCACGCTGGCCGACACCCGCCAGGATCACGGTCTCCCTGTTCGTCGCCATGCTCGGGTTCGGCTACCTCGGCGCACTCGGCAACCTCTATCACCGTCACGAACTCGCCGACGGTCAACCGGGCCTGACCGACAACGATCTCAAAGCGCACTTCCACGGCATCACCGTTGATGTCGAAGATGATGCTTCCGACGTTGTCGCCATGTCGCGCATGCTGGAAAAGGTCGTGCCCGGCGCGAGCATGCGCAAGCACCTCACCGCCGGCGACGAAGCCGATGTCCGCACGCTCATCGCGTGGCTGGAACAAGGCGCGCAGGCAAGCACCTTTCAAACCGAATCGCTGGTGCAGGAAGGAGATCCGTCCGCCGAAGACGTGATCGCCGGTCGATGCCTTCGCTGCCACAATGCCGACGACGGTGAAAAAGCCGACACACCCTACGGCCCGGACATCTTCACCGTCGAGCAAGACATGGTGTACCGCTACGCCAAACCCGGCACTGCCGTGGACACCATCGCCGACGCGGACGCGATGCCCGGAAGAAAGAAGATCGGACCACAGACCCTCGCCCAACTCTTCCTCGTCACACACATCCACATGCTCAGCATCCCCGTGTTCACGCTGATCCTCGCCGGCCTCTTCGCCCTCACCGGCTGGTCAACACGTTGGAAGACCATCATTGGCCCGCTCCCGATGATCGCCATCGCGGTCGACTTCGCCGGCTGGTGGCTTGCCCGCAGCAGCGAGATGTTCCTGCCGCTGCTGCTCATCGCCGGCCCGGTCTTTGGCCTTTCGCTCGCGATGCAGATCTTCGCCGTGCTTGGCTCGCTCTGGTTCGGCAGCAAGGACGCCAATCGCGACTGACCCGCCATACACCCTTTCACCTCGCCAATTGTTTCCATAGGCGCAATAAATTCGCGCGTTAGAATGACCATTGGCCGATCAAAGTGACAGTGGAGCTACGCGCGATGGCCGCCCCGAACCAAGACAATCAACTCGCCTCGATGGCCGAGGAAATCTTCGACCTGATCAAGGTCGCCTCGACCCTGCGCACGCGCTCTCATGGCGAACAATCCGAGGAGCTGACCGAGGCCGAGTTCCTCGCCCTCGATGTGCTGATGCACCAGCAGCCGCAGACCGTTGGTGCGATTCAGAAGCACATCGGCGTATTGCCGGCGCAGATGTCGCGGCTTATCCGATCCCTCGAGTCCAAAGCCGGGGGTGGATTCGTCAGCTGTGGGATCAACCCAAACGACCGCCGCAAGATCGACGTGTCGATGACGGAGTCCGGCGTCGCAGCGCACGCCGCGTACCGCGAGCTTCGTACCCGATTCGCCCGCGCGATTCTGTCGGATCTGAACGAAGCGGACCGCGAGGTCTTCATGCGCATCCTGCGGAGCATTAAAGGTGCACTTGAGGGCCGCGGAGTCATAGCGGAATAGCGCGCCGTTTTTCCGAATCCCCTGCACGACAAAGGGTTACGACACGCGCAAGACGGTTGTCCCAGCCCTTGCGACTCCCTAATATGGTGTGTTCTTCAACACATTTGCTTCGGGGAGGAAGCCATGCAATCTCGCCTTTTTGGACTCACGTGTCTGATTCTCGCCTCGACCGCCATTGCGCTGCCACCACCACAGTTCGGCGAGAACTTTGACCAGTCCGCCGGTACCGCCGGTTTCAGCGGCGGCTTCGGGACCATCACCTATGAAAACCCCGGCACCGGCGGTGTCGACGGCGTTGACGACGGATTCCTGCTGGTCACATCGTTCGTCAGTGGCAACTTTGGTGCAGCTGACAACGGTCCTACCTTCACAGGCAGCGACGTGGACTACATCGAGAACGGCATCACGGAGATCACGTTCTGGATGAACGATGTCGGCGAGGCGGACAATTTCGAGATTCACCTGAGCATCGGTGCACGTCCGGGAAACATGTGGACGTACACCGAAGGGTTCTTTCCCACCAATGGTGAATGGAATCAGTTCTCCGTCGATTTGACGGACGAGTCGTTGTGGACGCGGACGCACGGTGTGACCGGTACGTTTGAAGATGCGCTGCGGAACGTCACGGGGTTCGTCTTCCGACACGACAACGCGCCATACACCCTGCTGCCGGACCCCACACTGGGTGATCTCGGTATCGACAACATCGCACTCGTGCCGGAACCGGCAACGTTATCGCTCATGATCGTGACGGTTGGGATGATCTCGCGGAGGCGCGCGACGCGAAGCTAGGCCTTGGAGGGGTGATCTGCGGAGAGTTCCTTCGGTGCTTCGATCTTGCCACCCGGCTGCGCCGGCACCGAGAACGTGAGGCCGCATCGGCCACATCGGACCTTCTTCCCGCGTGCCTTGTCAGGCACCTGGAGCACGGATCGGCACGTCAGATTGGGGCAAAGAATCGTTACAGGCATCAAATCACCCTCGTGTCTCACGACAGCCTAAGATATGGCTGTGTAGGAGACTATCGGTTTTCCACAGGTTGAGGATGAGATTGGGCAAATAGTCGGCGCTCAGCGTCCGATCATGCGGACTCTCGTCGCCGTTTGCGAGGACCGAATAACTTCTGCTTCTTGTCGACGACGGCAGGCGTAACGGTGTACGTGCCGGATTTTGAGCGTTCGGGCAGTTCGTACATCGCGTCGATCATGAAATCCTCAATCACGGCACGCAGTGCACGTGCGCCGGTGTCACGGGCGATGGCCTTTTCCGAGATACGCTTGAGCGCGTCCTTCGTGAACTCGAGCTGACACCCTTCGAACTTGAAGAACTGCTGATACTGACGCACGAGTGCGTTCTTCGGTTCGGTGAGGATTTTGACCATCGCGTCAACGTCGAGCGGGTTAAGCGACGTGATCACCGGCAGTCGGCCCACCAACTCGGGAATCATGCCATACTCGATCAGATCATCGGGCGTTACCTGTTGGAGCAGCTCGGACTCTTCCTGGATCCGGGTATGTTCGATGGACTCGGCTGAGAATCCGATGGCGCCCATGCCGATGCGCCGGCGGACGATGTCGACGACACCGCTGAATGTCCCGCCGCAGATGAACAGGATGTTGGTCGTGTCCATCTGAATGTACTGCTGTTCGGGGTGCTTGCGACCTCCCTGCGGCGGCACGTTCGACGTCGTGCCTTCGAGCATCTTGAGCAATGCCTGCTGCACACCCTCACCCGAAACGTCACGCGTGATGCTGACGTTTTGCGTGGTGCGGCCAATCTTGTCGATTTCGTCGATGTAGATGATGCCGCGCTGGGCGAGTTCCAGGTCGTACTCAGCCGCTTGCAGCAGACGAAGCAATACGTTCTCAACGTCTTCACCGACGTAACCTGCTTCGGTGAGCGTTGTGGCGTCTGCGATGGCGAACGGGACGTTGAGCAGTCGGGCCATCGTGCGGGCGATCAGCGTTTTGCCGCACCCGGTGGGGCCGACCATGAGGATGTTCGATTTTTCGAGTTCGACGTCGTCGCCGCCCTGATCCTTGTGGTTCAGTCGTTTGTAGTGGTTGTGGACTGCGACGGAGAGTGCCTTCTTGGCTTCGTCCTGGCCGATGACGTACTGATCGATGAATTCCTTGATCTGCCGCGGTGTCGGTGTCTTGCCGACGACAGCGCGGGCTGTAGACGCCTTGCGCATCTCCTGACGGATGATGTTGTGGCATAACTCCACGCAGGACTTGCAGATGTAGACATCCTTTGGCCCTTCGACCATGGGCCCTGCTTCGCGCTGGTTCTTGCCGCAGAAGCTGCAGGAACTCATCTGGCGTCCACGCCGCCCGGATCCGCCACCACCATCACGTGTCTCACGCATGTCTTACCAAGCTCCTGTCAACGCGATGGTTGCAGCCCTGCCTCAGATGCCGTTGTTGTCTCATCGACCTGTGATATCGACCAATCGGGTCCGATATCTCCACATCATCATAGCATTGGGATCAGGCGTTGTCGTCGGACTTGGGCTCGCTGGCGACCGCCTCGCCTGACGAACTTGAAGTGTGAACGGATTCTTTCTGCCGATTGGAATCCGGTTCGGCCCCGACTTCGCGGAACCACTGTTTGCGGAGCTTTTCGTACTGCTGGATGGTGATTTCGCCGGAGTCGCGCATCTCGAGCAGCTGCTTGTGGGACCAGGTGAACCCGCCTGACGACTCCTCGCGCATGATCCGTTTCTTGACGACGATCATCACGACGAACCCGCCGAGGGCGATCAACATCAACATGCAGCCCCAGAACAGGACGGCTGCGACATCCACTTGCTGTGCAGCGAGCAGGTTCATGACATTGGATGGTAGCCCGCGATGGGCGATTCTCAAGCGTGCGGTCGTCAGGCGGACTCTGACTCGTTGGATGTCATCAGCGAGATGACCATCACGAGGATGACGTTGAGGCCAACGCAGACAAGGAGCGAGATGCTGTTCAGATGGGGAACGGCGTCGGCGAGAAATCTCAGTTTGCTTTCCGGGAAATTGCCGGCACGTTCCATGACGCCCATCAATCCATTCCAGGTTTGGGTCACGAGCACGCCGCAAATCATGCCGAGGATGACACCCGCGCGGGACGTTCGCTTCCAAATGCAGCCGAGCACGATGGCTGGTCCGAGACCGGCAGCCAATCCCCCCCACGCGCTGAGCACTTCACTGAAGACATCCTGCCCGGACCATGCCATCCAAACGCCACCGCCGCCGAGACCGACGACAACGAGTCGCGACAGCCAAACCGAACCTGCCCCGCTGGGATTGCCCTTGAAGAGTTTGACGTAGACGTCCTGCACGACGGCTGCGACGGCGACGATCATCTGCGAATCGACGGTGCTCATCATGGCGGCGACGGCGGCTGACAATGCGAGGGCTGCGAACGCGGCGGGCAGCAACTCAAGCGCCACGGCGGGCATCGCGAGGTCGACGTCACTCAACGTGCCGGGAAGGATCGCCATCGCCGTAAGACCGACGAACATGGATCCCCAGAGTGCGAAGAGTGACCAGATGATGGAGATGAGCGAACTTTTGGCGATCTTCTTTGGGTCTTCGATGGCCATGTATCGCGTGACGATGTGTGGCTGGCCTGGATATCCGACGCCCCATGCCAGTCCAGCCAGAACCACCCCAAATGCGAAAGCGGCGCCAGCCTTTCCATTGTCGATCGCGAGATAGAAGTCGTTGCCGGCTCCGGCGACGAGTGCGTTCCAGAAGGGTTCGAATCCGCCGACCTTGACGATGCCACAGATCGGAATGGCCACGAGTGCAGAGACCATCAGGATGGCCTGGACAAAGTCGGTCCAGCAGACGGCCATGAATCCGCCGATGGCGGTGTATCCGAGAATCACAACGACGCCGATGAGCAAGCCCTGGTGATAGAACGAGATCGTGTCTTCCCCCCAGGGCACGCGCCCGTCGAAGGCGGCTTTGAAAACACTGCCGGCGGCGATGAACTGCGCTGAGATGTAACCGGCGTAGAAGATGAGAATAATCAGGACGGAGATGACGCGGATCATGCCGGAGCGATCCTTGAATCGCGATTCGAGATAATCGGGCACGGTCAGCGATTCGTATTGCTCGGATTGCTTGCGTAGTCGCGGGGCAAGAATCATCCAGTTGAACATGACGCCAAGTGAGCAGCCGATGCACGTCCAGACGGTGCTGAGACCGTTGAGGTAAGCGGCGGCTGGTAAACCGACGAGCAGCCAGCCGCTGAAATCGCTGGCTTGGGCGGAGAAGGCGGCGACCCACGCGCCGAGTCGACGTCCGCCGAGGACGAAGTCGCCGAGGTCCTTGTTGAAGCGCGAACAGTAGATCCCGATACCAGCCATTCCGGTGAGGTAAAGTGCGAAGACGATCGCGAGGGTCACGCCTGAGTCGGCGTCGGGCTGCGACTGGGCGAGCGTGGCGACGGTGGCTGCGGTCATAGCGGTTTGTTCCAGTTCTTGAGCGAGTGGAGCAGACCGACGATGGCCATGAGGATCGGCGGGACGACAAGCCAGAAGAGGGTCTCGCGCGGGAGGACGGACTCGGCGAGCAAGGTGAGTGCTGCGTGGCAGATCATGATGGGGAGCGATTATGTCGTGTGTTGGGCGGAGGGACAAGGAATGACGCCAATTTCACAATGCGGGACGGATTCCTGTCAGGATGCGTCGAACTGCGGCGACGAATGCTTGGCGGAGCGCTTTGCTCTGCTTGGCGAGCGCTTTGGTGAGGAGGGTTGCTGATGAGGGTTGGTTTGGTGCGGATCCTGTTGGTGGGCGTGGCCGCCGGTGTGTGCCCGGCTGGCGAGACGATTGAGCCGACAGGCATCTACTTCAATGCGTTCACCGGGCCATTCTCCGGGACGGAGTGGTTTCAGGTTGTCCCGATCGCCGGGACGAATCGGTATCGGATGGCGGACATCTTCAGCGGCGGATTCAATTGCACCATCACGCCTGAAGGGGAGATCACGCTGGATGGCGGTGTGGGGGATGGGTCGTTCAGCGATGCGGACAACTTTGTCGTCACGCCATTTCTCGGTGGGACGTTTACGTTTGACAACAATCGTGCGCCGTTCACGACGTCGGCGTTTCCACTCGAGATGCAATCGCCTGTTGCGGGCAACGAGCTTCTCGAAGGGACCTATCGCAGCCTGACCCAGCAGATCAATCCGGTGACGGGGGCGGTGATTGGCGGCGGGTTTGAGACTGTGACGATCCTCGTGAATGGCGGGACGTTTCGGATCACCGATCCGCAGGGGCTTTTCTTTCAGGGTGTGTTTGAGACGCCGGTGCAGTCGGTGTTTCGGGTGGTCGTGCCGACGCCGAGCGATCCTCGGTTTCGGACGATTCCGGGGTCGAGCATCAACTTCACGCAGAACATGCTGGGCGAGGCCCGGATCGAAACGGTGAATCGGTGGACGGCGACCGTCTTGCTGCAGAGTCGGACGCCGCTGGGTCAGCAGACGCAGCTGCTGTTTCGGTTTACGGCTGACCGGGTCGTGCCGCTGAGGAGTGGTGACCTGGATGGTGATGATGACGTTGATGAACAGGATCGATCATTGCTGCTTGCGCAGTTGGGTTTCGCGGCGGTCGACGATGCGTTCAACGTGGCGGCGGATTTGAATGACGACGAGATGGTCGACATGGCGGACCTTCTTGCCCTCAACGCGATTCTGCCGGTAAGCGGAGACTGCGATGCCGACGGCGATACGGATGTGGCGGACGTGGCTGCGTTTGATGCGTGCAACGTCGGGCCTGGGACATTGCGGTCGACGGATTGCCTGTGCTTTGACTTTGACGGGGATGGGGACGTGGACTTTGCCGACTTCGCGGGGATTCAGCGGCGGGTTGGCGAGTAACTCTCGTCACTGACCACTTTAGACGCTTGCCTCGTGACCACGACCACAGTCAGTTGAAGTAACATTCGTGGTGTCATTTCGGCCAAGCACTCTGCCCTTAATTTCCATCTTGTTGCGTGATCGAAGTGTGTAGCGTATCCGTGGACGTCCCAACAGGACCTCAGTCTCGCCATTCTTCATCAAGAACCGATTGAGTCGGTCGAAGCATTTTTCTGCTTGAAAACCCGGCTCGGCAATCGTGTGTTCAGACGCCCATGCTCCGTAATCGTTTCGCCCAAAATGAAAAGAGTCACCAACATTCAGTCCTAACTTGTCGCGATGCAACATCATCAGTGGTCGTGCCGCGAAGGGATCGCCGGGGATCAGGCATACGCGACCGGTGATTCGACACCACAATGACTTTGCGTGATAGAATCCGATAGTTCGCAGCATCCGCTGCAGCCTTAGCTGGTCTCGTCTGTTCAACATGATCTTGCCATCATATGCCTTTTCGAGCCGATTCGTCGATTCTCCGTTGTCAAATGATCGATGCGAGGCCTTTCCCATTCGCTTGCGATGACTTGCCCGGCATGGTCCAATCGCCAACATGTCACTGTTTCCACGAGAACCATCACGATCGGAATCGACGAAGCCGGCCGGTGCGGCGGCGGCGATGTCGGTGTCGCAACTGACGCGGCTGGTGAAGGGGGCGATCACGACGCATCTGCCGGCGACCGTTCGCGTGCTGGGGGAGATCAGCAATTTCAAGCGGCATTCGAGCGGGCATCTCTACTTCGTCTTGAAAGATGAGCACAGCGAGTTGAGCTGCGTCATGTGGCGGGCGGTGGCGGAGAAGCTGCCGTTTCGTCCGGCGGATGGGCTCGAGGTGATCGCTGTTGGGAACGTCGACGTGTTCGAGCGGTCGGGGCGGTATCAGTTGTACGCTCGGCGGCTGGAGCCGAAGGGCGTCGGGGCGTTGGAGCTGGCGTTTCGGCAGTTGCGGGAAAAGCTGCAGCGCGAGGGGCTGTTCGAGCGGGCACACAAGCAAGCGTTGCCGCGGTATCCGCAGCGGATTGCGGTGGTGACGAGTCCGACCGGTGCGGCGATTCGCGACATCGTGCAGACGCTGCGGCGACGTTGGCCTGTGGCGGAGGTGTTGGTCTATCCGGTGCGGGTGCAGGGGCCAACGGCGAAGGATGAGGTGGCGGAGGCGATTCGGGCGGTTGATTCGGGGGCGGAGGCGTTGGGCGGTGTCGACGTGATGATCGTTGGTCGCGGGGGTGGGTCGCTGGAGGATCTTTGGGCGTTCAATGAAGAGGTCGTCGCGCGTGCGATCTTCGATGCGCGCGTTCCGATCATCAGTGCCGTCGGCCATGAAGTGGACGTGACAATCGCGGATCTGGTGGCGGATGTGCGGGCGGCCACGCCGACGGGGGCGGCCGAGATGGTGGCGCCGGATCGGGTGGAGATGTTGGCTGGTGTGGATGCGTTCGGGTTGCGACTTGGGCGGGTCGTGGAGCATCGGTTGCGGTTGGCGGGGTCGCGGGTGGATGGGGTGTGTCAGCGTCGGTCGTGGCGGGAGCCGATGACGATCGTGCGGACGCGGGAGCAGGTGATCGATGAGTTGTCGTCGCGACTGACTCGGGCGATGATCGATCGGGTGCACGGGTTGCATCGGCGGTTGCAAGGGATCGAGCGGAGTCTGCAGCGGATCAAGCCGGATGTGTTCGCAGCGCGGATGGAGCGACGGGTGGCGGACGTGGCGCATCGGTTGGAGCACGCGGTGGAGCGGAAGTGGCATGCGGCTGATCGTGCGGCGTTTGCCATGGCGGGTCGTTTGCGTGAGGCGTCGCCGGTGCATCGACTGGAGCGGATGAAGGATCTGGTGACGTCGATTGAGAAGCGGCTTGAGGCGACGAGTTACACGAGCACGCTGCGGCGGGGGTATTCGATCACGCGGGTGAAGAAGGGGCGTGTCGTTGTTCGCGGTTCCGGTGCGGTAAAGGATGGGGATGTGTTGATTACGGAAACGGCTGATGGAGATTTCGAGAGCCGCGTGACCAACAAGGAGCAGAAGGAGCTGTTTGATTGACGCACTGCCTCGCCTGACCCGGAGTGCCGATCTTGCGACTGCACAATCTGCACAATAAACAATTGCGAAAGAGGATCCTCGCGGAGGGAGGCCGCATGTTCCACGAGAGTCTCCCTCCGTGGGTCGGCAGAACCTATGCTCAAATAAGTATGGTCTATATGATACTTCCAGTGGCAATTCTCTATTTCGCTCCAGATGCAATTATTGTCACATTGATAGCCACACTGGTGGCGATCATCTCCATGCGGTTGGTCTACGAAATCCTGTTCCGTCACAAACGTCGTGATGCTGTGCGCCGCGCAGTCCTGGCGTTTGGCCAGTCACCACTATGTGTAGAGTGCGGATACAGTCTTGAGGGCATTGACGTCGCTAGTTGCCCGGAGTGCGGGTTTGACAACGCTGGCTTTCGGGCGTCCTTGCGTCGGGGTGAATCCGGCTGAAATTCGCGTTGGCTGGCGGGTCGGGGCGTGGTCGTTATACTCCCGCCCGGTGTTGGGCTGGTGCGGTCACTGGTCTGGGGCATGACGGGTCCGACTGGCGCGTGAAAGGGACACGGATGAAAGAGGCACGCTTCTGGGCGATTGTCGCCAATGCGCGGCGAAACGCGGATGATGCGACGGATGATTCGATGGCGGATGCGCTCAAGGCTGAGCTGCTCGCGCTGGAATCTGATGAGATCACGTCGTTTCAGCGGATTTGGGAGGAGCGGCACGACGCGGCTTATCACTGGGATCTGTGGGGGGCGGCGTACATTCTCGGCGGCGGGTGCAGTGACGACGCGTTCATGGATTTTCGAACGTGGCTGATCTCGATGGGCGAGACGGTGTACGCGGCTGCCTTGAAGGACGCCGAATCGCTGGCGGAGCTGTCGCTCGAAGATCCGGAGGACGACTGCTTTCTCGAGTCGTTCGCCTATGCGGCCCACGAAGCTTACGAAGCGAAGTCCGGTAATGAAATGCCCGTCGGGGAGGGGAAGGCGTTGGGCGAGCCGGCTGGTGAGGAGTGGGAGGAGTCGCCCGAGGCGCTGGAATCACGGTTTCCCAAGCTGTTCGCGAAGTATGCATCCGATTGGACGTCGGACGATCTCGACTGACGAATTCCCGGGCATCGAATCGGAAACAGGTTTCCGACCCATTGCACATCCTTTCCGGTTCAGCGGGCCATCTGAATGCATCGCCATCGCCCGATAAAACAGCACTGCTCTTAACCCAATTTAAATCAGTCACTTACGAACCTTGCTCAAGCGTGCCGAGTTTGGCACGGCGGATGCTCTATGCCTGTCGACTTTGTGATGGCCGAGTGGCCATGGAGGAGAACATTGTCCGACCGACGTCCACAAGCTGGCAGCCGAGTGAGCTTTCGTCTCGCTGATGTGGTTTGCCCTGAGTATGACCGGATCCTTTCAGAAATGGGACCGGAACTCGCAGTGATGGGCGAGGTTGTGCTGCAAAGCGACCGCGGAAATGAAGTGGATGGCTTTGTGATTGTGCAGGTGCCGGGAATTTCGGCGCCGTTGATCGTGCCGGCTGAGAAGCTGCTGGACGTGGCGATTCCGAGGAATGTGGTTGCGTCGACAGGACTTGGCCAGACGGGCACGTAACAACTGTTAACTTTGCTCTCTCTCTCCCTCCCAGGCGAGAGAGCTCGACGGGGCTTTTTCGCCTGGGAATTTTTGAGATCGATCCTGCCGCGTTGATGGCGGGTTGACATAGACTCTCTCTCTCCCTGCCAGGCGAGAGAACCCGACGGGGCTTTCTCGCCTGGCAATTTTTTGAGTCTGATCCTGCTGCATTGTCAGTGGGTTGACATATTCTCTCTCTCTCCCTGCCGGGCGAGGGAGCCCGACGGGGTTGTTTCGCCCGGCAATTTTTGAGTCTGATCCTGCTGTATGAATAGCAGGTTGACATATTCTCTCTCTCTCCCTGCCAGGCGAGGGAACCCGACGGGGCTTTCTCGCCTGGCAATTTTTGAGTCTGATCCTGCCCCGTGCGGCAGGTTGACATAAACTCTCTCTCTCCCTTCCAGGCTTGCTTTGCTCGACGGAGCGCAGCAAGCCTGGAAATTTTTGAGCGCTGTCGCTCTCTCCAGGATCCCCTCGACCAATACCGGAATACCCACGAATCGGATTGCATCACCGATGACACCGAGATACAATCATTTCAGTACATTCTGAAAGGATTGGCCATGCCGGAAACACATTACGAGAAGTCGCGGGCGCTTTTCATTCGTCGTTGGGGGGAGATGGCGGCGAGTTGGGGGATCAGCCGAACGATGGCGGAGATTCATGCGCTGCTGTTTCTGTCGAACAAGCCATTGTGCACGGATGATCTGATGGAGGTTCTGCAGATTTCGCGGGGGAACGCAAGCATGAACGTGCGGCAGCTGATCGCGTGGGGGTTGGTGCATCGCGAACATCAACGTGGGGATCGGCGGGAGTATTTCGTGGCTGAGGCGGATGTGTGGCAGATGTTTGAGACGATTTCCCGCGAGCGGCGGCGGCGTGAGATTGAGCCGATCGTGGAGACGATCGGCAAATGTCGCGAGATGCTGGCTGAGGAGCAGAATGGCGCAGCGGATCAGGCTGAGGCGGCTACGGTTTTCGACGCACGGCTGACGGATATGCAGGAGTTCTTCACGGTGGCGGATCGGCTCTTCGACGCACTCGTGAAGGCGAGCCAGACGAAGATGGGCAAGCTGGTGGCGGCGTTGTCGAAGCTGTAATTGCTGCCCTTCTCGCGACGTGTTCCATGTCATTCGACAATTGTCTCGATTTTATAGTGTGCCCAACCGTGGCCATCCTATATTGATGAATTGATCTGTAACCTGGCGACGCCTTTCGAGAGAAGGTGACTGCGTGTGGCGTATCGCGCGATGGCTGTTGGTTGTCTGTTTTGTTGGGTGGCTTTGCTGGTGCGGCGTCGTGCGGTGGCGATCGATACCGCATGAAGTTGCAGATGTTCAGCGAGTGGGTCAGCTTCCGTCTGTGTTGCCGGCTGACGCGGCAAATGACCGAACGAACGATCTTATTCGCGTTTCGGAGTTGCTGCCGCCTTTGGGCATGTTTCATAAGTTTGCGACGCCTGAGGGCATGCAATGGTATGGATCGTCCACCCATGTAGACCCGTTTTCGGCGTTGAGCGGTGATTGGACACCAGAGACACGCCCGAATCTGACGGCGCTCATCGCGTATCTTGAGCAGGATGACGTCGTGGAGGCGTTGGATGCGCTGTCGAAGATTGAGCATGGCGTTTTTGCCGATGTCTATGGTGATGGCCGTGGATTCCTGTCTTCTCAAGCCAAACTGATGACGCAGCTCCTGTTGGTTCGCAGTCGGTACCGAGCTGAGTCACTTGAGGATTTGTCCCGTTCGTTCGATGACATCATGCTGGCATATCGTGTTGCCGCCATGATGAAGGACTCTGGGGGCATCGGGCCTTACTATCGGTCGACAAGTGCAGTGTTCACCATTTCTAGGTCCGTACGTCTGTTTTCGGGGCGCCACAAACTCACTCGAGATCATGTCACACAGCTTGAGGATTGGATGGGGTCTGCGTTTGCCAGCTTGGAAGAGGGGTTTGCGGCGTTCATTCGCAATTCTGTTGCGTTAGATCTTCAGACGCTCGACCACGCCTACACGTGCGACGAACGTGGTGATGGATGGCTGGTTCTTTCTTCGTATGAGCATATCAGGCGGCAGGAGTTTGCCAGCACGCGTCGATCGGGTGCGTGGAACCTTGGCTCGGTCTTCTTTAATTCGCGGCGTGCTGTTCTTTCCAAGATCCGGGCGGAGGAAACTGAGTTGCGACGGTCGGTCGGCATGGGTTACGTCGACGAAGCCCTCTTCCTGCGCGATCATGCGCAATGGCCGACCTGGAATGTCTTGGATGGCCCATTTGGGGATCGAGATGCGGGTGTCAGATCGAGTCTGATGGTGCGCCGCGTGCACGCGCAGTTGCGATCGGCATTGATCTTCGCAGCGATTTCCGCCTACAAGGCCGATTTCGGTTGCTATCCGGCGTCGCTGGATGTGTTGGTGCCCGATTTTCTGAAGGAGGTACCAAGCGATCCGTTTCTTGCGGGTCCGATGGGATACCGTCTCGACAACGGGTCTTTTGTGTTGTACTCGGCTGGGCTGAATGGTCGTGATGACCGCGGCACCAAGCATAAAATGAATCGCGAAGACAATCTCAAGAGTGAGGGGGATTTCATCTACACGGCTGATCCGGGACACATCTTGGAAACACACCTTAGAAAAGTGGACGATTGATGTCGGTTGCTTTCACGGATGCAACCACTGGCAATGATGAAACCGAGCGACCTTCGCTGTCGGTATTCGTGGTGCTGCCGTTGGTATTGCTGTCGTGGTTTGTGCCTTGGAAGACTGGGCGGATGCTCCAACGCGCCGGCTGGTTGACGGCTTTGCTGTTGCACGCACTCACTGCGATGGCGGCTGCGGGGGCGATCGTTTTTGATCAGTGGTACGTGATCGTCGGAGCCGGCGCTGTTCGACAGGGGCATCGGCCGCCGCAGTTTCTGCCGGGGACAGCGTGGGAGGCGATTCGGTTGCCGTTTGCATCGCTTTTCGAGTTCTTTCATGGCGCAGCCGCGATGGGTGTATCGGTCTGGTCCTTTGTTGTGGGAGTGGTTGGCTTTGAAGTGTTTGTGATGCTGTTGGCGTTGTGTTCGTTGCCGTTTGCTGTGAGTGGTGGCGGGTTGGTTCGGGATTTGGGTCGGTGTGTCAAGTTCGCTTACCTCGCGTCCACGTTGATGCTTGTGGTGGGAGTCACCTGGGGGCTTGAGAGTTATTGGCGGCCGTGGCTTGGCTTGCCCAATTTTTGGCATCCGGCTGATGTGGCGTTTCTGTGTCTGGGGGTCGGATGGTTCTTGTGGTTGTCGGCAGCGGGTGTTGCAGCGACCGTGGATTGGGCGGATCTGTCCATCGATGAATGGCATTGCGAGCAATGTGGCTATTCCATACGGGGACTTGATGTGCAGGGACGATGCCCGGAATGCGGTACCGCGATCTTTGAGTCTCTGCCATCGAATCGGGAAGTGCCGGCGGTGGATCGAAGAGGTGGGATCATCGGCTTCATAGGTGAGTGCTGGCGAACGGTCTCGTGCTTGTGGACGGATGATCACTGCTTTCGGCGAATGGCGGTGTGTCGGGATCGTCTTTTTGCCGCGCGATTCTTTGTCGGCATTGCGGTGCTTGACTGCGCGGCAGTCGGTATCGGATTTGGCATATTGAACGTGTTGGTCGTGCGCGAGCCATCATTTGCCTTGGTGTGCGGGGAAATCGTGACAACGTTTGCGTGGTTTCTGACGCACTTCTTGATGGTTGCCGGGATTATTCTGTACGCCGGCGTACGTGGCTGTGGACGGCCGATTTCGGTCTCGATCGCTTCATTCTACATGGGTGGACTGTTGGCTGGTGGAACATTGAGCGTTGTGGCTTGGCAATTCGCGGTTGTGACGATTGCCATCGACGAGGTTCACTGGGGACGGACGTGGGTTCATGGCGTGGCGATCCTGATGGTGTCTGTTGCGATCACGACTTTGGCATGGTGGGTGCCACTGGTGCAGCGGCGAGTACAGAAGTTGATGGCACACGTCCGTTTCGCGAACGGATAGCGGATCAGGCGGAAAAGCAAGACGCCGCCCGGATGTCGGGCGGCGTCTTTTCGTTTCGGTACGGCCAAGGCCTATTCGTGGCTACTGGTTCGCCGGGGCGACCACAATGACGACGGCTTCGTTGACACGATTGACGGCGATCAACTCGTTGGACGCGCGGAACAGATCGATGTTGTCGGGGTCAAGCGTGAGCGTCAGCGTTCCTCGGGCCTGCTCGTCAACGTCCAGCGAAACGGTGCCAAGGTATTGCGATCGAGACCGCGGCTGTGGGTCGCTGAGCGTGATGGCGCCGATGCGCATCAGACTCTGGTCCATGGCTGCGAAGGCATCCGCACCGGCGAAGATATAGTCGCGGCGGGCTTCATCAACGCCCACATGGGCGACGTCGGCCAACTCGGTAGCGAAGTCATTGCGGATCTCATAGCCGATGATTCCCGGAGCGTTGGAAACGAAGATGTCGACGCCTACCTGCCCGCCGGGCCGCACTGCTCGCTTGTGGGGCACCAACGAGATGACCGCCAGTCCGTCACCACGAATGAGCTCCACGGCCGATGCGGCGGATGGGCCGGTGCATCCGCATGGATCAGCACCGCCGAATGCATCGACGACGGCCAAAATGTCGCTCGTGGTGATCGGGACACCGGTCACCTGGCAGCCAAAAATGTCCGCATTGGGGCAGTTGGCGTAGACGCCGAACCCGTCGATCGCGCAGAGGATGTCGGAGGTTTGCACGACGCCGGAGAATGGCTCGATGATATCGCCGTAGTCGGCTGCAAAGTCCATGCATGTTCCGGTATTGCAGCGGGTGATCTCGCAGACGCTGGCTTTGAGGCACTGCACATCGGCTGAGCATGGGATGACGCTGATATCGATGCCGTCAGACTCGGTTTCAAGCGTGCCATCTTCGCCCAACAGTTCGGTGAACGCGAAATCGCCGGCCCACGGTGGGCTGCAACCGCCCGGCTGTGTGCAGTAAGGTTCGATGGTGTAGATCCCGCCCGCGTTGGTCGGGGCGAAGAACTCGAACGATCCGAGGTACTTCGGTTCGGTGACCATTACGGAATCCGTGGCGAGCACATTTCCCGAGCGCATGGGTACGGCGCGGCAGAAGCCACCGTCGCAGCGGCTTGACGTGTGGGTGGCTGTGCAGTCATCGTCGATGGTGCACGCCTGCTCTTCGACAAACGCGCCTTGGTCAATGGCGACGAATCGGTTCATGCCGCCGAAGACGTAATCCGCGCGTGCTTCGTCGACCGTGACGCTCTCGGGCATCGCGACGAGGTCACCGGCCATCGTGTCGCTGCTCTGCTGACGACATTCGAGGGCGACGTCGACGCCGCGAATTGGCTCGAACGAGTTCTCGAGCCACGCATCGATCTTGATGGTTCCGCCGGCGACGACTTCTGCGGTTGCGTTTTGGCCTTGGACCGTGGCCACTGCGTCTTGACCATGCCGAGTAAGGAAGATTCGTCGAACCGGCGGCGGTTCGACATTGAGACGCAAACCCTCGAAGTCGTAATCGATAAAATGTTCAACGGGTCCGATGATCGTACAGTCTTCTTCATTGACCTGGCAGTCAGAGCCGATGCTGTATTCACCGATCGCGTCGAGAGGAACGTCATACGAGAATTGGCCGACGTAGCTTGTGTCAACGGCGAACTGTCCAATGATTGCGAGAACTGCGGTTCGTGGCCTGGACAACTGACAGACGTTTGTCGATCCCGAACAGGAAGCCGAGCCTGAGCAATCGCCCGAGCTTGAACATGGCACCATCTCCTCACACTGGCCGACATCGATCGCATGAAATCCGACCGCGTTGGCGACGGTGAGAAAGTAGTCATCACGCGAAACGTTAACGTCGGCTGTTCCGGCAACGTAGGTGATTGGCGGAGAGCCGGGTGCCTCAGACGAATGGCTGCACGGCATACCAACGCTGGCTGACTCAATCTTCCCCGGAATATTTTCGATGTATACGTCAATATCCAAGGTCGTCCCTGCTGTCACCGTCCACTCAAACGGCCCGCCGGGCACCGAATCTGCCGGATCAACGCCGCGTGGCATCAGAAACATGCGCGCCGGGCCGTCAGGAGCCGGTGGTGGAGGGGGAGGCGGAGGGGTGGCGCCCGGTTCAACATGGACGATCAAACCGTCGTCAAACGTCTGATTTTGGTCGATATACGTGTTTACCCAATCGCCACAGTCATGATCTCCCTCGCACCCGATGTTGACCTCGAACGTCGATGTCACGCCTGAAGGTGTCTGAAATACGAACTCTCCCAAGTAGGCCATTGGTGCAATGACCGCATCATCCGTACCATGTACAAAACCCCAGCTAAAGAAGTAGGGCACCGGGAGGCAAAATCCGTTGCTGGTACAGGTGCCGACAGAGCCTGCGAAAATATCGCAGTCATCATTTGTCGTACATGGAACGTCGTCTTCGCACCGTCCGTCGCGCAGCCCTCCCCAATTGACGTTAGGAACATAAGTAGGATGATCCGCCCAAAACCACTGTGGGTGCGTGTAGTCGATCCCGCTCTGATCACGAAGGTGGATGAGCGTCGATGGATCTCCGGCGACGCTTTCGAACGCACAATCCATATAAACTCTGTATCCATTCGAGGGCGCGTACGCTCCATGCAAGTAAACCTCGACGGTGATGGTATCACCGGCACCGACGGTGACTTCATAGTCTCGGCGTGCCGTGGTCAAGTATGGATCATGGCCCTTGGGTACCAGAAGCAGTCGTGCATCGCCGAGGGTGACCTGGGCAGAAGCTGCGATCACAGCGACAACGGTCACTGGCATCAGGACAACGGAAGTGGCATGTCGTCGAAGCATGAATCATCCCCCTATCAAAAAGTTTGGGACGCAACGAGATGGGAAGCACGTGACGGGGCGTGCGGCTTCGGTCGCATCGGGAAATGACCCGCGCCACATCATGGTATGCTACATCCATTGACTGAATACCTCAAGAAATCTTATAGATTCGAAACCCTCCTTTGCACTTTCAAGACCGGGGGGGGGTGCAAATGGGGGAATAGGCAAAGTTTAGCGATTGGCAGTCGGCCAATATGCACCCGAATTGCCCGGTATCCCTTGTGTAGGTCTGGCGTGTCACTTGCTTGCTGTTGGTAGACACTATTGACATGAATACAGCAGTTGTGCGTTCGCTTTTCATGATGCGTGGTGACGGTTGGGGCGGCGGAAATTGGCCGCGTCATGGGCTGACTGCGGTGCCTGTATGGCCTGACGAGCGACACTCGAACGAGGCGCCGATGACGTAACCACTTGACCCCACATCGTTTGACGCAGAGGTACCGGTCGCGGACAATATTGGTCCGGGTCGGTTCACCACGCGCGTCGCGTTGTCGAATCGGTAGGTCCTGGATGACAACGAGGTGTCGGGTCGGAACGCATCAGTGATGCGCAAATCGCCCCGCAGTAGCTCTGGGTCGAGATCGATGGATTCGGAACTGGAAAAGGAAATAGAGGCTGCGCTGTCGGACATGAGTCTGATGGACGCGGATGAGCCGCAGGCGTCCACATCCAATGATCGCAAGATCGTGACGGTGGTGGCGGTACAGCGGGATGACATTCTGGTCGACATGGGCGGCAAGAACACGGGACTGCTGCCGGTCAAGGCGCTCGGGGACGAGCCGATCCCGGAGGTCGGGACGCAGATCGAGGTTGTCGTCAAAGGGTACAACGCCGAAGAAGGGCTGGTCATGCTCTCGCGCGAGGATGCCGTGGAGGCGGCGGCGTGGGACACGGTCGAGCGAGGCCAAGTCGTCGAAGGTGTTGTCCGCGGACACAACAAGGGCGGTTTGGAACTGAAGATCGACAGCATCAAAGCCTTCATGCCGATCAGCCAGATCGACACGGAGCGCATCGATTCGGAGACGTTGTCGAGCTACGTCGGTCGGCGGATGACTTGCCAGATCACCGACATTCGTCGCGCGGAGCGTTCGCTGGTCGTCTCGCGTCGCGAGGTGCTTCGCAAGGAGGAAGCCGTCCAGCGCGAGAAGAAGCTGCAGACGCTGTGCGAAGGTGAAACAGTCTCCGGCAAGGTGCGCACGATCATGCCCTACGGTGCGTTCGTGGACATCGGCGGGGTCGATGGTCTGTTGCACATCAGCGACATGAGCCATGCGCGGGTTGAAAAACCGGAAGACATTGTTTCCGAGGGGCAAACGCTTGAGCTGAAGGTGCTCAAGGTCGACAAGGAGACCGGCAAGATTGGGCTGGGGTTGAAACAGGCGTTGTCGGATCCGTGGACCGACGCGGAGAACAAGTGGCCTGTCGATTCGGTGGTGAGCGGTCGTGTCATCCGGTTGGCGGAATTTGGGGCATTCGTCGAGCTTGAGCCTGGCTGCGACGGGTTGATCCCGATCAGCGAAATGTCATTCGGCAAGCGGATCAACCACCCGCGCGAAGTGGTCAGTGAGGGGCAGGTCGTCAAGACGCGGGTGATCAACCTCGACCTCGAGCGGCGGCGGATCGGGCTGTCGATCAAGCGACTGGAAGATGATCCGTGGCAGGGCGCGTCGCTGCGTTGGCCTCAGGGTGCGATCTTCGACGGTCGGGTGTCGCGGGTTGCGGCGTTCGGGGCGTTTATCGAATTGTCTGCCGGTGTGGAAGGTCTTGTACACATCAGTGAGATAGCGGCTGAGCGGATTCAGAGCGTTTCGGAGAAGCTGCACGAAGGCGATGCGGTCAAGGTGAAGGTGCTTGATGTGGATGAGGGTCGGCGGCGGATGTCCCTGTCGATCAAGCAGACGGTTGAGGCCGAGCCTGAGGAAGACTACACGCAGTACATCGACGGCAGCGGTGACGCCCTCGTCGACAAACCACGCAAGAAACGCAAGAAACCGCTGCGTGGCGGGATGGACTTCTGACATGTTGAAATTGGGTGTGCGATGGACGGCGGCTGCGGTCGCGGTCTGGTTGGTGGGAGGCTGTGCGGTGACGAACAAGGGACCAGCCATCGGGACGGCTGAGCGGGTGGAAGGTATGTCGGGCGTGGTGAACCTGTCGCGCGACGGGGATGTCTGGTTCGCCGGTCAGCCAACCGAAGCCGGGCTGTCAAACCTGAAGAACGCCGGCGTCACGCGGGTGATCAACCTGCGCACCGAAGCCGAGATGAGCGAGAAGGTCGGATTCGACGAGGCTGCTGTTGCGCGCGAGCTTGGCATGGACTACGTGTCGATTCCGTTTCGCGGCGGCGCGGTCGACGTGGAACATGCCGACCAACTTGCGAAGGTGCTGTCGGAATCAGACGACGCGACGTTGCTGCACTGCGGATCGTCCAACCGCGTCGGTGCGGTGTGGGCGATTTATCTCAACAAACACCGCGCCGTTGCGACCGAGGACGCCATTCGCCTCGGTCAAGCGGCTGGCATGACATCACCCGCGCTGGAGCAACGCGTCCGCAATGTGATGGACGGCCGGAATCCCTAACCGAGCGTCTCGACCAACACTTTCTGCGCGGCGGCGACACCGGCGCCGGGTTCCATCTTGTAGCCCTGATCGATCAGGGCGAATTCCAACGCGCTCAGGGCTGCCAATGCGTCGAAGCGATCGACGTAGCCCATGTGGCCAATGCGGATGACCTTGCCCTTGATGTGGTCCTGTCCGCCGGCGATCTGCACGCCGTACTTGCCACGCATGGTCTTGCGGAGCTTGGGTTCATCGATGCCGTCGGGCACGTTGATGGCGGTCACCGAATCGACCGGATCCTTGGCGAATAGCGACAGCCCCATCGCCTCGGCGCCCTGACGCGTCGCTTTGGCACAGGCGGCGACGCGGGACCAGATGTTCTCCAGTCCTTCTTCCTTCAGGCGATGCAACACGACCTGTGCCCCGCGGACGAAGACGTTGTTGGGCGTGTAGGGCGTGTCGAAGTTGCCCATCGATTTTCGGTAGGCTTTGAGGTTGTTGTAGAAGGTCGTGGTGGAGCCTTCGTCCACGCGTGCCCATGCGCGATCATTCACGCCGACGAAGCCCAGTCCCGGTGGCAGCATCAATGCTTTCTGCGAACCGGTGATCAAAATATCAATGCCCCATTCGTCCATTTTCACCGGGATGGCGCCAACGGCGGTGATGCCGTCGACGATGAGCAGCATGTCGCGATCACGGGTGAGCTTTGCAATGGCCTGCACGTCGCTGACGGCGGCGGTGGATGTTTCGCTGTGGGTCACGATGACGGTGTCGCAGTCGGGGTTGTCGTCGAGCATCTTGGCCACGCCTTCTGACTTGAAGCCAAGCCCCCACTCCAGTTCGTATTTCACGTTGGGAATGTTGAAGGCATCGCAGACCTTGCCCCAGCGCTCGCCGAACTTGCCGGCGCGGCAGATGAGTGCTTTGTGGCCACTGGTCATGGTCGACACGATGGCGGCTTCTGCGCCGCAGGTGCCGCTTCCGGTGATGGTCAGGCAGTTGCCCGAGGTTCCCATCAGCCACTGGAGGTGCTCGGTGACATCCTGCAGCATCGCTCGAAAATCGGCGGTGCGGTGGTGATCGATGGGATGGGCCATCGCGAGCATCACGTCTTCAGGAATCATGCAGGGACCGGGCGTGAACAGGCGTAGCTTTTTCATCGTGTGCACCTCCGACGTGTGGACAAATCTGAGACTCTTTGGACGAGCTTGGATTATACCGGTCGGCGCAACGGTCAGAAAGCAGTGTTCGACGCGATTCCCGTGACATCAGCGTGACATTGTCGGGGGAAGGTCGGCTGCTAGAATTCGTCGTTCGATTCGGGCGTCGTGGATTGTCTGGAGGTGCACCGTGAATGGAACCGCTCTTGTTGGCCGGGTTTGCCTGCTCGTGATGATGGGGCACGCCGCGTGGGCTGCGGCTGAGCCGAAGATTTTCGTTGAACAACGCAAGATCGACCTGGGACGGGTGCGGCAGGGTGAAAGCGTGACAGCCACGTTTTTCGTTGAGAATCGCGGCGATGCAGACATTGACATTCAATCGGTGCGGACGAGTTGCTCCTGCACGGTGTCGGGGGAATTGACGGCTGACGAGCGGCGGATCGAACCGGGTGAGACGCTTGCGCTTGGTGTGACCTTTGATTCCAAGGGGCGCAAAGGCGCCCAGAACCGCGAGGTCACCATCAACTCCAATGATCCGATCGAGCCGCGATTGAAGCTGTACCTGGAGGCGGATGTCGTGCCCTTGCTCGAGGTGATGGTCAATGGTGAGAAGTCGCGCGAATGGCGTGTTGGCCACATCCGCGCCGGCACCACGATCGACGGCGGCATCGACATTTTCCCGACCGAGCCTGGTGCCAGACTCGACGTGGAGCGGCTGGACCTGATTCATCCCTCGCTCGAACTGAGCAGCGAGGAGGTGGTGCGGGATTCGCGGACGGGGTTACGCCTGACGCTGTCGGTGATCGAGAGTGCCCCGTTGCGGGCCATCAGCGCCGGTGTCGAGATGCGCGGCACGGTCAATGGCGAGAATGTGTACACGCGGGTTCAGCTTCGTGGACAGGTCGTCGGCGAGCTGATGGTGTTGCCCAACAGCGTTGAGTTGCTGAAGCCTGTCGCCCCGGGCAATCGCTTGAAATCGGTGGTGGTGCGATCGGGGACGAAGCGCCCCTTTGAGATTATCAACGTCGATGCCGGACCCGCGCTGGATGTCGACGTGGAGCGGCGGCGGGAAGGACAGGAGTATCGCTTGAACCTTCAATTCGCCGAGGGTGCCCCGGCTGGCCCGCTTGGCACGTTTCTCGACATCCGCACCAACGTGGTGCAACAGCCGTTGGTCCGCGTGCCGATATTCGCCTACGTGCACCCGCACGTGAAGGTACATCCAGCCAAGATCACGCTCCGTGACGAAGAGGACATTCACCGTCGCGTTCGCGTCAAGCTGGAAACGGCGCGGGGCGGGCCACTGTTCATCGAGTCGACCTCGTGTGACCTGCCGTTCATCGCAATCGAACCGGTGAAAGATGCCGGGAGACGGACGCGCAGCGTGAAGTTCGTCGACATCCTGCTGACCGCCCATCCGAAGAGCGGTCGCCACGATGGGCAGATCACGATCAGGACGAATGTGGCTGAGCAGCCGATCGTGACGATTCCGGTGGCGGTGCTGGTGCCCTGAGCGAATTTCGACCAGAATCCGGGGATCGAAAGGAAGAAACACCGATGAGCGAGCAACAGACGGACATGCAGCCCAGCATCTGGGAAGACCCGAACATTCCCGCAGGTGACAGCCCGCCGCTGCCTGCCTGGCCAACGTGGGTGACCGGCCTTTTCTGGGCGTTGTGGGTGATCTTTCTGGCTGTCACCGCGTTCAGTTAGGGAGAAAGCCGCGTCGTGACCGATATATCAGGTCATGACGACGCTCGCACCGCCACATCCGCAGACTGCCGCGCAGTCTGACACCCTCGAGGCCAATCTGGCCGCCCTGTCCAGTCGCGACGAACGGCTGGCGCTGCGACTGCGCGACATCGACCTCTCCGCAGCACAAGCACATTCCGGTCGCGACGGATCGCCGACCTTTCGCATCGCCGACGGCGATGACGCATCATCCCCGCGCTGGCTGGGACGATGCTCGACGCCGCAGATCCGCGCGAAAGCATTGATCGAGCGGTTTGACGCGCTTGGTGAGAATGTTGTCGTGCCGGCGATGGGCAACGGATACGAAGTGGCGGAGTTGCTCCGGCGACAACCGGCGCATGCGGCTGTCTTTGTCGTGGATGATGCGCTTTTCGACATGGCACTCGCGTTGTCGCTGCATGACTTTCGGGACGCCCTGTCGCGCGGCAGACTGGTCCTGTTTGGAACGAGCGGATTCGAAGATGCGTTGAACACGTTTCTCATGCAACATGTTGGCTTCGAGTTTCCACAACGCATGTTGAAGCTCCCGCAGGTTGCAGACGACAAGTTCGACGAAATCCGTCAGGCCATGGAACGATCCGCCCGCGTGGTCACTCTGCATCAGCAGGAGACGGCTCAGGGGTTGCGCGATAGGATCAACACATCGTGTACGGCAACGCCCAAGACGCTCGCGGTTATCAGCATCGACCCGCGCGAGAGCGTGACGACCGTTGGTGACGCACTCTCGCGATCGGCGCCGCCGTTGGCGGTCGACATGACGACCTGCATGCCGACACGCCCGGAACAATGCCACACGCTGTCACGACTGCAAGTCATGGTCGAGGCTGACGCGACCATCGTACTCAACTCCGGTTGGGGCACACTCGGTTCGTTGGTTCCCGATGGCTACCGCGCTGCGTCATGGTTGCTGCCCGATGCCTGCCTGATGCCCGGCAAGACAGACGGATTCAAGCCGAATCAAGAGGTGTTCGTCGCAACGACGGAGCTTCGCGATCAGGTGGCTTCGCTCGGTGTCACCCACGATCACATTCACATGCTCGAACCGGGTTGCGACGAGATGATG
Source organism: Phycisphaerae bacterium (assembly GCA_028289375.1). Lineage (GTDB taxonomy): Bacteria > Planctomycetota > Phycisphaerae > UBA1845 > UBA1845 > OFTM371. The sequence continues at coordinate 4,360 of JANQQK010000042.1, read as the reverse complement.
CTCGACCAGGCTGTCGCGACGAACGCGAATCGCGACGGGATTCTTCTCGTTGGCCCGTTGTACGAACTTGCTCCGCAAGCCTGCGGGATCGTCTATTCGAGTCACACACTGCTCTGGTCGGCGGTTTGCGAACTGGCCAAGCAACATCGCACCGATTCGCCGGAGCGTCTGTTGTCGCGGGCGGAGGGATCCTGTGACATCCAGCTGACCGATCCGCAAATCCGCCAGACCGCGCTGAACGCAATTCGCGATCGTGTCATGCCAACGCTTGCAAGGCTTCACGCCGGCTCGATTCTGCAACAAGCGCGTCACGCAGTGCGTGTCGTCGGTCACGGTTGGGAATCTGTTTCAGGCGATCGCATCACGCGTGCGGAGCAGCCGCAGGACGATCGCACGTGGTCGAGCCTGTTCACTGCTGCAGATGTTGTGATCTTCCCGGCGTGGAACAAGACAGACATTCCCATGCTCTTCAACGCGATGGCTTCGGGCGCGCATGTGATCATCGCGCAACCGTCGTACGACGTCTTGGAGCATCACCCACAGTTGGCGGACCTGTTCGCCCTGATGTCGACATACAAGAGCGGGCAGTCGTTGCGAAATACATGCGATCGTGTCATGAAGAACGAAACCTTCAGGCATGAGTCCGCCGAGCAGGCGCGATCGATCATTCGCGATCGACATCTCATCCGTCATCGGCTGGCCACAATTCTCGACCACTTTGCCCGCTGATTGAATTGGTCTACCCGCCGGGGTGCCGCGACAGAAATCCCACGCTCGACGCAAAGATGGACGCACTGAGCTGCGTTCGCTCGTCGGAATGTTCGACCTGCATGTCCTCGAAATTGGCCAGGCACATCGGACACGCCACCACGTCGAGGTGAAACTGCGTGTACCCTCGCCATGGATCCTCGAGCACATCGAGCAGATAAGAGCCGAGCGTGCTTCGCTTCAGACATGTCAGCCGATGTTCCCGCCACACGCGCGCGACCGTGACATCGGCCGTCGTCTCTGAGAAATCACCGGGAATCGGTTCGTCCCGCTCGTCGAGGAACTTTCGCAGCTTCTGGATCGCGCGGAACTTGATGCCCGCCACCGCCTTCTGATCAATCTCGAGCAAGTTCCCCACATCGAGGTTACGCATCCCCTTGTAGAAAACCAGTTCGATGACCTGCAGGTCGTCGAATGCATCGCGATCGCGCAGGTGATGAATCAGTCGTCGCAGCAGATCGGCCAACACGGTCTCGAATGCGGATCGTTCCTCGGCGCTCACCGCGATTCCGCTCGGTGTCTCTTCAACACCAGGCAGAATGTTGTCCCAGAAGTTCTCGGCGTCGGCGGGCGGATTGAGCAGAGCGATCTTCTTCTTGCGCAGCTGATCGTACAGTTTGTATCGAACAATGGTGAACAGGTAGGTCTCGAGGGTTCGCCGCGCATCGAAGTGATCCAGCGATTGCAGGAAGCCCACAAATGCCTCCTGTACGAGATCCTCAGCATCGCTCATGCTGGCTGTGTGCATGCGGGCGAAGGCGGTGAGTCGCCCCTGATAGCGCTCGATCAGTTGGCGCCAGGCATCCTGTCTCCCCTCGCGAATCTGCGACACCAGAAATTGATCAGCGGCGTTGGAATCCATGCACACTCGGTATCTGAGAAAGGTGAATAGGTTGACCGGCCGCAATGGTAACGGTCAGCGACGCAGGGGACCACTCCGGACTTGTTGAAACCTGTCGCGATATGGACCGCTGGCCATCGAACGTTTCAATTAGGCGGTGGGGGAATCGCCCTGGGGCGTTGGATCGCCCACGAATGCCGCCCGGGCCACCGCCGGATCCACGACCGGTGGATGCTGTGATCGTCGACGCGCCGGCTTCATCCGAAACGCGAGCATGACGAAGAAGAGTAAGCCAAACATGGCGATCCCCGATACGTTCAGGGCAAACTCCCCGTGCCGCGGCTGCATGATCACGAGATGGGCGATTACCACACCCAGCAGGAACATCGAACCGGATAGCAGAAACGGACAGAGCGTCTCACGCCAGAACCCATCCCGCTTCCAGACGGTCAGCTTCTGCGCGCAGAACACGAGAAGCGAAAAGACAAAGATGGCACCTGCCACTAATTCAAACAGGGCATGGCGATGACGGGAGACATCGGAGAAGATCGCGTAGTTGACGGTCGCGACGCTGCCGAACACGAGCATGAACGACAGCAGGCTGAACAGCACCCGTGCGACGGGCGACCGTCTCTTGGGCAACGGCATGAGCGACGCCCAGCCATCGGGGCGGACGGCCTCTCCCACCGGAATGCCCATTGGAATATCGGCGGCATCTTTCAACCTGCCCGCACGCACTTCCTGCCGGTCATTCCATGCCTGACGGACAGGCCAGGGTGCGTCTGATTCATTGGCTGCATCATCCCCGTCATCAACGACGTTCTCATCCTGTTTCGCAGAAGATCCATCCTGATTTTTCGACGTCGCCCTGCCGGCGGTCGCGGGCCAGGGGAGAAACCACGACGTCGCATGAACGAGCAATGAGACCGCAGCCGCAATAACGCCGCCGATTCTCGGGAACATGTCCGCACGGTGGGTGTCAAAAAGCCCCCTTGCCGACAAAGCACAGCAGACCGCACCAAGGAATCCAAGCCAGATCGCACTGCCCCACCCCAGCATGCCCTCACTGCCTGCCCCTATGCGTTCGTCCCAATCGGCGAACAACGTGATTGCAAGCAGTCCAAACGTCAGCGCGAAGGCATCGACGCCGTATCGATCCGCGAGCGGTGCTGTCGCAATCGCCATCAGCGGACCGGCGACCAGGAGTGTTCCACCGAGCGAGACCCAGTGCGGCTGATGCTCACCGATGGACTCGCGCATCCGCGCGGAAACGAGAATGCCCGTGGTCATGAAAGCCGTCATCATTCCCGCCGTTGCAGCGGTCTCTTCATTCGACCAACTGCCAACGAGGAATGCGACGCCGAGTGAAGCAGCCAGCAGGATCGCAATGGCGATTCCATACGAACGCACTGCCCCGGTCTGACCACTGACGGCTTGTGCGAGCTTGGCCCGTCGCCCACGATGTGGACGACCCGCGAGCTTGTCCATCCGCCGTTCCACCTTGTCGCTGATCCGCGAGACGCGCTTGGCGACGGCGGCCGGCAATTCACCGCGATCGATTGCCATGTTCGGTGGTGGCGGTGGCGGCACATGTCGCGCTCCCAACGCGATCGTCGGATTGGGGGACGGAATTGGCGAATGCATGCCCTTGGGCGTCGGTACGCGTGGCACATTCGTGATGGTCACCGGATTGAAACCGGCCAGACTCTGCTTCACGTCGCCGACCGACATCACCTCTTCGACCATCTCCTCGACGGTCTGATAGCGATCCTTCGGATCCTTCGCGAGTGCTTTGCGGATCACCTTGCCGAACGGTTCGGGCAGCTCATCCACCTCCGGCTGCTCGGTCAGGTGCTTCATGAGAATCTCGCCGAGGCTCGACCCTTCAAACGGCACGCGGCCAAGCAGCATTTCATACAGAATCACGCCAAGAGCGTAGATATCGATCCCGCGGGTGTAGTGACCGCTGCCGACCTCGGGGGCCATGTAGTGCACTGTGCCGACGCTCGTCGTCTGCGCGCTGTGGCGCGAGACGGAAATGAATTTGCTCAGACCGTAATCGCCAATTTTCACCTGGCCATCTTCATAAAAGATGTTCGCAGGTTTCATGTCGCGATGGACGATGCCTCGGTCGTGCAGGTAGCCCAGACCCCTTGCCAGTTCACACAGGAAGTACGTGGCTTTGTCGACGCCGATCCCGTTCGGCTCCGCCACCATCAGATCACGCAACGACGGACCAGCTACGTGCTCCATGATGATGAAGTACTCACCGTCGGTGTTGCGCTTGACATCAAAGATTGACACGAGGTGCGGGCTTTTGAGATTCATACACGCCGTGACGCCGCGAAGTTCGATCTCCGCGTTGTCGCGCAGGTACTTGATCGCCACCTCGCGACCGCCGTCGCTGATGGCGTAGTACACTTCACCGAACCCGCCGCGACCGATCCCGCGCTGAATTGTGTACCCGTCGAGCGGGCGATCTCCATGTTTGAACGTGTAGGCCACGGCAATATCCCTCAGCTAAACGTTGGCCTGCCAACCGACGTATCCCACGGCTGCACCACAAAACTCACGCCGCACATTTCCATTGTCTCTCCCGGCGTCACCGGCAACGCCTCCGTATCCACACCGCCTCGACGCTGCGGTCGCACCCACAGCCGACAGTCGCGCTCGAACAGCAGAAGATCCTCGCTCGACTGATCACACCGAACGTGTGCACGCTTGCCGAATCCGATCATGGCTGTCCGATGG
>JANQQK010000038.1 GCA_028289375.1 Phycisphaerae bacterium | reverse complement strand
CTGCTGATTCGTCACGAGCGGCACGTCGAAATGTACCAAGCCTTTATCCACGTCGCCTGCCTCATGATCACGCTCAACAAGTTATGAAACCGCTTCTACCAATGCAATGTTGCGGCCTGAACTCGACCTAGGCGGCGACGCTGTCTTTGACGGACAGGACGTAGAAGCTGCCATACGTGGCGGACCGGTCGATGGCGAGCAGTTCGCGTGACAGGTCGGCGTGGTGGTGCAGTCGTTCGCGGATCTGCTCGGGGGGGTCGAGCTTGTAACTGCCGGAGCGGTAGATCAGCGTCGCACCCGGGGCGGCGGCGCGCAGGACGTCACGCATCGTCTGCAGGAAGGCATCGGGGGACATCCAGTCAAAGATGTCGAGCAGGTTGAACTTGGTGATCGAGCCTTCGGGCTGGTCTTGCAGGTACGTGTTCAGCCAACCGTTGACGACCGTCACGCGGTCGAGGTTGTTGCGGAGCGTTTCGAAGTTTTCCTCGAGCAGATACGGCGGTACGCGGTTGCCGCGGAACTTGCCGGTGGCGGCCTGACTGAGGAAGTAGTTGTCGTAGGCGGGCACGCGGGTCAGGGCATACTCGATGCGCTCGTGGATGTAGTCGTACATGTCGTGGCGATCGTCGACGAGGCGGAACTGTTTCGGATGCACGCCGGCCAGGTACATGAGCGGTTTGAAGCCGACAAAGAGCTTGCTCGTGCCTTTCCAGAGACGCGGGGCGATGTGCTGGTTGTAGACGGCTTGCTGTTCTTCGAGCGTTTCGGCTTCAAAGAAGCTGTCGATGGCGTTCTGATCGAGGCGGAGCAGCTTGAAGTAGCTGCGCATGATGCGGCAGAACAGGCCCATGCGACCGAGCTGGTAAAGTCCTTTCTCTGAGGCACGTTTGACGTTCTTGTCCCAGAAGTCCTGCGATTTGGCTGTGATCTTGTCACGAAGTAGCGGGTATTCATCCGCCAGACGCGATGGTCTGCGGGCAGCGAAGATGTCGAAGAAGCGTTCGTATTCAAGGTGTTCGATGGCGGCGAGCTTGAGTTCCATGACGGCGTTCTGTGCTGGATTGCCGTCGACGGCGACGAGTTTCCTGGGGCTTTGACAGAGAAAGTTGAGCGGGTTGCAGCCAGCCGACGTGATCGAGATGACGCTGTCGTCTTCGGTGAGGTTGAACGCGCGGCGATCCATCTCCGGATCTTCCCACGACATGTTGAAGACGAGGCCGCGAAAAACGACGCGCTCCAGGAAGGATCGCTTGTGTTCGGGCGTTGGAAGGTCAATCACTTCTGCCATCTTACTTCACTCCAACCGCGATAAAGTAGTAACCGCCAAGCCATTGCTGAACTTCCAATCTGCCGAACACATCAGCCATCCGCGCAGCAACGGGACGATCCATATCCACATGGTTCAATCGAAACCAGCCCCGCGCGAGTGGTCCCAGTGGTCCCCAATGCTCAAACTTTCCAAAATCGAGAATCACCATGCGACCACCGGGAGAAAGGCACTCATACGCCCGCTCGATGGCTTCCGACCAACATGGCATCATCGTGATGCTGTAGCTGAAGAAGATGCCATCGAACGGCTGGGCAAACGTCATCGACCCCGCGTCGCCGGCCATCACCTGCACATGCGGCCATCCGCGTTGAGCGATCCGCTGCCGTGCCCGCCGAACCATTGGAACGGAGAAATCCAGTCCGACCAGTTGGCCTGCCTGCGGCGAGAGTTTGCGGGCCACCAGATCGAAATTCAGGCCCGTGCCGCACCCGACCTCCAGCACGCTCGAATCGGGCCGCAATCGAAGCGCGTCGACCGCATTGCGTCGACCGTGCAGCACCGTCCAGCGCGTGAGGTTGTAGATGTAGGCCTGATGCTGGTAGAAGCGTTGGACAGCCGTCGCGCTCATGCATGCACCGTTTCACCGAGTCGCTTCGAAGATCCGTTGGCGCTCGGTCCGTTTCGCCCCTGGCCATTGAATGCAACGGCTTCGGCCATGCCGGCACACCGTTCGTCGACCTCACTATGCCACCAAATGATCTCAAGCGTCCCGTCCATGTGCTCGACGAGGGCTGTGCAGTGTTCGACCCAGTCGCCCGTGTTGCAGTAGACGAAGTCGCCATACTCCGTCATCAACGGATGATGGATGTGGCCGCAGATGACACCGTCGACTTTCTCGCGCCGAGCTTCCCTGGTCATCGTGCTTTCGAAGTCGTTGATGTAGGAGACGGCCCCTTTGACACGGCGTTTGATCGCCCCCGACATGCTCCAGTAGGGCATGCCCCAGCAACGTCGCACCCAGTTCACGAAGCGGTTCAATTGGATCAGATGGTTGTAGCAACGGCTGCCGAGATGGCTGAGCCACTTGTGGTACATCACGATCGCATCGAATTCGTCCCCGTGCGTTACGAGGAACCGTCGCCCGTCGGCCATCGTGTGGATCGTTCGTTTGGTGATGGCGACGTCGCCGAAGTGCAGACCATCGAACTCGCGGAAGAACTCGTCATGGTTGCCGGGGATGAACGTGACCTGCGCGCCTTTACGAGCGCGTTTCAGCAACTTGTGCAGAAGTTCGTTGTATTCGCGAGGCCAATGCCAACGCTTGCGCATGGCCCAGACGTCGATGATGTCGCCGACGAGGTAGAGGTAGTCGCACTTGATGGAATCGAGGAAGGTGGTCAGGTGCTCAGCCTGACTGTCCCGGGTGCACAGGTGGACATCCGAAATCCACACGCTTCGGTAGAATCGCTTCATGGAGCTTCGTCTTCCGCTCGCTGACGTCCGCGCCGAACGTCGTTCACGCCGTGCCCCTGCCACCCTGCAGCTCGACCGCGAAAACGCTGCAGCCACCCACACTGTCCCTCGGCGGGAAGTGTAGGGAAATCGCCGTTGCGAATGCAAGTGAAGTTATGATGAGTAATTGGTTAGATGCGGCTGGCGATGTTTAGATCGTATTAAGTCGCGTGGGGAGCACGCTCGCGCCGCATTCCGAACATCGCCCCGAAACATTGCCGGTCAGGTCGTAGTTGCATTTTCTGCAGTATCCACGTTGTTTGCGCCGTCTGAACCAGCGAATGAGTTTGAAGATGGGCCAGATAGCGTTTGCTGCGATCAACGGCCAGAGCGGTCCCCCGATCTTCAATCGAACGTGATAATTCTGGAGTTCTGGGGCGTTCACGGGCAATTCAGGCAGATTTGACTGCCGTTTCGACATGCGAAGTATCGCAAAGTCTTCGATGGAAAGATCGAACTCCGCCGCAAGCCAGTTGGTCCAGTAGTATCCCTTGAAAGACAAGAGGCCTCGTTCAGCACGGACCGCGCAACTGAACGAGTGCCCCGTCCCGTCGCCATGATTGAAATACCACCGTTGTCCGTCGCATAGTATCCAGGATTTACCACTGAACCTGGGCCCAAATCGCGGCGTGTAAGCATAGGTCACGACCATCAGGGTAGATGCAGTAAGTGCAATTATGACGTTTATCACAAAGAGCGACCATAGAATAAGTTTTGTTGCACGACGGGAGTTTTTCCGAAAGCCATTCAAACTCATTGCGATTTGGTCGCTCATCATCGCGGTGCAGCGTCGAGGGTCAGGTCGGCGAGGCGATTCTGCATGAACTCGTCGTGGCCCAGCGCGGCGATCATGGCGCCATTGTCCATGCAGTACGACATCGGGGCGGCGTAGAATCGGGCACCGCGTTTGTCGCATGCTTCCTGCAAACCGGCCCGGAGTCCGGAATTGGCCGCCACGCCGCCGGACAGGGCGACCGAGTCCAAACCCGTCGCATCCAGCGCCCGCATTGTCTTGCGGACCAGCACATCCACAACCGCCGCCTGAAAACTGGCAGCAATGTCGGCGATCTCCTGCTCTGTCAACTTCTCCAACCCGCCGCTCGTCTTGCCCGGACCATGGACGTGGTACAGCACAGCCGTTTTCAATCCAGAGAACGAGAAGTCCAGCGAGTCGGGGCTGAGCATGGTCCGTGGGAACCGCACGCGCGACGCGTCGCCCGTCTTGGCCAACCGATCGATGTGCGGCCCGCCGGGGTAGGGCAATTCGAGGATGGTCGCGACCTTGTCGAACGCTTCGCCGGCGGCGTCGTCGGTCGTCTGACCCAGCAGGTCGATCGTCTCCAGATCCGTGACGCGGTAAAGCGACGTGTGCCCGCCCGACACGACCAGCCCCACGCAAGGCCAAGGCGTCTCCTCGATGTCGATGGCCGGGCTGACGACGTGGGCACGGACGTGGTCGACGGCGACCAGCGGCTTGTTCCACGCCCATGCGAGCGTCTTGGCCCCGGTGACGCCGATCAGCAGCGAGCCGACCAGCCCCGGTCGCGACGTCACGGCGATGGCGTCGATGTCGTCCCGCGAGCAGTTGGCCTTGTCGAGGGCTTCGGCGATCACGCTGTCCAGCCGCTCGATGTGCGCCCGCGACGCGATCTCGGGCACGACCCCGCCGTACTTGGCATGCAGGTCGACCTGCGAGGCGATCACGTTCGACCGCACCGTCCGCCCGTCAACGACGACCGCCGCCGATGTTTCGTCACACGATGTTTCAATTCCCAGAATCGTGGCCATGCAGACATCATAGCTTCGACCGTATATTCCACCAAGCTGCGCCGTCGGCGTCCAGGCGATGCGTCATGCCAGCCAAAGACGTCGCGATGTACGCGCAAGAAAAGCCCGCCGTGAAGGCGGGCTTGGTGTGGGAAACAAAATGAATGAACGCGGCTGGATCAGCGCTTGCGGCGCTTCGCCAATCCGGCGATCGGCAGGCCGAAAGCGGCCAGCAGGGCGGCACCCGGTGCGGGAACCGGCGATGCGGTCACCACGCGGATCCAGTCGCCCGGCTGTGTGACCGTCATGTCGACCGTCAGCGTGTTGCCGCTGATGGTGTAGTCGTCGTTGCCTTCGAATCCACGGGCGTTGAACGTCGAGCCTGGATACGTCGTCGTGGTCGAGCCTAGGATTGACGTGCTGGCCATCTCCAGTCCGCCGTTGCTATTGCTCATGACGCCGAGCACGTCACCGTCAAACGTCCAGACCACGTCGTTGTGCGTGATGCGACCGCCGCCCGGATTGTTCAGGAAGATCATGTGGCTGCTCACCCACGTGCCGGACGAGATCATCCCGCCGTCAACGGCCACGTCGGTTGTCAGCAGAATGTCCTGCTGTTCGTTGAATCCCTGCTGTGCTTCGTTGGTTGCGGCTGCGTTGGTCGCGAAGGCTGGTGCGGCGATTTCCATGGCGGCCACGCCGCGAGTAGACATCGGCCCACTGACGCCGGTGATGTCCGCAGATGCCACCGATCCAACCCCCAGGCAAACCATCAAGCCCAACGCCAGGCTCGCTTTCGCCCTCGATACATTCATGGTCTTTTCCTCCAAAATCATCCCCCGAACCCATTTCGAGAATTGCGTACGTACCCCGTCGTTGCCCAACATTAGGCAACGCGCCGTCGTCAATACAACCGTCCGCCGTTGTTATTGCGCGAGACGATAATGAGCCTGTCCGCTGGAACAGATGGCGGTGGTTATCGGAAGGGCGAGTGAATCGGATGGGGCGATAAGCGATGGGTGGCGGGTGGAACGCGATCGGATGAGCGGGCGCAAAAAGAAAGCCCGCGACAATCGTCGCGGGCTTTCGGAATGTCAGTTCTGACGTCGTGCTTAGTGGCGACGACGACGGACCATGCTGATGACCGGCAGGCCGATCATCGCGAGTGCCATCGCGCTTGGCGACGGAACCGGCGAAGCCGTGACAACGCGAATCCAGTCGCCCGGCTGCGTGACACGCATGTTGACGGTAATTTCATTGCCATTGACCGAGTAGCCGTCATTGCCTTCGAGGCCACGAGCATTAAAGCCGCTGGCAGGGTAATTGGTCGTGGCCGAGCCGAGGATCGACGTTGACGCATCTTCAAGATTGCCCTGGCTGTCGCTCATGACGCCGATGATCGCGCCGTCGAACGTCCACGTGACATTGTTGTGCACTGTGGCGCCCGAGGTGCCATTGGCATGATTCAGGAAGATCATGTGGCTGCTGACCCACTGATTGGCAGCGATGACACCGCTGTCCATGTTCAGTGCAGTCGTGAGGAAGATGTCCTGCATCTCGTTGAAGCCCTGCTGGGCCAAGTTGGTCGCCATGCTGTCGAGCGCGTTCGCTGGTGCCGCAATTTCAGCAGCCGCGACGCCACGGTTCGACAGTGGACCCGAGACACCCGTAATGTCAGCAGTCGCCATCGACGCGACTGCCAACGTCAATCCAATCGAAAGAATTCCCTTACGCATCGTACCCCTCCACCTGTGGACACATTTCAATGCTCAATTTTTGCTCCGGGGGCATACAACGATTGCGTACCCGTCCCGAGAAGATCCAGACTAGTGTGTTCCCGGACGAGGTTCAAGCGTTGCTTCGGTATTTTTCAGAAATGCATGGTGGATGATTGGTCAAAGTACGCCGGCAGGGACGCCAAACAACGTCGGATTTGATGGTCGTGCCGATTGTGCCGTCTGTGGCGACTGAAGGGGTTCGGAGATTGGCCAACGGGATGACTTACCACGATCGCCAATGCTATCAGCAGTTCTGGTACTTCCAGTTCCGCGACTTGCCCTCCGCCATCCATTCGATGGCCTGCTTGAGGCGTTTCTCGCGCGTGGCATCGCGCTTGGCTTCGGTGATCCACTCGACGTATTCCTTGCGGTTGGTGTAGCTGAATCCGTCGAACGTTGCCTGGGCTTTCTTGTTCTTGGTGAGGGCCGCTTTCAGGTCTGCAGGAACGGTGATCTTCTTGGCCACCTTCTTCTTGGCGGTCTTCTTCGCGGTGGACTTGGGGGTCTTGGATTTGTCGACATTGAGTTTGACGGCCTGTTTGACGTAGGCGACGAGCACCTTCTCTGACGGCACGTCTTTGACATCGCTGAACTTGACCGCGCACATGCTCGCTTTGGGATCGCCGTCGAACAGATCATGCGGGTCGTCCATCTCCTTGCTCTTCCAGAACCCGAGGCTGACATGCTTCTTGAACGCCGCGATCCCGCCCACGAGGCCATCATGCTCGAAGTGCGGTACGGACCACTTGATGACTTCCTGGATGTTCGGATCGGCTTTGTGAAAGACCTTGCGGAGCTTCTCGAGGATGGGCTTGGCGAAGTCTGCTGACTTCTCGATGTAGGCATCGACTTCGGGGATGGTGTTTTTCATGTGGCTTTGCTCGCGTAACTCGGTGAATCCCTGACCCGCAAGACTTCACTTGTGGGTTGTCCTGATCCTATCGAAGCGATGATGCTGTTTCAAACCTGGCGCGTGATGGCCAAAAGAAAATGGGCGGATGCCACATGATGGCACCCACCCATTCTCGCGGATTCATCAGATGATCAGTTGCCGGTTGTCTGCAGCACGGTGAACGTTGGGAAACTCGCCACGCTCAGGCCGTCGATCGTCACGAGTGTTCCGACGGCCACCACATCGGGCGACCCATCGCCGTTGATGTCGACGATGTCGAAATCAGACACGCCCGTCGTGTCCCCGAACGGAATATTCTGAATCTCGGGGAATCCACCCATCCCGTCGTTGAACAGCACGGCTGGGCGGTTGGCACCCAATGCCTTGCCGATGATGTCCGTGTCGCCGTCCTGATCGATGTCGACCAGTTCAAAGACGTTGCCCGGAGCGTCGGTGACGAAAAGGGCTTCAGAGAAAGAGCCTGACCCGTCTCCGAAAAACAGGGTCACGCGCTCAACCGCACCACCCACGGCGATGTCGAGATGGCCATCGCCATTCATGTCGGCCACGTCGACCCCGGTCGGGGCGATGCTCGTGTCCAGGCGCAGCAGGTTGCCAAAGGTGGCATCGCCGTTGCCGAACAATACGCCGGCTTGATTCAGACCGTTGCCCTCGTCATCGGTCGTGAGCGACAGCACGATGTCGAGATTGCCATCGCCGTCCACGTCAGCCAGTGCGAGGTCCGCAGAGTTGGCCGGCAGATCGGACGTGATCGGTGCGTCGAAACTGAGATCGCCGTTGCCCAGCAGAACGTCCAGCGATTGGCCTGCTTCGGTGACGCTCGTCGTGACAATGTCGACGTTGCCGTCGTTATCGACGTCGCCGATTTCCGAGTCGCCCGGACGGTCCATCGAGGTGTTGATGGCTTCGGTGGCTGGCGCGATGCTCGTTCCGTTGTTGGCGAAGAGGAACAGACCGCCCGGTGCCTGCAGCTGCGAACCATCAAAGACGCCGCTATCGGTTGCGAGAATGTCCGGATCGCCGTCGCCGTCCAGGTCGGCGATCTTGATGTCCGCCACCTGACCGATCAGCTCGCCGGTGGCGGTGTCGATGACGGTGCCGAATTGCCCGCTGCCGTCGTTGTTAAGAATGATGAGCGAGCCTTGCGACGCGCCCTCTTCCGACGCGGTCACGATATCCACATCGCCATCGTCGTCGAGGTCACCGGTGGCCACAATGATGGCCGTGTCAGTGTCGATTCCGTTTTCAGCGTCGAAGCTGAGGCGATCGACGGTGGTCGGATCGTCGGTCGTACCGCCATCTCCGCCACCCATGTCATCGCCACCGTCACCCATGTCCCCGCCGTCGTTCATGTCATCTGCGCCATCCATGTTGTCCCCGCCGTCCATGCCGCCGTCATTCATGTCGCCGTTGTCGTTCATGTCCCCGCCCGGCACCATCGGGACGCACGCGGATTGGCCAACGCACAACGTGATGGTCAGGATGAGGATGGAAAGATTGCGCCATTGATGAATCATGCTGATACTCCCTTCACTGATTTGTTATGTCGCGATGGACATCCGCCCCGTCTGAGTCGACCGCCGTGTTGTGGCAATAGCAGCCAATGGCCGACCCGCACCAAGGCCGGAAACGTATGGCAAACGGGGTGGTCGTGCAAGCATCTGGATGCGGCGAGCGAGGAGGTGATCGACTCAGGTTGCGTGTCGCGTCAGGGACAGGTCGCGCAGGTCAAGTAGCGGTGAATCCACCTCGCCACCGCATTCCGGACAGCGGTGTTCGGTGAGCCCCGTCAGGTTGTACCCGCACGATTCGCAATGCGGCACGGCGATGCGCTCAACGAGGTCGCGGAAGGTCTTGATGCTGCCGTCAAAAGGACCTTTGCCGGTGTTAGCAAAGATCGCGAGCACAATGGCGACGATCACAACCGGAAGCGCCAACAACAGAACATATGAAAATATGCCAGCGACCACCGTCGCTACACTACCCACGGCGGCGAAAAGTAATCGTATCGACTCAAGCCACGACGGGGTGAGAAATGATGCGATTCCCGACAGAATCGCTCCAACAAAAGCGAGCAAAGCTACTGTCGCAGTACCGAAGAATACGCCAATCAAGAGCACTCCGGCGACATTCCCGACTTTGGATTCGTGCCAAAGGTTCGGCGTCTTCTCGGCCGTGGGAAAAAACGAGCGAATGCGATATGCCAGCTGATTCTGGAGCTCTGTGGTCAATGTTGTGGAGATGGGCGAACTCGGCGCGACCCTGAAGTCAGACTTTGCTGAGTGTGACAAGTATGTGCATAGGTCCAGGAAGATGCCCGCTCGCGCGCACCGCGATCCCAGTACGGCAACTGGCTTGATCGAACGTCGCTCAGCCGAAGCAGAGATAAGCTTGGCGATGCGGATCATCGGCGTCTTGTCATCTGCGAGTGCGATCCAATTCTGCTTGACGTACTTGCATTCAAACAGGCGGCAGAGGTCTTTGAAAAACTTCAAATACAGCTTCCTGCGTTTTCCGACGCCAAGCGTTTCGATCCACTCGTCATACGCCTCCAGTTCGACGTCCGCGAAATCACTTCGGTAATTGTTCGCCCACCGGTAAGCGTAGAATCGGTAGAGCACATCCAGCACTTCATCGACTGAGAATCTTGAAAAATGAGGCATGGGTCGGCCTCCGAAGATGCGCTTACGCCGTCGGCGGATAGACCTTCTCTGGGTCCAACTCCAGGTCGCGCATCACCTGCGTGACCAGGTCCATCGGCACCTGCTCGAGGCGGGCGAGGAAGTAGACGGCGGCGTGGGCGATGAAGCGGTAGTCCACCTCGAAGTGGTGTCGCAGATCGACGCGGCTGTCGCTGCGGCCAAACCCGTCCGTCCCCAGCGCGAACAGCCGTTTCGGCGTCCAGCGGGCGATCTGCTCGGGGACGATCTTCATGTAGTCGGTGGCTGCGATGATTGGGAAGGGTTCCTTCTCAAGCTGCTGCGTGATGAATGGCTGCCGCGGTTTGTGGTTCGGATGCAGCATGTTCCATCGCTGACATTCCAAGGCGTCGCGGCGAAGCTGGTTGTAACTCGTCACCGACCACACCTCAGCCGCAATGTCATACTTGTCTGCCAGCAGATCCTGCGCCTTGAGCGTCTCCCGCAAAATCGAACCGCTGCCAAACAGGTGCACCCGACGGGCCGGTCCTTTCTCGCTGATGAGGTCCGGACCGGTGCGATACTTGTACATCCCCTTGAGGATGTTCTCCTCGACGCCCTCGGGCATGGGCGGCATGTGGTACGGCTCGTTGGCGACCGTGATGTAGTAGATGAGCGGTTCGTTGTCCGCGTACATCCGGCGAATGCCGTCCTGCACGATCACGGCGATTTCATAGGCGAATGCTGGGTCGTAACTGACCACGTTCGGGAACGTGCTCGCCAGCACATGGGAATGCCCGTCCTGATGCTGCAGCCCCTCGCCAGCCAGCGTTGTGCGACCGCTCGTCGCGCCAATCAGAAAACCCTTGGCCCGCGCGTCACACGCAGCCCAGATCGAATCGCCGATCCGCTGGAACCCGAACATCGAGTAGAAGATGAAGAATGGGATCATGTTGACCCCATGCGTCGAGTACGCCGTCGATGCAGCCGTGAACGACGCCATCGACCCCGCCTCGGTGATGCCCTCTTCGAGGATCTGACCCTTCTTGTCCTCGCGGTAGTAGAGGAACAGGTGCGAATCGACCGGGTCGTAAAGCTGGCCCTTGTGCGAGTAGATGCCGTACTTGCGGAAGAGCGCGTCCATCCCGAATGTGCGGGCTTCGTCGGGGATGATCGGCACGATGTACTTACCGATTTCCTTGTCGTCGAGCATTTTCACGAGCATGCGGACGAATGCCATGGTGGTGGCCACCTCGCGTGTCCCGCTTCCGCCCAATTGCTCGTCGAAGATCTTCAGCTCGGGTGTTTTGTGAGCAACGGCCTTCACCACGCGCGACGGCACTGGTCCGCCGAGGCTGGATCGCCGGTCGAGGAGGTACTGGACCTCGTCGGATTTTTCGTCCGGGCGGTAGAAGGGTGTTTGCTCGAGGTCGTCATCCTTGATCGGAATCTCAAAGCGATCCCGGAATGATTTCAACTCCTCGAAATTCAGTTTTTTCTGCTGATGGGATACGTTGCGACCCTCGCCCGCTTCACCAAGGCCGTAACCCTTGATCGTCGTCGCGAGTATCACCGTGGGCGATGCGGAGTGGTTCACAGCCGTGTTGTACGCGGCGAAGACCTTCTCAGGATCATGCCCGCCTCGCCGCAGCTTCATGATCTCCTCGTCGGAGACCATTTCTGCCAGCTTCGCCAGCTTCGGGTCTGTGCCGAAGAAATTCTTCCGCGCGAATGCCCCATCCTCGACCGAGTACTTCTGCCATTCCCCGTCGAGAATTTCGCCCATCCGCTGGGCCAGCAGGTCATCGGTGTCGGCCGCAAACAACGGATCCCAGTTCGAACCCCAGAGCACCTTGATCACATGCCAACCTGCACCGCGGAACGTCGCCTCGAGTTCCTGTACGATTTGGCCATTGCCGCGCACCGGACCGTCGAGTCGCTGAAGGTTGCAGTTCACCACGAAGATCAAATTGTCCAGCGATTCACGCGACGCAAGCGTGATGGCTCCGAGGCTTTCGGGCTCATCCATTTCGCCATCGCCGAGAAACGCCCAGACGTGTGACTTGCTGGTTTCCTTGATACCGCGTGCTTCGAGATAGCGATTGAACCGGGCCTGATAAATGGCTGAGATCGGCCCCAGACCCATCGAAACCGTGGGGAACTGCCAGTAGTCCGGCATCAGCCACGGGTGTGGGTATGACGACAGGCCTTTGTCGCTCTTGATCTCGCGACGGAAGTTGGCGAGATGCTCCTCGTCGAGACGGTATTCCATGAACGACCGCGCGTAGATGCCCGGCGATGCGTGTCCCTGAAAGTAAATCTGGTCGCCGCCGTCTGGATGATTCGGACCGCGGAAGAAGTGGTTGAATCCCACTTCCAGCAGCGTCGCGCTCGATGCGTACGTCGAAATGTGCCCGCCGATTCCCGCGCTCTTCCGATTCGCCCGCACCACCATCGCCATCGCGTTCCAGCGGACCAGGCTCTTGATCCGACGCTCGATGGCGCGATCGCCCGGGTACGCCGGCTGATCGGGAACGTCGATCGTGTTCACGTAGGGCGTGTTTGCGGTAAACGGAAGCACAACGCCGTTGAGCTTGCCCCAGCGGATCAGGCGTCCGAGCAGAAACTGCGCACGCGCTGACCCGGCTCGCCGGACCACCTCGTCCATCGAGGTGATCCAGTCCTGGGTCTCAAACGGATCAATGTCGCTGATTTTTCCCTTGGCCACGATACGGAAAGAGTAGTGCGCCACCCAACAGCGTCAAGGTGGCAAAACGTTCGTCTTCGATGTCTGCGGCTGTGCGCTACTCGATCGTCAGGTTGATCGACGTAAAGTCGCAGCGCACGGCGAATTCGATCGGCGGAGCAGGAACGGTGTCCAGTTGCCAACCTTTGCCGCGGACCACGTGGCATCGAAAGATCACAGGGTCGCCCCCGGGCTCCCGCGGCGTCCGCGGCGGCGGGTAGTAGTATCCATCCATGTTCAGGATTTCAACATGACCGTCGATGAACGACGACACGAAATGCCCCGATCGGCCATGCCATCCCTTTGCCTTCGTGGCTGCCGTGGACGGTGTGAAATAAGGGCCATCAGCGTTGGTGAAGCACTCCGCATCCCGGTCGCTGTCTGTCAGCCGCCAGGCGAATCGCCCAGCGTTCTCCATGAAATAGACCGTGTTTGCCGGATTCGGAACACGTGACGCCGGTCGCAGATACGGCCCCCAGCTTCGGACAATGCAGTTGAATTGTGCATGCGA
Organism: Phycisphaerae bacterium; assembly: GCA_028289375.1. GTDB lineage: Bacteria > Planctomycetota > Phycisphaerae > UBA1845 > UBA1845 > OFTM371. Next base: position 214,247 of record JANQQK010000038.1, on the reverse strand, counting down.
CGAGCACCAGAAGGAATTCGCGGCGTAGCTCGTCCCATAGTGGTCGTAGCTGCTGAGCCTGCTGAATTTCCAGTTCTGAAGGTGCTGGCCCGTGTAGCCGCGATCCGACGGACACTTGTAGATCCCAAGGTCCATTTCCGCGTCGTTCACCCAGTTCGCATTCCCAGGCCCCGGATTGGAGCGGTGCTCGACGAATTGCGCTTTGTACAATATTCGATTGAGCGGCCGCGACGCAGGACCACGGGAGAATCGTGTGCCCCACGCGGAATTCACGAAATCCGCGTTGCCCCCTGACACCACATCGCCACGCCCACTCTTGCCGCCGTAGTCATACGCACCGACGTCGGGCACGCCCGTCCCCGTCGCCGGGTGATACGGGATGATGATCTCCTGAGCGTCGCTCGACGAATACACGACACCTCCCGAAGCAATCGACTTCAGATGGGCCATGCATTTAACCTGCTTGGCCTGCTCCCGGGCCTTCTTGAGCGACGGCAGCAAGATCGCGATCAAAAGGGCGATGATTGACACCACCACCAGCAGTTCGATGAGCGTAAACCCTGACCCGCGACGCGCGCGCAGGCCCCAGGACCGTTGAATACGCGATGTGAATTCAGACACAGGCACCTTCCTGACGGGACGTTCAAATATTTCGACCACGTAAGAAAGTGTAACGCACGACAGGGCCCATTTCACCCCAATCGCCAATTTTCCGTCAGCGAAGTGCGTTCCCAGGCCACGAAGTCAAGTCCTGATCAATTATTCGGTCGATCGGCGGTGATGGGAGGACGTCCAGCTGCCAGTCCTTGCCGCGAAGCACATGACACGCCGTCAACTGCGGCGATCCGCCCACCGAGAACTCGATCCTCGGGGCCGGATAAATATACCCCTCCATGCGTATCGTCCGCGCCGAGCCGTCCACCATGGCCGCATTGAAGTGAAACGGACGCTTGTGCCACCCCATGACATCCGTCACCCCCTCAGTCGGGATGAAATAGGGACCGTCACGCCCGGTAAAGCAGATCTCCGACTCCTCCGTCGTCGCCCGCCAGCCGAACCGACCGCAATTCTCCATGTAGTAGATCGTGTTGGCCGTGTTCGGAATCCGCGACATCGGCCGAAACAGCGGAGACCAACTGCGGAACAGGTTCTCCACGTCGACATGACCGTTGCACCAAGTGGCGTTGGCTGCGTAGCTCGTGCCGTAATGATCGTACGACGACAGGCCCGACTGCTTCCACGACGCCAGATGATGCCCGGTATACCCCCGATCCGACGGACACTTGACGATCTTCATGTCCATCTGGGCATCATTTCGCCAATTCGCGTTGTCCTCACCCGGTGTGAGTTGAAAATTCGCGAAATCAGCCTTGTAGAGGACGCGGTTTAGCGGGCGCGTCGCCGGTCCGCGTCCGAGTTGCGTGCCCCACAGTGAATTCGCAAGATCGCTTGGCATCCCGGCCATTCCGTCACCGCGACCGCTCTTGCCACCCCAGTCGTACACCGCCGGATCACGCCCCGCAACGCCCGTCAGATCATGCACCGGCAACGCCTGCTCCGACTGATCCGAAAAAGCATATGTGATGCTCGCCGTCGCAATGCCCTTCAGGTTGGCCAGACACGCCACCGACTTCGCCTGCTCCCGCGCCCGTGAGAGCGACGGCAGCAACAACGCAATCAGCAACGCGATGATCGAAATGACCACGAGCAATTCGATGAGCGTGAATGCCCGCGAGGCTCGCCCGATGCCGGCGTGCGGCGTCCCGTCGATCGACCGCCAGCGTACGCTTCGCCCTGTCCGCCTCGTCATGAATCGCTCCTCGTGCCCGCCGGGAAGGTCCGTCCGCGTGCGCAGACCCACCCGAAAGCCCGTCGCAGGCACCAAGGCGTATCTTACACCGCCTTCGTGCACCGGCCGGTGTTTTTTTGTGTCCCGCTCCGCAAATGAGCGGCCACGGGTGGCCGGCTGCCCCTGGTGGTGGGGGAGTCGAATCCGGGACTCGCCCACATCCCCCAACGTCGGCGACAGGTTTGAACCGCCCGCCGCCGAACGATACGATATCCGTCATGACAGCCAAACAGATCCTCAAGGAACTCAAAGCCCTCGGCGACGAGAAGCGCCGTGCCCACAACACCAAGTATGGTGCCGGCGACAATCAGTTCGGCGTCAAAATGGGTGACATTCGGAAAATCGCCAAGAAGATCAAGACCGACCACAAGCTGGCCCTCGCCCTCTGGGAGACGGAAAACGTCGATGCCCGATTCCTCGCAACGCTCATCATCGACCCCAAAGAGCTGTCAGCCGACGAGTTGGATCAATTGGTCCGTTCGGTCACGTTCGTGCAGGTTGCTGATTGGCTTTACTCCTATGTCGTCAAAGTTCACGCCGACAAGGAAACGCTTCGCCAACAGTGGATGACCACCGATGATCCGATGGCCGCCCGCGCGGGATGGAACGCGACAGCCGGTCGAGTCGCCAAGAGTCCGGACGGTCTCGACATTCCGGCGCTGCTCGATCGCATCGAATCGGAAATGGGGTCAGCCGCGTCTGAAACACAATGGACGATGAACACCTGCTTGGCCGAGATCGGCATCAACCATCCCAAGCACCGCAAACGCGCCCTCGCCATCGGCGAATCCCTCGGCGTCTACCGCGACTACCCAACCTCGAAAGGCTGCACCTCCCCGTTCGCCCCCATCTGGATCAACGAAATGGTCAAACGCCAGGGTTGATCATTCTCTTTTCCGGGTGGCCCACCGTTTTCAGCGGTGGGGGAGTCGATTCGAGCCCTCAGCGCGTCGAACTAGCGAAACAACGCCCATCACGCGGATGCTCTTCAATGCGGCGTACACCCCTCGACAACCCCCGCCTGAGGCACGCCCCCATATGGTGAGCGGCCAGTACCGATTCGCGCGGACCTCGAGCGTTGCCGCCCCTTTTCTTGAACATTTGCACAGTTTCGACGATTGGACGGAATCGAATCAATAAGCGTGAGTCTTGATTTTGATAGGGAAAGTTCGTTCAGTGGCTATACTGTGGGTCGGTCGCCCACTTTCGCCAAAGTCCGGCCGTTGCTCGAATGGCAGGGGTTAGCAGTCGCCAACCTGTTCGCAAACCGCGCCTCGAAACTCTTTGATCACGTGTGCACAGATCTGCGATCGAGACCATCCGTGCTTGTGTTCCAAACGCGACATCAGATCAACCATGTCTTCCTCAAAGTCATCTTGAAGATCCCTTGACACGGCTCGGGCGATGGCGGCTAGAAACTCGCTGTTTGCGGTCCCATCGTCGCGCCAAAGGGCTTTTTCAAACGGGTCGGATGTGCTTTTCGGTGGTTCGTGTGCCATAACTTTCCTACAATCGGCATTTCCACCTCCATCCTCGCGTTGCGTTCCTTCGACGATTGAATCACGCACTGGCGTTGCCATGGGATCCTTCCTTTCTTGCATCTTAGGACGAGAGTCCCATATCAATCAAATCCTTCATCGCGTCAAGACGAATTTTGTACCGCGGCCCATAATACGAGTACGCAAGGCGACCTGCGTTCGTCGCGCGGTAGCTGTTCTTTCGTTTCCCGCCGTGCAAGAAATCGCTGCTTTCGGCCCAGGGATCACGTTCGGGCTTCGTTTTCGTCCCACCTGCTGTGGTAAAATGGGAAAGCACTCGCTGAACGGATTGTTGTCGCGGAACGTCCGATTCAAGTCCCCACCGCGTGAAATGCCCAGTCAAAATATCGTGTATGCCCTGCACTGTCCGCATCTCACGGTCCTGAAGCGATTCACTTGGCCATTCGTCGCTCGCAAGTACCAGCACAGCAAGTAGCTCCATCTGGAGTGGTGCCAACCCTTCCACTTCCATTTCGCCGCACCTCCTATCGAAATCCGCCCGCGTCGTAGCGATGTTTCCCCCTAGTGTCAAGTGTGAAGTGAAGAGTCCGCGGGTCTACGCAGGGAAGTAATCATGGAGATTTAGAATGCAAGTCACAGATCAGTGATTTAATTTACAAGCGTTGACGGTTAAGGGATCGTCGCACGGTTAATTAGGCGATGGAGGATTGGAAAGATGAAGAGGACTGGAGTGATTTGTTTGAGGAAGTTGAGGAATTCACCTTCTTCTTCCGAAGTTAGATCTGAGAGGTGTGCTGTGAAGTTACGCGTTCCTTTGGCTGTGGTGGCGGTCTCTGCTGCAATTGTGCTGTCTATGTCGATCGCAAATGTGCGGGCTCAGGAGGATAATTCTCGTGACCAAGTTTTTCCGAAAAGTGCACGAACACTTGTGCTGGATGCCGAAACGCAAATGGCGATTGAGGCAGATGGCAGCTTTCGGATTGGGAAAAGAGGTGATGATCTGTACCAAACAGGGGCAATCACTTGGGATTATCAGAACGATGTTGGGCATCTGACAGCCTTGTTTGAACTGTATCAGGGCGATCAGTATCTCGCTATTGAACTCCGTTCCGACTCTATGCATCTCGATGACCCCATTGTGGTGGCAAGAATCGAACTAAACGATGTACGGCAGTTGGAGGTCGAGTCTACGTTTGCTGGCCTGCGGAAGAGTCTCCTTGAAGCTCGATCTAGGTATCGGTTTCCGGATTCGATTGACTTGAGTCACTTCCTTCGCGCAGGCGAAAAGGGTGAAGTCATTGTTTTGCCGAGCGTTTCCAGTGATGTCCATTCTGGTGGTCATAAAGGTATTGATATCTCCCCCGGGCGGATAGCTGGGAACGTCAGCGATTGTGCGGATTACATTGGAGGGGCTGATGTTGAGGGTAGTCCCTGTCTTGAAGCTGCAGTTCGCATTGCGGTCTTGGTGATTGTGATTTTCGTGATCTTTGGATGAGATAACCAGTCTTGGGCAGCGAATTCCTAAGCCGAAAACGGAATGTTTTCGGCTTAGGAATTCAGTATTAGAAATACCCATCCTAACCACGGCAAAAATTCCTAGACAGGTGCAGGTCAACACATAACGCTATAGAGGGTATGCGAAGCACTCTTTGGCTCCAGAGGATACCAGCTGATCAATGCTACGTCCGCTTGAACTGCCGCTCCAGATCGCGAACCGTCAGGCGCAGCGTCGTCGGTCGGCCATGCGGGCAGTTGCTCGACTTCTCGACAAGATCCTTCTGCGCCAAAAGCGCATCGATCTCCTCGCCCGACAGCGGATCGCCCGCCTTCACCGCAGCCTTGCATGCCATCATCGACAGAATGTCATAAATGAACGACTCAGCCGGCTCGTCGCCCTCCTTGGCTGACAGCTTGTCGAGAAAATCGCGGAAGAACGCCACCGCATCGCGATCCTTCAGAATGCTCGGGATGGCTTGTATGGCAGCCGCATCCGTCCCGAACCGCGACACGTCAAACCCCAACTGCCCCAACACGTCCCGCTCCGCCTCCAGCGTCGCCCACTGCTCAGCCGACACCGACAGCGTCTCCGGCAACAGCAGCCGCTGCGATTCGAGCGCCCCCCGCGTGATGCGATCCTTCAGCTGCTCGAACATGATCCGCTCGTGCAACGCATGCTGATCGATGATCATCATCCCGTCGTCCGTCTCGCACACGAGATACGTGTTGTGCAACTGGATGGCTCCGCGAATCGCCCCCGGCGGCAACACGTCCGGACCAGCCACCGCGTAAGGCTGATCCGGCGGCATCACATCACGCTCGTCACGCGCAGCGTCAAGTCTCTGACCATACACCTGTCGCCACATGTCCATCCCCTGCGACGGATCGCTGCCAGATTGCGTGGGCATCGATGGCGATGGGTAGGAACCACCACCGCCGCCTGCTGGCCGATCGGGCCCGAACGACAGCGACGGCTGCTGCGGCGTCATCGTCTTGAACTGCTCGGCGAACGCCTGCCGCACCGCGTCCTGCTGCGCCGGATCAACCGGTGGTCGCGACGTGCTGGCTGGATCGAACGTCGGCGTCAGGTCCGATCCGCCCAACGCCTCCCGCAACGACGACAGCACCTCGCGGTGCACGATCCCCGATTCCTGCCACCGCACCTCAACCTTGGTCGGATGCACGTTCACGTCGACCGTCGACGGATCGACAGTGATAAACAGGAACACCACCGGAAACCGCCGCGGATCGATCAAGCCGCGATAGGCTTCCTTGATGGCGTGCTGAATGAACTTGTCGCGAATGAATCGCCGATTCAGAAACGAAAACTGCCAGTTCGCGCTCGACCGTGCCCCCGATGGCTGACCCGCAAACCCGATGATCTCGATGTCACCGGTCCGACGCTCGAACGCGATCATGTCGTCGCCGAGTTCCCGGCTGTAGAACTTGCTGATCCGTTCCAGTGGCGTTTGATTGGCTGGCAGGTTTTGCACCATCCGCCCGTTGTTGTGCAACTCGAACCCGATGTCCGGATGGGCCAATGCGATGCGGGCGAATTGCGTGTTGATGTGCCCGAACTCGGTGCCGCTGTTCTTCAGGAACTTCCGACGGGCCGGCACGTTGAAAAACAGATCGCGAATCTCCACCGTCGTGCCAGCCGGGCACCCCGCCGCCCGATCTGCCCGCACCTGCTCCGCCTCCACGAAAATCTCCGCCCCTTCGACGGATTCGTGTGGCTTGGATCGCAGCGTCAATCGCGAAATCGACCCGATGCTGGCCAACGCTTCCCCGCGAAACCCAAGCGAGCCGATGTGGTACAGGTCATCTTCCTCTGCAAGTTTGCTTGTCGCATGTGGCGTAACGGCCAGTCGCAGGTCTTCGGCTGACATCCCGCATCCGTCGTCGGCGACACGCATTAGCGTCTTGCCGCCATCCTCGATCTGCACCGAGACGCGCGTCGCCCCGGCGTCGATGGCGTTTTCCATCACCTCCTTGATCACGCTCGCAGGCCGCTCGATTACCTCGCCGGCTGCGATCTTCTTCACCAGGATGTCCGGGAGCACCCGTATGATGGACATGAGCACCTGTTGGCCGCGCTCGGCCGTAATTGGTTCGATCATTTGCAGCGACGAGTATAGACCTGCCGCCACCCGCCTCAACCCCGGCGAATCAACCACCATGCAACTCGCCAATGTGCAGGCTGGCACCGCGTTCAATCTCCGCAACAATTCTGATGACGGCGTCTTCGCCACGATACGTGGGGTATTTGCCCAAGACAAACCGGACGATACGTTCGTCGGCGTAAACGGATTTGGGCTTGCGGATGCCTGGTCGACAGCCCTGGAGGTCTGAGCTCTGATGAGCCAAGATCGTGGGTCGTCCGTTTTCGACATCAAGGGGACCGAGCGAAACCAGACGATCAGGACGGATGAGGCCGTGCAATTGCCAGTCAATCAACAAGAAGCACCACGCCGCGCGACTCGGCGGCGTGGTGCTGAATTGTCGAGACAACCTCCGGGCGACGAGGCCCTGGTCAGTTACCGGACTTCGAACGTTTCGGCAGCCAATACGAAGCCGTGTTGGTCCACTATAGCGAGCTGGAATTCCCCTTTAGCGTTATCCGAGGCGCGCACCCCGAACGTACCGAGATAGGCGTTCCTCTGGGAGCTGACCTTTTGGTCCTCTCGTGTCGCGATCGACGTGATCTGCGATCGCGCCAGATTCGTCACCAATATGGTGCCTTGGTCATGGAATATGTAGTCTTCGCGCAGTTGGTCAACGTACAGCTTCTCGACATCCAGAGCACCCGAGCGACCACCCGTCGACTCGACCAAGAACGAGTAATTTCCGGAGTTGACGAATCCCTGCGCGTAGACGTCAAAATAGTGAAGGCCTCCGGGCGACCCTGCTCGCTGTTGTCCCTTAATCGTCAACTTGCCATATTGCGCCACGTTCGCTTCGGCGTTCTCCGCTGTGGCTTCTGTGAAATTGGAGCTGCACTCCGAGCCGTTGTCACATGGTTCGCAGTTGTGTGTCCCGCCGAACGCACTAATACATGCCAACGTGTCAGCGGTCTGAACTTGACCGTTTCCACCACACTCAAAGAGGTTGTTTGCGGCATCAATTGTAGCGCCAACGAGGTCTCCCCAAACGGCGGACCCGGTGTTATCGCAAGTCCCGGAGCTGCAAAGATCCAGTGTGCACTGATCCCCGTCATCACAATGAGAGCCCCATTCACATGGGCATCCACCCGTACAATTCGTGCTTGCAGTGAACACGCCACCGAGCGTTTCTTCGCAGTGATACTCGGTCACGTCGGCGGTACAGGTCACGTCACAGGGGTTGCTGACGCAGCATCGCCCCGTTGGCACAGTGACGGTGAGCGATCCCAGTGTTACGGTGTGGCAGAGGTTGTCTTTTCGCTGCAAAAATGTGCCGTCAGTGCCACACGTACCCGACTGGAGCGCTATCGTGAATGTACCCGCCGCATCGTCTGATACTTCAAATCGGAATGTGCCGAGAAATACGTCAGTGCCTGTATCGACGACGTCAGTCGTTACGCCTGCAGCGACAAATGGAAAATCGGCGAGCATGGTCGACTGGCAGCTGCCTGAGTCTAACGTGATAGTATCCTCTGACGAGTTGTAGAAGATATAGTCCGTGTTCATGGCGTCGAGGACTGGGCTAGGATCGGTCATCGTGTCAACGAACTCAATTGTGCCGGCTCCGCCCGTGCCTACCGTTGCGCTGCATGGAAGCGTCACCCGAAATGCCTTGATATCGTCGTCGTTGTTCGGTCCCGAGGTGAGTGAATCGATATACACATCAACGGTCAGGATATCTTTCCCACGAGCCGTAATGGAAGTGCTGCTGCCGACCCGGGGTTCGATCGTGTCCGCCATCAGTGGCACTGAACAAATCATTGCTGCAACAACGGCAATGCGTGTCTTCGGTACAAATGCATTCATGGGATCGTCCTTTCTGTAAGCGATATGATTGCGATTCCGACGCAATCGAATTCTCGACCGCTGGTAGAATGCTGGGGCGCATGGTGCGGAACAGTGATGGCCCGTGCGCTCGGGAACACACCAATTGATGATGTGTTTGAAGCGACTTTGAGAAGATATATGGATCAGGTAACAGAAGTCAAGACAAGTTGGTGGGATTTGGTGTTGTGAATCAGTAGCGTAATGTGTTGAATAAGGTTATCGCGGTATTTTTTTTCTAAGGTATTGATGACGCACTTGGGGTCGATTGGGCGAGGTTCGTGGTCCTTAGGTGTCTATGGGAAGAATGGGCAAGATTATGCCTTTTTCAATATAACTATTTTGCAGACAGGGCATCAAATTGAGGGTTTTCGTAGTCGAGATCGTCCGCGTTGCTCGTGTTGTTCATCGGCCTGTGCGTCCATCGTCGGGAGCATCGTGCAGTAGGCCAGGAAGTGATCGCACGCCTTGCCTTTCCGGCCTAGGGGCGTTGTTTGGTGGCTCGGCCCAGAAGGAACGGTTTGGAATCTGGTTCGTCGGCGTGTTAGCACAGCCAAAGAGGGCTAGGTTGCCCATTTTAACTTCCGGGGCGCGATCCCAGTCGAGGGAAAGTGAACGGCGCACTAAACCGTCACTGAAATGCTTGAGATTCTGCAGCCAACCCGCTAGAGTGCCCGACTACTTATAGGACGGAAACGAGGGGATACGGACTCGATACGGAGGGATCAAGGATGAAGCGAGGCTCACTCTGCATGGCGGCTGGTCTGGCCGCATGGATGACCACTCTGACAATCGCGGGCATCAGCCCAAGCCATACGGACGCTCTCACGTTCAACACGGACAATCCAGGTCTGACGGTCGTGACCTTTGAAGGCTTCACGCCGTACGATCCGGGTCCGCCAGCGTCTTCGGAAGAACTGGACCCCATGGAAAGTGGCGTGACATTCTTCGGCGAGTACTGGGTTATATCTGATACGTACATGGGCCCGATGCCCAACTCGGTTATTCCCGGAGGTCCGTACGACGACGCCGGCTCGAAATATCTGATCGGTTTCGAGCCTTTGACATCCACGTTTGAGATCGAGTTCCCCTTTCCGGTGAACGTGTTCGGACTGGACATCGGAACGGTCTTGGACGGTTCCCCGGAACTTGAGATTACGATCGAGTTCCCCGACTCCGGCGATTCCTACTCGTTCAATCCTGGCACGGAGTGGCAATTTCTCGGTTTCCAATTGCCCGCTTCCAACCTCGTCACAGAGATTTTCGTGTCCTTTCAAGGCGGCGGTGAGGGTGAGAACTTCATCGGCATCGACAATGTACATTTTGGGGCTGGCAGCTCCTGCGGTGACGGCACGCTCGACGCTGGTGAGGAATGCGACGACGGCAATACGGATAACGGAGATGGCTGCAATTCCGAGTGCATGAATGAGTTCTGCGGCGATGGCGTCGTCAACGACAGCGGCATGGAAGAGTGCGATGACGGCAACAATATCGACGGCGATGGCTGCGATGCCAACTGCGTGACCGAGTTCTGTGGTGATGGCGTCGTCAACAACAACGGCCTCGAGCAGTGTGATGACGGTAACAACGTCGATGGCGACGGTTGCGACTCCAACTGCGTCACCGAGTTCTGCGGTGACGGTGTGGTGAACAACAACGGCCTCGAGCAGTGTGACGATGGCAACAACATCGATGGCGATGGCTGCAATAGCATGTGCGTGATCGAGTTCTGTGGTGACGGCATCGTGAACAACGTCAACGAAGAATGCGACGACGGCAACAACATCCCCGGCGACGGTTGCGACGCCAACTGCATCGAAGAATTCTGCGGTGACGGCGTGGTCAATGACAGCGGCACCGAAGAGTGTGATGACGGCAACAATGACGATGGCGATGGCTGCAATGGCATGTGCGTGATCGAGTTCTGTGGTGACGGCGTCGTGAACAACAACGGCACCGAGCAGTGTGACGATGGCAACAACGTCGATGGTGATGGCTGCGATTCCAACTGCGTCACCGAGTTCTGTGGAGATGGCGTGGTCAACAACAACGGCACCGAGCAGTGCGACGATGGCAACAACATCGATGGCGATGGCTGCGATGCCAACTGCGTGACCGAGTTCTGTGGTGATGGCGTCGTCAACAACAACGGCACCGAGCAGTGCGACGACGGCAACAACGTGGACGGTGATGGTTGTGATGCCAACTGCGTGACCGAAATCTGCGGTGACGGCACGATCAACAATGGCGGCACCGAAGAGTGCGACGACGGGGCAGCCAATTCCGACACGACGCCCGACGCCTGCCGCACGAACTGCGAATTGCCCGAGTGCGGCGACGGTGTCATCGATTCGAATGAAGAGTGCGACGACGGTGCCGGCAATGCCGACGCTCCCGACACCTGCCGCACCAACTGTCAATTGCCCGAGTGCGGCGACGGCATTGTCGACAACGGCGAAGCCTGCGACGACGGCGGATCGTCCGCCACGTGTGACGACGACTGTACGCTGCCCTTCTGTGGTGACGGCGTCCTCAATACCGACGCCGGTGAGGAGTGTGACGACGGTGGTGCGTCGGTCGCGTGCGACGGCGACTGCACATTGGCTGTCTGCGGCGATGGCAACCTCAATCTGATCGCCGGCGAGCAGTGCGACGACGGCAACAACGAGGATGGCGACGGTTGCTCAGCCACCTGCGAACTCGAGCCAGCCCCGCCGGTCCCCGCCGTTTCGGCGTGGGGCATGATGCTGCTGACGGTCCTGTTGGCGATTGGACTTGGCGTGAAAACGCGTCGTCAGTCTGCCGCTGCGTAGTCAGCAGTTCGATCTAGATAAACCACAAAAAAAGGAGCACCATGGTGCTCCTTTTTTCATGCGCTCAAATTGTCAGGCTGAACCAGTCAGTGCTTCGGCAGAAGCTCAACAAGCTGATCGATCTCCTTCGGCGACGTGTAGTAGTGCGGACTGGCCCGAAGCTTGCCCTTGCGGACCGCCACGACCAGCCGATGCTCTGCCTGCAGATGCCGCTGAATCTCGTCATGGTTGTGCACGTCGCTGCTGAACGCGACGATCGCACTGGCTTCGGGACGCTCGCGTGAACTGAACACGCGATAGCCCTTGTCGCGCAGACCTTCAACCATGCGATCCGTCAGAAACAGCAGCCGCTTGCAGATGTTCTCGATGCCGATCTCCAATGCCAGTTCGATCGCAGCCCCCATCGCAAACACGCCCGGCAGGTTGTACGCACCACTATCGAATCGCCGGATGTCGTCGGCGAACTCGAACTCAAAGTGGTCGAACTGGTGCGGGTTCTTGACCGACAACCAGCCTACGCAGCTTGGCCGAAGGTGCCCCTGAATCGGCTTGGACACGTAGAAGATGCCCACACCTTCAGGCGCGCAAAGCCACTTGTGTCCGTCAGCGGAAAGGAAGTCGATGTGCATGGCCTTGACGTCGATCGGCATCGCACCGAGTGACTGAATCGCATCGACACAGAGGAACACGCCTTTCTTTACGCAAAACTTGCCCAAAGTCTCAAGGTCGCTCCGGAATCCGCTGGCGAACTGCACGCTCGAAATCGCCACGATCCGCGTCCGGCTGTCGATTGCCTCGATCAGCCGTTCGATCGGGATCCGCCCGCTCTCCTCCATCACCATCCGCACCTGCACGCCGCGCGACTGCAGGTTCATCCATGGATACATGTTGGACGGGAATTCGACGTTGCTGGTCACGACGTTGTCGCCGCTCTTCCACGCAAGACCGTTGGCCACCATCGAGATACCCTCGCTGGTGTTCTTCACGAACGTGACTTCATCGGTGTTGGCATTGATCAGTCGGGCGGCGAGATGACGCACCTCGTCGGCCCGACGGTAGAATCCGCTGCCGAGATAGCAGTTGTCGCGACTCAGATCGAAGTACTGCTTGCCCGCTTCAGCCGCACGTCGGGACACCGGAGCCACCGCCGCGTGGTTCTGAAAGTTGTAATTCCGCGTGATCGGAAATTCTTCGCGTATCGATTCCCAGTCCATCGGTTCGCTTTCGATGACGTGGTGTTCGTTGTTGCCTGCGACCCAAGCCGGATCGCCCCTGCCCATTATAGAACCGCACACCGGGTCGGCGCAAATCGAATTGTCGAATTCGACGACAACCCATGCGACGGCTCTCCTCTTATCGGCGGGCACGTCGGCGTTCCGCCGGTTTGTTTGAAGACGGCTTGCCGGTGCGATTGACGATTCCTGATACCGGCGTGACGATGGCGAGATGGATGCCCGCAAGACCGCTGCCAATCTGATCCGCGTCGCCTACCAGGACGAACACCTGCTCGTCGCCAAAAAGCCCGCCGGGCTGCCCATGCGCTCTCAGACCCGTGGAGAAGCCGGCGGACTGGTCGAAGGCCTTGTCGAATTGGGCCATGCGGGCGAAACGGGGGTTTTGACGCCTTGTTTCCTGCTTGAAAAATACGTGTCGGGCTTGGTTGTGGTCGCCAAGACACTGGCGGCTGCCGATGCGGTCAAAGCCCTGATCGAGCGCGGCGAGCTGTCCCGCTCTTACGTCGCCGTCGTCCGCGGTGATGCACGCGTTGCGTCGAAAAAACGGACCGTCGAGATTCTGCGAACGTCCGAAAAACGCACCATGATCCGCATTCCGCACACAGGCCGTGGCGGGCGAGGGTTGCGTGAGGAACTGCTCCACCAGCGCATCCCCATCCTCGGCGACACCCAGTTCGACCCTCGCCGCAAGGGCAAACACGGCGGGCGGATGTTCCTGCACCTCGAGCGCGTGCAGTTTCGCCATCCGCTGGCTGACAAGCCGATCAACGTCGCCGCCCACGCCGGTCCCGTCTTTGAATCCGTAGCAGATGGCGGGCCGACGCTGTTGGCCGACCTGGAAGCGTCGCTCGCTGGACGGATTCCCCTCATGCTGGATATGCAAACCGATGCCTACCGTCTGATTGGCGGTCGATCGGACGGCGTATCAGGCCTGGTCGTCGATCGGCTCGGTCCACTGGCGGTCATGTCGCTCAAGGAGGGCAAGTTCCAGGGTGGCGAGGAGCGTGCCCGGGAGGCCGCGTCGTATTTCGCGAGGGAAATGGGCCTGCAATCGGTTTACACCAAGTGGATTCCGCGCGATCGGAGTCAGGACGTCGACAATGCTCTGAATCGCGCCCGCGATCCGTCGCCGTTGTGGGGGCAACCCGCCGACGAAGAGGTCACGATCCGCGAGAACGGGATGAACCTGGTCGTCCGACCGTACGACGGGTTCATGACCGGCATCTTTCTCGACCATCGCGACAACCGGAAGCGGGTTCGCGAGATGGCCCGCGGCAAGCGGGTGTTGAACGCGTTCTCCTACACCTGCGCGTTTTCGGTCGCGGCGGCCATGGGTGGGGCGGAGCAGGTCGCCAGCGTGGATCTCTCCAAGCGCAGTCTGGAGTGGGGCAAGGCCAATTTTTCGGCCAACAATGTTTCAATCGATGGCCACTACTTCTTCGCGAGCGAGATTTTCGATTTCTTCGCACGTGCGCGGCGGCAGGAACGCAAGTACGACATCATCATCCTCGATCCGCCGACGTTCTCGCGATCCAAGAAGCCTGCCCGCACGTTCCGCGTGCAGGATGACATGGCCAAGCTGATCCGCGAGTCGCTGACGGTGCTGGACAAGAAGGGCTCGTTGATGGTCGCGACAAACGAGCGCTTGTTGGATGCGGCGTGGTTGCAGCAGCAGGTTCGCGATGGGGCAGGGCGTCGCGGGTTCAAGATTTTGGATACACCGACGCCGCCGGTCGATTTCGAGCATGATCCCGATGCGGCCAAGACGGTCTTTGCGAGGTTTGATGTCTGACGCGCGCGGATTTGGATTCGAGGTGCTGGCCACCGATGGCGGCTCGTCGGCGCGTCGTGGGCAACTGACGACGCCGCATGGCGTTGTGCAGACGCCGGCGTTCATGCCGGTCGGCACGGTCGGGGCGATGAAGGGCGTGACGCCGGCACAGCTCACCGATACCGGCGCGGAGATCATGCTCTGCAATACATATCACCTGGCACTGCGACCGAAGCCGGAGGTCGTGGTGGCGCTGGGCGGGCTGCACAAGTTTATTGGTTGGGATCGCCCGATTCTGACCGACAGCGGGGGGTTTCAGGTCTTTTCGCTGGCGAAGATCAATAAGATCGATGAGGACGGGGTCGATTTTCGCTCGCATATTGATGGCTCGCTGATTCGGCTGTCGCCGGAGATCGCGACCGACATTCAGAACAAGCTCGGGGCCGACATCATCATGGCGTTCGATCAGTGCCCGCCGCTGCCGTGCGAACCGGCGGAGTTGGCTGCGGCGGTGGAGCGGACCGTGGCGTGGGCGAAACGGTGCAAAGAGGCGCATGGGCGAGAAGATCAGGCGCTATTCGGGATTGTGCAGGGCGGGACGGATCTGGCGATGCGGCGAATGTGTGCCGAGCGGATCATCGAGGTTGGGTTTGACGGTTATGCCGTTGGGGGGCTTTCGGTTGGGGAGTCGCATGAGGAGATGGTGGAAGTCCTTGACGGGCTTTGTCCGCACCTGCCGGCGGATCGGCCTCGCTATCTGATGGGGGTGGGGATGCCGCGTGATTTGTACGAGGGGGTTCGGGCGGGGATCGACATGTTCGACTGCGTGATTCCGACGCGAAACGGGCGACATGGGCAGGTGTTCACAGCCACGGGGGCGATGAAGCTGCGGAATGAGAAGCATCGGCTCGATGGGAGGCCGCTGGAGGAGGCGTGCGACTGTTACACGTGTCGGACGTATTCGCGGGCATATCTGCGACATTTGTTCATGGCCGGTGAGATGCTGGGGCCTATGCTGGCGTCGATTCACAACCTGCGTTTTTTGCAGCGGCTTATGGGGCGAATGCGGGATTTGATCAACGCGGGTGAACTGGCGACAATCGCGAGCGAGTTTCCCGTGGTGCTGGGAACGAATGGAAACAACGACACGTAGGATGACACCATGACGCTGGTAACTTCAATGCTTGGGCAGGTTTCGAGTTCGATGATGACGCTACTGGGGCAGGGGGCGCCGGCTGGCGGTGGTGGAGCGGCTGCCCCGGGTGGGCCTAATCCTGCGGTGATCTGGATCGGGCTGATCGTGTTCATGGGCGTGTTCTTTTTCATCAGCACACGGTCGCAGAAGAAGGAGCGTCAGAAGACGGCTGACATGCTGTCGAACCTGAAGAAGAACGACAAGGTTCTGACGGTGGGGGGTGTTGTGGGGACGGTGATGAACGTGAAAGAGAACGAGGTCGTGCTGAAGGTGGACGAGTCGACCAACACACGGATGACGTTTCTCAAGCGGGCGATACAGCAAGTGCTGACAGATTCGGAATAAAGGGGGGCGGTAGGCCAGGTCAATTCCTGCGCGCTTGGGTAGCCTGACGCTCTGGTTGTGAGCATAGTCTTCATATCGTGGCAGGTGCGCGGTCAGCGACATGCATGCGACGTTTGGCCAGTTCAATTTGGCCTGCCGTGCTGGTGGTTCGAACATGAAAGAAATACTGAGTGTGCCGATTCATGTGGTTCAAGAGTCGTTCTCATTTTGGTTTGAGTTCGCATCAGGTAACATATATTTGTGCTGGACAAGGGCAGAGGATGAATCTGGGGAAAAGGCCGGCGAGATAGAGTTTTACCGGGGCGTTATGTACCGCTTCACGAACGACCCGCACTGCACTGGCGTCATGATCAAAGCCTATGAAAAGGTCATAGAGATCATGGACTCACCGTGGGTTGCGGAGTTCGCACCGCAGGCCCGCGATAGGTTTGGTGAACCAGTGCTCGGTCTGCGCCATTTCATGTTCTACGCTGACGGTAATGGCTGTTTTGAAGCGCTCGCCAAAGATGTCCGGCTGCATTTGTATTCGGAGTGAATCGTTTCATCGCCTTGCTTGATCGGGCCTACAGGTCTGTTCTTTGGGAGAATGTCGATGCATCAGCGGATGGCTGCACTTGGATTCGTCGCACTTGCCGTCGCAGTCTCTACATGTTTGGGCGCCGACGATCCATGGGCCAAGCAATTCAGCGGGGAATTGGTTCTCAAGTATTCGACACCGGAGCGTGTCGGTTTTGGCAGGTTGGCCTCGGTTGTGGATCCATCACTCGATTCCGCCATTGCGACAACGAAGTATGCGGGCGAACGTGGCAAGTCGGGTGAGGTGACTGTAGAGAAGATTATTTTGAAGGGCGATGTCCCAGTCGCAACGACCGTGTTTTTCGATCACTTTGCTCGTCTCGACCAAACGCTTAAGAGGGAGAAGGAAGCGAACGAGGAAATAAGGTGTGAGTTGCGCAGTGTCGTCGCAGGGCCGCGTCAGCATACTTTGATTGTGTATCGATGGCGTTTTGAAAGCGGCAAGGAGCAGGGCAGGATTGGGTGGCATGCTGTTCGGGGGACCGACTTGCATTGCGTCCTCGTGACATACACGTTGCCGCATAGCGTACCTGATTCATTTCTTCTTGAGCATCTCGATCAAACACCCAGTGAATTGGACATCCAGAAGGTTGATCTGGGATTGTGGAAGAAGAACGCGTTTGAGCATTGGGCCAATCGCCTGGAGTCAGCAGAGCTAGATGATCCTGTATTTTTTGATCTGGCCACGGGCTACTTCATCGCCTACGAGGGGAGAGCATTTGGGCTCATGAAGGCGGGGAGGTATCGCGGACCAGCTGAGGAAAAGCGACAGAAACTCGATGAAGTGATCGCAAGGATTCGTGATGCCGCACACGGTGTCGGGGGAGATTAGCATGTCGTCAGGTCCTCGCGGCGCGCCGGGATTGACCTGATCCACAAGTCGGCACCGAAGGGCGGTGCTCAATCGGAGCGTCGCCATTCAGTTTCGATTCGCAATTCTGTCGGCCGTCTTCGGGTTTCTTCTTCCTTGGCTGATATTGGGCGCTGCGTGGATTTTGGGCTGGTCGCCGAGGTCTCGGGACAGTTGGACGGCGGTGTACTTCTTCTACGGCATTGTCGGGTTGGACGTGCTGATGTTCCTGTTTCTTTGTGGGTCATTGTGGCGGCGGTGCGCGTCCGGGCTCCATGCGGCTGTCTGCGGAGCGGCTGCTGTCGCAGGTACGGCATGCGCAATGATTCCCATCTTCAAGATGTTTGCGGGCAATACGTATCGGATGATGACCCGCATGCCGGGTGCTTTGTTTGGGTGGATGGCCGTGATGGTTGTTGGCGCTGCACTTGCGTCGTTCACGCAAGTGGGGAATTCACGCGTCAAGCGGAGTTTGGATTGGGGTGAGACCGAGAATTCTCCTGTGTGCAGAGGGTGTGGATATTCGTTGATTGGCAACGTGTCGTCCGTGTGTCCTGAGTGTGGGCGGACGTTTGATTCTTCTGACTTGGCTTGCCGGGAAGATCGTTGATGGTAGTCGTCAGAGCCTCCCGGCGCGCCGGGATTGACCTGGCCTACGCGGTTCTCTGACGAGAACGAATTGCGGACAAGGCGTCGGGATGTACCTATAACTTGGCGTGATGAGTGGGGTCGGAAATTCGACTCCCCAACGGCTAAAGCCATGGGCCACCCGGACGACAAGCGTAGCAGGTCGGGCTGGTGATTCGAGAGACACAGGATGAGCAATGGACACGTTTGAGGCGATTTATGGGCGGCGGGCGGTGAAGCATTACGACACGGCATTTGAGATGCCGGAGGCGGATCTGCGGAAGATTCTCGAAGCGGCGATGCAGGCGCCGACGAGTTTCAACATTCAGCATTGGCGATTCGTTGTCGTGCGGGACGAGGGGCTGCGGCAGAAGATTCGCGAGCTGGGCAATGATCAGGCGCAGATGACCGAGGCGTCGGTGCTGATCATCATGACAGCGGACATCAAAGCCTGGCAGAAGGAGCCTGCGCGGTATTGGAAGGATGCGCCGGCGGAGGTGGCGGAGCTGCTGGTGAACTGGATGGGGCCTTTCCATGAGGGGCGTGATTGGTTGCAGCGTGATGAGGCACAGCGATCGATCGGGATGGCGTCGCAGACGATCATGCTGGCTGCGAAGGCGTTGGGGTATGAGTCGTGTCCGATGATCGGGTTTGACATCGAGAAGGTGGCGGAGCTGATCAACCTGCCGGAGGATCATTGCATGGGGAACATGATCGCGATCGGGACGGGGACGAAGCCCGCGTGGCCCAAGCCGGGGCAGTTGGGGTTTGATGAGGTTGTGGTGACGAATGCGTTTTGAGTGTTGTCCGTCGTGGTATGATCGGGAGCATGGCTTCGAGATTACCACGTCGTCGTTCCTGGTTGAAATGGGTGGCGTTGGCGGTGTGCGTGTTGCTCGTTGGTGTCACGCTCGTGACGCTGTCGTGTTCATTGGCTTGGACGCTTGACCTTTGGGGTTTCGATCATATCGGCAGTATCTCGCGCGGGCGGCTGACGGTGATCATTGGCCTGGATCTGCAAGAGTCTGGATGGGAGATTGTCGGGCCACGCAGTTGGATTCGCTTTGTTCTCGTTGATCGGCAAGGGGCTGCGGATCAGATTTCGTTGCCGATGTGGGTTCCTTTGCTGGCGGCGATGTTGCCTGCCATTTGGCTGTTCCGTCGTGACCGACAGTTTCGGGCGGGTCTTTGCGCGCATTGTGGATATGACTTGCGGGCGTCGACCGATCGCTGCCCGGAGTGTGGGACTTCTGCTGGGTAGGAGATCGTCCGGTTCTCCTGGAATTCAAGGATCTATCTCATCAGCACGAGCTCATCGCCGTTTGCGCCGATCAATTGCGAAGGCTACGATGGAAGTCAAGCCAAAGGCGACATGAGCGCCGCCGACGATGAATGTGCCAAGGTTGAACATCGCTTGGTTCAAGCCCCACCCAACGAGGATCCCAAACAGTGTCCACATCTCTGCAACTGGAGTGAAAGATACCGTCGAACCTGATTTTCTTGCCAAGAAGACTGGTGTCCAGCATCCGAATACGACCATTGCGACTAACGGCCATGTCATATTTCAAGTGCCTTTGCAAACCATTTCCTGAAACTCATTTTATTTTCGTTGCCGTGAGTGTCGCTGCTTAAGTCAACGACGTAACAGCGGTCAAAGCGGCAACTTGTTCAAGTATAGAGCTTGTGAAGGCCTCGTGGATGCTGAAGAGAGTCAATTGTCGGTTGGATGGGTGATGTAGCATCGGTCGGGCCACGTCTTGGGCAGGCCGTCAGGTCCTCGCGGCGGGCCGGGATTGACTTGGCCTAGGGGGTTGGCTGGGTTGTGACCTGCTGGAGGTTGGCCATCAGGGCGGCGTGGGTGGTGGGGGTGGCGGTGAGAAAGGGCATCTGCTGGTTGGTGTAGCCGGTGGTGTCGTAGGGGAACATGGGTTGGCCTGTGAGGGTGGTGCAGATGCCGCCGGCTTCGGTGATGAGTAGCCATCCGGCGGCGACGTCCCAGATTTTGCATTCGAGACAGAAGGAAGCGTCGACGACGCCGCAGGCGACCTGGGCGAGGTGCAGGGCGGTGGAGCCGACGTTGCGCATGACGTAGCTGTCGACCCAGAGGTTGATGATCGGCGAGATGGGGATGCGACGTCCGGAGGGGACGGCGATGATGGTGTCGGCGTTGGGGGCGTTGTCCGTGAGGGTGACGGGTTGGTTGTTGCAGGTGACGCCGCCGCCGCGGTGGCCTGAGGCGGTCCAGCCATTCATGTGGTCGCGGACGACGCCCATGACGGGGGTGTCCTCGTGCATGAGCGCGATGGCGGAGGCGAAGCAGGGGTATCGGCGGGTGAAGTTTCGGGTGCCGTCGATGGGGTCGACGATCCAGCAGTAGTCGGGGCGATCGTTGTGGTCGGGGGAGAGGTCGGGGTTGGCGATGGTTTCCTCGCCGAGGAAGCCATGGTCGGGGTATTCGGCGGCGATGCGCTGGTGGAACATTTCCTGGATGCGGTGGTCGGCTTCGGTGACGGGGCTGTCGTCGGACTTGCGTTGGACGGCGGCACGTCCGAGCATCTCGCGTGAGATGTTGGCTGCGTCGGCGGCGAGGGACTCGGCGAAACGTCGTGCGTGGGCGAGGTCGATGGTCATGCGTGGATGGTAAGGGGGAGTGTCTGGGTTGCCCACTGCGGCGGTGCGTGGGACGATGGGGTCGGTGCAATCATGGCGGACAGGCCCACAATTCTGGTGACGGAAACGTACGGTGAGTCGGCGATGGCGCGGTTGGCGTCGGCGGGTGAGGTGCGGACGGTCGACGGGCGGGATGGGGCGGCGCTGATGGCGGCGGTGGGGGATTGTGATGCGCTGGTGGTGCGGAGTTACACGCGGGTGACGGCTGATGTGCTGGCGGCGGCTGGGCGGTTGCGGGTGATCGGTCGGGCGGGGGTGGGGCTGGACAACATTGATGTGGCGGCTGCGCGGGAGCGGGGAGTTTCGGTGGTGTACACGCCGGCTGCGTCGACGCGGGCGGTGGCGGAGCACACGGTGGGGCTGATGCTGGCTTTGGAGCGGCGGATTGTGGATGGGGACGCGATGGTGCGGGATGGTCGCTTTGATGCGGCGCGGCGGACGTTTCGATCGCGGGAGTTGGCGGGGTTGACGCTGGGGATCGTCGGGATGGGGCGGATCGGGCAGGCGGTGGGGCGGATCGCGGCGGATGGGTTGGGGATGCGGGTGGTGTTCAATGACATTCGGGACGTGGGGGTGTTGCCGTTTGCGGCGACAAGGATCGAGAAGGGCGAGCTGTATTCGGCGGCGGATGTGGTGTCGCTGCATGTGCCGCTGACGGATGAGACGCGGGGACTGGTGGATGCGGCGGCGCTTCGGCGATTCAAGGCAACGGGGATGCTGATCAACACCTCGCGCGGGGCGGTGGTCGATGGTGGGGCGTTGGCGGCGGCGTTGAAGGACGGGCGGTTGGCGGGGGCGGCGTTGGACGTGTTGGAGCGGGAGCCGCCGGCGTCGGATGATGCGTTGCTGGGAGCGCCGAATTGTCTGCTGTCTCCGCACGTGGCGTCGCGGACGGGGCCGTCGATGTCAGCGATGGAGGATGTGGTCGAGGACGTGGTGGCGGTCTTGCGGGGTGAGGAGCCGCGATTTTCGGCGTGAATTACACGATGTGAATGTCGCTTGATTGCGTGGGGTGTTGCGGCTACACCTTACGGGGTTGGTGTGGCAGTTGGGGAGCACGAGGGCGCGGCGGTGTCGTTGTTGATTGACAATGCGACGTGGACAACGGTGTTCGAGTTCTTTGCACGGAACTGGGCGCTGACGAGCATCGTGCCGACGGTGGCGGTGCTGATACTCTTTCCATGCTACATCGTGCGGAAGTACACGCGGATCGCGCTGAATCTGATTGATGATTTCTGTCCGCCGCGTTTTCCGGAGAAGCGGGACTTCGCGCCGATCGAGGGGACGAGCGTGACGTTCAGCGCGTTTGACGGTCATCAGTTGCGCGGGACGCTGTTTCCGGCGGCACCACGCGTGCGGGGGAAGGGTACGATCATCTTCGCGCATGAGTTCGGGCTTGATCGGTGGAGTTACTATCCGTATGGCAAGCCGCTGCGTGAGGCGGGATATGACGTGTTCGCGTTTGATTTTCGCGGGCATGGTGAGTCGCCTGGTGAGGAAGGGTACAAGCCACGGCAGTTGCCGAGTGATCGCGAACTGGCGGACATGCTGGGGGCGATCGCGTATGTGGGGGACGAGTTGGAGCAGTCGGGCAAGTCGCGGCGGATCGGGATTCTGGGGTTGTCGCGCGGGGCTGCTTCGGGGGTACTGGCGGCGGTGGATGTCGACAACGTGGCTGCGATTGCGGTGGACGGGGTGTACAGCAGCGATGCGACGGTCGAGTATCTGTTGAAGCACTGGGCGCGGGTTTTTGCGAAGATCCGGCTGGTGTACGAGAACCATCCGCCTGCGGTGTGGCGGTTCCTTCGCTGGGTGATCCTGCAGAAGGCCAAGGAGCGATTCGGTTGTGCGTTTCCTTCGGTGCGGAAGGCGCTGCGGCGGCTGACGGGGATGCCGATGATGTTCATCCATGGGGAGCGGGATACGTATATTCCGATCGCGCAGGCGCGGGCGTTGCATGATCTGGCCATTGGTCCGAAGTCGTTCTGGGCGGTGCCGGGGGCGCGACACAACCGGAGCATGTCGATGCAGCCGGAGGCGTACGCTGAGCGCTTGGTGACGTTTTTTGATACGCATCTCGCCGGCGGTGGAGAGCCTGATGCTGATTGGCCTACCGAAGTCGCGGCTGATGCGTCGTCAGCGGATGCCACTCACGCGCAAGCTGTCTGATTGGTTTCTTCATTGGCTTGTGTCAGAATGTGTCGGAATGACAGGAATCCAGGTCTGTCGGCGTCTACCCTTTGGAAACAAGGTGTGAGCAACGGATTCAGGCTGATGATGCGAGCGGTTTTGTGTGTGATGTTATTCGCGGTTGGTCTGCAGGCTGATGAGCGAGACGAGCTGCGCGCGCGTCGCCGCAATTTCGTGGTGGACGTCGTCGAGCAGGTGCGGCCCAGCGTGGTGAACATCTCGTCGACGCAGAAGGTGAAGGTCCGTCGGCCTTCGATTTTCGGTCGATTTTTCGACGAGATTTTTGACTATCCGCAGGTGTCGAGCGGCAGCGGGTTTGTGATACATCAGAACGGGTACATTGTGACCAATCATCATGTGGTGGCGCGATCGGCGGACCATCGCGTGAAGTTCGGTGACGGGCGGGAGTATGAGGCGACGGTGGTTGCGACGGACCCGCGACATGACCTTGCGATTCTCAAGGTGGAGCCGAGTTCGCCATTGCAGCCGCTGAAGCTCGGACAGAGCGATGACATCATGATCGGCGAGTATGCCATCGCGATCGGCAATCCGTTCGGGCTGGAAAACACCGTGACGATGGGTGTGATCAGCGCCGTGGATCGGACGTTGTCGTTCGATGAGGAGGTCGAGTATCGCAATCTGATTCAGACGGATGCGGGGATCAACCCGGGTAATTCGGGCGGGCCGTTGTTGAACGCGGTGGGGGAGTTGATCGGGGTGAACACGGCTATACGGCGCGATGCGGAGAATGTGGGTTTTGCGATTCCGGTGAATCAGTTGCGTGCGTTGCTGCCGGAGATTCTGAATATTGAGGGGCTGGAGCGGGTGGAGTTCGGCCTTCGCGTGGCGGGTGAAGTGGCGGAGGTGGTGGACGTGGTGCCGGAGAGTCCTGCGGACAAGGCCGGTCTTGAAGTGGGGGACGTGGTGTTGCGTGTGGATCGTGAGGCGGTCGCGCGTGATGTGGACTTTCATATTGCCATGTTGGGGCATGGGGCCGGTGACGTGGTGGATATCGGATTCACGCGAGACGGGAAGGTCCGCGAAGCCAAGGTGCGACTGACAAAGGCGAAACCGCCTGACGGTGCGAAGCTGGCGTTGGAGAAACTCGGGCTTGAACTGGAGGAGATATCGCCGAAGGCGGAGAGTCGGTTTGGGCTGCGTCGCAACGCGGGGCTGGTGGTGACGGGGGTGGACTACCAGATTTTCGATCGTCGGCAGATCAACCGCGGGGATTTGCTGGTGTTGGTGGGGCGTTATCGTGCGTGGCCACCGGAGCGGTTGGGTATGTTGCTTCAGGATGTGGATGAGGGCGATCCGATTGATGTGGAGTTTCTACGGTTCTACAACGACGGGTCGGTGGATCGTTTTTCGCAGAGGTTCTACGCGCGATGAGTGAGCCGCATGATCCCATTTCGAAGGCACATCAGCAGTCATTGCCGGTGGACGCGGTGACGCCTGAGTCGTTGGCGCTTAAGCGCGTTGAGCAGGAGTTGCGGGTTTCGTGGAAGGATGGTCAAGCCAGCGTGTTTCCCGCATTTCGGTTGCGGAAGAACTGCCCATGCGCTGCGTGCCGCACGGAGCGCGAGAAGGACACGGGTTCGCTACTGCCGATTTTGAAGACGTCGCCGGATGACATCAAGCTGACCAGCGCTCAACTCGTGGGGTCGTACGCCATCCAACTGTTCTGGTCGGATGGGCACGACACGGGGATTTTTGATTTTCGTTACCTGCGTGCGCTCGACGACGCATCCTGACGTTACCGGGCCAACTTCGATTCGATGGCTTCGATGCGCTGGCGGAGCGCTTCGTTTTCCTTTTCCGCCTTTTCGAGGCGTGTGTGCAATTCCTTGATGGCGGCGGCTGAGTAGATGATCAGCGGGTAGGTATCGACCTGCATGATGTGCGAGCCGTCGTCGAGTGTCTCATTGCTGACCTGTACGTACTCGGGGAAGACGGACGCGAACTCCTGCGCGATGACGTTGAGGTAGCGCTTGTCGGCGATCCGCGGGTTGTCTTTGAGGTATTGCTGGGTGTAGCGGAAGCTGACGGGGTTGACGTTCAGAAGCGCTTCGGTGGCGTTGCTGACGGATTCGATGTCCGTTTTGATGCGTCCGTCGGAGTTGGACAGCCACGAGCCGGCAGTCTGCTTCGAGGCGTTTCCGTTCACTTCGAGGGTGTTGGTGGCGGGAACGCGATAAAGGCCCAGACCAGTGGCGTCGATCCTCATGACGGCGTTGGAGCCACTTGGGTTCAGCCACGAAATGACGCCCTGCTGATTGCCGGCGCCGAGATTGATGCCGTATCGCTCGTCGTCGAGCACACGAAACGAGCCGAAGTGCGTGGTGAATGTTGTGTCTTCCTGCGAGCCTATGGTAAGCCAACCGTTGTCATCGGACTGAATGCCACGCGTTTGGAGTGCGTAGGGTGTGGGTGCGATGCGTTGGCGGGATGCGAGGGGCGTGAACGGTGCGGTGCCACCGGGATCGTGGGGGGTGCGGACGCTGACTTCCAGCCAGCGCGTCGAACCGTCGAACACCTCGATGCCGAAGTCGATGTCGAGTGTGAAGAGGCCTTTGTTGACCGGCACGTCATAGATTTCCAACGTTCCGCCGATTTGTTCGTCGCCGTTGGCGGATCGCCAAAGGGAGAAGGCGAAGTCGGCTGACCCGGTGTAGGGGCGTTCGCTCTGCTTGAGTTGTCCCTGATAGGAGAACGTGGTGCCGACGAGCGTGGGGCAATCGGCGAAGCAGGTTGAGGCGGGGCCTTTGTAGTCACCGCCGGAGGTGGTGCAGTCGTCGCGGCTGACGACATCGCATGCGTTGTTGTCCCCGCAGCAGGCGCCGATGCAGACGGCGTCGGCGCAATCGGTGTCGGTGCCGAGGTAGTCGCCCATGACCGTTGTGCATCCGCTTTCGGTGGTGGCGATGCAGTCACCGGTTCCGAGGCAGCAGGCGCCGATTTGTGCTTGAGCGGTTGACGATGGTCCGATAATGGCGATGACGCTCAGGCTGAGCAACGGAGCCAGACGGGTGCGGAATGCGGTGTTCATGAGTTCCCCTCACACTTCTTGCGTGGACGCGGGATCCCACGATCCCGGCCATCGGTGTCCATGATAGTGATTCGGCTGCTGTGATTCTACGGGTTGCGTGGATGTGGCGCGCAGCAAGAAGGGCGTACCCGCGTTTGCGGATACGCCCTTGAACGCTGAATTATCGGTGTCGATCAGCGAACCGGATCGATGGCGAAGATCTCGACGCGGCGGTTGCTGGCTTTGTTGGACTTGTTTGTGTTGGGGACGCGCGGGCGGTGCTCACCGGCGGCACAGGCGACGGTGCGCGACGGCGAGATGCCGCGTTCGTTGAGGTAGCGCGTCACGCTGAGCGATCGCTGAGCGGAGAGTTCCCAGTTGTCCTTCCAGCCGCTCTTCTTGATCGGGTCGTTGTCGGTGTGTCCGAAGACGAAGATGTCCTTCTCGGAGAAGCTCGACTGGATGCGGCTGGCGATCTGATCGAGGCTTGAGACGGCGGTGTTGCGGAGCTTGGTTTTTCCAGAGGCGAAGAGGACGTTGCCTTCGAGGGCGATCATGGCGCCGCCGGGGACAGCCTGCCATCCGTCGTCTTCGGCGCCGGATGGCATGGCGGCCAACTGCATGCGTGAGGAATCAAGATCATCCTGACAGCGGGCCAGCTGACCGCGGAGGCTTGTGACCTGATCATCTTCGGAGTCCATCTCGCGACGCAGCGCGGCGAGCTCCTCGGCGTAGCGCTGATTGGATTCTTCCAACAGCGCGATCTGCGCGTCTTTCTCATTCTGGGTGGACTCACATCCTGTGGTCAGGATGGCGGTGCCGATGAGGGCGACCGTCATGATGGCGTTGCGCATTTTGTGCATGGTGTAACCTCCTACTCGCTTGGACCTGCGTCGCGCAGGTTCCTAACCCGTGTCTTCTGATTGCCGCACCTTGGCTTCTTCCCGCTGCCCGTCGATGCGCTTTTCCGTCTCCGCCAGTTTCCTGGCGAGGTCTTCATGTTGTTTGTCTTTCTGTTTGCGTTCGGCTTCTGCGGCCAACTCGCGAAGGTCGCGCCAGACACCGAAGGTGGCCGTCAGCAGCCACCAGGTCACGATGGAGATCACCGATGTGACAAGCATCAGCCACAAGACGTTGATTTGTTCGTATGACTTGAAGAACCAGACGTTTACAACGTTCTTGCGGTTGTTGAAGGCCACCAGGGCGACGACCAATACCACCGTCACCAGGAAGACGAGTTTAAGATAGGCTGCGATGCGCTTCATGACAAGCGTCCCTTACGGCATGACGGGTGATTCCTGTGGGTTCTGCAGGACGAGGTGATCCACGATAAAGAGCAGGTTTTGGATAACTGGTGTTTCGATAAGGGGTTGGTAGAGAATGGTGGCTGTGAGAAATCCGAGCAGCAGCCAAGGGCCCAGCGGAATCGCACGTGTTTTCTTGAAGGGCAGGAGCAGCACCCAGCCAAGCGAGGCGATCACGCAGGTGACGACGAATCCGAGGAGGACGGTGGGCCAGCCGATGACCGCGCCGGCGGCGGCCATCATGTGGATGTCGCCGGTGGCGAAGGCTTCCTTGCCGAAAGCGAGGTTGGAGAGGATGCGGACGGTCCAGCCGATGGCGGCGGCGATGATGTATCCGCTTGCGGCAGTGCCGAGTCCCCAGAGCGGTTGCCACTCGCCGGCGGGGTTCCAGTGCAGGATGGCGGTGATGGCGGATCCTGTTGATTCGGTTCGCAGAAGCAGGAACATGGCGACACCGACGATGATGGCGGGCGTGAGAATGGAGAGTTCGAACAGTGTCTGACGGCGGGCGTCGGGGGCTTCTTCTTCGATGGCTTCGATGATCTCGGTGTCGGATTCGCGGACGGTGGCGGCTTCGCGGAGGATGGCGATGAGAAGCAGGGCGAGTGGGATGGCGGCCCGCCAGATGCGCGAGACCGGTCCTGTGCGGTCCCCGTCCGCGAGCAACGCGGACACGATGACGAAGAGAAGAACAAGCAGCGGTGGCCAGATGATTGCACGTGACTCATCTGGTGGGGATTCGTCGTTGTTTTCCGATTCGGCGATCTGCGGGTCAATCTCATCTTCAACGGGGTAGGCGCGGTTCATGAAGTAGAGCGTGATCACGAAGGTGACGAAGACGGCGAGGCAGATGACGGCGGTTGTGTCGTAGGGGCGGATCCAGTTCTGAGATGCCTGCGGGGTCCAGATGGAAAAGAGCACGAAGCCGGCGATGGTGGCGAAGTGAGTGAAGCGGATGTCGATCCAGTAGTGTTGGAGATCGATTGCGGACATCGCCAGCAGGCAGGTGAAGAGAATGACATGCGCGAGGAACAGGGGCCAATCTAAGTAGATTCGTTCGTTGAGGTCAATGCCGTTGCTGAGTCCCTGTCGCCATTGGGCGATAAAGAAGGCGTCGAGCAGGACGACGACGATGATGGCCGTCAGCAGTTCGACGACGGGATAACGGACGGAGATCGGCAGACTGCAGTAGCGGCATTGACCGCCAAGACGCAGGTAGCTGAGGACGGGCAGGTTGTCGAACCATGCCAAGCGCGTTTCGCAGTGGGGGCAGAAGGACCAGGTGGGTTTGCTGAGCTGCAAACCTCGGGGCAGGCGAAAGATGACGACGTTGAGGAAACTGCCGACCGACAGACCGAAGGCCGTGAAGAACAACAGCCACCACAACGTTACGACGATGTGCAAGTTGGTTTCCTGTAACAGTGTCCGCGCCGAACCTGATCCGAGGTTCTCGGTATGTTACAGGTTTTTGTGCGAT
This sequence comes from Phycisphaerae bacterium, assembly GCA_028289375.1. GTDB lineage: Bacteria > Planctomycetota > Phycisphaerae > UBA1845 > UBA1845 > OFTM371. Next base: position 185,335 of record JANQQK010000038.1, on the reverse strand, counting down.
CCGTCGCAGAAGGGCATGCTGCCGCTCTGGTGACATTGGCAGATGGCTTTTTGGCATGGCTCTTCGATTTCGACGACCATCGGGGCGAGTCCGGTCTGCTCGCGCGAGTGGGCGCCATCGCAGTAGGGCAGGTTCGCGGAGTGGCCACAGGTGCAGTAGGCCTTCTTACCGGGTGTCTCCTCGACGACGATCGGGGCGGTTCCATGTTTGGGGTCTGCCATCGTGCGTGTCCTTTCGTTCGGTGCTGCGAATGGATGCTGAGATTATCAGAGGGCTTCGAGTTTGGCGACGAAGTCCTGAATGACTGATTCGGGTGTTGACGCGCCGGCAGTGACACCGGCGATGGTTTTGCCGTCGACCATGTCGGGTTTGAAGTCGTCCCACGTTTCGAGGTGGTAGGTCGACATGCCTTCCTCGATGCAGAGACGGGCCAGCTCGCGTGTGTTGGCCGAGTGGTACCCGCCGAGGACGAACATCACGTCGACTTCCTTGCAAAGGGCGACGGCGGCTTCCTGTCGGCGGGTCACTTCGAGACACAGCGTGTTGACGATTTTCAATTCGCGGAATGGTCGCTTGGCGATCTCGGCGATGACCGATGCGACGTGTTCCGGTGCGTGGGTTGTCTGGGCGACGATGCCGAGGCGTTCCTTGTAGGGGATGGCTGTGTCGAGGTCGTCGCCCTTGTCGATGACGATGACTTCGGGAGCGTATGCGATGACGCCGCGGACCTCGGGGTGGTTGGCGTCGCCGATCATGACGATCTTGTAGCCTTCCTCGTGGAGCTGTTTGACGACGTTCTGGGCACGTTTGACCAGCACGCAGGTGGCGTCGACGACGTTGAGCTTGCGTTCCTTGGCGCGCTGCAGTGTTTCAGGCGATGCGCCGTGCGAGCGAATGAGGACGGACTTGCCCTCGGGGATCGTTTCGAGCTCACCCGCCTGGTTGAGGCCTTCCTGTTCCAGCTTGTTGACGACGGTCTTGTTGTGGATGACGGGGCCGAGGGCGATGATGTTGCCGGCGCCGTGGTCGTCGATGGCTTGTTCTGCCAGTTCGATGGCGTCCTCGACGCCGAAGCAGAAACCCCGTGTGGTGGCTACCTTGACCTGCATGTCTGATGTAAGTCCTTGTTTCGTTGGTGTTTGTGTCAGGCCGCGTCCGTGGCAGATGTCAGGGACATCGGCCAACGCTCTTGCACGATTATAGTCGAACCGGTCTGAGTTGCGAGATTGGTCAGTCCAGCGGGCCCCAGTCGATGCGTTCCATGCGGTCGAGGCGTCTGATGTCGGTCAGGTCGCAGTGGAGCGGGGTGATGACGACGTAGCCTTCGCTGAGGGCGTGGAGGTCGGTTTCGTGGCCATGCTCCATCTCGGGGAAGTCGCCGTCGAGGACGTAGTGTCGTGAGCCGTCGGGGTTTTCGGTGACGATGTAGTGGTCGACCATGCCGGTGAGGGCCTGGGTGGCGACGCGGATGCCTTTCGGTTGGCCGCGTTTGAGGGAGGGGATGTTGACGTTGACGAGTTCGCCGGGTTTGAGGCCGGTCTCGAGGAGGCGGTCGATGACGCGGCGGGCGATGCGGGCGGCTTCGGCGAAGTGCATTTCAGGGCTGCGTTCCATCGAGACGGCCACTGCGGGGAAGCCGAGCAGGGCGCCTTCGGCTGCTGCGGCGACGGTGCCGGAATAGAGGACGTTGATGCTGACGTTGGCACCGTCGTTGATGCCGGAGACGACGAGGTCGGGTTTGCGATCCATCAGTTCTGCCACCGCGATTTTGACGCAGTCAGCCGGTCGTCCGCCGACGCTCCAGCCGTGGAAGCGATCGTGGACGTGGATTTGCTGGACGTTGATGGCTTGCAGGACGGTGATGCCGTGGGCGGTGGCGGATTGGACGGAGTCGGGTGCGGCGACGGTGATGTGGCCGAGACCTTCGAGGCCGTCGTACATGGCGGAGATGCCGGGTGCGAGGATGCCGTCGTCGTTGGAGAGGAGGATGTTCATGATCTGTGCAGGTTCCCTGGGTTGTGTTTGGTGTTTTTCAATTGTGCACTGTAGCGAGGAATGGGCAGGGTGACGAGATGTACGGTCGGCGCCTTGGTTGTTGCGGTTGATAGAATGAAGTGATGGGCGAACCCAGAGTCATTCCAAGGTCGTATGGGCGTAGAGCGATCGCTGGGTATATGGTGACGGGCGTGCTTGTGGCTTCGATGGAAGGGTATGGCCACTATCTGGGCGTGAGAAATATGCGGCCCGGGCCAACGCTTGATTTGCTGGCGTTATGGGTTGCGATTCTCGGGATTGCGATGACGACGGCGTACCATCCGCGGATGAGCGTTTGCTATCTGGGAAACGCCATCGTGGCGATCATCAGCATCACTCCCAAGGTTGTCGTGCAACTACAGGGAACCAAGCCAGGCATGGGTGTTGTGTTCTTGTTTTTTGGCGTCGCATCCCGATGTGTTGGGGGTCTCCTGTTGTCGTCGCTGGTGATGCTGATGGTCAGATCGTATCGCGTCGACGAGCCGGATGATGAGAATGTGTGCGAGTACTGCGGCTATTCGCTGATGCACCTGACCGTGTCGCGGTGTCCGGAATGTGGCAAGCCGTTTGACGCTGAAAAAGCAGAGATGTTGGGTGGTGTTGATTGACCGCTGAACGCCATGCCACCGTCATCGCTCCGCGCGATTCGAAGCGTGAGCTCTGGGCGTACGCCATTGGGTCCTGTGTGGTCGGATCGATTTTCGCACTGTATCTGATCTGTATTGGCCGTGTCGGGGATTTTCTCACGTTTGTGCTCGTCGCGGACATGTTGTTGATTCCGGTTTTTGTTTTGGTGATGGTGTGGCGGTATCCGCATTACGAGACGTCGATCATGGGCGCCGTCCTTTGTGGCCCTTGCTCGTGCACTGGTTTTGCGATTCCGCTGATTGTTCATCGATTCTTGCCATTTGGTGTGGGTAGTGCCTGGAGGCTCTTTAGCATTCTGTGGTTTGGTGGAATTGCGCTCTTTTATGCCATGATTGTGGGCTTGGTTTTCAGTGTATACTTGGCGTTCATGGCTCGGGTTGCGCTGATTGTTGTGCAACGATATCGCATTGTTCCGGACTTCGCGGACGACGGTCATCCCGAGTGTGTCCAATGTGGCTACTCGCTTGTGAATCTGACTGTAGCGCGTTGTCCGGAGTGTGGTATGGCATTCGATCACGATCCATTCTTGCAGAGCACGAGCGTGAGAAATGGGTTGGTAGAACCGTGAAATTCGTTCCCCATCGCAACACGAGAAAACTCCTGAAGAAGTATGCGCTGATCGCTGCGGTTGTCGGGGCGGGTGCACCTCTATGGGTGATACTGGGCGGCAAACCGCGGAATCTGCTGCTGGTGTTGTCGTGCGTTCAGTTGCTGGTATTGCCGGTCGCGCTTTTTCCAATGATCCGGCGATATCCGGAGACGGGGACCGTTATGGCGGGTTGCTTGCTCTCAGGACCAAGTGCATGTTTCGGATGTGCCGTACCGATAATCGTTTACGCTGCGATTGAGCATCACTTCTCGACGCTAACGAGTATATTCTCATTCCTTTCTGCGATTAGCTTGGCCATTGGTGCATCTGTGATCGTAGGGACGGCGTTCAGCCTGTATCTGTGCGTTGTCGGCCGTACCGTGCTATTTGTGGTGCATCGTTCTCGACGCGTGTTGGCTCCGGGGCAGTTGCCAGTGCCGAATTGCGCGGCGTGTGGATATTCGTTGCTGGGGTTGTCGGAGGATCGTTGTCCGGAATGTGGGATGGCGTTTGACGTCAATGCGTACGCCTGGCCACTGGAGGAGGTCGAACGGCGTTGTTCTGTTGGGTTGGCTGGCAGGGCGGATCTGGCGAATCCGCCGAACACGGGCGGCGAACGTGAGGACGAGGGCACGTGAAGTACATACGTCGTCGCGGCAAGCATGAGATGGGTCGGCGTTATGCGATCGCCGGAATCCTCGCGGGGCTGTTCGTTGGATTCGCGTCTGCCATAGATCCGTCGGCTACGCGGAATGCAGCATTGGCCGTCTTCGTGGGCATGCTGGTCATGCCCGTTGTGCTGATTTTTCTGGTTTGGCGATACCCGGACCGTGATGCGGTGATGGGTGGCTGTTTCTTCTGCGGGATTGGCTTCGGAGTTGGGTTTGAGGTCATCCCGGTGGCCGTAACGTTCCTGTTCTGGTGGAGTCATCAGACGACGACGCTTGTTGATTTTGTGTTGTATCTCGCATCCCGGGTGAGCCTTGGATTGGTCTTCGGGTGCATGCTCGGCATCTACCATATGATCGTTGGCCGCATCGCCTACGCGATCATAAGACGGGTCAGGCGGGTCACGGAAAAGCACGAGCGCGTGCCGCCGATTTGCTTTCACTGCGGCTATTCGCTGCTGAATCTGACCGAACGACGATGTCCGGAGTGTGGTCACCACTTCGACGCGCGCGACTTTGAGTGGCCTGACGTGACAACCAGGGCAACAGCCGGTGTGGTCGAGTCGGCAGGGCGAAGGCCGTAATGCCGTTCTATTCGATGTCCGGCACGCACGTTGGTGGCATGACGTCGACCGCGCGGGTATGCTGCCGGTGCGTGGAGGGGATCAACCTGGGACTACACGGACGAAGGAGCTGACGGTGGCGGATTTATTTGCGACGATCAAGACGGGCAAGGGTGACATTCGGATCAGGCTGTTTCCCGAGGGGGCACCGAAGACGGTGATGAACTTCGTGAACCTGGCCAATCGCGGCTACTACGACGGGCTGACGTTTCATCGCGTGATTGCGGATTTCATGATTCAGGGCGGTGATCCAACGGGGACGGGGTCGGGCGGTCCGGGGTACAAGTTTGAGGATGAGTGCACGCCGAGTCTGAAGCATGACGGGCCGGGCGTGCTGTCGATGGCCAACGCCGGTCCGGGCACGAACGGCAGCCAGTTCTTCGTGACGCACGTGGCGACCGATTGGCTGAATGGCAAGCACACGGTGTTTGGCAAGGTCGATTCGGGTCAAGATGTCGTCGACAAGGTGGCACAGGGTGACAAGATGGACCGCGTCGAGATCGAGGGCGATCCGAGCGAACTCCTGGCTGCCCATCAATCGCAACTCGACGAGTGGAACGCGACCCTGGACAAGAAGTTCCCCGCGACGCGCTGATCATTGCGTCACATCAGGTATTTGCGATGTTTAAGCACGCGGCCAATGCACCGGTCGCGTGTTTTTCTTTATCTACGCCGCTCGACGTGCCCTGATCACCAGGCCTGCTGCCAGCAAGACCATCAGGGTCATCATGCCCATGGGTGTCGTGGCTGGGACGGGGGCACTGGGTTCGATTTCGCAGGTGGCAGAGCATCCATCGCCGTCAGTGTTGTTGCCATCGTCGCACTGTTCGCCGACGATGACGTTCAGGACGTTGTCGCCGCAGGCCGGGAGCGTGCAATCCTCGTCGCACACCATTGTCGTGACCCCGGTGTCGCAGACTTCGCCAGCGGAGATGTTCAGCTTGCTGTCGCCGCACACGGCGATGGTGCAATCGGCATTGCAGGTCGTAGACTCACCGCCATCATCGCACTGTTCCCCAGCCGACATGTTGATCTTTGCGTCTCCGCAATTCGCGGGCGTGCAATCATCATTGCAGGAGGATGATTCGCCAGCGTCGTCACATGCTTCACCGGCAGTCGTGTTGATCTTGCCGTCACCGCACATGGCTGTGGTGCAGTCGGCGTTGCATGAAACCGATTCGCCGAAATCGTCACAATCTTCGACACCTGCGCGGGTGTGTCCATCGCCACACGTTGCAATCTGACAGATGTTGAGGCAGTCGTCGGTGTTGTCGTCGTTGCCGTCATCGCACTCCTGCCCGGGATCCGTGATGCCGTCTCCGCAGCAATCCGGATCTCCCTGACAATCGGTATCGTCGCAGTCGAACAGGCCGTCGCAATCATTGTCGAGACCGTCGCTGCAGAATACTTCACCTCTTGCGAATGCGATTCCCTGTCCGATCGAGTACCCCGTCGGCCCAATCGACGTAGCGGAACCAGTGGTTGTGTCAATTGTCAGTAGTTCGGCTGTGTCGGGATCCACGCCAAACAGGGTATTGCTGTCTTCGTCAAAGTCGAGTCCCGTGACTGAATCGAATCCCAGCGGTCCGATGGTGCTGACGGTGCCAGCGACGATATCGATTGTAAACAATTCGTTACTGACGGTGTCAACGGCGTAGAGCGTTTGCGAGTTGTCGTCGAATGCGAGCGATCTTGTGAAGACCGGAATCGGTGAGACGATTGGCACGCCGCTGCCCGTCACCGGGTCGAACGCGATAAGCGCATCGGCTGAACTGGATGCGCCGTACAGCGTTCGCATTGTCTCGTTGAACGCGATGCCGCTTATCCGTTCAAATGGGTGCTCATCAAGTCGCGTGATGTTGCCGGTGACTATGTCGACTGTCGCAACTTGTCCACTGGATGGTGTGACAAAGAACGTGTTTGTCTTGCGATCGAATACCAGGCCATCAGAATCTACGGCTGCCACTGATCCTACGGACGTGAATTCTCCCGTCTGGCGGTTGAGCCGGACGAAGAGTCGGAAATTGGCGTCAACTGAGTAGAGTGTTCCGGTGATCGAACTGACGGCCAACGAGTTCGCATCAAAAACTCCGGTGAAACCAATAAGGGTTCCCGCGCCGGTAAGCGGGTCGATCTGGATAAGTTGCTCGCTGTTTCCGGGATTCTCGGGGCAGTTGAGGCCGAAGAGTATGTTCGCATCATTGTCGAACGCAAGCCCCTCTGTCCGCGTGAATCCCAGGGGGCCGACCGGCATCCCCGCGCCGCTGGTGGTGTCGATGGTGATGAGTTGGTCACCGCCCGTTTCGGTGCCGTAGAGCGTGTCCGTGTTGGCATCATAAGCGAGTGCACGTACGGCGGTGAAACCAATCAATCCAACGGCGGTGCCTGCGCCCGTGACGACGTCGATTGTGACGAGTTGGTTCGTGTCGCTGTCCACGCCGTAGAGCACGCTTGCGTTGGGATCAAATGCAAGCCCCTGAATATCCGTGAATCCGACGGGGCCGATTGGCGTTCCAATGCTGGTCGTCTGGTCGATGATGATCAGTTCGTCCGTGGGGTCGTGGAAAGCGTAAACGGTGTCGGAATTCTGATCGTATGCCTGGGCGTGGATTTGGCGATAGCCCAGGGGCGCAAGGAATGTCTTTGCAGCCGTGGCGGGATCGAGTGCAGCCAACTGGGCCGATTTGCGATCAACCGTGAGAATGCGGTTGTTGGTCGTGTCGAATGTAAAGCCATCGAGTGTCTCACCGGGGGCCACGGGCCCGATCGTCGTTCCGACGCCCGTGAGCGGATCAATCGATGTGAGTTGATCGGTATCTCGGTTGATTGCGTAGAGCGTGTTCGTCGACGAATCGAAGGCGATGCCTCTGATCCCCGGCGACAGTTGCGCAATGACCGTTCCTGCTCCGGTAAGGATGTCGATCGAAACAAGTTCGTTGTTGCCGGTTCCCGTGGCGTACAATGTGTTCGTGTTTGGATCAAGCGCGAGACGAAACACGTTGAATCCCACGGGTCCGATCACTCGAACAATACCAGTCGTTGTATCAATCGAGAAGAGAGTATTGCCACCCAATCCATACAGAATATTGGCATTGGGATCCAATACGAAGTCGCGAAAGCTGGGCACGTTCGCAAGGGGGGCGATCGTGCTCGACAATCCTGTCATAGGATCGATTGACAACAGTTCTGATCCCTCAGTCGCAAATAGTGTGTTCGTGCCTGCATCGTATGCGAGGATGTCCGTGTTGCCGATGTTGATGAGGCCACGTTGAGAGATACGCTGAGTCTCTCCGGAGTTTGGGTCAATCGCGAACGCGTGCCTGCCGAGTCCGTACAATTCCGCGGTCGAGCCTGGGCAGTCTTCGGGACAGGAGCAGTTCGTTTCGGTCACGTCGCAGACGGCGTCGCCGCAGACACCCGGGCCTGCATGGGCGACGGCCATCGGCATCGCCATGATCGTCAACAAGGTCGTGGTTCGCGCGCAGAAGATGTTGCGGGAAAGCATGTTGTGTGTCCCTCCGTTCTGGATTGGCTGCCGGTGGTGACTTGATCGGGCATCGCGACGCCATACAACGGTGCTGCCAAATTCAATGATCAGCCGTGCGACCATATGATGGCGTCACGCGAGAAAATGTGAGCGCCCAATCTGCCCTGCAAGTGCGGAATCGAGCCACCTATCATGTGGAGTGTAACAACACGCAATGTGCGATTCAACCTGGTGATTCAGATGCTGCATGATGCATCGTGCGACAAACGAAGACCGCTCTCCGCAATCGTCGGTTGATCTAACTCAAGCAGGATCAATACCTTGCGGAGCTGAATCCAAAAGCTCTATGAAGCTGAACTGTAACAATCCGTCGGCTGAACGTTAAGTTCTGTATTGGGGTATCGGTGCTTTTGCTTATGTTTCGTACCAACCGATGAACTATGTGAATTCATTGGGAACAGGTCTCGCATGCAGAGCAAGAGCAGTTCCGAGCAGCGCCATCAGGATGAGCATGCCGGTCGGCGTCGTGGCTGGGACGGGGATGCCAGTCCCGATCTCGCATGTGGCGGAGCAGCCATCGCCGTCGGTGTTGTTGCCATCGTCGCACTGTTCGCCGGCCAAGATGTTGAGTTGACCGTCGCCACATAGCGAGAGCGTGCAGTCGGGGTTGCACGTCGCGGAAGGGCCACTGTCGTCACAGGCTTCGCCGGCCTGCGTGTTGACATCACCGTCGCCACATTGCGGCAGCGTGCAGTCGTCGTCGCAGTCGGCTGACGAACCGCCCACGTCGCAGGCTTCGCCATTGTCGACAATGCCGTCGCCGCAGATGGGCAGGCTGCAGTTGAATCGGCAGGCGTCTGGTGCGTTGGCGTTTGCTGCTCCGTCGTCGCACTGTTCGCCGGAGTCGATGACGTTGTCGCCGCACGTTGGCTGTGAGCAGTCGGTTCGGCATGCGTCGGGCTGGGTGTCGGAGTTGTTGGCTCCGTCGTCGCAGGCTTCGGTGCCTGCGTTGTTGGTCACGCCATCGCCGCAGAATTCGATCACGCACGCCGCGGTACAGCCATCACCATCCATCATGTTTCCGTCATCGCATTGCTCGCTGCCACTGTCGTTCACGGTGCCATCGCCGCAGAACTCGACCGCGCATGTCGCATCACAACCATCGCCATCTATGGTGTTGCCGTCATCGCATTGTTCGATGCCCGAATTGTTGACGACGCCGTCGCCGCAGAATTCAGTGGCACATGTTGCGTTGCAGCCGTCGCCGTCGACGTTGTTCCCGTCATCACACTCCTCATTGCTGCCGTCGTTCACCATACCATCACCGCAGAATTCGACGGTGCAGCTTGCGTTGCAACCGTCGCCGTCGATGGTGTTCCCGTCGTCACAGGTCTCGCCTGCGAGCTTGTTCAACGTTCCGTCGCCGCACTCGGGCGGTGTGCAGTCTGCATCGCAGGTGGCTGATTCGCCGCCGTCGTCGCACGCTTCGGATCCACTGTTGTTGACGACGCCGTCGCCGCAGAATTCGGTCGTGCAGCGGAACGTGCAACCATCACCCGAGACGAGGTTGCCGTCGTCACACTCTTCGCCGAAGTTCACGATGCCGTTGCTACAACGCTCGCCAACGCAATTGTCGCAGCCATCTCCGGGGATATCATTGCCATCATCGCAGTCTTCGTTGATCTGGATCACGCCGTTGCCACAAGTCTCGACGATGCAATTCAAATCGCAACCGTCGCCGTTCGTGTTGTTTCCGTCGTCGCATTCCTCGCCTGCTGCTGCGTTGACACTGCCGTCACCGCAAAACGTCGGCAGAACGACCATGGCGTCGGCTTCGTGCGACATGCGACCGACGATGTTGGACGGTGGGGAGTTCATCAAATCGACGTGGATGAGGGTCTGGTTTCTTTTTTCGTTGATGAATATGTCCTGAGTTGCGGAATCAATCGCAAGCGCGATGATCGGTCCGCCACCCCCGGGAACGAGTGCACTTCCCACGAGGGTCGCAGCGCCGGAATTTGTGTCGATTTCAAAGAGGCCGTCTGATGCAATACCGAACAGGATGCCCGATGCACTGTTCCATGCGAGTGCTCCGAGGAATTCACTGGTTGGTCCTATGAGTGTCGATGCTCCACTAACGGGATCGATCGCAAACAAATCGACCATGCCCGTTAGGCTTGGGATGTAGAGTACGTTGCCAGCAAGGTCGAACGCAAGGCCACCCACGAATGGGACATCGATTCTCGCGATGGCTGTTGATTCCATCGTGACAGGATTCATGCTCCAGAGGGCCTGAGAGCTAGAGTCTGCAATGAGTACGTGCTGCGTCGAAGGATTCACCGTCGCTCCGCTGACGAAGAATAGCCCAGTGCTTCCAACGGAGGTGGCCCGGCCCGTAGATCGATCCAGGACAAAGAGATGGCCTTGCTCCGATGTCGCATAGAGTCGACGTCTAACGCAATCATAAGTAAGTCCACTTACTGAGATGGAACCGAAACCGAGGCTGCCAACCACTGTGCTCGAAGCAGTTGCCGGATCGATTTCGACCAAAGTCTTCGCCGTGTTATCAATGGCGAGAATGACGCTTTCGTCGCAATCAAAGGTCAGTGCGGTGACAAAACCAAGTCCGGTCGGTCCAATCGAAATCGAAGGACCTGTTGGGAGAACTTGCCGCCTGAGTTCTGCTGAACCGGAAGAAATGAAATAGCCGAATCCGGTTTGCGGATCGATTGTCATATCAATCCCATTGCGCAACTTGATCTCTGTTGCTTTGCCAGTCTCTTGATCAATGCGATAGATGACATTGTTCGACAATCCCCACAGAATCCTTTGCGCTCGATCAAACGCCAATCCGCGAATGGGACTCGGCCGTACGTCTCCAAAGGAGCCGATAAGACTGAAGTTGCCCGTCTTCGTATCGATGGTCCCGAGGTTCTGGCCAACGCTATCCGTCGCATAGAGCACATCTTTATCTTCATCGAACGCCAGACCGCGGACTTGGGTATAACCCAGAGCAGTCGATACCGATGTTTCTGCCGATGATGGATCGATGTGGACCAAATGGGTCGGCGTATTTGAGAACCGATCGGTGGCTCCGATCAGCATTTGTGTCCCGGGATCATAAGTCATCCCCCTTATCGAATTCACGCCTGTATCTGCCACTTTGGTGCCCGCGCCTGTTGTTCGATCGATTCGGAACAGTTCCCCAAAAACACGGTGCACGGTGAACAGGTTGCCGGTGGCAGGGTCGAGCGCGAGTGACGCAGCTTCGCTCACGCCCGTCGGTCCAATCGTCGTCATCACTCCCGTCGCCGTGTTGATCGTAATGAGGCTGTCTGTATTGATGTTGATCCCAAACAAGGTGTTTGTCGTGGCGTCGAATGCCAGACCCGCAACATTCCGGGGAGGGGACAATGGAATTTCTGACGTAGTTTCCGCTGTCAGCGGGTCAAGCGTTACGAGTTGACTCGGGAACGAAGCCAATCCGTAGAGCGTTCCGGTATTCGCGTCGAACGTTAACCCGGTAATCCCATATGGGTCGAGCCTGCCGATGCGGTCAATGGCGCCAGACGTCGCGTTGACGGTAAACAACTGATCAGAGGCGTCGTCAGCACAGTAGTAGAGTCCCGAGACCGGATGACGCGCCAGCGCGGAAGCCCGTCGAATCCCCCCCAGCCCCAGAACGACATCGGAAACCGGCTGCGTTTCTCCAGTCGTTCTGTCAATGTCGAAGACGAAAGAATCGTTCAGTCCCAGCAGGCGGCCCTGTGCGTGTACGATGGCGGGGCAGATCATGGCAAGGCAGAAGACAAGAATTGCATATCGCTGATCAGCAGCGGGCATGGCTCCTTCTCCCTCAGTGAATTCTGAACGAATGTGTGGCGCTGAGCGATTGACCCCACAGTAGCGTTCTCGAATCGCGAATTCAAGGGATGGGCGCACACCCTTATCGCTCTCGGATTGGCGACTCAGTACTGAAAATGCTTGATCTTCTCGCCCTGCTTTTCGATGTGGGTCATGGCGTCGATGCCGATTTGCAGGTGCATGTCCGTCCACGTGGCGGATACCTGTTTGTCGCTTTCTTCGGTCTTGACACCCTCGGCTGTGAAGGGCAGGTCGGATACCAACAATAAGGCGCCGCGCGCGATCTGATTCTTGTGGCCGACGATAAACACTGTCGCGGTTTCCATATCAATCGCGATGGCTGTGCACTCGTGGAGTTTCTTAAGAAAGTCCTGATCATGCTCCCACACGCGCCGGTTGGTCGTGTAAACGACGCCGGTGCGGTATTCCAATCCACGATCGACAATCCGCTCGGAGACAAACTTGTGCAACTTGAACGAGGGCAGCGCGGGGACCTCGGGCGGGAAGTAGTCGTCTGATGTTCCCTCGCCGCGGATGGCGGCGATGGGCAGGATGAAGTGGCCGATCTCGGTCGTGGTCTTCAGTCCGCCGCACTTGCCAAGGAAGAGAGCGCCCTTGGTGTCCACGGCGGTGAGCAGGTCCATGATGATGGCGGCGTTGGGGGAACCGATCCCAAACTTGATGATCGACACGCCTGCAGCATTGGTGGCGGACTGCATCGGTTTGCCCTCGCCGAAGAGGTCGCAGTTGAACTGTTCGGCGAACCGTTCGACGTAATCCCCGAAATTGGTCAGCAGAATCCACTCGCCGAAGCGATCGAGGGGCATGCCGGTGTAACGGGGTAGCCAGTTCTTGGCGATGTCGAGTTTGCTGAGCACGGCCGTCTCCTGCACGGTGCGCTGGGGTTGTCCAGCCATTATCGGACGTCTAGGATGCGAACGCGAATTCCGCAGCCTGTGACAGTATGATGGCATCATACCGCGGTGGCTGGGAATGGGCAGCATCCGTTGGAGGCGGAAATGAAGCATCCCCGACAATCTGGACAGGGACGGTGCGCGCGCCGATTGGCCGGCTGTGCGTTCTCATTGGTGATTGTGCTCATGGTGTCGTTGCGCGCGGTGGCAGGCGGCGGTCCGGAGAATGTGTTGCTCGTAATCGATCCGGCGAATGCGGAATCCACCCGCGTCGGTCACTACTACAAGCAGGCGCGTCAGATTCCCGATGCCAACGTTCTGTACATGCAGCCGACCACGAACAGCTATATCGATTTCGTCGATTTTCAGCTCGATGCGTTTCTGGGCACGATGGCGCAGCGCGGGATCACCGAGACGATTGATTATGTCGTGATTCCACCCGGCGCAGGATATCGAACGTCGGCCGACGGACTGGTGACGGACTTGTGTGTGCCGGTGCGCCATTTCGCCGCGACGACGCCATTCGTCGCCGCCTACTTACGCGATGTGATTCTGAGTGGTACGTCATCGGCGAGGCCGAACCGCTATTACGGTTTTTTTGACAATGAACCGGTTGCGTTCGATGCGGGTGTTGGGTGGTTTGGTGGACAGCCCAGCGAATCGACGAGTGCACAACGGTATTTCATTTCATTTATGCTTGGATACAGCGGAAACCGTGGAAACACGATCGACGAAACGATGGCCATGATCGATCGGAGCGTGGCTGCAGATGGAACGCACCCGGCCGGCACTTTCTATTACATGGAAACGACGGACAAGGCGCGGAGTGAACCGCGTGACGGTTTCTATCCACAAGGCGTCGAGATTCTGGCGGGTCTGGGTATGACGGGGGCGCACCTGTTCGATGTGCTGCCCGAGGCACGTGATGATTGCCTGGGCGTGATGACGGGATGGGCGGATCCACGGGTGATTGAGGCGGATATGAAGATTTTGCCTGGCGCGTTTTGCGATCATCTGACGAGTTTCGCGGGGTTCTTCGGAACATCTTCGCAAACGAAGATATCGGAGTGGATCGCCAAGGGCGCGAGTGGATCGGTGGGTGCTGTCGAGGAGCCGTGCAATTTCGCGACGAAGTTTCCCCATCCGCGATTGCACATCTACTACGCGCAGGGCGCGTCTCTGGGGGAGGCGACGTTTCGGAGTCTGGCCAACGTGCCCTTCCAGATGCTGATGTACGGCGATCCGCTCACGCAGCCATTCGCCCATTTCCCGACGGTGTCTGCACCCGACGCGCCATCGCGACCCGTATCGGGTCAGGTGTCGCTGACACCAGTCGTCGAATCGACGCGGCCGGGCGGTGGAATCGCCCGCGTGGATTTGTTCATCGACGGTGTACAAACAGCGACGCGTGATCCCGGCGAGCCGTTCAATGTCGATACGACCGAGTTGGCTGATGGTTGGCATGAGCTGCGCGTGGTGGCATTCGACGATGCGCCGATCGCCACGCAGGGGCGGTGGATCGGTTCGATGATGGTCGACAACGCTGGCCGATCAACAAGCCTGACCGTCGATCCGGCAAGTAGTGGTCTCGATACGTTGTTCAATGTGTCGGTTTCGGCGGCAGGGGCGGGCCTGTGTGAAATCAGGTTGGTGCAGCATGGGCGGGTGATTGCCGGCACGCAGGAGACGTCGGCGACGTTCACCGTTCACGCCGCTCATCTGGGTGCTGGTCCGACAAGACTTCAAGCGGTGGCCGACTTCGTCGATGGCGGTCGTGCGCAGTCGGAACCCATCATGCTCGATGTTTCGCCGCGGTGGCGTGGCACAGCGGTCAATGTGAGCACGCCGGTTGCGTACTCCTACACCAATACGCTGCAGACGTTCGATCCGGTACTGATCGACCTCCCCGCAACCGATGCGGATGGCGACCCGTTGTCGATCGAGATTCTGGATCAGCCAACTCAGAGTGAACTACAGGCAGGTGGCGGCGCTTTTCTGCTGAGACCGAACGCGGGGGCGTCGGGTGTCGATGAGGTGTCGTTTCGGGCAAGCGACGGCGAGAACGTGAGTGGGGCGGCGACCGTGACGATCCGCTATCCTGGAGACACCTGTTCGCCGGCGGGGCTTCTTGTGAGTGTCGAGATTGAAGCCCTCACAAACATGGTCGAGCGCGAGGTCATGTATCAACTCGGTGGTTGCGATGGCGGCGGCGACGTCTTTGGATCAGCGCCAGTGGTGTTCGACGCGGATGGCATGGGAACGTTCGTCATTGGCGACGTACCGGCTGGGACGTCCTGGGTCCGCATTGTCGAGGGGCACACGCTGCCTGCCACCCGCTCGGTTCAGCCGAATGAGTGTGGCCTGACGGTCGTGAACTTCACCGGGCCGGATCGATTGCGGGTCGGCGACCTTCAGACATCCATGACCCTCAAGGACGGCGTGGTCGACGTGGGCGATTTCTCGACCCTCGCCGCAGGTTGGGAGCAGCCGATCAATCCGGAAGCATCGATCGGGGCGGACGTGAACGGGGACGGTCTGCAGGATGCGACCGATTTCGCCGCGATGATCGCGAACTATGCAGGCCTCGCTTCGTTGGACGATGTGTGCAGCGTGACGGAGTCATCGCCACGTGCGACGGGCGAAACCGCACTTCGGCACTGGTTTCGGCGGCTGCAGCAGTCCAGCCACTCGGTCGCACCCTGATCCGACGCCCGTCGGTCGGGGTTCACGTCGTCGGGCGATCCACGTATAGTAGGCGGATTCGCACGCACGACCGATTTTGAGGATACACCGATGGCGTTCGAGAAGATTGAAAAGCGTCCCGCCTTTCCCCGGATGGAGGAGGACATCCTCAAATTCTGGGAAGACACCAACGCATTCGAGAAACTCCGCGAGATGAACCGCGGCAACGAGAAGTGGCGGTTCCTGGACGGGCCGATCACCGCCAACAACCCCATGGGCGTTCATCACGCCTGGGGCCGCACCTACAAGGACGTGTTCCACCGATACCACGCCGCCAAAGGCCACGACATGCGCTACCAGAATGGTTTCGACTGTCAGGGACTTTGGATTGAGGTTGAGGTCGAGAAGGAACACGGGTTCACCAACAAGCACGACATCGAGAAGTACGGCATCGACAAGTTCGTCGAGGAATGCAAAGCCCGTGCGCGTCATTTCGCGGGCATTCAGTCCGAGCAGTCCAAACGCCTCGGATACTGGATGGACTGGGACAACTCGTACTACACGATGTCGGAGAACAACAACTACGCCATCTGGCATTTCCTGAAGAAGTGTCACGAAGAGGGGCATGTCTACAAAGGCGCCGACGTGATGCCATGGTGCCCGCGATGCGGTACCGGCATTAGCCAGATGGAAATGAACGAAGGCTACCGCGAGACAAGTCACCTCTCGGTCTTCGTGCGGTTTCCGATTGTCGACAAGAACGGCCAATCACCCGAAGGCAAGGAAGCGTTGGTCGTCTGGACGACGACGCCATGGACGCTGACGTCCAACGTCGGGGCAGCCGTCAAGGGCGACATGGACTACGTCAAGGTACAATGCGATGGCTGGACCTATTACGTCGGCAAAGCCAACTTTGAACTCGCCCGCAAGCAACCGATCGAAGGACCAACAGCCAAGACCGCACCAAGCCTGATGTCCATCCAGGCCATTTTCAAGAACGCCGGCGGATACGAAGTCGTCGGTGAAATGAAGGGCAGCGAACTGGTTGGCTGGACCTACCAGGGACCATTCGATCACCTCGAAGGCGCAGCCCAAGCCGCCATCAGCCACCGCGTGATCGATTGGGACCACGTGACCGAGTCGGAAGGTTCGGGCATCGTGCACATCGCACCGGGTTGCGGTGGCGATGACCATCGCCTCGGCAAGGAGCAAGGCCTGCCGTCGGTCGCACCGCTGAACGATCATGGCGAGTTCATTGACGGATTCGGCGAGTTGACCGGGCGACGCTTTGTCGACGTGGCCGACGACATCGCTGCCGATCTGAAGTCGCGCGACCTGCTCGTCGCCAAGGAGAAGTACTTACACCGCTACCCGCATTGCTGGCGATGCAAGGAAGAGCTTGTCTACCGCCTCGTCGACGAGTGGTACATCAACATGGAGTGGCGTGACCGCATCATGGCTGTCACGAAGACCGCCCGCTGGATTCCGTCGTGGGGATTGGAACGCGAACTCGACTGGCTCAAAAACATGGGCGACTGGATGATCAGCAAGAAGCGCTACTGGGGCTTGGCGCTGCCGATCTGGGAATGCGATCAGTGTGACCATTTCGAAATCATTGGTTCACGTGAGGAACTGAAGGAGCGTGCCGTCGAGGGCTGGGAACAGTTCGAAGGCAATTCGCCTCACCGCCCGTGGGTCGACAACATCAAGATCCAATGCACCGCGTGTGGCAATGAACGCGTTTCGCGCGTGAAGGATGTTGGCAATCCATGGCTTGATGCGAGCATCGTCCCGTTCTCGACGATGGGTTATTTCGAGGACCGCGACTACTGGGAAAGCTGGTTCCCACCCGAATTCGTCGTCGAAGCGTTGCCGGGTCAGTTCCGCAATTGGTTTTACGCATTGTTGGCTGTTAGCACAATGATGACCGACAAGGCGCCGTTTGAAACGCTGCTTGGTCATGGTCTCGTACTCGACGACAACATGGAGGAGATGCACAAGTCCAAAGGCAACGCCATCGAATTCAAGACGGCTGCGGATAAGTTCGGTGTGGACGTCATGCGTTGGATGTACTGCGATCACTCACCCGAGCGCAACATCGCCTTCGGTCCCGTTCATATCGACGAGGTCTACGCACGCTTTGTCCGGCCATTGTGGAACACGTACGCCTTCTTCTGCGACTACGCGCGGCTCGACGAGTACGATCCTACTAGCAACGTACTGCCGATCGACCGACGCACCGATCTCGACCGCTGGATTCTGTCAGACCTCCAGCATCTGGTTGAGTTGGCGGACAAGTGCTACAGCGAGTACGACACGCTTACCTTTTGCGAACGGTCAGGGCGCTTTGTCGACGACTTGAGCAACTGGTACGTCCGCCGTTCGCGTCGCCGATTCTGGAAGAGCGACTGGTCCGATGACAAACGTGCCGCCTACGACACGTTGTACGAAGTGCTGACGACGTTCAGCCAACTGATCGCCCCGATCATGCCGTTCATGACCGAGTCGATGTATCAGAACCTCGTCGTCAACCAGCAATCCGACGTGCCCGAGAGCATTCACCACGTACGATTCCCGGAACCGGATGCATCCCGCGTCGATCAGTCGCTTTCTGAAAAGATGAGCCTGTTCCTCCGCGTCATCTCCATGGCCCGTGCCGCACGCACCGAAGCCAAACTCAAGGTGCGTCAACCATTGGCCGAGATGCGCATCCAGCCAGCCAGTGATCTGGAAGCCGAAGCACTGAAGCAGTTCGAAGACCACATGCTTGAAGAGCTGAACGTCAAGAAGCTCACCATCGATCCCGAAGCCGGCCAACAGTGTCAGATCACGATTCGCGGTGACATGAAAGTACTAGGCCCCAAGTTCGGCAAGGACGCAGGCGCCATCAACGCCGCCTTGAAACAGGGCGACGGCGCAGCGCTGGCTGCCCAGGTCGATAGGAAATCGCCGGTTCCCGTCAGCGTGAACGGCAGCGTTATCGAATTGGAACCGTCGGAAGTAATCGTCGAAAAGTCCTACGGCGAGGATTGGGCCGCCCAGGAAAACATGGGTACGGTCGTCCTGCTCGATCGCCGCATCACGCACGAATTGAAACTCGAAGGCATCGCCCGCGACGTCGTCCGCTTCGTGCAAAACCTGCGCAAAGATGCCGACCTCAACCTCGAAGATCGCATCGTCCTCGGCCTGCAAACCGAAGGCGAACCCGCCGAAGCCATCAACGCCTTCGGCGATTATATCCGCAAGGAGACACTCGCCGACGACATCGCGACCGATCCGCTGGCCGGAGCGCAAGCGCAAACCGACGTCAAGCTCGGCAAAGTCCCCTTGAACATCAGCCTGAACAAGGCATGACGGACAACCGATGTCGCAGCAGCATGCACAACGGACGATCTCACCGGTAGCCCGGCACTACCTGCGACTCAGCCAAGCCAAGAACATCGGCCCCGTCTGCACGCGCAAATTGATCGACCACTTCGGTACGATTGACGCGGTCTTCACCGCCTCGATCCGCGAGCTTGAACGCGTCGAAGGCGTGGGCCGATACCGCGCCGAAGCCATCTTCCAAGCTCGCCAAGCGGAAGACGCCGTCCACGAAATCGAACGAGCGACTGAACTTGGCGTCCGTATCATCTGTTGCGAAGACGGCGACTATCCCGCCATTCTGAACCACATCCCCGATCCGCCGGTCTGTCTCTACGTTCGAGGTCAACTCGCAGACGAAGACGGTCTCGCCATCGCCATCGTCGGTTCACGCAAATGCTCCCACTACGGACTCGAACAGGCCGAACGCTTCGGCGCCGCCCTCGCCAACGCCGGCTTCACCATCGTCTCCGGTCTCGCACGCGGAGCAGACGCAGCCGGTCATCGCGGGGCATTGTCCGTCGGTGGCCGCACCATCGGCGTCCTTGGTTGCGGACTCGCACACATGTACCCCGCCGAGCATGCCGACCTCGCCGACCACATGGCCAACAACGGCGCGGTCATTTCCGAGTTGCCCATCGACACCTCCCCCGAACCCAAGAACTTCCCACCCCGCAACCGCATCATCGTCGGCATGTCCCTTGGCGTTCTGGTCATCGAAGCTGGCGAGCGCAGCGGTGCCAAAATCTCCGCACGACTCGCCTGCGAATACAACCGCGAAGCCTTCGCCATCCCCGGACTGCTCACCAATCCGTTTGCCGCCGGCACCAACGGACTCATCCGCGATGGCCACGCCAAACTCGTCACCTGCGTCGAAGACATCCTTGATGAACTCGGAGAAGCAGGCCAACTGATGAAACCATCCATAGAGCACGCGGCCAACGAACCGACACTGTTCGATACCCCCGCACCACAACTCGACGACAACGAGAAGAAACTCTGGTCCGTCATCGGCGACGTCGAAACCACGCTCGAACACATCGTCGACCACGCCGACCTCACGCCCGCTCAGGTCGCTGCCACCCTCACCAAACTGCAACTCAAAGGCGTCATCACCCAACTGCCGGGCAATCGGTTTGTCCGCCGAACATCAACGGCAACGACACATGCCTGAAATCGTCAGCCGCATCGTCGATGTCTTCGTCTATCGCATCGTGGACGATCACCCGCAGTTCCTCGTCATGCAACGCGCCGCCAACAAGCGACTCGGCGGCACGTGGCAGGCGGTCCATGGCCACATCGATCCGGGCGAGTCCGCGTTCGACACCGCCCGCCGCGAATTACTCGAGGAAACACAACTCGTGCCAATGGTCTGGCATCAACTCGAACGCGTGAACACCTTCTACGTCGCCGGCACCGACACCATCGAACTCTGCCCCGGCTTCGCCGCACAGGTCGAGCACGACGCATCCGTCCAACTCAACCACGAACACGACGCGTTCGATTGGCTTGAATTCGACGCGGCCACCGCCCGCTACCATTGGCCAGGCCAACGCGACGCCATCCGCGACATCGTCGACATCATCATCCCCGGCGGCGTGACCGCGGACTCGCTCCGACTGGCCATCCCCGATTAACGCGCCGCATCATGCTCGAACGTCTGCAGTGGACAGCCATCGCACGTCGCCGTCGGCCTGCAATGGTGCTTCCCCACGGCCACCAGCAACGCATGGTATTCGCCGAACATCTGAGCATCCGGCGGCAGACGATCCTCGAAAATGGCCTTAACCTCGTCATACGACGAGCGCTCATCAATCAGAAAGTGGCGCCGCAGAATCCGCTTGGTGTACGCATCAACCACAAACGACGGCACATCGCCCGCGTACAACAGAACACAGTCCGCCGTCTCAGGCCCGATCCCCGAAACACCCAGCAACGCACGCCGCAACGTCGCACCGTCCGTCGCGAACATCCGATCCAGATCACCACGATGCGTCACATCAAGCCAATCGGTAAACGCCTTCAACCGCCGCGCCTTCACCCGATACGTCCCGGCTGATCGAATCAGTGTCGCCAACCGCTTCTCATCAATCTCGGTCAATCCGCGCACCGTCAGGACATCCGCCTCCTTCAACGCCGCAATCGCACGCTCCACATTCGTCCACGCCGTATTCTGTGTCAGAATCGCACCAACGATCATCTCGATCCGCGTCTCAGCAGGCCACCATCCCTGCGGTCCCAGCGCATCGAGCATCGCGTCGTACATTTGTTGCAACGTCCGACGGTGGTTCATGTTGTCCATTCCGCCGCCAACACCTACGATGGCCCGTTCAAGGAGCACGCCCGATGAACCGAACCCCGATCTACGCCATTGTCATTCTGCATGTCGCCGCCGCACTCGCCGTCGCACAATCAAACTTCCGCGACTGGTTCGACCCGAACATCGGCTCAATGTCGCTTCGTGCCGACTATAACGTCCGTGGCTCATTCAACGAAGACGTCTCCGAGCAACGTCGCAAGATGCAGATCACCCGCCACGACTTCAACCTCTCGCTGCCCATCGCCCAATCCGAAGATGACGAGTGGACTCTTAACGCCCGACTGCGCTCCCTGATTCTCGACACCGACGCCATCCTCCCCGACACGTTCGAATCGCTGCCCGGCGAATGGTGGGACGTCCGCGTCGGTGCGACCTATCGCCGACGACTCGACAACGATTGGATCGCCGGCGCCAACATCACGCTTGGCTCTGCGAGTGATCAGCTGTTCTCATCGCCTGACGAGGTCGTGGTCAACGCGAGTTTCTTCCTGCGCATGCCGGCCGAAAACGATGACGCCTGGGTGCTGCTGCTCAACTACGCCAATGGCCGGCAATTCGCCGACCATATCCCGCTGCCCGGTTTTGCATACCTGTTCGATCGCGGTCCAAACCTTCGCGGCTCCATCGGTTTGCCCTTCAGCAACATCTACTTCAAACCCACAGACAACCTAACCCTCGAAGCCTCCTACCTGATCCCGCGAATCGTCCACGCACAGGTCGGCGTCGATATCGCAGACGGCTTGCAGTTCTACACCGCGTTCGACTGGACCAACGATCGCTACTTCCGCGCCGCCCGCGATGACGACGACGACCGCCTCTTCTACTTCGAAAAACGCGCCGTCGCCGGTTTCAAATGGAACATCAGCGACAATATCGCCCTCGACATCGCCGGCGGATATGCCTTCGACCGTTTCTTCTTCGAAGGCGAGAACTACGACGACCGAGGCGACAACCGCATCTCCATTTCCGACGGCCCAGTCCTCATGTTCCAGGTCGCCGGCACACTCTAGGAAGAATTGGGGGTCCCCACGATGGACATCGACGCTGCCACCCGCAAGATTCTCGACTCGCCCGCCTATCTGTTGGCCGAAGACGACCGCGCATTGCTCAAGCGCGATCAGCTTCGAGCGACACGCCTCTCGCTCGAGTACCTCAAGTGCGAACTCCTGCAGGAAGAGCAGAACATCGGCTCCACCATTGTCGTGTTCGGCGGATCACGCATCGTCACACGCGAGATCGCCGAAGAGCGACTCGCCCAAGCCAAAGCAGAAGTCGGCGACGACCAGAGCAGCGAAGTCAAACACGACGCCGTCCGCTTCGCCGAAACAACACTCGAATTGTCACGCTACTACGATCTCGCCCGCCAGTTCGGACGTCTCGTTTCCTCAACATGCCAGCTCGAAGGCCGATGCGAATACGTCATCGTCACCGGTGGCGGACCGGGCATCATGGAAGCCGCCAACCGCGGTGCCCACGACGTCAACGCCAAAAGCATCGGCCTGAACATCACGCTCCCACATGAGCAGGCACCCAATCCCTACATCACGCCCGAGCTATGCTTCCAGTTCCGATACTTCGCCATCCGCAAGATGCACTTCCTCCTGCGGGCCAAGGCACTCGTCGCCTTTCCCGGCGGTTTCGGCACCATGGACGAATTGTTCGAGGCGCTCACACTCGTGCAGACCGACAAGACCGCACACATCCCCATCGTCCTGTTCGGACGCGAATTCTGGGAGTCGATGATCAACTGGCAGGAATTCGTCGACCGCGGCGTCATCGCGCCCACCGACCTCGACCTGATGCACTACGCCGAAACAGCCGAGGAGGCGTGGGAGATCATCAGCAGTTTCCACTCCGGCGACGGCGCATGAAAAGACCCGCACGCTCATCTGCGCGCGGGCTGCGAATCCTATCGAATCTCGCTTAAGGCGGTACGACTACTTCTTGTAGTGCTTCGCAAGTCCCTCGATCGCATGCTCGAGCGCGTGCACAGCATCGGTGCTCACCGTCTGCTTCGTTTTCATGGCCGCAGCCATCACCGCATGATGATCCGCAAGCTTCTGGAGGTATGCCTTGTAAGCATCACCGCCGTCGGTCACGACCTTCACCTTCTGCGTGAGGAAGTACTTCGACACAACGTCGATGATGTGCGACGCATGCTCCTCCTTGGTCATCACCCATCGCGACGCCTGGTTGAACGCGGTCACGTCGTGCGACCCAGCCATCTGCTGAATGTTCTTCACCGCCTTGGCAATCGTCGCCGCATCTTCGCGCAATTGGTTGATCCGCGCGGGATCGTCGTAAATGCCGCACGGCACCTGACAGTGCGCTTCCGCCGTCGCCGGCTTGAAGACGATCCACGTAAACGTCGTCGCCATCACCGTCATCATTGCCAGACCCGCAAACATGTACCGTTTCATCGATGTTTCTCCGAGAAAAGAGCTGAAGGATCGTTCCAGGAACCGTTGGAGATTGTCAGGCAGCTTACCGAAATCTGTCAACCATGCCCCATGGTCTCATCACTTGACGCCGCAAGGCAACAGCGATAGCCTCCCTCTCAGCGCACACGTCTGAGTCCCGGTTTTTTCCACCACGGAACAGCGTTTGTTTCAGCCAGGCCTTAAGCGCAGTGCGGCCGCGTAAAGGTGTTTTGCAATGGAAGGTACAGTCAAGTGGTTTAACGCCACGAAGGGTTTTGGTTTCATCATGCCGACGGACGGTTCTCGCGACGTTTTCGTCCACACGACCGCCATCGTCGATTCCTACAAGAATCTGCAGGAAGGCGAAAAGGTCGAGTTCGAAATCGTTGATTCGGACAAGGGTCCAAAGGCCTCGAACGTCCGAACCGTTCAGTAGGACCGATGATTCCGCACCCGCCGGATCGCCACGTCGCATCCGGCAAGCTCTGACGACAAGCACCCACGCGACCGAAGCTTTGCTCTGACGCAGGATTCACTGAAACACGCTGGAACCTCAGCCCGGTCAGGTGTTTGCCCAAGGAAAATCATCAATGACCCCCGAGTGTGAATGCATTCGGGGGTCATGTTATGCGGACACCACCAATCAAACGACATGCCGCGTAATCCCCGGCCCCAATTGTGATCAACAGGCACCATGAGAGGCAGCCGCAAACGAAAACCCATCGTCGCCCAGACACGAATCCCCGGCGAACCCACAGCCGAACGCGAAGCCGTCGAACGTCGCTGGTTCCGCCTCACCAATCATGACACGACCCTCGCACGCCTCGTCACCGCCGCAGACGCCCGGACCGAACGCTACCACCGCTGGCTTGTGTTCAAACAGGCATTCTCCCCCGAACTTGTCCGCCTCTTCCTGCGGAACGCCGACGCGGACCTGCCCATCCTCGACCCATTCTCTGGGACCGGCACGACCGTCGTCGAATGCGCCAGACGAAACGTCCCCGCCATCGGCATCGAACCCATCGCCGCAACCGCCTTCACCGCCACTGCCAAGTTCATCCGCGAATGGGCCGATCTCCCCGACATACCCGACAACCTCGATTGGCCCGACATCGCCGACCACCTGACCCATCCGCTCCACCGCGCCGCGCTCATCGCCGCCCAATCATCCCGCCTCACCGCCACCGGCGCCATCAACGCGAACGCACCGTCCATTCGCAGCGCCTTCACGTCCCTCGTCGAGACCATTCGCGACGACCTCAACCATCCGCTTTCCTGCCGGAATCTCATCATCTGCGCCGACGCCCGCGACCCTTCCTTCATCGGCGACGAATCAATCGGCGGCATACTCACCTCCCCGCCGTACCTGTCCCGCCACGACTACTCAAAGCTGACCGCCGCATTCCAGGACGTCTATCACCACTGGTACCCGGCCCAGCAATCCAACCAGATCGCCGCCCATCCCCGCGCCAAGACCAAGCCCAAAAACACCTGCCACCACCCCGCCATCCTCGAAGCCGCCGACACCCTCAACATGATCCGACAAGCCAAACTCGCCCGCGTTGTCCGCACCTACTTCGACGACATGCACCGCACCCTGACGCATTGGCATCGCATATGCAAACCGGCTGCCCCGATCTGGTGCGTCATCGGCGGTGCACGCTTCAAGGATGTCTACATCCCCGCCGACACCATCTTCGCCGACCTCGCGAAGCAGGAAGGCTTCCACATCGACGAGATGCGCGTGGCCCGCCGCCTGATTGACACCGGGCGCAAATTCGGCACCCTGCAGAACGTCGCCCCCCGCGAAACCATTGTCATGATGCACAAGAAATGAACAGTTCCGACAGCAAAACCCAACGACCCTTCACGCGCGCCGAACGCATCATCATCGCCGTCAACGCAACCTACATCACGGTCTTCACCAGCCTGGCTGCCACCCGCGCCAACCACGAATTCGTCCTTTACGCCGCCGTCATCGTCGCCTTCTACGCATTGCTCATCGGAACCCAGAAACGCACCAACTTCGCCCCCACCATCCTCGCCGGTCTGACACTGTGGGGCATCCTCCACATGGCCGGCGGCACCATTCGCATCGGCGACGGCGTGCTCTACAGCCTGCAACTCGTCCCCGTCGTCCTGCGCTACGACCAACTGGTGCACTTCTTCGGATTCGGAACCACAACCCTCGTCTGCCACCACCTGCTTCGCCCCTACCTCGCCGATGAGCATCGCCTCACGCTTGTGCTGGCCATCCTCGTCGTGCTGATGGGCATGGGCGTCGGCGCCCTCAACGAGATCATCGAATTCGTCGCCGTGAAGATCCTCCCCGAAACCGGCGTTGGCGGATACGACAACACCCTCTGGGACTTGGTCTTCAACACCCTGGGTGCCATCGCGGCCGTCATCGTCATCGCCCGGGGGAAACGTCGAGTCCAACATCCGCCTGCCGATTAACGTCGTCGTCGGGACATCAACCCGATGCCACCAGCCACCAGCAGAACCATCGCCGCCCCAGGTTCTGGAACCACGGTCACCTCGACGAAGTCCCACTCCGCGATACTCTGTGCTCCAGAGCCAATGAAAGAATCGCCCCACGAAACGCTGTTCGAATCGGGTGTTCCCGGCGAAGGTGAAAAGGTACCGTCAATAGCCAACTCGCCGTCCACCATCAATGTGTAATCGGACATATCGTCAGTGCGAAATTCGTATTCATGGAAGACGCCGGTCTCGACGAATATAGGGCCTGTCATCAGGGCGGTATCCGCTACAAACCCCTCGCTCAATGTGAACCACGCGGATTCTGCAGATTCATTGTGAATCGCGAGGGTCACCTGGCCTGGACCGGTCTTGCCACCCTCGAGAGTTCGCATTCGCCACCGGACGACCAACGACTCGCCGTCCGCCAACGAAAAAGCATCCGATTGGATCGTGTAGAAGTCGAACGCATCGTCTGCACTGACGCGGAGCACACCGGAACCAAGCGTTCGCGTGACGCCACTCGAGTGATGTCGCTGCCAACCCAGTGATTCCGGGTATTGAAAGCGCGCGTCGTACCGAAGCGAGAACACGGACTCACCCTGAGCTGATGGCACCCAACACAAAACAAGCGCGCAGAACAATATTCTCTTTGACATGTCTCTTCTCTCCCAAGCAGCAGTTGC
The DNA here is from genome assembly GCA_028289375.1 of Phycisphaerae bacterium. Lineage (GTDB taxonomy): Bacteria > Planctomycetota > Phycisphaerae > UBA1845 > UBA1845 > OFTM371. The sequence continues at coordinate 158,559 of JANQQK010000038.1, read as the reverse complement.
TGTGATCACCCGCGAAAGCCGAGCGCAACGCCCCGTCAGTGTAGCAAATCGAAGTGCGGAATTGCAGCCGCAATGCGATATTGAGCTGCTTTGTGTTGCTTCGGGACATGACTTCGTGCCGTCCGAAGCGATATCGTAACAGCAGGGCTTTGCATTTGATCGTGGCAATCGACTAGGATTGAAGGATGATCACGGGCGCTTCGATTCGAATCCACATCCTCATGGCACTCCTGACGTTGTTGTTGGCAAGCCCCCAGTTGGATGCCGCAGAATTCCACGTTGCCCCAGCAGGCAGCGACGCCAACCCGGGAACCGCCGCCCAACCCTTCGCCACCATCACCCGCGCCCGCGACGCCATCCGCCCCCTCGTCGCCGCCGGACTCACCGAAGACATCGACGTCATCATCCACGGCGGCACCTACCGCATCACCGAACCCATCATCTTCGACGTGCAGGACTCCGGCACCGACAACTTCGCCATCCACTACGCCGCCGCCCCCGGCCAACAACCCGTCATCAGCGGAGGCCGACCCATCTCCGGATTCACGGCGCAACCCGACGGCACCTGGACCACGACCATCCCCGACGTCGCCACCGGCGACTGGACCTTCCGCGAACTCTTCGTCAACGATCAACGTCGCCCCCGTGCCCGACATCCCAACAACACGACCAACCGCATCGCGTTCGCCGCCGCCAATCAACGCACCGTCATCGAATTCAACGAAGGCGACATCCCCGAATCAACAGACCTCACCGGCGCAGAATTCGTCTTCTTCCACGATTGGAGCATTTCCCGCGTCGCCATCGACAACGCCGACCACGCAGCCAACACAATCACCATGGTCGACCCCATAGGCCCCGCCGGCCCCATCTGGGACATCACCTTCTTCGAACCCAACCCCCGTTACTACGTCGAAAACGACCGCGCCCTACTCGACGCTCCCGGCGAATGGCACCTCGACGACGACACCGGATTGCTCACCTACAAGCCCATGCCCGGCGAATCCCCCGCCAGCATCGAGGTTATTGCCCCCATCTCCGAACAACTCATCATCGTTCGCGGCACGTTCGAGACACATTCCATCGCCCCCGAATTCGTAAAGAACCTTCACTTCGACGGCCTCCACTGCCAACACAGCGCCTGGCCACTACCCGTCGGCGGTTTCGCCGAATACCAGGCCGGTTTCTACGAACCGCGCGACGGCACCCCGTTCTACGATTGGCCAGCAGCCGTCTCAATCGAACAAGCCGACAACTGCTCCTTCACCAACGGACGCGTCGCCCATTCCGGCGGATGGGGCATCATGACAGGCCGAACCACGCAGTACTGCACCATCACCGGCAACGTCGTCACCGACATCGCCGGCACCGGCATCATCCTCGGCGAAGACCAATTCCGAAACCTGCGAGGCCCGATGAACGAACCGCTGGGGCAATGGTGGGACGTTGCCAAAGAACAAGCCGCCCACCACAACACCGCCACCAACAACCTCGTCGAACACACTGGAAAGGTCTTCTTCGGCTGCCCCGGCATCTGGGTCGGTATCACGCACGACAACACGGTCGCCCACAACATCGTCCGGCACGCGGCATGGTCCGGCATCTCCATCGGCGGGTTCTTCAACCAGGACGAAACGCCATGCCACGACAACGCCATCACCGACAACCACATCCACAACGTCGTCGAGGTCATGTCCGACGGCGGCGGCATCTACACGCTCGGCAACCAGTACGGCACCACCATCAGCCGCAACGTCATCCACCAGATACCCCTTAACCCAGGCGTCGCCTCCAACGTCGGCCTCTTCCTCGACCAGGCCACGTCCAACATCCTCTACGACCAGAACGCCGTCTTCTCCACCGTCCGACCACCCGTCAAGGTCCACATCGCCGGCGCCAACACGCTGCAGAACAACGCCTTCTACCGATCAATGTCTGGCATCCCGTACATCCTCTACGTCAACACGACCCCAGGCCAACTGATGCTCAGCGCCAACACATTCGCCACCGAATCCGAACCGCTCCGCTGCGGCGATTCTGTGTACACCGGCGTCCCCACTGCCGGCCTCCAGCCCGCCTACCTTCTCGACCTGATCGGACAGCCATCAAACGACGGCTGCTCATCCTGCCCCGGCGTGCTCTACTCAGGCCAATTCCTGGACAACTGCGGCGTCTGCCAGGGCGACAACACCACCTGCGCCGCCGTACCAACCCTCTCCCAATGGTCCACCGTAGTCTTCGCTTTATGTCTGGCCACAGCCGCCACCATCATCTTCCGCGCGCGAAATGGCGCGCACCCAACAACCCATCCCGCCGCACCGGGTGGCCCATTGCTCTAGCGGTGGGGGAGTCGAATCGACAGGCAAAGGGTTGCAAACACGCACCAAACTCGTCTCGATATGCCTTGTTGGATTGTGGGAACGCTAACCCGCGTATGCCTCAAGCAGACTCGGCGACAGAACCTTCCGCAGCTTGTCGATTGCCCGCTTCTCAATCTGGCGGATGCGCTCCTTGGTCACGCCAAATCGTGAACCAAGCTCTTCAAGCGTCGAAGGACAATCACTGGCGTCGAAGAGGCCGAAGTGGTTCGACACGATGATCCGCTCACGCTCGGTCAGATGCGACAGCCCCTCGGTCAAGGCTCCGCGGACAGCATCCACGTCGCTCTTGGCTGGCGCTGCATCGGCGACAGCCGCCTGGGCATCAAGCATCTCTTCCTGACCGGTCACGTAGCGGCGGAGATGGTAGTGGTTCTCGGGTACGGTCCGGGCGAAGTTCTTCATGATCGCCCACGAAGCATACGTGCTGAACTTGTTGCCCAGCGCGTAGTCAAACTTCTCAACCGCCCGCATCAGCGACATGTTCCCATCACTGATGATCTCAAACAGCGAATTCGACCGACCGACGTGCCGCTTGGCAATGCTCACCACCAGCCGCAGGTTGGCCTGAATGATCTCGTTCTTAATCGACTCTGCCCGATCGAGCAGCCCCTGAATATTGTCCAGATCAGCTTCCGTCGCCGAGTAGACGTCGAGCGTCTTGGCCGCCTGCGCCGCACAATACCGAATGAAGTTGTACCGCCGGAACAGATCGCCTTCCTGCTCACGTGTGAGAAGCGGGATGTCATACAACGCCCGCAGATAGGCCGGCAAATCCTTGGGAGCACGCACCTTCTTCGCGTGCTCGTCGGAAACCGGTCGCGGCACGTCAAGGATCAGTTTCTCGGCATCAGGAGCAGCGAACAGTTCATTGTCGATGTACTCGATCGACGTCTCCTGCCACTGTCGAGCACGAAGCTCCAGAATCGTCGACGCCACCGCCGACGTCTCCATCCCAAGGCCCTCGGCAATCTGCTCAGCCGACTCCCCGTTCTTGTGGCAATTCCAGATCGCACGATCCTGCCCCGAAACCACCGGATCACCATCGCGGGCGAACAACGCCTGCTCCGGGTTGGCTGTGTCATACTGGCGAATCGTGTAACGAACCGTTTCAACCGCGCGGCCCGTCTCTTCAGCGATCATCTTGGACAGCACGTGCAGTTTGCGACGCTTCTGCGTCAGCAATTCACGTGCGCGCTCAACGATGTGGCGTTTCTCGGCATCGGTCAGAAGTTTGAAGGATGCACCCCGTTCGACAATCGCCTCATTCTGCTTTTTGAATCGTGCAACGCCGTCCACCGGGAACATCAGCCGATTCACGCCGTCGTCGCAGACCGCGCGAATACCGACCAGACCCCGCGAACGCCAGCGGCGAAGCGTCTTCTTGCTGACGCCGAACTGCTCCGCCAAGGCTTCCTGTGTGATGCAATCCACGTCCACGTCCGTCACCGGCATGGCCGCACGACGTGTGATCTCCTCCGCCAGCAAAGGCAGGTCCGATCGCAATGCGTCAGCCGAGACAATCGGTTTCTGATTCGGATGTCGTGGATGCGTGCCCGTGATGTGGAAGTAGACCAGATCGTAGGGGAACGACTTCTTCGGCTCCGCCATCGCCAGCAGCGTTTCGACACCGCGAAGCTGACGGGCGCGAAGATGGCGCGGACCTCGTGCGAGCTGATACGCCAGATCAGCAAGATTTGCGTTTGCAAAGTCGCCCACAGGTATTCCTTTCTTCACTGTTCAGACACGTTAAGTAGCACTCCGGTTAGAGGCCTACGCGTCGAACAGCGAAAAAGTCCGCACCGTTTCCACCTGAAAACGGGCTGATGGACGGCGTACGCAACTGCGCACACAACGTCCACAGTACATTATCGTCGTGCAGAAAGTGGCCAGTCAACGCCGCAACGACAATTGCGAAGCGGAAAGCGTGAAATTCGTCCAAAATTAAAGCAGCAGTCTAATTGCGTCGCAACTGCTTGAGGCGATCGACGAATGGCTCGGCATAAGGCTCGGATTCACGCCCGTCGACAGCAGCCTGATAATTGAGGATGGCGGTGTCGCGATGGCGGGTATCCTCAACCAAGGAAAGCAGGTAATGGGCACCACCAAGCTGAGCGGCGATGGTCCAATTGCGGTTCAGATCGCGAGCGCTGCGTTCTAGCGATGACACGGCACTTCGCAATGCGTCAATCGCTTCCTGCCGAAGCGTGTCCCGCTGTTCGGCATGTGCGACGAGTTTCTCAAAGTCGGCGGTCAGTTCCTCGGGCAGCGTCGCCAGGACGTCCGCTGTATCACGGCTGAGCATGAATCGCTCAACCATCACCCGTCCAATGAGGAACTCCGCATGGGCAGCTTCGTTGCGAAGGTGTCCGCCCTGCCAGCGATCTTCCGACAGCGTCTTGAACGGCGAACGCGTCTGGGCATCGGGGCTGGCGAGTGACAGCTTGTCCGACGCATCGCGCATCCGCTGATCTGCGGCAGACGACGCCGTCGTGATGGATTGCTTCGCCTGGCGGGCGATGCGAATGGCACTCTGCAGCGACGGGTCGGCTTCGAGAATCGCCGATTCGTACGCTCGCATGTGCTCTGCCGCGACCGCCTGCAGGTCCGTCAGACGCTTTTGGGCATTGGCGGAACGGGATGCAAGCGAGTCGGCTGATTCCTGCATTTCGGCGATGACCGCTCTTGTCGCGTCCAACGTCGAGCGCAGGCCCTCAAGCTCAACCGCGAGCTTCTCCTGATCATCGCGGTAATCAATGAGGCCACGCTCAACGACGATCTCGCCGCCGTCGGCAGGTTCGTACTTGCCGAGGACGTAGTCCATGGAGTCGTCGATGCGGGCGTTCTCCAGTGTGCCGCGCTCAAGTCGGTGCGCGCTGGATGTGGCTTCACGGAATTGCGTGGCAGCTTCGGCGTAGGCGGTGGCGAACACGTCCGCGCCGTTCGGATTGGTCATGTCGACGCCTTCGGCTTCGAGGCGATCCATCGTCGCACGGGCTTGTGTGGCACGGTCGCGGAATCCGGCGATTCGTGCTTCCAAATCGCTGATGGTGCCAGCCAATTGGCGTGCTTGCGCTTCGGTATCTTCGATGGACTCTTGCAATTCCAGCGAGGCCGACCGCTGCTCTTCGATCTTCGCGCCAATGCCGCTGGCTTCAAGCACGTTCGACTCGGTGGCGAGGTGCGCGGCTTTGTTGGCGAGGTCGTTCAAACGCTCGCGGGCTTCTTCAGCCTGCAGGGCCAGCAGATTCGCTTTGCGGACGTCCCGCGCTGCCTGGACAAGCTGAACCGCCCCCTTGAGGCGGGAGACCGACGCGAGATCGCGACCGCTGAGACTGCCTGACGTGACATTCATCGCCTGATCAAGTTCGGAGATGGCCGAGGTGAGCAAGCGTTCGTTTTCGGCGATGAGCTGGTCGCGCTGCTGGAGCGATTCGCGAATCAGGCTTGCCATCTGACCTGTGCTGGCAGGGAAGTTCCCCGTTGGTGCCAGCGGGCCCTGGATAACGCCGCCCATCGATTCGAACTTGGATTCCGCGTCGCGCTGGGCCATGAGGTTGACGTTGCTGTTGATGGCCTTGAGCTGCTGCAGTGCCGGCTCGAAGAGCGTGCGGTCGGCTTCGACGAGCGTGTTGATGCGTTCGCTGCCCATCTCGGGCGATTCACCCATTTGGTCGAGTTGAGCGAGCAGATCGGCGAGGCGTTCGGCGTTCTCGCTGTATTGGCGAGCCATGCGGCGGGCGGTTTCGACGTGTCGGCCTGCCTGCTCATCGACGACGGGCCTACCGGAGGTCAGCACCGGTGCGGCGACAAACAGGACGCCGATGGTCACAGGTACGATGAGCACGGCGAGCAGGGTCTGAATCTTGGCGGTCAAGGCATCGTCCTTCGCACAGGAGGGTTACGCGATTTCCGAATCGGCGATTGTAGCGGGTTGTGGCGGGCTGGAAAGTCGCCCGGTGTCTCCTCGTCTCAAGTGAGCGGATGGCGCCTGCGGTGCGGGACGGTCACGCGTTCGGGACGTACATCTCGATGAATCGCCGCAGGATGCTGACCGCATCGGGCGTGGGGGTCGGGTTTTGGCTGATCCTGGCAAACTCGTCGTCCTCGGGCATGTAGAGTTCCTGGTAGATCACAAGGCGTTCAATCAGCCTTTCGTGGGTCAATTCGGAGTGGAACTGGACGCCGTAGATGGGTTTGTCCGCGATCCGCAGGATCTGATTCCGAGATCGTGGGCTGTGGGCGAGTTCGATGGCGCTGTCCGGCAGGCGTGTCACGTGATCATTGTGCCCCATGTTGGCTGGGAATTGGGTGGGCAGGCCAGCCAGCAGTGGGTCGGATGTCCCGGAATCAGAGAGGGTGACTTCGTGGGTCCCGACCTCCGCGCGCGATACATCGGTCTCAACGCGCCCGCCGAGGACACGCGCGATGAACTGGTGGCCATAGCAGGCGCCGAAAAGCGGCGTCGCATCCGTATCGCGTTGTTGGATGATTTCGGTGAGGGCGTTGGTGAAGGGATAGTCCTTCGTGGCGGAATAAACGCCGGCGCCACCGATGAGCACCGCCTGGGCATCGGCGATGCGTTTCATGTCGGGGGATGGTTCACGGACAAGGTTGATGGTGTCGAGCTGTTCCTCGGCGACGCCGCACTGCTCCACGAAGCATGCCCATTCCTGTTGCTCGACATCGACCCGCTCGCGCACCTGCAGCAGGAGAATCGGGGCGTCGGGGTAGGGGGTATTGTGTGCGCTCATCCGCTTGGGTCCCAAAATCGGCATTGAAAAATCGTTCAGAATTGTTGCGTGGTTTTGGTGCGGTTGCAAATAATGTGCGCGTGGACGGCGGCGCCGCTTTAATCCGTGCAGTCACGCCGTTGGACCGGTGGAAATGTCGCGTCAGTCGGGAATGTGACATTGCCATTGCGTTGTTGCGTCCAATAGCATCGTGTCAATTGATCATTTGGCAAGGTTTGAAGGATGGGCCTTGCCGCCTTCCCCATTATGCCCGCGAGAGGAGTGGTCGACATCGTGAGCAAGATCAATCTATCTGTGGTTTTTGTGCTGAACGTATTGGCGTGCGCCTTGTGGATGAGTGGTGATGCGCGTGCTGCTGAGGGCGTCGCAGTTCGCGAGACCTTTTTGAAGCAGTATCCGAAAGCGCGATTCTATGAGTCGGGTCCGCGTGTGACACGCGTGTATGGAACGGCCATGTCTTCGGGTGCATCGGCCGAAGAATCGGCGACCCATTTTGTCCGGCGATACTCCGAAATGCTGGGCGCGAAGTTGGCGGATTTGTCGGAGACGGGCCCACTGGCTGATGGTCGTCACACGCAGGGCGTGATGTACGATGCCGCGACCGGCACGTACAAATTCACGCTGGTCTATTACACGCAGCGACGTGGTGGCATTCCGGTTTATGAGTCCGACCTGCGACTGCTGGTTCGCAATGAAGAAGGCCATCCGCTGGTCCTCGCAGCCAACGGATTGCGTGATCTGGGTGACTTCGAGGTTGGACCGCTGGCGGCGACCGCTGCTCAGCGTTCGATCAACAGTGCCAAGGCGAAGCGTCCGGAGTTGACGCGGTTTTCCAATCCGGATCTGGTGATTTTCGCCGGCGTCGACGATCAGATCGTGGTGCCGCGATTGGCCCATCGGTTTGTGGGCGACGACGGTAAGGGGGCCGGTCTCGTCGAGAGCAAGTGGGAAGTGCTGGCCGACGCGGTGACCGGTGCCATTTTGCACGAGGAGAATCTGATCGCCGACGCGGAGATCGACGGTTCGGTGTCGGCGCTGGTGAGTGATGGTGTGGGTGCATCTGATTGTCACGATCTGGTCGAGGAGCCATTGCCGTATCTGAATGTGACGTCCGGTGGCAGCAGTGCGGAGGCGGATGAGTTTGGTGCGTTCACGCTGACGGATCTTCCTGATGGCGTGAACACGATCTCGTCGACGTTGAACGGTCGGTATTTTGACGTGATCACGGACGTTGGTTCGGTGAGCACCGAAAGCGTTGCCGTGTCGGACGGTGAGGTGGCGACGATTCTGCATGACGGCAGCGAAACCGATGAGGATGTTTTGTCGCAAGTCAATGCGTATCTGCATTCGAACATCGCCCGCGATTACACATTGCGATTCAATCCGGACTACCCGGTGATTTCCGATCAGTTTGACTTCACGGTGCGAACCAATTGGCAGGGCGTCATCTGCCCGTGCAACGCGCAGTACACCGGCGATGTGATTCGATTCTGCCGACAAACGTCCGGTTGTGCGAACATGGCGTTTTCGGTCGTCGTGCACCACGAATATGGACACCACCTGGTGCAGACGGCTGGAAGTGGGCAAGGTGCGTATGGAGAAGGCATGGGGGACACGATCGGGGTTCTCATCACGGACGATCCGAGGACGGGTGTCGGGTTCCAGGGGAACTGCGGTTCGGCACTGCGGTCGGCGGACAACAACATGCAGTTCCCTTGCAAGGGTCCGATTCACACGTGCGGGACGCTGCTTTCGGGTTGTGTGTGGGACACGCGGAACGCGTTGGCGCAATCGCATCCGGAAGACTTCCGCGACATCATCTCGAACCTGGCCATCAACGCCATGCTGCTGCACATCGGCTCGAGCATCACGCCGCAGATCACGATCGATTTCCTGACGCTTGATGATGACGATGCCCAATTGGAGAACGGGACGCCGCATTACGCTGAGATTGCCGAGGGTTTCGGCTTGCACAATATGGACGCGCCGCCGCTGGCGTTGCTGGCGTTCACTTATCCCGATGGCGTGCCGTCGATGGCCGACCCGGCCGATGGGGCGCCGATCCGCGTGTCGATCGAGCCTGTGGCGGGCCTGCTTGATACGAACGTCGCGCCGACGCTGAATGTGTCGATCAACGGTGGTCCGTTTGAGGGTTCCGCCATGACGGCTGTCGGGGATGATGTGTATGAGGCCTCGCTACCGGGCTCGCCCTGTTTTGACACGATCGAGTGGTTTGTTGCGGCGACCGCGCAAGGCGGCGGTCAGTCGACAAGTCCGACGGCCGCGCCGTTGAACGTGTTTGAAACGGTGGTGGCCACGAGCATCACAAGCCTCGCAGCGTTCGATTTCGAGGAAGATCCCGCGTTTTCTGTCGTGGGCAATGCGTCGGAGGGGACGTGGGAGATCGGCGATCCGGTTGGCTGCAATCGTGGCGATCCTCCTTCCGACTTCGATGGCTCGGGTCAGTGCTGGCTGACGGAGAATGATCCGTTTGGCTGCAACAGTGACGTGGACGATGGTTCGACGACGTTTACGACGACGGCATTTGACATGGGCGATCCGGCGGCCGTCTACAAAGTGAGCTACGCCCGCTGGTATTCAAACACCGAGGGCGACTCGCCGAACTCCGACATCTTCGTTGTCGAGATTTCAAACGATGATGGTGAAAGCTGGGTGAACCTGGAGACGGTTGGACCGGCTGGTCCTGAGGTGGATGGCGGCTGGTTCGAGGTGGTGCACGTGGTGGACAATCTGCTGTCGCCGACCGATCAGATGCGTGTGCGTTTCACGGCTGAGGATGCGGCTCCGGGTTCGGTTGTCGAGGCTGCGGTCGACGCGTTCGAGGTTGAGAAGTTCGTATGCTTGGTTGACAGTGTTTCGCCGGGAATCCTCCATGCGTCGGCCACCGCGCCGTTCAGTGGTTACATCGATCCGCGTGCCGAGAGCAGCGACGGCGTTGCTCTTGATCTGGGTTTGACGGAGTTGACCGTGGAATTTTCCGAGCCGGTGACACGGATGGATGGCGGTGTTGTCGACAGCACGGCCTTCAGCGTGTCCACAAGCGGGGATGCGGAATTGGCCGTTGTGTCTGTGGATGCACGCGAAAACCCCGTGATGCGATTGACGCTTTCTGACCCGATTCCCGCGGGGCAGTGGGTGACCGTGATCGCGGAGGTGCAGGACGACGCGGGTAATGAGATTTCGTCGTTCGGTGATCTTGGCCCGGGCGTTGACGAGCCGGATCGGGTGGACATTGCATTCCTGCCGGGCGACGTGGATCAGAGCGGTGACGTGACGCCGCTGGATCTGTTCACCTTCCGACAGTACGCGACCGGTGTCGCCTCGCCGCCTGCCGGCGCGTTGGAGGATTACCTCGACATGGATCGCGACGGAGCCATCATGCCGACGGACCTGTTCCTGTATCGCCAGTTGATCAACGGCGTGGGTAACGCGACACAGGCATGGAGCGGAGCCACCCTCGATTCACAGCGACCGTAGCGTCGCAAACAGCGACTTGTTTTGATTGCACCCATCGGGCGATGTCACGGCGTGGCGTCGCCCGATGTTTTTGCGCGAAGGTGTGCGATGGCGCGATTGAGGATGGCGTCGTCCGCGTCGGTCGGATCGGCGGAGACGCCGATATCCGGGGCGATGCCTTCCGTTTCGAAACAGGACCCGTCGGGGCGCAACGCCTTCCACGATGGGAGCATGAGCTTGACGTCGTTGGGGAGGTAGACCGCGTTGGGATTGCCCGAGGAGCCGTAGGTTCGCTGGCCTATGAGCGTGGCATTGGGCGCCTGTTTCATCATCAGCAGAAAAGCTTCGCAACTGCTCATGTTCTTTGGCCCCATCAGGACAGCGACGGGGTTCGCGAAGGTCTTGCCGGCAGGTTTGATCTCGCGGTTGCGGATGGGCGTGAAGTCCGACGGATTGGCACCTCTGCGGAAGACGTGCTTGGCGTAGACCCTGTCATCGGTGATGAATCGGGCGGCGATCGTTGCGGCCAGGGACTCACTGCCGCCGCTGTTGGCGCGGACGTCGAGGATGAGTGCTGTCGCCGCGGTGTTTTCGATGGTCTCAATGACCGCGTCGATATCGTTGGATCTTTGGCTGGCGAAGGATTGGATGAAGATGTAGGCGATGTCCTCGCCGATGGTGCCAGTCGTGACGGTCGGGTTGATCTGGGTCAGGTTGCTGACGGTTTGTTTGATGCCGTTGGCGGAGAGATTGGGATCGACGCGGCGGATGAACGTGGGGTAGGTCTGATCGTTGTATTCGAGTGTGATGTGGACGTCATTGGCGACGGCGAGCATGTCGGCGACGGCCTGTGTCCACGATGGGGTATCGGTTTGCTTGACGACGCGGGGGCGATGTTCGGCAAAGTGGGATTCCCAATCGACGTTGCGCAGTTCGACGTAGGAGTATTTTCGGCGGATGGCATCGCAGAGGGCATCGTAGGCGTCGATGTTTCTCCGGCGTTGCTCTTCGGGCGTGATTCTGATGGCCTTGCTGCCGCCGGTCGTGAAATGGCATCGGACCGGATTGACGGGGACGTGCCAATAGCTGCGGAATCCCATGTGGGATTGGCTGTTGATGCCGAATTCGTATCGCTTGTTGGGATCGAGCTTGACGGGCAGCACGCAGGTTTTCGCGTCAAGCCACTTCACCTTGCCGTTGGGACGGGGGAACGACGGACCGCCGCCCGTGAAGGAGAAGCCCGACTGATCCATGGGCATGTCGAAGGTGACGCGAATTTCGCGCGTCGTGGGGTCGATGTCCTCTGCACCGATGGCCGGCGAAACAGAGACGACCTTGGGTGCGTTCTTCTGGTTCGTTGAGTCCTGGGCGATGCTCGCCGAAACAGGTATTCCGATGATGATGGTTAAGATGGTCCAGCGTTGCGTCATCGTTTCCAGCCCCGATCCTTGTCTGCCAGTTGATGATTCTATCGTCCCCGATTGAGTATATCCGCGTTCGGGGTTTTCGTTGACACCGGCAGAATCGGCTCCCATAGTCGGCGGGTTCGCGGTCGGTTTAGCCGGCGTTCTTGGCTGGGACATCGTCATGATTCACGGAGGCACGGACATGCAACGGAATTGGACAAGGAAGAGTGCGTCTGGGCGAGCGGGAACGTTGGTTGGCGTGATCGCATGCCTGTTCACGGTGGGTTGTCCGTCGGATCCCGTTGACGATCCGTGCGGTGTCGCAGGCATCTGCAATGACGGTGACAATTGCACGGTCGATACATGCGTGGCGATGGCGGGGGTGGCCAACTGCACGAATACACGGGTCGATTGTGGCGAACAGATATGCGATTCATCGACCGGCCAGTGTGTGGATTGCACCATGGACGAGGACTGCGACGATGGCGACGCGTGCACGGACGATCTGTGCGATCCGATGGCGACGGGTGCAGGTTGTTCGAATACGCCGGTCGTGTGTCCGCCTGGCGAGGATTGTGTCGATGGTGAATGTGCGGCGGCTTCGCAGTTCGCACAGTCCGTCGGCAACTACACGGTCGCGGGCAGTTGCGACGATGGTGATCAGATGGTGTCACTGCTCCGCGGAGACGACGGCACGTTCACGCTGACGGGGTTCGGCGACAATGGTCCGATTTCACTGATGGTCGATGATGACACCGCCACTGGTTCGGATGTCGAGCAGTTCGGGATCGGTGGTCACGACATCACGATCACGTTGCAGGATGGTTCGACGCTCACGCTGATGGCGGTGCAGCCGACGATGGGCGGATCGTGCTCAGCCACGCTGACGGCGGACGAAGAATAGTCTCCGACGGCGAGTGGACAATTCAGACGCAGCCGGTGTGCTACACCCGGTTGCGTCCTATTTTGCGCTGAGGTCGGTGCAGACGAGCTGCTCGTCGTTGCGGATGTAGATGCGCTTGTACGCATAGGCCGGGTGCGTCCAGACGACCCCGCCGCGACGGTTCAGTTGTCCGGTGGTCGGGGCGATGATGTGCGTGCGGCTGATTTCCTCGTAGCCCGAGGGCGACAGTTTGCTGATGATCAGGTCGCCGCGTTCGTTGAACAGCCAGACATTGTCACCATGTTCGGTGAAGTGGATCGTGGACCAGCGGGCCTTGGGGACGGCGTCGAGCGATTCCCAAACGCGGTTGCCGGTCATCAATTCCAGGCAGCGAAGTTCGCCGTAGCTGTCGACACCGTAAACATAGCCATCCTTGATCCACGGTGTTGCGATGATCGAGTGGAGTGCTTCTGTGTTTTTCTCGTCATCGCCCATGCGCCGCCAGACCTCGGTGGCTGCCAGCTTGTTGTCGTCGAGCTTGATGAGTTGCGCGCCGTCGAAGAAGGCTGTCATGAACAGGTGGTCACCGCTGCGGACCGGATCTGCGATGTTGATGACCATGCGGCGCTGCTCGAAGGGAATCGCCCAGTGGAGCTTGCCGGTTTTCGGGTCGAGCCCGGTGACGCGCTCGCCGGTCCAGACGAGCAGTACGCGTTGGCCTGCCTGTTCGATGATGCGTGGGGCAACGTACGAGGCGTTGTCGGGGAGCGCTTTCCATTTCTCCTGGCCGGTCTTCTTGTCAAAGGCGACGACGGAGGCGTTGTCCTCGCCGCCGATGTGGACGATGAGAAGGTCGTTTTCGACGAGCGGGGCGGTTGCGATGCCCCAGATGGGCATGCGGATTTTGTATTCGGTGTTCAGGTCTTTCTGCCAGTGGACCTTGCCGGTGGCGGCGTCGAAACAGAAGAGGTTGCCCATGGCGCCGAGGGTGTAGGCTCGGTCGCCGTCGATGGTGACCGATGCGCGTGGTCCGGCATCGTAGCCAACGCCGCGGTAGGCGCAATCGTATGTGTGTGACCAGATTTTTTTCCCCGTGTGTGCGTCAAAACAGTGCACACGTTCGACCTGCTTGGGTTTGATGAGGCGGTCGGTCACGAAGACGCGACCATCGGCCACAGTTGGTCCGCTGTAGCCGCCGCCGATGTCTGCCGTCCACATGGGTGTGAGCGCGGGCTTGTCGAACTTCGTGACGATGCCGCTTTCGCGCCAGACGCCGTCGCGCTTCGGTCCGCGCCAGTGAGGCCACTCGTCGGCGGAAACGGGGATGGCGATAAGAAAAGCGGTGAATGTCGCGAGTGCGCAGGATGTTCGCATGGGGAACCTCTCGTGTCGGGTTTCGTCTTGTCGGGAATTGTAGAAGCCATCCCTAGCTCGGCAATGCGCATCGTGACGTGGCGGTTACTCGCTCCGCAGGCTGGGGATGAGTGGCTGGCGGAGAAGCGTCGCGAGGGCGAACAGGCCAGCCACGTTGGCGATCACGAAGACGGCGATGAGCGTGCCGAGAATCGTGGACCACGGCAGGTCGGCGGGGTTGTCGACGACGTGCGGGGCGACCGCCAATGCGGCGGGGATGATGCCGATGACAAGGCCGGCGATGACAAGCAGCACGTTTTCGGCAGCGAGGGCGGTGGCGAGGTGTTTGCGCGTGTACCCGACGGCTGCCAGCAGAGCGAGTTCGGCGCGGCGTTCGACAATGTTGCGGGCGAGGACAGCCCCGAGACCCAGCGAGCCAAGGATGAGGCCGAAGCTGCCGAGCGACTGGAACGTGGATAGGTATGTGTTCTGGACCTGCTGGTATTGGCGGATGCGGTCGAGGGTGTCGGCGACGTCGAAGCTGTGGGGGGCGAGTTGGTCTTCCAGGAACGTGGCGACGTCGTCCGCCTGGTGTGGTGGGGCGTCGATCAGGAAGAAGCCATAACCAGCGATGTTGGGGAACAGTGTGACGAAGTGATCTTCGCTGATGATCAACTCGTCCTGCAACGCGCTGCCTTTCAAGAGTGCGACGAAGCGGAGTTTGACGGGTTGGCCCGCCTCGTTGGTGATTTCGATCTCCTGGCCAAGACCGGAATGAAGTTGCCATTTGACGGCGGCTTCGTCGCCGATGACGGGGATCGTGTCGTCGCTCGTTCGATCGAGCAAGGTCCAGGGATTGTCGACGCTGTCGATCATGGCGCTGAAGGTGAATCCGCCGCGGCCGATCATGTCGCGTGTCGCGCCGAGGATGCGCGGCTCGGTGGGTTTGTATAGGTTCAGGCAACTGGAGGATTCGCCGTCGCGTAGGCGGAAGGGGATGATCGTGGTGTCGGCCAATTGCGGGGCTTCGGGAACGGTGAAGGCGAGTTGATCTCGACCGTCGTCGGTGTTG
Organism: Phycisphaerae bacterium; assembly: GCA_028289375.1. Lineage (GTDB taxonomy): Bacteria > Planctomycetota > Phycisphaerae > UBA1845 > UBA1845 > OFTM371. The sequence continues at coordinate 143,236 of JANQQK010000038.1, read as the reverse complement.
AGGTCGTAGGCGATCGGGATGGTTGTGTTGGCGAATAGGGTGAATCCGCCGGTCGGGCCTGTGCGATCGGTGGGGTCGGTGTCGGTGGTGAGTTGGAATGCTTGCAGCGCGACGATGAGGAAGGTGGCCGACGCGATGAGGGCGATGGTGGAGACGCTGCGACGCGGGGCGCGGGTGGTGTTGCGGTAACCGAGGGCGAGGATGGCCGATGCTGTGGGGGATAGCGTATGGGTTGATGGTCGGCGGAGGCGGGCGGCCGTGAGCAGCAGCAAGCCGACGAGCGTGAGTGATCCGCCGCCGAAGAAGATGCCGGCAGCGGGGATGTCGGGTGCGGTGGCGGGGAGCGGTAGCGTCGCGACGGCGATGCCGAGACAGATGAAGGCGACGAGGCGCGTTCTCCGTGTGGAAGGTTGAGCGGTTGACGGCGGGTCGACCTTGCCGGCGATGAGGGCGCGCGGTGTGAGATGGGTCAGGCTGCGGACGGCGAGCGCCGTCGCAACCAGCGCGACGACGAATCCGCCGACACCACCGATGGCGAGGCTGGTTGGCTGGAGGCTGAGTTCGAGGAATGGTGCGTTGGCGGCGGCGGACCACCATGTCTTCAGGCCTGTGAGCATCAGCGATGCGTAGGCTTGTGATGCCGAGACGCCCGGTATGGTGCCGACGAGGGCGATCAGGGCGGATTCAAGAATCAGCAGTTTGAGCACGGTACGCGGCGTGTAGCCGGTGGCGAGCAGCAGGCCGACTTGCTTGGCGCGTTGCTCGGCGCCGAGTCGAAAGAGCAGGGCGACGAGCAGGGCGGCGGATGCGATCACGAAGAAGCTGAAGCCGATGAAGAGCTGACCGAAGTCGGTGCTGCCTGTGGCGGATTGGATCGCCTGCTGGCGGACGGGTCGGAACGCGAGGCCGAGTTCTGCAGGATTGAGGTGCGTGAGCAGGGCGGTTTCAAATTGACTGATCACTGGCGGATCGGTTGTGGGGATGCGGATCGAGGTGAGTTGGCCGAAGCGGTCGGCGTCTTCGGACCATAGGCGTTGGCCATCCTGCAAGGCGATAAAGGCCTTGGGGGTGGTCTTGTGCTGTTTCCAGTAGTCGTCGTCTTTCGGGCGGATGTCCGAGAGCGAGATCGGGAAGGGCGGATCCCAGTCGGCGATGGATGTGGTGTCGGTAACGCCAGGGTAGGTGGGCGTGAGGCCTGGATCGGCGGCGGTGTCAGCGAGTGGCACTGCTTGAGCGAAAGTGAAATCGACTTTTTCGGTTTTGAGTTCGCCAAGGGGGCCGGTGACGTAGTAGGTCAGTGTGATGGTTTCGCCGGCGTTTGGTTTCAGGTCGTCGACGGCCCATTGGTTGAGAATGATCTGGGCGGCGTCTGGCTGTGTGTTGGCGATGGGAAAGTCGATGGCGGAGACGATCGAGTAGGGAATGCTGCGGTCGCCGATGGCGATGCTGTTGGCGAGATAGGAGAGGACGTTCCGCGTGGTGATCTCGATGTCGCGTGCGGCGGCGTGCGCGGCGGACTCGATGGTGCGTTCGATGAGGAAGCGATTGGTTTCGAGGGCGGTGTAGCCGCGTTGTTCGTCGACACGCAGGGTGAGTCCGATGTCGTCGAGCGTGATGGCGTTGTCGAGTGCTGCAGTCAGTGTGTCGCCTGACGTCCCGCTGCCGACGAGGATGGCGTTGATGCGGCTCGGTTGGTCCACGGCGTTTTGCAGCGTCACTATGGGGATGAACGCGTTTCGCGGCGCGCGTTGCGTCGGGAAGACGGAGAGGGTGGCCATGCCCGCGTCCGGGATGATGTCGCCGACGGGCAGGCGAAGTGTGGTGGTGCTGTCGTCGCGTCGGCCGATGAGGGTCTCGGTGGGCAGGTCGGCAGCGGTGCCGATGCGGATGAGGATATCATCGCCGACAGACGCGTTGAGGTCGCCCGCAAGGGATTGGTTGAGCACGACGGTGCGGTCGATTTCGGCGGGCCAGTCTGATTCACCATCAGACCAGAACGATCTGTCGACGCCGAAGACCTGTATCGATTCCGATCGGGCACGTGTGTCGGCATGCACAGCACCGCCGCTGGCGATCAGTAAGCCTGTGCGATTCGTATCGTTCCCGAGGTCGGCAGCCGTCCCGAGCCGATCGGTCAGCGCATTTCCGACGAAGCGTTGGGCGATGAGTGCATGGTCGACCCAGCCGAGACGTGCCGTGGCGTTCTTCTGCAGACTGAAGCGCATCGAATCGCCGACGATGAGCGCGCCGGTCAAGGCCATCACGGCGATCGCGACGCCAATGGCCACCGCGATGTTCGCCCGCCAGTAGTACCGCAGGCTGTTGAAGGCGAGCGAGAATGTCGACGGGCGGGTATTCATTGCGCTTGCAGTTGGCCGTCGCGTATGTCGAATGGCTGATCGAAGCGATCCGCGAGCGACTTGCTGTGCGTCACGACGACGAGGGCAGATTCGAACTCTTGATGCAGTTGGGTGAGTAGGTCCGCGACGATGTTGGCTGACTTGCGATCGAGATTGCCGGTGGGTTCGTCGGCAAGAATGAGCTTGGGCTGATGAATCAAGGCCCGGGCGATTGCTGCCCGCTGTCGTTCGCCGCCTGACAGTTCAGCTGGTCGATGTTCGAGGCGATCGGAGAGTCCGACGCGATCGAGCAGCGATCGTGCACGACCGACGACGTCGTCGCCATCATGAGCGATCAGCGTCGGAACCAGAACGTTTTCGAGCACCGAGCATTGCGGCAGCAGGTGGTGCTCCTGAAACACGAAGCCGATGCGCCGATTGCGAAAGGCGGCCAACGCGGACGCATCCAGCGTGAACGGATCACGGCCATCGATTGTGACTGTGCCACTTGTCGGCGGTTCGAGCGTACCGGCGATGTTGAGCAATGTGGACTTCCCGCAGCCGGACGGTCCCATGATGGCGACGGATTTCCCCGCATCGACATTGAGTGACACGTCCTTGAGCACGACGAGGTCATCGCTGCGGGTCGGGTAGGCCTTGGTCAGATCACGAATGGCGAGCATGATGCCCGATTGATAGTCGAAGGCACCACGCATGAAAAGCGCGAGTGTTCACCAAATGAAAACAGGCATCGACGCGGTTGGATTGCGTCGATGCCCGTCGGTTGATGGTTGCGTTGAGCTGCGCGCTTAGTTGTGCGAGGCGAACTGCTCCTCTTCGGTTGAACCGTGCAGGGCGGCTGTTTCGCTCGTACCGCCTGTGACGAGGTTCGTGATCGTGTCGAAGTAGCCGGTGCCGACGAACTTCTGATGCGTCGTGGCCTGGTAACCGAAGTCGTCGCAGCTTTGGAATTCGCTGGCCTGCAGGCGGGCGTAGGCGGCCATGCCTTCGTCGCGATACTGCCGGGCAAGCTCGAACATGCCGTGGTTGAGGGCATGGAAGCCGGCCAGCGTGATGAACTGGAACTTGTAACCCATCGCGCCAAGTTCGCGCTGGAATTTGGCGATCGTGGCGTCGTCGAGTTGCGCTTTCCAGTTGAACGACGGCGAGCAGTTGTAGGCCAGCATCTTGCCGGGATACTGCGCGTGAATCGCCTCGGCGAAGCGCTTGGCTTCGGGAAGATCGGGGTGGGCTGTCTCACACCAGATCAGATCGCAGAACGGAGCATAGGCGAGTCCGCGGGCGATGGCGGCGTCGAGTCCGCCGTTGAATCGGAAGAAGCCTTCCGATGTGCGTTCACCATCGATGAACGGGGCGTCGCGCTCGTCGGAGTTGTTGGTCAAGAGCTTGGCTGCGTTGCAATCGGTGCGGGCGATGAGCACGGTCGGCACGCCGCAGACGTCTGCGGCCAATCGCGCGGACACAAGCTTTTCGATGAACTCACCGGTTGGCACCGCCACCTTGCCGCCCATATGCCCACACTTCTTGGCCGACGAGAGTTGATCTTCAAAGTGCACGCCCGCAGCACCCGCTTCGATCATGTGGTACATCAACTCGAATGCGTTGAGGTTGCCGCCGAATCCCGCCTCTGCGTCGGCGATCATCGGTGCGTACCAGTGGGTGCCATTGACGCCGTCGCAGTGATCGATCTGATCGGCGCGGCGCAGCGCGTTGTTGATGCGCTTGACCAAGGCGGGCACACTGTCGCAGGGATAGAGGCTCATGTCCGGGTACATCTCACCGGCGAGGTTGGCATCGGCGGCCACCTGCCAGCCACTGATGTAAATCGCCTTGAGACCCGCTTTGACCATTTGCACGGCTTGGTTGCCCGACATGGCGCCGAGGGCGTGGATGTAGTCCTCGTTCGTGAGCAGATCCCACAGCCGTTGAGCGCCAAGGGTCGCAAGGGTGTAGTCGATCTTGACGCTGCCACGGAGTTTGAGCACGTGATCAACGGTGTACGGGCGTTGGACACCGTTCCAACGCGTATCGCTGTACCAACTGTCCTGAATCTTCTGTTTTTCCTGGTCGTACATGGTCGTGACTCCTTCCGTTCTACCCCTCGAGGCTCTCGTATGCGGGAAGTGTGAGAAACTCTTCCAACGTTTCGGCGGTGCTGATGCGATCGAACAAGTCCGCCGCCTGCTGGTACTTGCCGTTGGCGAAGAAATCCCCGCCAAGCTCGAATTTCAGTTTTTCCATTTCGTCTTTGAGCAGCGTGCGGAACAGATCGACCGTGATCTTCCGACCATCATCGAGCACGCCCTGGTCATATTTGATCCACTGCCACACCTGCGTGCGGGAAATTTCCGCCGTCGCGGCGTCCTCCATCAGGTTGTACAGCGGGACGCAGCCATTACCGCGAAGCCATGCTTCCATGTACTGCACCCCGACGCTGATGTTGGTACGCAGACCGTCTTCGGTGATCGTGCCCTCGGGGACGGACAACAGTTCATCAGGCGTGACGTCCACATCGTCGCGCTGACGATCGATCTGATTCGGCGTCGGCATCTTCTCGTTGAAGATATCCATGGCGAGCGGCACCAATCCCGGATGAGCGACCCACGTGCCGTCGTGGCCATCCGCTGCTTCGCGCTCCTTGTCGGCACGGACCTTGGCGATGGCAGCGTCGTTGGCGTCCGGATCGGTCTTGATTGGAATCTGGGCCGCCATCCCGCCCATCGCGTGGATGCCTCGGCGGTGACAGGTCTTGATCACGTTCAACGCATACGCCCGCATGAACGGCGACGTCATCGTCACCTGTGCGCGGTCCGGCAGCACGCGGTCGGGGCTGTTTCTGAAGCGCTTGATGAAACTGAAGATGTAGTCCCATCGTCCGCAGTTCAGGCCGGCGGAGTGATCGCGCAGTTCGTAAAGGATCTCGTCGGTTTCAAACGTGGCGAGGATCGTCTCGATGAGGACGGTCGCGCGAATCGACCCGCGCGGAATGTTCAATGCGTCCTGCGCGAAGTTGAAGACGTCGTTCCACAGGCGTGCTTCGAGATGGTTCTCGAGTTTCGGCAGGTAGAAGTACGGTCCTGATCCATGGTCGAGAAGGTATTGGGCGTTGTGGAAGAAGAAGAGTCCGAAGTCGACGAGGCTGCCGCTCATCGGTTCATCGTCGATCAGCACGTTGCGTTCGGGCAGATGCCAACCGCGTGGACGGACGAGCAATGTTGCGATCGCACTATTCAACTCGTAGTGCTTGCCTTCGGGACTCGTGAACGTGATCGTGCGGCGTACGGCGTCGCGAAGATTGATCTGTCCTTCGATCATGTTGGCCCACGTCGGGGAGTTGGAGTCCTCGAAGTCGGCCATGAAACACTTGGCGCCGCTGTTGAGGGCGTTGATGACCATTTTGCGTTCTGTGGGGCCGGTAATTTCAACGCGTCGGTCCTGCAGGTCAGACGGGATTGGCGCGACCTTCCAGTCGCCATCGCGAACACTTCGTGTTTCTGCGAGAAAAGTTGGCAATTGGCCGGCGTCGAGTTTCGCCTGACGCACGCGTCGCTGCTCGAGCAGTTCGAGGCGACGCGCGTTGAACTGCCGATGCAGGTCGGCGAGGAACGCCACCGCGTCGGGCGTGAGGACTTCGGATTGTGGACCGGGAAGGTCGGCCAGTATGCGGACGCGACGCTGATCAACAGCAGGTGTCGTGGGTGTCATATCGACGGAACCTCCGTTCTGCATCCCGGCCTGATTGTCATGGATTTCCACGCACCAGTATGCCATCTCATCGGAATTAGTGCAAGTGCACTAAGGTGATTTCGGGTGGAAATTCGTTCGATGCGTAGGTCTTCTAACATGTCGAAGCCACAGACTCCGCCTCACTGTCGTCCGCTGCGACGACATCCTCGATGCGGATTTTCTCGCCGTCGCTGCGTTTGGCGTTGTACATCAGCGCGTCCGACTGTTTCAAAAGCTCGTCCAGTGTGCATGACCCGGTTGGGGGTGGGACGTACGTGACCCCGGCGCTCAGTGAGAAGCTGATGGTCGCATTGCTGGCGGAGATCGTTTGCGACGCGACATCTGCGAGAACGTCGCGAACCACAGCCATCGTTTCGTCGCGCGCGCGATCGAACAGAAGCATGACGAATTCATCGCCACCCAGCCGTCCGACGACGTCGAATTTTCGGGCCGCCTTGGACATGGCGTTGGCTGCGATCATGAGTGCCTGATCGCCGTAGTCATGCCCGTAGTTGTCGTTGATCTGCTTGAACTTGTTGCAATCGTAGTACGCCAGTGCGATTGGGACATTGAGAAAGCCGGCATCCTTGATGCGTTTTTCGGCCAACTCCGTGAAGCCGGCTCGGTTCAGGATGGTCGTCAACTGATCGCGGGTCGCCTTTGTTTCGAGCTGGTCGCATTGCGAACGCAGGCCGGTGACCTTTGCGGCGATGTCCTTGGACTGCGTGAGCACGGATGACATGTTGCGCACGAGAATGCCCACGCCCGACGCGAGCGTGACGGCGGCGGTGTCCAGGAGGTCTTCGGTGTTTCCGTCTTGTGCGTCCCGCTGCATCGGCTCTTGAATGGAGTCGAACTGCATGCGGACATGGTTCCAGTATTCGTCCGGGTCGATGCCGCACGCCGTCAGCGTGCCCTCCACCCGCATTCGAAGTTCCGTGAGCTGGTCCTGGCGGTGGTGGTCCAACAACACCGGAACCTCCGTCGCGAGCAGAACCGCCTCGATCAACATTCTGTCTCCCACGCGATCGGCCAGTATGTCACGGTCATTCTGATGGGTGATGACGTCCCGATAGACGTCAGGTAGTCCGAGGCGTTGGGTATACCGGCCGCCAAGCTGGGCATGATCGCTTCCGAAAACACACCGTTGCGATGCCGAGTCGCGGAATGCCAATGCCACGGCTGCGACATCGGATGCACCATCCGGTAATTGGGCGATCATCCACGGAACCATGATGTTCTGAAGCAAACCGCAGAGGTAGGCCTCTTCACGCAAAATCGGGTTGGTCAGCATGATGAACTGCTCGGCCATCACGGCCTTGAACAATGATGCGGTCCACGCGGCGGTGTGGAGTTCAGCAGGCACGGCGGTCTGGTTAAATCGTCCGACCAGCGCGTAGGTTATGCTCAGTGAATTGATGATTTCAAAACCGAACTGGTCGGTGATGGCTGAGAGCTTGGTGGCGGAGCGGTCCATGCTGAAGGGCGGCTGATTGGCCAGGGACAGCAACAGTGCGGACATGGAGGCGTCCGACGTAAGGGCGTTCGTCACGCTGCTGAGGGTGCTGTCATGGTTGCTGCCAAGGTGAAGCACGTGATGGGCCACGCGCTTGGGAATCGGCAGGTACGTCACGCCCCGAATACGATCCGCAAGATTGAGATCAACAATCGTCGTGTTTGGTGCAGGTGCACCAGATACAGCGTTGATGGCGCTGGTGCCGACAGCTTGTCCATCGAATGGCGTCATTGTGCTGAAGATGCCCCCCAGTGTGACCAGACTGATCGATTCTCGCCGCCACGCCAGCGGGAGACCCGACTTGCAGCTTGCGGCTGGTACCCACACATCGTCGCGCGTTGCAACGCCCGTTAGTCTGTGTTGGTTAATGTTGCAACGAGTCCCATAATCACGCTGAATCAAGGCAGGCGAAGGGTCTGCTAACGCTCTCGCCGGAATTTTGTCAGCTTGAATTAAATCGTGATTTATGCGGCGATTGGGGGGTTCGCGGACGCTACGATGTAACGATGATCGGAACGTCCGGAATATGCTGGCGACACACTGTCGTTGCGTTGGGTTTGAGCGTGGTCGCCGGGGCGTCCGCCTGCGAACTGGCGTCGCTGAAGGAGCCGATTCCGGGTGGGGGTAATCAGTTCGGCACGAGCGTCGCAGTGCGTGACGAGTTGGTCGTGGTCGGGGCGCTCCTTGGGGACGCAACCGTCGACGATGCCGGTGCGGTGCACGTGTACACGGCGCAGCAGGGTGGGCTGGTATGGGTTGATTCGATCGGGCTGGCTGATGGTGACGCGGAGTCGTTTTTCGGCGCGTCGGTGGCGACCGATGGTTTGTGGATTGTTGGCGGAGCGCCCGATGGCGCGCTCGATGGGCGGGTCGGGGTCTTTCGCTGGGATGACGACACGGGGCTTGTTGCATTTGAGACGACACTGCAGCCGTCGGCGATATCGGGCGACCTGACACGGTTTGGCCAAGCGGTCGCCGTCGAGGGTATGTGGCTTGCGGTTGGTGCGCCAGGGGACGCGATCGGCGATGGCGCCGTTGAGATCTTTCGATTCGAAGACGGCGTTGGGTGGACATTCCATCAACGTTTCTTGGCCGACGAATCCGAGTTGGATTTCGGGGCGGCTGTGGCGCTTCGTGGGGGCGTGCTTGTTGTCGGACGACCCGGTAATGACTCGGACGGGTCTGAGTCGGGTGCGGCGACCATCTACCGATTTGATGAATCATCCAACCTGTGGCAGTTCGAGCAGACGTTGACCGGTGACGGCGTTGCGCCCTTTGCACGATTTGGATCGGCGGTTGCGAAGTCGGATGACCGCGTCATCGTCGGTGCACCGTTTGATGACCAGGCTGGTGTTCCAAGTGGTACAGCCTACGTCTTCCAGTGGGATGGTGAGACGTGGCAGTCGGAGCAAACCCTAAGTGCGGACGATCCCGCAGCCTTCGGCTTTTTTGGAGGCGGTGTCGCGCTGTCGGGGAATCGGGCGTTGGTTGGTGCGGAGTTGGCTGGTCCGGGCGATGCGGGTGTCGTGCATGTCTTTGAATTCGACGCGGGGCTGGACCGGTGGGTGAGTGTCGATCGCCGGGAAGGAGCGGCTGGTTCGCGTTTGGGGCGATCCGTTGCGTTGGATGGTGTGGTGGCGGCTGCGGGGGCACCCGTGACAAATGGCGTGGGCACGGCATCGGGAATGGCGAGTGTGTTCGTCGTGGCCAACGATGTGGACCGCGATGGTGTGTTCGATCTCTGCGACAATTGCCCGTTGGTGTTCAACGTCGATCAGATGGATGCGAACGACGACAGCGTGGGCGATGCGTGCGTCGTCGAGATACTGGCATGCGAGCGCCAGCGGGTCGGAGCGTCAATTGCGACACCATTGAGTCGGTATGGGCATTCGGTGGATCTGAGAGGCCGAACTGCCGTCGTCGGGGCCCGCTTCGGCAATGGCGGATCGGCTGCGTCGGGTGTTGCTTATGTGCTGGAAAACGCGGACGGGGTGTGGATGGAACGGCAGTTAATCGAAGCCGCCGACGGCGCGGTGTTTGATGACTTCGGATTTTCCGTGGCCATCGACGACGTGATCGTCGTCGGTGCACCCACGGAAGACAGCGTCGCACCCGATGGCGGTGCTGCGTACGTGTACCGTTATGACGAAGGCGATGAACAATGGCAGTTTGAACAGAAGTTGGTTGCGTCGGACGGCGGAACGTTTGATGCGTTTGGGTACGACGTGGCCACACATGGTGACATGATCGCCGTGACCGCACCGACGCATGATGCAGTCGGGGACCGGTCCGGAGCGGTCTACGTGTATCGCTTCGACGCGACGACAGGCCAGTGGATCGAGGAGGATAAGTTTGTTGGTGGTGACACGGTAGCACGGGATGAATTCGGGCAGTCGGTTTCCGCAGACCGTGATGTGCTGCTGATCGGCGCTTGGCGTGATGACGACGGCGGGACAAGCTCGGGGTCAGCCTACGTGTTCCGATACATCGCCGGCGCATGGGTTGAGCAGCAGAAACTGACAACGGTGGACGCAGCGCCGTTTCAGCAGTTTGGCATTGCCGTCGGAGTCAATGGGAATGTTGCTGTCATCGGCGCCCATCAGACAAGTATCACCATCAGTGACGCGGGGGCGGCGCATGTGTTCGCCTACGATCCCGCATCCGGTCTGTGGACTGAAACGCAACGTCTCGAGCCGTCCGACATCGGCAATTTCTACCGATTCGGGACGGACGTCGCCGTGCACGGAACGAACATTGTTGTGGGCTCGCAGCTGTCAAACTTCGGCGCCGACGATGGCGGGGCGGCCTACATGTATGCATTTGATGGCAAGAACTGGAACGAGCGGACCGCTCTTGTTCACGCCGACATCGTCGAAGATGAACAGTTCGGTCGTGCCGTGGCAGTCGACGGCGACTGGGTGCTGGTCGGCTCGCGCTTCAACGAGCTGGCTGGAGCCGAGGCTGGGGCAGCGTTCTTCTACACAACCGTCGGCGACGATGGGGACATCGACGGCGTGCAGGATGGGTGCGATAACTGCGCTGCCATGGCCAACACCGATCAGGCCGACTGCGATGGAAACGGCGTCGGTGACGCCTGCGTGTCAACCGGTGACAGCAACGGCGACGCATCGGTGGGTCTTTCAGATTTTGCGACGCTGGTGGAATGTCAGACGGGGACATTGGGTCAGACATGTCCATCGTTGTGCGTGGACGCGTTCGACTTCGATCGCGACGGCGATGCGGACCTTGTCGACTTTGGTCGGTTTCAAGCCGTCTTCGGTGGAACGCCGGACGAATCGTACATTCCAGGGGAATGAAATCCCGTCGATGTCGGTTTGATACCGTGGGTTTGTTCCGAAGTCCGTTTCGCGAGGAAGAGTCATGGCACGTTTCTGGGTGTTGGCGATCGGGATGGTGGCGTTCCTGGCCGCGATGGCGATTCGTCAGCCGGCTGCCTCGACGGTTGAATGGCGAAGCGATGTGCAGGCTGCTTTGGCGGAGGCGGGTGAACGACGAACCGGTGTGTTGGTGTGGTTCACAACCGATGGCTGCCTGTATTGCCGACAGATGGACGAGCGTGTCTTCCCGGATTCGGACGTGGCGGCCCTGATCGAACGATTTGTACCCTTGAAGATCGACGTCTCGCGCGATCACCCGCTCGCGGAGCGATTCAACGTCGAGGCCATTCCCGCATTCGTCGTTCTGTCGGGTTCGGATGAGGGTGTGAGCGGCGCCTCGGGCTATCACGACGTCGCGGCGTTCACGACGTTTTTGAAGAACGCCGGCGGGAAGGTTTGGCCTTCCGCTTCGCTGGCTCGCTCGACTTCGCCTTAGACCTTCTCTTCTTGGTGGACTTTTCCAGCACGAGCGGTGGCACGCCCTCAAGCCGGTCCTTCAGATAGCGACCGGTATAGCTGCGTTCGTTCTTGATGATGTCCTCCGGGCGACCCTCGGCAATGATCTCGCCGCCACCCTCGCCACCTTCAGGACCGAGGTCGATCACCCAGTCCGCCACCTTGATGACGTCGAGGTTGTGTTCGATGACGACGATCGTGTTGCCGAGTGCGACCAGCGTGTTGAGCACGTTGAGCAGGCGGTGGATGTCGGCAAAGTGCAGGCCGGTGGTGGGTTCATCGAGAATGTACAGCGTGTCGCCGGTGGCGGACTTGCCCAGCTCGGCGGCGAGTTTGACGCGTTGCGCTTCGCCGCCGGACAACGTTGTGGATGATTGGCCGAGCTTGACGTAGCCAAGTCCGACGTCGACGAGCGCACGCAGTTGCTGCTTCACCTTGGGGAAGTTCTTGAAGAACTGAATGGCTTCGTCGACGCGCATTTCAAGCACATCGGCAATGCTCTTGCCGCGATAGCGAACCTCGAGCGTTTCGCGGTTGTAGCGTGAGCCATGGCAGGTGGTGCATTCCACGAAGACGTCGGGAAGGAAGTGCATCTCGATGCGCTTGGTACCTTGGCCTTGGCATTCCTCGCAGCGACCGCCCTTGACGTTGAAGCTGAATCGCCCCGGTCCGAACCCGCGGATTTTGGCTTCGCGCGTGTCGGCGTAGAGCTTGCGGATCAGATCGAAGACGCCGACGTAGGTGGACGGATTGCTGCGTGGTGACCTTCCGATCGGCGATTGGTCGATCTGGATGATCTTGTCCACGCGATTGGCTCCTACGATCTGGCGGTGGGCACCGGGTTTGGGGCCGGTGCCGTAAATGCGGCGATGGAGCGTGCGGTGCAGCACGTCCATCACGAGCGTGCTCTTGCCGCTGCCGGATACGCCCGTGACGCACACGAAGCAGCCGGTCGGAAATCTTGCCGTAATGCTCTTGAGGTTGTGCTCCGTGGCGTCGCGGATTTCGATCATGTTGGTGCCACGAACGGGACGACGCTCAGTGGGAACCGGAATGCTCAGGTGGCCGGACAGATATTGCCCGGTGGAAGATTCCTCGCACGCCATCAGCGCTTTGAGCGAACCTTCAAAAATGACTTCCCCGCCCGCAGCGCCTGCTCCGGGTCCGATGTCGACGACGTGGTCGGCAGCCACGATCACGTCTTCATCGTGTTCGACAACGATGACGGTGTTTTCGCTGTCGGCCAATCGACGGAGTGTGGTCACGAGTTTGCGGCTGTCGCGCTGATGCAGGCCAATCGTTGGTTCGTCGAGCACATAGCACATCCCGACAAGTCCGCTGCCGATTTGAGTGGCCAGCTGGATACGCTGAGCTTCGCCCCCCGACAACGTGGCCGAATTGCGGCTGAGCGAAAGATAACCCACGCCGACGTCGTCGAGGAATGCGAGGCGGGCGCGAATCTCACGCAGTGGTTGCTCGGCGATGATGGCCTGCTCGCCGCTGAAGCTGAGTTCGTCGAAAAACACGCGGGCGTCGGTGATGCACAAGTCGCAGATGTCGGCCACGTTGCGATCGGCGATGGTGACCGCGAGGATGTCCTTGCGAAGTCGCGCGCCATGGCAACTGTGACACGGCGCTTCCGATTGAAACTGGTGGAGACGTTGTTTGACGGCTTCAGATTCGGTGTTCTTCCAGCGGCGGTGTAGCTCGGGAATGACGGCTGTGATGTCCGTCTTGTTGTTGTCGTCGTTGTCACGGTCACCGTGCAGGAGCAAGTTGACCTGCTCGTCGGGAATGTTGCGGAACGGGGCTTTGGCGGAAATCTTGTGCTTCTTGCAGAACGTATCGATGAAGCGTGTGTACTGATTGGCGCTGCGTTTGCCGCTTTGCTGCCACGGTGCGATCGCGCCGGCTTCGAGGGAGAGGTCGCGATCGGGAATGATCAGGTCGGGATCGAATTCCAGCACCGTGCCCAGTCCGTTGCAGTCCGGGCAGGCGCCGTAGGGCGAGTTGAAACTGAACACGCGCGGCGTCAGTTCGGGCAGCGAGATTTCCGGATGGGCCGGGCAGGCATGGTGCAGGCTGAACGGGTGGTCGACATAGGGAGCGCCGTTATCAGAGATCGCCGCGATGACGCGTCCGCGCCCGACCTTGAGTGCAATCTCCAGACTGTCAGCCAACCGTGACCCGATGTGCTCCTTGATGATGAGGCGGTCGATGACGGCTTGAATGGAAGGGTTGGTCGACTCATCGAGCAGCGCTTCGGCGTCCTCGATCAGGCGCACGTCACCGTCGAGTCGAACGCGAACGAATCCCTGTTTGCCGAGTCGGGCCAGAAGCGAGGCCGGGTCTTCCGGTGGTGTCGGTGCGACGATCAGCAGTTTGGCCCCTTCCGGTTGTTCGAGAATGGCGTCGACCATCTGCGAAACGGAGTGTCGGCGGATCGGCTGGCGACAGATGTGGCAATGCGGCGTGCCGACCTGCGAGAAGAGGATGCGAAGAAAATCGTAGATCTCGGTGGTGGTGGCCACCGTCGATCGCGGGCTGGCGACGCTGCCATGTTGTTCGATGGCGATCGTGGGGCTGAGGTTCTCGATGCGATCGACGTCCGGCTTGGGCATCTGTTCGAGGAATTGCCGGGCGTAAGTGCTGAGGGATTCGACGTACTTGCGTTCGCCCTCGGCGTAGATCGTGTCGAAGGCGAGAGAGCTTTTTCCTGATCCGCTCAAGCCCGTGACGACGCTCAGGGCGTGTCTCGGGAATGTCACATCGACATTCTTGAGATTGTGCTGGCGGGCGCCGAGCACACGGAGGGAAGCGGGATTGGAGCTGCTTGAGGCCACGGGATCAACCTGCAAATGGTCTTGTCGCGGTCGCATTAAATGAGTTCAGGGTAGCGACCGGGGTTGGGATATGCAAATCGGGGCTGCATGGGCGTGGGTTATCGGGGGAAAGATCGCGAAGCGGACCGAATCATCGCTCAGTCGGTCCCGTGGGTTAACCGACGAAAGAATGGGTGGTGGGCCGGCTTGGCAATCGGTCTGAGAATTCGGCAACGGTGTGTTGTCATGAATTGTGCGCCGGCGGTCTTCTGTTGGACCGCGCAGATGGCGGATCGTATAATTTTTGGACGTATCCGGCGGATGGAGCACTCTCGCTCCCGCCTCGAATGGGCCTTTCCGCACGAATCTTTGAAGTACCAATAAACCCGGAGTCCGGGAAAGAGGAGTCAGGATGATTCTTGCATCGAGAACCCCGCGAGCCATTACGCTGGCGATTGGCCTGCTGTGTGTGGCTCCGTTGGCCGCCTTGGCGAAAGACCGTATTCCCGAGCTAAGCCGCACGGAGCGCAAGGAGCTTTGGGACAGCAGTATCGCGTTCGTGAACGAAATTCGCGATTCGGGAAGCGGTGCCCTGTCCGGTGTGAGGGTCGATGAGTCGGTGGATCCCCGCGTGGCTGCCTGGATCACCGAATACCGGGAATTGTCCGACACGCTTCGGACGGCCAAGACCAAGGATTTCGATCGCTACGTCGAGCTTGCGAAGGAAGACATGGCGTTGGGGCGGATCCGGGCGGCGTTGTCTTGGGCAATCAAGGCGCATGCGAATGCCGAGGATCCCGACGCATTCATGAACTCCCCGTGGCTGAGTGAATTCGCCAAGACTTCGGTGGAAAAGGCGGAGTACTACCGCTCGAAGGCGAAGTGGAACAAAGCCCACGCCGTGTACTACGAACTGAGTGAACTGTTCGAGGACAACAAAGCCTACGAGGAAGGTCGTCAGGAATGCCTCAACATTGCGCGACTCGATGCCATTTACAGCGAAGACGGCAATTGGGAGGAGTTCCTGGAGGGGATCGATCCGCGAAACGGACAGGATGCGATTGAGCGCATCGATCGTTACTACGTCGAGCGACCCGATTTTCGTGCGTTTACCTCAGCCGGTCTTGATCAGCTCCTGTTGCTTTGCGAGTCGATCGAGATTCGTGAGACATTTGAAGGCCTCCAGGACGACTTTGTTCGTGAGGACTTCAAGCGTCGCCTGGAGGCGCGTCGCAAGCAGGTCGCAGAGAAGAAGTCGTTTTCACACCGTGACGCCAAGCGCTACTTCCGGCGTACACTCGAGATCAACGATCAGACGTTGCAATTGCCGGACGAACTGATTGTGTACGAGTTCATGACCGGTGCGCTCGAATCGCTCGACGATTTCACGTCGATGATCTGGCCAATCGAGTTCCGCGAGTTTGACAAGCAGACGCGTGGCGATTTTGTCGGCGTGGGGATCAGCATTTCCGGTGGCAGCAATCGTCCGGTGACGGTCGTGTCACCATTGGAAGACACGCCCGCCTTTCGCGCCGGCATCAAAGCCGACGACGTGATCACGCACGTGAACGGTGAGGAAATCGGCGACCGGTCGCTCAACAAGGTCGTGCAGTTGATCACCGGACCGATGGGCAGCAAGGTCACACTGACCGTTTTCCGGGAATCCGAGAATCGCGAATTCGACGTCACGCTGGAGCGTGCGTTGGTCAAGATCGCATCCGTGAAGGGTGTATCGCGTGATCCGGAAGACCCGGAAGAGTGGAAGCACATCATCGATGAGGAGTTGGGGGTGGCCTACGTTCGCGTCAACTCCTTCCAGGAGAACACCGTCCGAGACTTGCGCAGGACGATTCATCGTTCGCTCGATCGTGGGGCACGCGGCCTGATTCTCGATCTGCGGTTCAATCCGGGCGGATTGATGAAATCGGCGGTGGAGATGGCCCAGTTGTTCCTGTCGCGTGATGCGCTGGTCGTGTACACGAAGGGGCTGCGCGATCCGCAGTGGCAAAATCCGTCGGCGGATCAGGATGGCCCGTTCATGGACCTGCCGTTGATCGTGCTGGTCAATGAGTACAGTGCGAGTGCGTCGGAGATCGTGTCCGGGGCGCTGAAGGACCACGACCGTGCGATCATCATTGGCGAGAACACGTTCGGTAAGTTCAGTGTTCAGAAGCTGATGCAGCTGGGCCGGAGCGTGTCGCACCTGAAGCTGACGACGGCGCGGTACTACCTGCCGAGCGGACAGTCGCTGCATCATGAGGAGGGGGCGAAGGTCTGGGGTGTGAAGCCGGATGTCGAAATCGCTGTTGCTCCGAAGGAGATCAGCCGCGTCATGGACATGCGTCGCAAGAGCGATGTCTTGAATCCGCCGGGATCGTCGGATTCGGAGACGGTGGCGGATGGCGACGAAGGTGACGAATCGGAAGAGGCTGCACCGGCTGAGTACGCGGATCCTGACCAACCGACGGATGATGAGAACGCCGACGCTGAATCGCCCGCGGACAAGTCCGAAGAAGACGCCGACGGCAAGGGCGAAACAACCGACGACGGCGAGTCCGACGAGGATGAGGGCGACGAGGAGGCCGGCGATGACGACGAAGAGGGCGACGAGGATGACGATGATCCCGACACGCTCGAGTTTCTCGCCGAGGACCCTAACGAGTTGCCCGAGGTTGATTTCCAGCTTCAGACGGCCAAGCTGCTGATGCGTTTGTACCTGTTGGGCCAGTCTGGTACGACGCTGGCGGTGAATGAGAATCCCGGCGTTGGCGAGCCGATGATGGTGATTCCGTCGACCAAGACAAAGGTCGAGGTTCGCAAACCATAGGATTTGAAGTACGCAAAGAAGACGTATGTCGACCCCGCGGCGATCATGAGCATCGCCCGGGGTCGCGTTTTCTTCCCAGTTCAGGTTACTGCTGCTTGAGAATATCCCGTGTTTCGGCGATGAGGAAATCTCCGGTCAAAACCTCATCCTCATTCGGGTCGTGGACGACGGCGTCGCAAGCTGTGACGAGCGCGGCTGCCGCCATAAACACGCATGCGAGTTCGTCCATATCGCCGCCCCAGCGGAACGAGATGCACCAGTCTCGTGTGCCGATCGGTTCTCGAAGCTCGGGTGCTTCATGGATGTACTCGTCGGGTGGTTCGTAGTAGATTTCGAAGCCCGACTCCTCTCCGTTGAGCTTGCATGGAAGGTAGCCGGAATCTTCATTCTCCTTGAGGGATTCATCAAGTTCCAGCGAAAAACCAAGCCGGTTGATCGCATTCTGCCACGTCTCGCGATCAGGCACCGATGACTTCGCGATATAGGCGTGCAACTCCATCGACATGGGGTCGTCCTTTCGGTGCTATTCGTAGCGCAGGGCTTCGACGGGGTCGAGGCGGGAGGCTCGAACGGCGGGGTAGAGTCCACTGACGATCCCGACGCAGCCAGCCATGATGAGTGCGAACACGATGGCTGATGGCGGCGTGAAGGTCTTGAGCACACGCGTGACCTTTTCGAGCAGGTCGGCGAAGGCCATTCCGACGACGACGCCAAGTGCACCTCCGAGCATGCTGATGACGGCGGCTTCGATGAGGAACTGTGCGGCGATGTCCATGCGTCGGGCACCGACGGCGATGCGGACGCCGATTTCGCGGGTCCGCTCGGTGACGGAAACGAGCATGATGTTCATGATGCCGATGCCGCCGACGACGAGTGAAATGCCCGCGATGCTGTAAAGGACGATCTCGAAAATCTGCGTCACGTCGGCGACGCGTTCCTTGGCCTGCTCCTGGGTGAAGATGGAGAAATCGTCGCCCGAGCCGGCGCGGATTTTGTGTTCACCGCGGAGCGTTCGCTTGACCTGCTGGATGGCGGCGTCGAGCTTGGTCTGGTCGCCAGCTTGGGCAGTGATCATGCCGACGAACTGGAAACCGAAGAGTCGCTTGAGGCCTGTATCGAGCGGTACGATCACCTGCGAGTCCACCTCGCGCATGCCGAGGAAGCCCTTCTTCTCCATCACGCCGATGACCGTAAAACCGATGCCCTTGATCTTGACGCGAAAGCCCACCGGAGCAACCTCACCAAAGAGCTCTCGGGCAATCTTGTGGCCCAGAACGCACACCTTGCGGGTAGCGCGGTTGTCTTCGCGGCTGATGAAGCGACCCGACTCGACCTTGTAATCGTTGATTTCCTGATACGCTTCGGTCGTGGCCATGACGGTCGCGAACATGTTCTTCTGCAGGTACTTGACCTGCATGGGCTGAGAACGTTCGGCGGCGGTATTGATGATCAGCGGGCACTCTTCGCGGATGGCGATGGCGTCGTCGGCCGTCAATGAGTCAAGCCTGGCTTGTCGGTGCCCGCGACCCCCCGATCCGGGCACGACCATGATCTGATCAGCCCCCATCGACTCGAAGCGCTGGGCGATTTCGCGCTCCGCGCCGGCGAGGATCGACATCGCCGACACGACGGCCGTCACACCGATAATCACGCCGAGTGTGGCCAGCAGCGACCGCATCAGGTTGGTCTGCAGCCCGCGAAGCGATGCGAGAATGAGGCGGAATGCGAACATGTCTACGCACTCGTCCTTTCAATTTCTTCCTGCTCGCGTTCGATGCGTTTGGCACCTAGGACGCCGGAATGGACAAGGTCGCGACGCAGTTCGGGTGTGACCTCGCGATCAACGTCGATCAATCCGTCGGTCATGTGCACGAGTCGTTGGGCCTGGGCGGCGACGGACATCTCGTGCGTCACCATGACGATCGTGACGCCCGATTGGTGCAGACTGTGGAAAATGTCGAGGATCTGTTCGCCGGTGCGTGTGTCGAGATTTCCGGTTGGTTCGTCGGCCAGAATCACCGACGGGTTGTTGACGATCGCGCGGGCGATTGCAACACGCTGACGTTCACCGCCGGACATTTCGCTGGGTTTGTGCTTGTAACGCTTGGCCAATCCTACGCGCTCGAGCGCTTTCATCGCTTTGGCGTTTGTGTTCGCTTGCCGGCCGTAGAAGAGTGGCACGGCGACGTTGTCGATGGCGGGCGTGCGGTTGATCAGGTTGAACGTCTGAAAAACGAAGCCGATGTCGTTGTTGCGGATGCGGGCCAACTCGCGATCGGTCATGGCACGGACGTTGCGGCCATTGAGGTCGTAGGATCCGCCGGTGGCGCGATCGAGGCAGCCGAGCAGGTGCATGAACGTGCTTTTTCCGCTGCCGGAAGCGCCGACGATGCTGATGAACTCGCCGGCTTCGATGTCGAGATCGACACCGGCCAACGCGCGGACCACGTGATCACCCATGCGGTAGACACGTTCAAGTTTGCGGACTTTGATCAGCATGTGTCGCTTCTCTGCGTGCGAATCCGAATCGTACGGTTGAGGCTGCGGTCGCGTTGATGTTGTGTCTGGCGGATCAACTGTCGTCTTCATCGTCGTCTGAGCGCGCCGGCAGGACGGTGTACACTTCCTGCCCTTCCTTGAGATCACCCTCCATCACTTGCGCGTAGATTCCGTTGTCGAGCCCGAAGCGGCACTTGACGAACTCGCGTTCCGGTTCGCCGTCGTCGGTCTTGGCGGCGAGGGGAATATAGACGCCCATCTCGCCGAATTCGTTTCGCCGAATGGCGTCGTGCGGAACGAGCAGCGTGTCGTAGACCGACTCGGCTGTGAATTCGACGTCAGCCTGCATGCCGATCAGCAGCTTGGCGGCATTCTCGCTCGTGAGCAGGATGTCGACCTGATAGGTGACCACGCTGCTGGCCCGGCTGTTCGGTTCGGGATGAATGCGCTCGATGACGCCGGCGAATTCCTCATCACGGAACGATTCGACGGTGACGCGAACGGGTGTTCCGGATTCAATCGGGATCTCGTCAATTTCAGGTCGGTCGGTGCCGGGTTTGGCCCAGTCGGGAGCGAGATCGCGGACCGATCCGATGTCGGCTTCGTCGACGTCGGTGCGGACGTACATCTTGGAATTGTTCGCGATGACCGCGAGGACGGTCCCCGCCGTGAATGATGTGACGCCGGACTGAATCACCTCGCCGAGCTGCGTGTTGAGCTGCACGAGCATGCCGTCGACCGGTGAGAAAATCTCGGTCTCGGCCAATCGCTCCTCGGCATCGCCGAGCACGGTCTTGGCCGTGTCGTAACTGGCTTGGGCAAGCTCAACGTCTTTCTCCGCGAGTTTGATCTGAATTTGGGCATCTTCCAGATCAGCCTGGGCGGTTTTCAGCGAGGCGGCCAACTCTGCCACGCGCGACTGCACGAGCAGCAATTCTTCGGCAGAGGCCTGACCTTCGGGAAGACCTTCAATCTTCTCCTTCTGGAAAGCAGCGACGGACATCTGGGCTTCGATCTGCGCGATGCGTTGCCCGGCTTTCTCGATTCCGACGGTCTTGAGGCGTTCGAGGCGCACGCGTGCCTGATCGAGTCCCGCTTCTGCTCGGGTCAGGTCGGCCTTGGCGCGATCCACCGAGCGCTGTTCCTCGTCCTTCTTCAGACGGATGAGCAGTTGACCCTTCGTGACCATCTCGCCGGGGGAGGAGGTGATCTCGACGATCTCGCCGCTGGCTTCTGACTTGATCTCGTGCCGGGAGAGTGCGCCGATCTCGCCAGTGGCATTGATCGGGATGGTCAGATCGCCTTTGCCGATCTTGACCGTCTTGCCCTGCATGGAGGAAAAGTTGAGCCGCACCTCCGCCCGGAGCAAATAATACCCAAGCACGGAAACGCCCACCAACAGAATCGTGATTACGAAGTTTTTCATGTGCAAACTCCCAGAGCCAACGCGCCACACGCAGGTATACGCGTCATCATTCGCCCCGGTCCGTGCGAACTACAAGCCGATTTTGCATGATCTTACAGGGTCTGACAGGAATCGGACACAACTTGTTGCGTGACGATCAGGCCGCGAAGTGCGGCTCAAACGTCAATCCAAAGCACTCAGCCACCGGTTGATTCGTCACCTTGCCACGATCCATGTTGATGCCCATCGCCAACCCGGGGTTGTCCTTGGCGGCTTGTACGTACCCTTTGTTGGCGATCTGCAGGGCGTAGGGGAGCGTGGCGTTGGTCAGGGCAAAGGTCGACGTCCTGCCCACTGCGCCGGGCATGTTCGCGACGCCATAATGCACGACATCGTCCACGAGGTAGACCGGGTCGTCATGCGTTGTCGGGCGGATCGTCTCGCAGCAGCCGCCCTGATCGACACCGACATCAACGATGACGGCGTGTTGTTTCATGTGCTTGAGGTCCTCACGCGACACGAGCATCGGGCAGCGGGCACCGGGAATCAGCACGGCGCCCACGACGAGGTCGGCCAATTCCAGATAGCGACGGATCGCGTGCCGCTCGCTGAAGATCGTGTCGACGTTGGCGGGCATCACGTCGTCGAGGTAGCGAAGACGCTCGACATTCACGTCCATGATGATCACGCGGGCACCGAGACCAGC
This sequence comes from Phycisphaerae bacterium, assembly GCA_028289375.1. Classification (GTDB taxonomy): domain Bacteria; phylum Planctomycetota; class Phycisphaerae; order UBA1845; family UBA1845; genus OFTM371. The sequence goes on along the minus strand of JANQQK010000038.1, from coordinate 121,521 downwards.
CGCAACCTTCGCTGCGTTGGTTCCCACCACGCCACCGCCCAAAACGAGCACCGTGGCAGGTTCCACGCCGGGAACACCGCCAAGCAGAATGCCGCGGCCCTTCATTGGACGTTCGAGGAACTTGGCCCCTTCCTGAATGCTCATCTTGCCGGCCACCTCGCTCATCGGTGTTAGCAGCGGCAGACGACCGAGCCGATCGGTGATCGTTTCGTACGCAATGGCCACGCTGTTGGTCGCGAGAACGCCCTCGGTCAATTCGCGCGACGCGGCGAAATGGAAATACGTGAACATGATCTGCCCGTCACGCATCAGCGGCCATTCATCCGGCTGCGGTTCCTTCACCTTGATGATCATGTCTGCGGTGCCGAAAATCTCCTCACGCGTGTCCATGATGCGGGCACCGACCTTTTCGTACTCCTCATTGGCAAACCCGGAACCGACGCCGGCATCTCGCTGCACCAGCACATCATGTCCTGCCCGTTTCAGCTCTTCCGCCCCGGCGGGAACGAGTGCGACGCGGTATTCGTGGGTTTTGATTTCGGTCGGGACACCAATGATCATGACTCATCATCCAATACGGTTGTCATAGAAGTTTCTGAAGGTTTTTTCGCGTCCCGGACTATATCGGGACCGGTTTTCGGTGGCAACGTGGAACAGTCAGAAGCGGCTGAGCCACTCCTTTAGCGATTCGCGAGCCTGCGTGAAGTCCGGATGAAACGTTGCGGCGGCGTAGTCGGGATAGGTCCATGGTTGCGCCGTCCACTTTCCGCCATGGAACCGCAGCGTGACCTCGCCATAGATGCCGCGTTCCAGGTAAAGCCGATGGGAGGCGTCTTTCGTGGTCGCCAATACGAGCTTGGACAGGGTGATGTATCCGGGATCGATGTTGACGGGCCGCAGGTCGCGCGGCCTGGCGAGGTCGTCGCAGATGCCATGCTCGATGTCGTTGGTCAGGCGTTTGATGTCGGGCAGTCGCTCGACGGAGACCGGTTCGCTGAAAAAGAGAAATTGCCGCTGGATATTCTCGCCGATCTCGACCTCGTAGTAGTCCGTATGATCGAATGGGTGAACCGCGCTTTCGGTGACAATGTCCCCGATTTTTTGGACGAGTCGGCGCCTGGCAAGCTGGGCGAGGTCGGCATCGTCGTACAGCAGGCCGCAGAACAGCATGACCGGTTTCGGTGGTCGCGTATCGCCCATACAGACAATTCTAGATGGGGTTGCGCCCATGCCAACCTGCGCGGTTGGACAAAACGCGGCTGGCGACCCTATGATGCCGCTTCGCCAAGGCTGCATCATGACCAACCCCGAATTCGAGAGGACAGGGATCCCGTGATCGATCAGGTATTGACGTACATCAAGGAGCATGAAGGACAGAACATCGAACGCCTGAAGGACTTTTTGCGCATTCCAAGCATTTCGACGGCGTCGGAGCATGATGCGGACGTGCGCAAGGCCTGCCATTGGGTTCTGGACCTTCTGCAGGGATGCGGCATCGAAGCGGAGATGATTGAAACGGCAGGCCATCCGGTCGTCGTGGGAGATTCCGGCCCCGTCGAGTGTGGCGGGCCGACGGTGTTGCTGTATGGCCACTATGACGTGCAGCCTGTTGGCGAACGTGACCTCTGGGATGCCGAGCCGTTCGAGCCGACCGAGGTCGACGGGAAGATCATCGCGCGCGGATCAGCCGACGATAAGGGTCAGGTCTTGACGCACTTGCTGGCGGCGGAAGCGTGGAAGAAGGTGGCGGGCAAATTGCCGATCCGGTTCAAGTTCCTCATCGAGGGCGAAGAGGAAGTTGGATCGCCGAATCTGGCGCCGTTCATCGAAGAGCATCGCGAGCGGCTGGCGTGCGACTACGTCACAATTTCCGACACCGCCAAGTTTGACGGCGAGACGCCGGCGATCACGTACGGCACCAAGGGCATGCTCTACAAGGAGATTCTGCTCAAGGGACCGGTGAACGATCTGCACAGCGGCTCGTTCGGCGGAACGGTGGCCAATCCCGGCAACGTGTTGTGCAACATCATCGCGTCGATGAAGGACGCCGACAATCGCGTGACCATTCCCGGCTTCTACGACGAAGTCGTTGACGTGTCGGACCAGGAACGGGCGATGATGAAGGAGCTTTCCTTCGACGAAGCCAAGTACGCCGAAATGCTCGGCGTGTCGGGTTTGCATGGCGAAGCGGGATACACCACGCTCGAACGCCGCTGGGCCAGGCCGACACTCGACGTGAATGGTCTCTTCGGCGGGTTCATGAAGCCGGGATCGTCGACGATCGTGCCGGCGAAGATGGGCTGCAAGGTGTCGATGCGACTCGTCCCCAATCAGGACCCGGACAAGATTTCCAAGGCATTCGATGACTTTGTAAAGGTGGCCATCCCGCCGGGCATCGAGCTGCAGATCAACAACCACGCCCATTGTGCGGCCTACATGTGTCCATTGGATCAGCCGGCGTTGCAGGCTGCGGGCGACGCGGTCGAAACGGCGTTTGAGAAGCGGCCTGTGCTGATCCGTGAGGGTGGCTCACTGCCGATCCTGCCGATGTTCAAGAAGATCCTCGGGGCTGAGTCGATCATGGTGGGTCTCTGCTGGCCCAACTGCAACGCCCACGGTCCCAACGAGTTCTTCCACAAGTTCGATTTCTGGGGCGGCATCCGCTTCTCGGCCCAGTTCATGCAGAATCTGGCCGCGAAATAGCCGATTCCGCGTAGGATCGGGCGGGATTTTCGCCAGCCATGCTGCCGATGTAGGTGTATGTCCGAATTGGATATGCACACCATGGCGAGGCTCGTCCGCTGCGCACGCGACGCGGGCGATCACTATCTGTATCTCCGAACATTGCCGATGCTGGCCATCGCGCCGGAAGATGCGACGGATTGGTTGCTCGGGTATGTCCGATCGTTGACGGCGTTGGGGCTTTGCGGTGCCTCCCGTCAGGTGCTGGAGCGCATGCGTCCGTCGGCCGACATGATCCCGGTCGTGGCGGAACTGCGACGGGCGATCGAAGGGCAGCCGACCGGAATGGCACAGTGGTCTTCCCGCCGACGCCGTTTTGAAGCCAACGTCAAAGCCCTTGCACAACGCTGTCCAGCGTCGGCTGAGTGTGTGCGCGACGCTGCCTCATCGCTTGATTCGCGCTACGAATTGCACCTGTGTCGTGACGGGAATGCACAGGTCCGTCATGTTGGCGATTGCTGGCCACCACGTTGGGTCGGCAGGCTGGATGATCACAGATCGCATGTATCCAAGCGCGTGAACACCGAACCGATCGGCATTTCGTGTCCGGGACAGGCGTTTGACGGTGTCGGGCTTGGCTGGGAAATCCTCCACGTGCATCGTGAGACGGACCGGATCTTCCTCGACTCATCTGCTTCGATGTACATCGTCGAACCGAGTCCGGAAGCCGTGGCCTTGATCTTCCACCTGCACGACTTTCGGAATGTGCTGGCCGACCCACGCGTGCACTTCTTTGTTGGTTCGCAGGCATTGCAGCGGCTGCGCGAATTGCTGGACAACGACCCGCATACGCCGGCGACGGACCGGGTCTATGCGTTGCGACACGTCGGCAGCCAGCCCGTCGGCCAGGTCCTCAGCCTCATGCACAATGTGGCCCGTGCGCGCCAACAACATGCCGAGGATTTGCGCCAACAACTGGACGCGATGTACGCCGGTCGGGATGCGGCGTGGTGGGCGGATCGGTTTCAATCTGCTGTTGACGAGAACGGTCAGGCGATCGGATCACCGCTTCGCATTCTCGGGCTTACGTCTCGACATACCACGTTCCTGAAGTACAGCATGCGTGATTGTCTGCAGGCGCTCGAGTCGTTGGGGCATACGACGAAGCTTGTCATGGAGCCGGACGACCACTTGCTTCTGGAACCGTGCGCGTCTTTGCAGGCGCAGGCGGACTTTCAGCCCGACGTTGTGCTCTTGCTCAGTCGCATGCGCTACGAGATGCCCTCGATGGTGCATCCTGCCATTCCCAGCGTCACGTGGGACCAGGATGCACTGCCATGGGTGTTCAACGAAACCAAGAAACCGACGCTCGCATGGAACGATTTTCTCATGGGTTTCTCAGCCGCGACCGCGCATCAACGATTCGGCTGGCCTAAGGAGAGATTGCTTCCGTGCGCGATGGCCGGTGCAGTCAAGACCTACTCCAAATCGGACTTCGCCGCGTCGGAATTGGCCCCGTACCGCAGTGACGTCTCTTACGTCAGTCATGCCTCAGCCTCTCCGGAGGTCGAAGCGAATCACGCCGAGCAGTGGTTGCCGGAAGGGGTATTGCGCGATGTGTTTCGAATGGCTGTCGCAGAGATGCTGCCCAGCTGGATGGATGGCGGAGCCTTTCCCGGCGACACCATCAAATGCGTGCATGATTGCATGCGGGAGTTGTCACTCGATTTACCATACGCGAAATGGTCCAAGGTGGTCATCGCGGTCGGACGCGTCGGAGACCGGGCATTCCGACACCTCGCCCTGAACTGGGTCGCGCATTGGGCAGAACAGACGGGCCGATCATTTCGATTGTGGGGCCGCGGATGGTCCGACCATCTGAGACTGGCCCGATTCGCCAGTGGCCCCACCGACAACGGCGAAGAGCTTCGCAAAGTCTACCGGGCTTCAACCGTTAACTTGCAACTCATGGGCTACGGATTCCTCCATCAGCGGGCACTTGATGGGTACTTGGCCTCCGGGTTCTTCATGTCACGACGGGCACCGGCGGACACGTGTCGTCCAGTCATCGAGCGCTTGATGAACAGGCTGGACGAGCTGGCTGTTTCAGACCGATCTGACTTTGCGCGGATATCCGAGCGAGACCGCGACGATATCGACGGATTGCTCAAACCTCTCGGAGCGGACAGCCGCGCGATTTGCCCGGAAATCCTGGATGGCTGGCGAAGCGACCTGACGATGCACCGCGCAGCAGACATCATTCCGGCGTTCGATGACATCTCATTCACCGGTTACGAGGACTTCTGTACCAAGATCGAGCGCTTTGTCGATGATGAGGACACCCGTCGGGGACAGGTCGAATCCGCCAAGCAAATGATCACGGATCTGTATTCCTACGAGCAGCGGATGCGACAGATGATCTCGCTTGTTCAAAATGGTTTTGAAGGATGTGGTGAGGGATCCTCCGAGAGCAGGTCGCTCGTTCCCGCCCAAGTGTGACGACGGCCTACGTCGTGACAATTCTCAGCCCGTATCGGATCTAGTTGCACCCCTGACAGATTGGAAGCTTCATCTGCCGGCCCTTATCCGCCGCATCCTGAAACGCCTGCGATGCCAGCGCCTTGCGCATGCTCCCATATTCGAGAACATTGGCTAGCTTGTTGACGTGCAACATGTCATGGCAGCAGACGGTGAGATACCCGTCCGGACCGATGGACGGCGCGCCGAGATCGCACTTTTTCTGTTCCTCATACGGAACAAGCTTGTCGTCGACGATCGAGAATCGTGCCGCGTGTTCCTTGCTTTGTGGAACGACTTCGGCGATGGCGCGAAAGTCCTCCTTGCGCGCAAAACTCGGCATGAAGTAGCCCATGCGTCGCGGATACCACTTGGAGAATCCGAGTTCGGAAAAGTACTTCGGAAATGCGTCGATATGATCTTCGTTGTGCGCGTGCACGACAGTATCCAGGATGCAGCGCATGCACGAGTACTTCTCGTTCAGCTTGGCCAATTCTTCCAGATTCGCCATTACGGCATCATTTCGAATGCCGGGGCCGATCTTGTCCTGAACATCCTGACTCAGGGCGTCGACCGTTACAAGGTACTCCACATAGCAGCCCGTATCCTCACACGCTGCCATCGTGCAGTCGAATGCCTCCCAGTCGATTTTCATGAACAACTTGGTGGCTGTGCTGCTGTTCATGCCGCGCTTGGCGACCGCTTCAACGAACTCGAAATAGTTGGGATGATGGAACGATTCGCCGCTCTGGTACAAGTAGACCAGTTCGAATCCTTCAGCCTGTAGGATGTCGACGATTGTGAAGAAGTCCTCGCGCTTCATCAGCTTTGACTTCGCAAGCCCAGCCGCTTGGTGAAGACAGTAGACGCAGTCCGCCCCGCAGGCGGTACAGATGTCAATGATCACATGATTGTCGTACTGCGAAGGGTTCCGACCAGCGAGTTGGTAAAGTGCTTTCCGTCTTTCGGATACTTCGTTCATGTGCTCTTGCCTTGGCTATAAGGTGATTGTGGAACTTCAAGTGGGCTATCGGCCGAACGGGAGGCCACTCTGAAACGGATGTTGCCGGTGCATGGACGCCCGCAACGACTTTCGATCACGAAAACGGGCTGACTCCGTCGATATGCACGGGGAATCTGACTTCATTGACCCACTGAGCGAGGAGAATCGCCCTGCGCATCGTCATCGCCGACACCTATTACAGTGCGTTCCTGCACGATTTTGAGCGAAAGCACCCGACACTCGCGATGAGCAGTTACCGTCAGCAGCACGCGCGTCTCATGGCCACCAGATTCGGAACCGGCGATGCATACGCCGCTGCTTTTCGCGATATGGGCCACGACGCAGAGACGGTCGTCCTGAACGCCCGATCGCTCCAATCAAAGTGGGCCGTCGAGCAAGGGCTTACGGTAGACGCGGCCGATGCCAGCATTGTCGAAGCAGTATTCGAAGCACAACTTGAAGAGATCCGCCCCGATCTGCTCCTCGTCCAGGAGATTTCATGTTTGAGCGACGAGTTTCTCAGTCGCGTCAGCAAGTATGTCGGCATGATCGTCGGTCAGGTCGCTTGCAAGGTGCCGCCGCGACGTTCGTTCGACCACCACGACTTCATCGTCTCGTCTTGGCCACCACTGGTCAGCCACTTCAAACGCAAAGGTAAAAGGGCTGAATACCTGGCACTCGGGTTCGATAGTGGACTCATGGACTCACTGAACAACAGCGAACCAGTCCTCGACGTCACCGTTGTTGGCGGATTGTCAGACGTTCACCGTGATCGGCTGGAGCTTGTTGAATTCCTCTCGCGCCATCTGGATCTCGCCATTTACGGATACGGTGACGAACGACTCAGCGACGACGCACGCACACACCATCGCGGTCAAGCCTGGGGCATGGATATGTATCGTGTGATCAGCCAATCGCGAATCACGATCAACGTTCACGGTCGAATCGACGTCGACGGCACGTGGGATTGTCGATACGCCAACAACATGAGAATGTTTGAAGCGACGGGGTGCGGTACTCTGCTGTTGACCGATCGAAAGGCAAACGTGAATGACTTCTTCGTCGACGGTGACGAAGTGGTGACATTCGCATCGCACGATGAGTGCCTCGATCGCATCAGACACTTGCTTTCAAACGAAAGCGAAAGATCATCCATCGCCCACGCAGGGCAACAACGAACGATCAAGGACCACTCGATCAGAAAGCGATGCGAGACGCTTCTCGGAATGATCGAAGGGTACTCCGGATCGAAGGAAATCCGATATCACGCCGAGTCAGTATGAGGCACGAACAAGGGAGTCGCCGCGATGAACGCCGTATGTCGAATCTGTGAGTCGCTCAACACATCAACGCGCATCGAGGGCAATGGACATTGGCATTGTGTGGACCCGGTTGTCGATCGCCAGTTTCCCTATCGCGTCGTGGTTTGCGAGGAGTGCGGTCATGTTTCAGGAATCTGGGACCGCGATCGCAATGTCCAGTATGTCGAAGAAGAGTACATTACCTGCGACGACGACCTTGAACAGTACACTGCCTACGTCGAATTTGTCCTCGCGGGTGTCAAGGCAATGAATCGTGCTCCCCGATTGGCTGAGATCGGCTTTAACCGGGGCGCACTCATGAGGCGTTTCTCGGATATCGGATTCGAATGTCACGGCATCGAACCTGGTGCCGAGAATGTGCGCGCTGCACGGAAAAGGATCGCCAACGGGAAGCTGGAGCAAGGGTTCTTCGGTGCGGACTGGATCAGTCAATACCCGGAAGGATACTTCGATGTCATCATGATGACGTCGGTCTTCGAGCATGTGACCGAACCGTTCGACATACTTCGCACTGTTCGGCCATACCTAAAGCCCGACGGCCAGCTATTCCTTGTCGTGCCCGATCTCTCAAGGTACACACCGACCTATCAGGCCAATGCCGCCCACCGCAGCGTGTATGGCTGCTCACCACTCGTATTCTTCTATCGAAACTTCTTTCTTTGCTACGGCCAACACATCAATCACTTCTCCGGCGCCAGCCTCGCGCGATACCTCGCAGCTGCGGGATTGAAGACAACCCGCATCGCCGACATTGGTAACCTGTGGGTGTCGGCATCACCGGCAGATCCGGTCGGAACATCGCTGCAATTCCCCGAAATCGTCGACTATCACCACGCGCTGATGGACCACTACGAAGACCTGCTCAACCGCACTCGTGCCTGCGTCGTGGATCGGTTGGCTGGGCGACGGATTGTCTGCTATGGAGCCGGAAAGGAATTCGGGTATTTTCACGGTGTGTTCTCGGAACTTGGGGTCGACATCATTGCGGTCGGCGATGATGCGCCGCAACGCCAGTCCGTCCACGGTGTCACATGCACGACACCGGACGCGCTAATGGAATTGCATCCCGAGGTCTGCGTGGCGACCAGCTTCGACTACGAAGATGCAATCGCAGCCAAAGCGAGAGAGCTGTTGGGCAGCGGTGCCCAGGTCTACACGCTGACGGAATTACTCTCGCAGTTGGAAGACCCGTTGCCCAATTTCACGTCGATTCAACTCGACCCCGGGACGCGACCGGTCACTGTTTGACACGTATCGCTATATCGGATCGTGGTCACCTGTATTCACGTTGCTTCCAGCGACGATGACTCCGCCTATCGTAAATACTCCACCCGGCATTGCCGCATCCATGAACACGATGTCGTAACTGCCGTCGGCGACCAGCACCGTGAACGCACCATTGTCCAGCGTTTCGCCTGTGGCGACCTGTGTGGCGGTGCCGGCTTCAAAAACGGTGAACGGCACGTCGCGGAGGCCTTCGCGGAGCGGGTCGGTGTCGTCACGCGGGTTCCAGCCACCACTGGCATCGAGATCATCAAACAGCACACCGAACGCATGGTGATGTCCACCGGACGGGCGAGCGAAATTCTGTGTTGCAAAGTGCAGGAAATTCACGAATCCCGGCAGGTTGCCGATCGGCCCGCTGACCGCGCGCGTCTCAGCGCGGTGGCCAAACGCGGAATACCCGCCGTTGAGCATGTTGTTGCGATGACCTGCGCTTTCCCACCAGCCGCGGTGGTTCGCGTCGATCAACCCCTGGTTCACGGTGATGGTCGACGAACCCCAACGGGCGAAAATGTTCTCGCCGGCAGCGTTCCACGAATAGCCGACCGCGTTGAAGCGATCCGAGATTCGGGCTCCGGTAAACCCCGGCGTTCCCGTAGCCGGTGCCCCGCCCGAAGTTCCGTCGACGGTCTCGTAGTGGGTGAACGAGTCGGGCGCGTCAGGCGATGCGATCAATCCGAGGCTCTCGTGCATCCAGTCGTTGTGGTTCGTTGCGGCATCGCCGATCAGCACGGCGTAAGCAAGTGGCTGCACGGTAGGACGGTTGTCTGTTACAGAAGATCCGATGCGTGCAGGTTCGCCCGTGGGATCGACACGCGCACGATTCACCAGTCGAAGCATGTACAGATCCCAATCGGAGTGTTCTGATGCGAGCGGAGCCTGCCCGCACAACGCGACGTCCGTTTGATTCGGATCGTTCGGGCACCCGTCCACGCAATCGGGCGAGCCATCCGCGTCTGTATCTGTTTCCGGTTGGCCACACCCACAGAACAACGGTGCGATCTTGGTCGGGTCGGCTGGGCAGGCATCGTTGCAGTCGGCTGTTCCATCCGAATCGCTGTCGGTATCCGCGACCCCGCATCCGCACGCACCCGGTGCGATCTTGGCAGGGTCTGCCGGGCAACCATCCACGCAGTCCGCCGACCCGTCGCTATCAGTGTCCGTCGGGTCATCCACAACCCCACACCCGCAGATACCCGGTTCCAGCTTGTTCGGATCGTTGGGACAGTTGTCCGTCGGTGGCGGTGACGCTGGAGGAGCGCCGCCACCGCCTCCACCACCGCTCGAACCACCACCACCGCCGCCTGCGGGCGGAGCAGGGATCGCAGCCGGACCAGGTGGTGTGGCAGCCGGTGCGAAATCGAGCGGCAGCACGGTCACCGTCAACGGCGCCGACGCTGTTCGGCCATCCTGAGTGAGAACGAGCAGGAACCGATACTCCGTTGTGACCGCCACGTTCGGCGCGAAAAACGACGCGATCAACTCGTTGGCATCGTCCACCGTCAACCGGGCTCCGGTCATCTGCCGCCACTCGATGCGTGTGCCCTCCGGGTCACCGATCGAAGAGCGACTGCCATCCAGCACCACCACCGTGCCTGACGTGGCAGTGACGTTGGGGCCGGGAACCGGTTCGAGGATCAGCGATGCTGGTGTCACAAAGGGCGAAACCAAGATCTCCAGATCGTCCTCCGCCGTCAGCGCGCCATCCGAAACAGTCAAGGTCAGGCGAATGGTCGTTTCAGCTTCCACGCTCGGCAGCTCCACGGTGGGCGAAGCGGCAGTCGAATCACTGAAGCGCGTGTTGTGGCTCGAGCCGCTGGCTGTCCACGCAAAGGTCAGCGCGTCGCCATCCGGATCGAAGCTCTCTCCGCCATCGACGGTGACCCGTTGTCCACCCGTGGCTGACATGTTTGGGCCAGCCTTGGCGACCGGGGCCTGATTGCCCGAATCATCCATACTGTTCGGATCGTCCACGTCCGTCCCGGCGGTTATCGGACCGCCGCACCCGACCATCATCGCGCCCGATGAAAGCACCATCAGGATCACGAATACGAATCGGCCACGCCATTTGCTCGAGCAACCCATGCCCACGCTCCACCCCGTCTTGAACGGTAACCAGAATCCCCACGGACCAACGTCGCATACAAACGGGCGACAGGCCAAAGTGAATCGGCGGTCGGTCGCGAGGCAGCGTCCGAAAACGGTGGTACTTGCCGCCATGCGACGGCAACGTCACAATGCGACGCTCAGGGCTGGCGAAGAGCACCGACGCTGGGCATGGTTCGCCCGGACAGATGCAAATGAAATCCAAGACCGAACTCGAAACCGCCATCAGTGAAGCCATCATTCGCTTTGAAAAGGAATTCATGGGCCGAGGTCCCGTCGAGACCCGTACGTTCCTGATGGGGGATCTGGTCCTCGTACGCCTCAAAAAAGTGCTGACCCCAGCGGAATTGAAGTTGGCCGAATCCAAGGATCCGCAGCGAGGCCGATATCTCGTCAAACAGACCCGTCAGGAGTTGATTGAGCGAGGTCGACCGCTCCTGGATGCGATTATTCTGGACGTGTTCGGCGTGCCGTGCATCAGTCTGCACACCGATATCAGCACGAAGACCGGGGAGCGAATCATCGTCTTCACGCTGGAACGCACCCCGGAATTTTCCTGACGAGATTCTTGACGCCAGCCAACCAGCCTTCTATGGTCCCTACACATACGGGTAGACGTGGAGGCCCAGACCGGGTGGCCCGTCCTCTCGTCCCATAACCCGAGTTCATGCCGCGGGCGCTCTTGTGAGTGTCCCCGGATAGGCCGGTTGATCACGGAAACGTGGTCTGCCGGCCTTTTTTTGTGTCCACATTGAGTTTGGAGTAGCACGATGAAGAGCATCATTTCCCGATTCGCAGCCTGGTTGCGACCAAGGCCGGTACTCGACGCAAGCAGCGCTCAAGGCCAACTGACGGACACGCGTAGCCGATCTGCGGGGCAGTCCCGAAATCACCAACCCGGAACCACGAGTAGCAGGATCGATCCGCGTGAAACGCACATCGACCCGCGGGATACCTATTTGGCCTGAGTGACGCAGTGCCGATCGAGACCGACGCGGCACGAAGCAAATTCAAGGAGGAAACACGAATGCTGACACTACAAAAAACCAGAAACACCCCACGCACAAATGGCACTTTTCGCACCTGGTCGATCGATGAGCCGATCGACGTGCAATGGGCACGTTTTGCCGATGCATCCGAGCTGTCATCGCACTGCCGCGCACTGAACGACAACACGGCCAATCTTCGGACCCTTGTCATCGTTCTGTCCGCCGCGAGCGAGACCGCCGAGGTGATCGACCTCTGTAAAGGCATCAATGCCAAACGGATCATCGTGACATTCGCGGCGGGCGATATCCCCGTTGTCGGAACCAATGGGCACGGCTCTTCCGCGACGGCGTCCGGAGACACCGTCATGATCGAACCGGACATCCGTCATGCCATCGTCGGCTCGATGCAACTGCTCAATCGCTTTGAGCACTTGACGCTGTTGTTGGCTGATGGGGTCGACGACTCGCACCTCAGGCGTCTTCTGAATCAGGGAGCGCGCTGGCGAACGGCGCTGGAGGATCCCGAGAGTGCGATTGGCTACGCCGATCCGTCGACTGCGGCGGGTCAGGGCGACTTCGCGAGGTTCATTCCACAAACGATCGCCAGGGAGAACCTGAAGTAATCACGAATGCGACCATCGCTGCTTCTGTTGGGCGTGGCGACATGGTTGTGCTGGGATTCGCCATTACTGCGACAGTGGCGAGTTGAACAATGACAATGATGAATAGGGTGGGCGTGAACTGATCGGCTCATCCATCCAAACAAACCAAGATGGTAAGAAACAAAGACAGACGATTCGCCCATCGAGAGGGGCATGAAGGAGAACAGCAAACATGACACCACGAAAGATCACCGTCGCCGAAGGAGATGGCATCGGCCCGGAAATTATGCAGGCGACCCTGCGGATTCTTGAAGCCGCCGGCGCTCGCCTCGACATCGAGAAAATCGAAATCGGCGAAAACGTCTACAAGCAGGGACACACCTCCGGTATTTCGCCTGAGGCATGGGATACATTGCGCAGCAATCGCATCTTCCTGAAGGCACCGATCACGACCCCGCAAGGTGGTGGGTACAAGAGCCTCAATGTAACGGTCCGCAAGTCACTCGGTATGTTCGCCAACGTGCGGCCATGCGTCTCGCTGCACCCGTTCCTGCACACGAAGCATCCGGACATGAACCTCGTCATCATCCGCGAGAACGAGGAAGACACCTACGCCGGCATCGAGCACCAGCAGACTGACGAAGTCGTACAGTGTCTCAAGCTGATCTCGCGTCCGGGTTGCGAGCGCATCTGCCGTTACGCCTTCGAGTACGCCCTGGCAAACAACCGCAAGAAGGTGACCTGCTTCACGAAAGACAACATCATGAAGCTCACCGACGGCATGTTCCACAAGGTGTTCGACGAGGTCGCCAAGGAGTATCCGTCGCTCGAAAACGAACACTGGATCGTCGACATTGGTGCGGCCAAGCTGGCGACGTCGCCGGAAAACTTCGACGTGGTCGTCATGCCGAATCTCTACGGCGACATCCTCTCCGATGTCACCGCCCAGATGACCGGCTCGGTGGGCATGGCCGGCTCGGCCAACATCGGCGATCAGATCGCGATGTTCGAAGCCATTCACGGATCGGCCCCGCGTCGCGCTGGTCAGAATCTGGCCAACCCGTCCGGCTTGCTCAACGGTGCGGTGATGATGCTTGTGCACATCGGCCAGCCGGAGATCGCCGAGTCGGTGCAGAACGCTTGGTTGTCGACGATTGAGGATGGCGTGCACACCTACGATATCTACACCGAGACCCACAGCAAGCAGAAGGTCGGCACACGTGAATTCGCAGACGCGGTCATCGAACGAATTGGCCGGCGCCCGAAGCAACTCCAGGCCGTCGAGTATCGCAAGGATGGAGAAGCCCCGCAGCGTATCGAGATCAAACCGACCAAGCCGGCGACCAAGCAGGTCGTGGGCGTCGACGTTTTCATCCACAGGCCAAACATCCACGCCGGCGACCTCGGAGCCATGCTCGATCGCCTCGGTGGTGATGGATTGGCCATCAAGATGATCACCAACCGCGGTGTGAAGGTCTGGCCGGACGGATTCCCGGAGACGTTCTGCACGGATCACTGGCGTTGTCGGTTCAAAGCCACAGGCGGCACCGTCGATCACCGTCAGATCGCTGCGTTGCTCAACCGCGTGGCCGAAGCGGATCTCGACTTCATCAAGACCGAAAATCTGTGCACTTTTGACGGTGAACCGGGCTACTCACTTGGCCAGGGTGAGTAACCATCCGCCGATCGCAAGTGTGGTCCCGATCGGCTGATGGACCCGTTTTTCCTGAACCGTGGCGGCGTTGGTACGGGCGGCATGCTCTTACCAACGCCGTCGCATTTTTGCGGACCCTGTCCGGGGCGGCCCGGCCCGGAGGACTTGCGCCGTCAGGCGGCTGTGACAAAACCTGGCACCATTCCTGACCTTAAGTCGCTATACTGGGAAACGGTTTGAGGCGGGCTTGACTAGTGGGGTAGGGATTGGTGTGGAGCATTTCAATTCGTTCTTTCGTGTGATCGTCGTGATCGCCTTGGCAAGTCCTGCGCTGCACGCGCAGGTCGTCAATAGCATGTTCACAGGCAACGGCGGTGACCAGAATTGGTCCAACGCCGGCAACTGGGAGCATGATCAGCCGGGCTTGGACGCGGTGCCCAACAACTTGGAGGGCATGACGTTCAATGTCACTGTCCCTCAGATTGTCATTCTCAGTGAGGACATTGAGATTGACGATCTGACGTTCGCGACGGGGGGTGCCGTTTCCGGTGGGGCGGAACTTCGCGTGCTTGGCGTCGTCAGTTGCCCGGTGCCGACGTCGGCCTTCATCGGCGGTGGTGGGGTTCTCAAGGCATTCAGTCCAATTCAGGTCACGTCTGGTTTGATCATCGAGGATTGGACGGTCGAGACGGACGTGCTGAACATCGGCGGGGGCGCTGCTGCCAATCCACTCGTTCAACTTCGCGGCAGCGCCGAACTCAACATCTTCTCAACGCTGCAATTCCTCGGAGACGGCCAGCTCACCAGCGCAAACGGTTTTGTACCAAAGGTCAAGTTCCCGACCGGCGGCACGATCACCAAGGTTGCGGCTGCGACGCCAACGAGCCAGTCGATCGTTCGCGCCAACGTGGAATTCATGGGTTCGACCACACTTTCGTCGCAGGCAGGTGTCCTCTTGTTTGCCGACGTCATCGGCACGACCGGTGAGGAGTTGGAACTCGACGCGCAGACATCCGTGATGACATCGGGAACGGGAAGCGTCCAATTCAGTTGCGGGCTTC
Organism: Phycisphaerae bacterium; assembly: GCA_028289375.1. Lineage (GTDB taxonomy): Bacteria > Planctomycetota > Phycisphaerae > UBA1845 > UBA1845 > OFTM371. The sequence goes on along the minus strand of JANQQK010000038.1, from coordinate 106,301 downwards.
GACCGCGCGCGGGTGGTGAGCCTGTCATCACGGCCACCGCTGCGGAGGATACGTCCGTTGAGTTCGTCGACGCCGTCACACAGCCCGGCGCGATCTTCGAGCTGAAGAGCGAAGGGCAGGGCGATGTGAGCATCTCGGGGAATTCGCAGATCGACCGTCTCCGAATGTTTGGAACGCAGAGTTCACCGCTCGTGTACGACGGCACTGGTATGATTCGCGACAGTGCCAATTTCGATACGTTTCACTGGAAGAGCGGTGCGTTGCGCATGTTCCAAAATCGTGGCGCCGACACACGAACAGTGCCGGGATTCGGCAGTCGCATACTGACTCGCTTTTGCATCAACACCGGTGCTGTTTTCAGGCAGTTTCACACAATCCGCGTCGGAAGTGTGGTCTTTGGTGGAAAACCCTTCATCTTCAACGGCGACGAAGGGGATTGGATCATGAGCGGTAGTTGCAACCTCATCGGGGATATCACGACCGCCATCTTCGAAAACGAGGGCACGCTCACAAAGACCGGCGGCGGACTCTCCGTTGTGGACCTGACGTACAAGCCCACCACACCTTCGTCGCAAACCACGTCGGCCATCCTCGGACTGAGACAGGGTAAAGTTGCCGCCGATGACGGGGAGATTCGGATTCTGGGGGCCGATCTCGTTTTCGATCCCGCAGAGCGAAGGCTGTTTCGTGGCTCATGGTCGGCGTTTGACTTTGGCATTATTTCCATCGGCAATGCCGGCACCATTGGCATCAAGTCGACCGAAGGCGCCAGGGTGTTCGTTGAAGGCGAGAACGCCATGATCCGAGGGCTCAGTATGATCGAAGAGGTCAAGGGTGTGTTCGGCGTGACCGGAGGGGCCACCATCGATGCGACAAACAACGACAACGGTGGCAACGTTGCCATTGAAGCCGATCCGTCGGAGTTGACCCCGTTCGAAGGGAATGATCCTGTGGAACTCGGCGACGGGGAAGCCATTCTTTTCAATGGCGGACCGCCGTCGCGATTCATCTGCAACCGCCTCGACGTCAACGCCTATGCGACCGTGTTTGACAATGGCATTCTGCAAGCCAACGATTCGGTCGTGCTGACGGATGGTGTGTTGCGTGGCGGCGGTGGCATCGTCGACACACCATTGGTGCACAACGCGCGGGGCATTGTGACGCCAGGCAATCCGGCGAACTCGCCGATCGTCGGGGAGAACGACGACACGACCGGAATCATGACCATCACCGGGGACTATCAGCAGGATGCAGACGGCTTGCTGATTTTCGAGATTGGCGGTACCACGCCGAACCTGCACGATGTGCTCGCCATCGACGGGGCAGCCACAGTCGGGGGCGAACTGATCGTCATTCCAACTGACGGATTCATCCCACAGCCAGGCCAGTCGTATCTGTTGATGACTGCCACCGAGATGAATGGCATGTTCGAGACGATTCGTGGTCCGGGCGCCTTTGAACTGGATGATGAGATTGGCGGCTTGTCCGTGACGTATCAGGCGTCGCCGCCGTGCGGGGAGATCGCCCCGGCTGATTTGGACTATGACTGCGACGTCGATCTCGATGATTACGCGTTGTGGCGCGAATGTGTCGGTGGTGCCGGTGTGGATCCGAACGTGTTTTGCGCGCGGGCTGACTATGACAACGACTTTGATGTTGATCTGAAAGACTTCGGTCGGTTACAGCTCTGCTTTGCCGGGCCTGACCAGCTTCCCAACGGCCACTGCGAATAACTACCAGAGTCGTGGCCAACGGTTGTTGCGGCGGTCGACGTCGAGCAGGGCGTTGTCGGGATCAATCTCAATGCTCTTGATGCGCCGACCCTCTGCCTCCCATTGATCGGTGTGACGGTAGCTGCGGTACCATGCTTCGACCGGTACACGTCGGCGTTCCTCGCTGCCGTCGTCATAGACAACGTTGTACACAATCGGCATGACCACTTCATCGCGATGTTCGAACGTGACTTCCAGCGACTCGCGCCCCCACCCCTGCTTGACGCGTACCACTGCCTGATCGAGCAGACCCGTCTCGTACCACCAGCCTCGCCACAACCATGCAAGGTCGGCGCCCGCGGCGTTCTCCATGCAGCGGAAGAAGTCGACCGGCTGCGGTGATTTGAACGACCACGCGTCGATGTATTCGCGAAAAGCGCGGTCGAAGCGCTCATGACCAAGAATCGTCTCGCGCAGCGCGTACAGCCCCATGCCTGATTTGTTGTAATGGAGGACACCGAGCAGATAGGGCGCGGTCTGGTCGGCGTAGGTCATCAAGGGCTGATGACCTCGCGATTTCAGGCCCGCGACCGTGCGCCGCATGCGATTGTCGATCCAATCCGACTCTGGATAGCGCTCGCGGAAGGAATAGACGTTGATGAACATGTTGAAACCTTCGTCCATCCACGGGTAGCGACGTTCGTCGGTGTTCACCATCATTGGGAACCAGTTGTGACCGATCTCGTGCGTGGTGACGAAGTAGAGGTCTTTTTCTTTGTATCGCTGCCGGCAGAATACGATCATCGGGTATTCCATGCCGCCGGTTCGGCCATTGATGTTGCTGGCGACGGGGTAGGGGTACTTGGCCCATCGGTCGTTGTAGCCTTCGATAGCGAATTTCATCATGTCGGTGGCGTCCTGCCACAGTTCGCGTGCTTCGGCGGGGTAGAAGGATTGGACGAGCGTTCCGGAGGGAAGTTGGACGTCGCCGTCGTCCTCGGACGGGACCGTGCCGCGATCGGCGATGTGGGCTGCGTCCCAAATGAAGGCGGGCGAGCTTGCCCATGCGAAGGTGCGGACATCGTGGGCGATGAAGTGCCACGTCAGCGGATCGTCACCTTGGGGACGCGATGAGGCGTCGCCGACTTCGTCCGGTTTCACGATCAGGACGGTTTCCTCCGACCTGTTCGCCACGGCCAATCGTTCGCGCTGGGTATCGGTGAGGACATCTTCCGGATTCTGCAGCACGCCGCCGCCGGAGACGATGTGGTCGCGCGGGACAGTGAGCTTCACGTCGAACGTGCCGAAGTTGGTGTAGAACTCGCCCATGCCGAGATAAGGGAGCGTGTTCCAGCCGCGAACGTCGTCGTAGACGCAGGGCTGGGGGATCCATTGGGCGAGTTGAAAGATGGGGCCTGCGTCGACGTCGTCGATGCTGAGTCTGCCGCCGCGTGCGGGGATGTCGAACGCCCACATGATCTCGAACGTCCGCGTGCCGCCATTGGCGGGGATGGGTTCGGTCAGTTCGACGTGGCCGATGCTGTCGTAGACGTGCAGGTCGAGTTTGCGGCCATTGGTTTTGACGTGTTCCACTTCGCAGCCGTTGGTGAACGAGCCGCCGAATCGTCGGGCTGAGGCTCGGTTGGCGGTGAGTCCGACGCTGTTTTCCTTGAAGAGGTTCTGTTCGAGTTGGAACCACATGTCGTTGAGGGCGACGGGGGCGTTGTTGGTGTAGTGGATTTTGGCTGTCGCGGTGATGCGTCGGTTGTCGGCGTCGAGGGTGGCGTCGATGTCGAAGTCGACCCGCTGCTGCCAGTATTCGGGACCGGGCAGGCCTTCAGCCGTGCGGACAAGGTCAGCCCGTGGGAACTCCATGGGTGAGAAGACGGTGAGTGCGTCGCGCGAGGTGTTGGGGCGGCGATGAGGGTCGAGCCGCCGCTGCGATTGGCAGCTGGTGAGCGTGAGGCCGAGGAGGGTGGTGAGTATGACGGCAAGATGAGCGAAACGACGCCGCATGGTTGATCTCCGCATATTGTGCTGATGAAGACGTCGGGTGGATTTCGATTCCCTGACGCCGTCCCGGTTCGGGGAGGATAGCGTGTCGAACGCGTGGGGCCAATTCCCGTAGCGGCTGAGCATGCTCCGACATGCAGCCCTTTTCGCTTTGACTTGTGTTGCACTCTGTCGACAGTACGATCGCGTTATGTTTGCGGTACGGGTGGCAGGGTATTTGTGGGATCTGGAGCAGGCGGGGGTTGAGGCTGCGCTGGATGTGCTGCAGGGGCAGCTTGGGGTGCGCGGGGTGACGGTCGTGGCGGGGGTGGGGCCTGTGTGTCAGTTGCGGCGGCGGCCGGAGCTGGAGCCTCGGGTGTTCCGCACGCGCGGGGGGATCTGCTTTCAACCGGATGACGGGCTGTATCAGCGGACGCGACTCAAGCCCATCGTCGAGGAGCATCTCAAGGCGCGGAATCCGCTGGCCAAGTTGGCGGATGGGTGCGAGGAACGTGGGCTTGAATTGCGGGTACGGCTTGAGACGCGGCGCGTCGGGCGGATGGCGACGCGGTACCCGGAGGCGGCGGTGAAGTCGGCGTTCGGGGATGTGTCGCCGGATTGCCTGTGCTTGTCGCATCCGGACGCGGCTGAGTGGTTGCGGGCGGTGATGGCGGATTTGTCGCGGAACTATGGTGTTAGCGCGATTGAGCTGGTGGGGCTGGATCGGGCGTTTGATACGGACCTTTTCGAGGGATCGCACGTGCCGGACGGGTTGCCGCCGGTGGTGCGGGATTTGCTCAGCGTCTGTTTCTGCGAGTCGTGCATGCAGTCGGCTGGCGGGATGGATGCGACGTCGGCGGCGTTGCGGTCGGCGCAGGTGACGTTGTCGGGGTTGATCGAGGGGCGTATGGCGGCGGTCGATTCGTTGGGTGCGTTGCTGGCGGACGACGCGGTGTTGGCTGCGTATGTCGAGCGTCGGCGGGCGGCGTTTGGCGGGTTGGTGGCGTCGTTGACCGACGTTGTGGATTGCCCGCTGGTGTTGCATGTCGGGCGTGTGGTTGCGGCGACGTTGCCGGAAGGGTTTGCAGCGCTGCAGGTGGATGTTTCATCCGGGGCGGACATGGATCGATTGCATGGGATTCACGCGGATCAGCCGGCGGTGCGATTGGGGGCGATGGTGGACGTGTGGGATCCGACGGCGTCTGACAGTGCGGTGCTGGTAAAGCGGCTGCATGATCTGGTGGACTCGGGGGTGTCTGTTGTCACGTTGTGGCACTATGGCAGCATGGGGGAGTCGGAGTTGCACGCAGCAAGGCAGGCGATTCGGTACGCGACGCGGTCGGCTGATCTGTAGCGGGTTGCGTCAGCGGCGGCGGGGTATGGGACGGTTCACGAGGACGAAGAACCCGAGTGCGAGTACACCAGCCGCACCCACCGGCGGACCGATGACCCAGAAGAACATGTTCTGACCATCCTTGGCAACCCAAGGCCAATCGAAGTACCAGGTGTTGACGAAGGGTTTGACGAAGCGACCGACGCGTTCGCTGGAGCCGTACGATGGTCCACCGATCTGGCTTCCGTCCAGACTGATGGCGTCGTTGATGGGCTTTGAGGCGGGAATGAACTTCTCGTTGTCGACCATGGCGTCGAGGCCATTGATGGTGGAGGTGACCGGTTGTTGGCCGTGGAGAACGTCGCCGAGAAAGAGCGTTCCGTCGTCTTCCTGCATGACGTGTGGGTCCAGTTCGCTCATTTCAGGGCCATCGTTGTGGTCGTCGATATCCTTGAGTGTCAGGTGTGATGGTGTTGACGGCGTACGGGCCTGATTGGCGTTGAATTTCTTGTCCAGCGTGCGTTCGGAGGTGGTGACGATTTCGTCAAGCTCGTCGAGCACGCGACCAAGCCAGACATACAACTCATTGAACTCCTCTGGCGATGTCCAGTCGTCGGCGGCTGCGGTGGGGCGTTGATCGTTGAGTTCGATGAGCCTCTGGAGCCTGTCTGCGGCGGATTGACCTGGTTTCTGCGCGAATGCGGTTGGGGCTGCGATGGCCATGAGCACCGCGATCAGGATACACCGCCGGCGCATCGAGACGGCAGTCTGGACGGCGCTGGATGAGTGACCCATGGCGAACCCCCGTGGCAGCGAGCCGTGGACGCCTTGAAGGACGGCATGACGCCCGGTAGCGTATATGTTACCGATGTGGGTGTTGGCCACGCAAGCGCGTCCGTCGCCCGGGTTCTCGGTATCGGAGGGGCAGTTTGGGGTGCATCGATGAAGCCACGCAGTGGGCCGCTGCGCGGTGTCGGGAGGCATGGCTGCCGTGTCCAGGGAAAAGAGATACGTCACACGCACGCAGGACGGTCAGCATGAGGCTGAACTGGTCGCACGTGTCGGCTGGTTCCGTTATCGGGCCGAGCTGTACGTCGATGGGGAGTTGGCTGAGACGCAATCGGGGTTTCTGGATCGTGAGTCGCTTCGTGCGGTGTCCCGGTCGCATCGTCGCCCGGAGAATGCGACGAGTGTTCGGCTGAAGGGGCGGGGGTTTGTGGCGGATGTGGGGTTCTTTCCGCAGCGGCTGCATGGATACCTTCGGACCGCAAGCGGGCAACCACTTGACGAACATCTCGAAGATGAGCGCGCGGCGGGTGAGGATCAGTAACGACCTCGTGCCCGCTCCTTGGCGGGTAGTATTTCGAGGCATGTTGTCCACCATCCGGTTTTGATCGTCTCGATGAATGCGCTGGGGAGTTGTTCTGCGCGCATGTCGTTGGCGAGTTGATCGTGATCGTAGTGGACGGGGACGAACTCGACGTCAACGCTGCTGTTGCCGACCGTAACAATGGCGTACCAGACGTTCGTGTTTCCGTCGTTCTCCGGGCGACCGAGGCAGCCTACATTTACAAAGAGCTTGTCGTTGGCGGCGCGGCGGGACCACTTGATGCCGGTGTGCGTGCAGCAGATCACGTCGGCATCGTGGTCGTGGTGCAGCTTCTCGATGAATGCCGTCGACGTGGTTGATTCCCACAGGAATTCGTTGGTTTTGCGCGGGCTGCCGTGACAGAGCAGGATGCGTTGATCGTTGATCTTCAGGCGGATTTCGCGCGGAAGGTTTGCCATCCAAGGGCGGTGCTGGGGGTCGGTGTTGTTGAAGGTATACTGGTAGCTGATGGCGGCGAAGTGGTTGTCTGCCGGGTCGGTGTAGCCGCATTGGCAGTCGGACAGGCCGCGACCGATGCTGTCGTCGTAATTGCCCTGCACGACGTGGACGTTGTGTTGGTGTAGCAGGGGGAAGACGCGGTTTGGACGGGGGCCGAAGGCGCCGAGATCGCCAAGGCAGTAGACGTCGGCGATGCCGCGATTTCGGATGTCGGTCAGGGCGGCGGTGAGGGCGAGGTAGTTGCTGTAGACGCCGCCGAAGAGGGCGATTTGTTTGGGCGATTGGTCAGGCATCAGTCGTGGACGTGGCGGCGGTTGAGACGTTGGAACAGATGGCACCGAAGGACCAGCACGTAAAGCATGCGTTGTGGCGTAGCGGATAATCGACCAACGATTCAGCCAGCGTGCCGCCGAGTCGTGCGTCGGGAGCGTCGAGAAGGATGGGGCAGACCCAGATGCCCTGATCGGTGACGACGCGGGCCGACGAGCAGACGAGTTGGGCAGGATCGTAGTTGGCCATCATGTCGTGCGTGACGCGTTCGTCGTCGTGGTAGCCTCGCGTGCGGGCGACTTCGGCTCCCAGTTTGAGCGACGGGAGCACCTTGAGTCGTGGGCGCGTATAGCCATTGTCGACCAGGGTCTGACGGAATGTTGCGAGTACGTCGCCATCGTCGCCGCACCAGGTGCGGGTGATCGTGATGATGGGAAGAAAGCCAATGTCGACGAGTTGCTGCACGCCTTTCATCGCGGCGTCGAACGTGCCCTCGCCGCGGATGGGGTCATTCATCTCCGCAGAGTAGCCGTCAATGCTGACGCGCATTTCGATCGAGTAGGGCGTTGATTCGTTGATTCTTTGGAGGCGGTCGAGTGTCGAATCGCGGAAGAGCGTCGCGTTGGTGAGAATGGTGGCGGGGCCAACCTTGATGGTCTCAGCCAGGATCTCGCACATGTCTGGGTTGGCGAAGGGTTCGCCGCCGGTGAAGTAGAACTCCTTGACGCCGAGGGCGGCGGCTTCGTTGAGATAGCGTTTGCATGTTTCGAGCGAGAGGAAGTTGAACTTGTCGTTGTCCGGGGCGCAGCTGATGAAGCAATGGTGGCAGCGGAGGTTGCAGATCGTGCCGGCCACCTGAAACCAGAGGGAGTCGAGAGATTGCAGGGCGACGCGGGGTGGTTCGTTGGAATGGGGAGTGTCCTGAATCATTGTTGCCATTGTAACTGCTGGGGCGGAGTTCGGTATTCCCACAAACGGGGCAGTTAGCGGGTCGGCGTCAGGATATGCGCGAAGAGTTGATCGATTTGCTCGATGCCGACGCGGATCAGGAAGGCGGAGTTTCGGCCATAGCTTTTGCTGCCGAGGATGAAGAAATTGGGTTCGGGGTTGGTGAGGACGTCCGGGCCTGGGGCGGTCTGGTCGAGGCAGTCGGTTGAGGCGTTGCCCATCAGCGAGGCGGCGAGTTTCATGGGTCCTAAGGTCGCGTAGCATTCGTGGACCTGTAGTTCGCGGTAGATGGTGTTGTCGGGGGTGTAGCCGACGTTGGCGAGGATTCGGTCGACGCTGATGCTTGTGGGGGCTTCCGTTGGGTGGGTCATGGAGACGCGGAGGCAGTCGTCCGGATTGCGGTCGATGCGGTCGATCGTGCCCTGCAGCATGCGGACGTGATCGCTGTTGGCGAGGTCGTTGGCACGCGTGGCGATGGCGGCGCGCTGGGGGAGTCGGTCGTGGTCGATGACGGTGATGGGTGCGCGGGGATTGTTGCGGACAAGCCAGGTGATTGAAGTGTCGGCGGCAGTGCGACGCAGTTCATCGAGGGCGATGATCGACGTGGCGGCGGAGTAACCGCTGCCGACAAGGAGAACACGCCGGTTCGCGTATCGTTCGCGATGACTGCCTGTCGGATCGTCGAGCAGGTAGTGGATGCGGTCGGCGGCGGCTTGTTCACCGATGGCTGGGATGCCGCCGGTGCCAAGCGGGCGATGGTGGCCATAGGTGCCGGAGGCGTCGATCAGGATGTCGGCGGCGTGTGACTGCTGCTGGCCGTCGGTGCACTCGGTGAGAATGCGAAATCCGGCGCTGCCCCGCCGATGATCGCCAATGGCTTCGTGTTTGAGCAGGTCCGTGCGACCGATGGCGACGACGCGCGTTTCGGCGTGAATGTCGGCATGCTGAGCCATTGCTTCGCCCAATGGGATCAGATAGCGCTCGGCGAACGCGTGGCCAGTGAGCAGTTCGTCGTCGTCCGGAACGCTGGTTGTTGTGGTGTGTTTGCGGACGATGCCCAGACCCCAGGTCGAGCGGTTCATGCCGAATGGGCTGAAGAGTACGACATGTCCCCACGATTGGACGTTGGCGGCGATGCTGCCCTTCTCGAACACGCTGACGCGATAGCCGTCGATGATGGCGCGGGCAGCGGCCTCCAATCCGATCGGCCCTGCGCCGATGATCGCGATGTGGGGGGCGCTCATGTGCGAATCCGATCGATGAGCACGACGGCGACCGGGGCGAAGATGATCAGCGGCAGCCACGACGGCAGTGCGGACAAGTCATCGGCTTGGACGAAATTCTCCCCGGCGAACGCGAGCAGGAAGCACATGCCGCAGATGAGCACGCATTTTCCGGCATCGCGGATGATGTTGGCTGGCTCGCGACTGAGAAAGAAGGGCACGCCGAGCAGCATCAACAGCACATGCACGATGGGCGTGGCGAAGCGTCCGTGTTGCACCTCGCGGATGCGCGGTGCGTAGAACGGCTCGGTTTCCTTGAGCTCGTTGAGCTTGGCGGCGGACAGGTAGCGAATCCACTGCTGAGCCTGTCGCAATTCGAGTGCTTCGGGCGAGAGGCTGCTTTCGTAGCGATCGACGGGCGTGGGGATCATCTTCTCCTGTGGGCCAAGCGAGGAACCTGCAATCTGCCGTGTGATTTCGACGCCGTTGGCCAGTGTCCAGAAACCGCCGGCGGGATGGCCGGGGACAGATGTCCAGCGGGCAAACTCGGCTTCGGTGACTTTTTCGATGTCGCCGGATGGATCGCGGTGAAGCACGAGTAGGTCGTTCAACTCCTTGGATGTGGGAATGAACGTGCGGGCGGAGAGCAGATCGTGCGGACCGTCATTGACGAGGAACACGCCCTTTGCGTTGGCGCCGGATGCGTCTTCATGGTCACGGGCCAATCGGTGTGCGACCGATGGGATGGCATACTCGACGTCAAGATACCAGAGCGTCGACGTGACAGCGCCGAAGATGACGACCGGCACAGCCACGCGATAAAGACTGACCCCGGATGCAACAATGGCGGCCAATTCGTTCGCCCGTCTCAGTCGTGCAATGGTCGCGACGCAGGCGAACAGCGTGATGACGCCGGATAGCTGCGCGAAGTAGAGAAAGCAGTGCGGCGCGTAGTAGGAGACGATGTTGCGGAGGATGGCGGTCGCCGATTCCTCGGATTCGGTGAACTCGTCGATGTTGAAGAAGAGGTCAAGCGCCATGTAGAGGCTGATCATGACAGACAGCGCGATGACATAGTTGACGACGAGCGAACGGAAGATGTAGCGGTCGAGCGTTTTCATCTTCTGGTCACCCGTGACACCGTGATCATGTCGGCCACACCGACGGCGATGATCGCGCCCCAGATGAGCAACACACCGAGCAGGACCGTGCCCTCCTTTTCCGCAAGCTGCCGACCCATGATGTTGGATACGATCACGATGAGCAGTGGCACGAAGCTGATGCCGAAGGCGGCCATCACGTGTGCGCCGCGATAGATGATGCCCAGCGCCGCTCCGAGAATGATGAGCACGAAAGAACTGACCGAAAAGGCAAGGCGAGAGTGCAGCTCCGATCCGACCTTGCGGACGAACTTGCCGGCCTGTTCGATTGCTTCAAGGCGCATTTCGCGTGCGGCGGGGCGGTCGTCGATGTAGTAGTCGCCGTCGAGGAGTTGGTCGTCTGAGATGGCGGCGATGTGTTGTCGGTGCGTCTCGCCGAGGCTGATGCCGGCGATGCGTTCGCGGCCTTTGCGGACCGTGCCCTTGTCGATGTGGGACTGACTTGCGACATCACCGTCGATGATGAGGGCTGCGTACTGTTCACCATTCTGATTGCGCTCAGTGATCAGGGAGGCTCGCATCCCGGTGATCGTACGCATCTCGCCTTCGATTCTGGTGGTGACACGCACGTTGTCCAGTGTGATTCCACCGTCGTGGAGCCCTTGTTGGCCCTTCTCGGCTTCGATCGTGACGGCTTGCCCTTCGCGTTGGAGTATGACAGTGCCTTCCTCCGTGTCCATCTTCTGAAATGTGGCGTCGAAGAAGGTCTGCCGGAGGAGTTCCTCGCGCGTGCGCTGGAGGACGTCGGTGACACGCGGCCAATCTTCAGGTCGATTGCGATAGTCAAACAATTCGCGAAGATTGAGAAACTTGACCTTTGGCCGAAACGTCCGCGGGATCACACTGGGCGGGATCTCCTGATGGTCAGCCATCAGCCAGTCATTGTTCTTGCGGTTATAGTACGTGAAATTGCGGATGGCGCCGGAGATACGGGGCTTGCTCTTCTCCACGTCAAACCTGAGGCTGATAGCGCCGGCCGTGCCATAGAGCTTCCAGCCTTGATCATCGAGTTGCACGTAGGCGACGCCGGCTAGATTCATGACATTGGGCGCGTCGTCGTCTTCGATCAGGTTGTCCGTATAGATGCGGACGGAACCACCCTGCAACGAGAGGCGGTCGGGTGATTTTAGCTGTTCCTCAACGATGTGCCGGATGCCGGCGCGGACGACCTGATCGAGGTCACGCACCATGCCGGGAATCAGGAAGCTGATCGAGTAGAACGTGCAACACGCCACGAACAGGCTGAGCAGCACCGGCGGCAGAAACAGACGTTGAATGTTGATCCCGCTCGCACGGCAGGCGAGGATTTCGTTGTCGGCGCTGAGTCGGCCATACGTGACCGTGGCGCTGTACAGGGCAGCCACGGGAAGCGTCAGCGTGCCGAACATGGGTACGATGATGGCGAGCAGGCGAAGCAGTTGGGCCGGCGTCACGCGCTCCACTTCGATGAGGTTGGCCACACCCCCACCGAGCGCGAAGACCAGCGACAACCCAACCGCGGTCAGGATGAAGGTCTTGCCCATTTCCTTGGCAATGTACCACTGAAGCGTTGGGAGCATGACACCGCAATCCGGTCGACAGCCATGCGATTCGGACCGCCGCGAACCGCCAAATCGCACATGATAGGTGGCATTGCAGGTGACGCAACCAGCCTGTGGATTGGCTGTAGATGTTGCGACAATTGTGCCGATGCACACGAATCGCGCACGCAACCGGTCCGCGCGCAGGGAGTTTGTGATGTCGCTCAGTTATCAGCACAAGATCGTCGATCACGCATCGCTGCTGCAATTCGTGACCAACACCCGCGCTGACGGCAAGACCATCGTGCAGTGTCACGGCTGTTTCGACATCGTGCACCCAGGCCACATTCGCTACCTGGAATATGCCAGTCGGCAGGGCGATCTTCTGCTGGTCACGCTGACCGGTGATGCGGACGTCTCGAAGGGCACGCAGCGACCGTACATTCCGCAGGAATTGCGGGCTGAGAATCTCGCGGCGTTGACCTGCGTCGATCGCGTGTACATCGATCCGAATCCGACAGCCGAATCGATCCTGCGCGATGTCAAGCCGGATGTGTACATCAAGGGGCGCGAGTATGAGCGGTCCGCCGATCCGCGATTCCTCAAGGAACGTGAGATTGTCGAGGAGTGCGGTGGCCGAATTGTGTTCTCAAGCGGCGAGGTCGTTTTCAGTTCTTCCGCCCTGATCGACATGGTTCCGCGCGACGCAGATCTGCAGGCGCAAAGATTGAGTGTGATTTGCGAACGACACGACCTGACGCAATCTTCGTTGACGCACGTCATCGATCAGTTTCGCGATCAACGGGTCCTCGTGGTCGGTGATACCATTCTCGATCGCTACGTCTTCTGCGACGCCGTCGACATCGCCAGCGAGTCGCCCATGATGTCGTTAAATCAGTTGGATGAGACAACGTACGTCGGCGGGGCTGCGATTGTTGCACGACACGTGGCTGCCCTGGGTGGACATCCCTGCCTGCTGACGGCCATCGGACATGATGAGCAGTCACAATACGTCGAAGAAGTGCTCGCTCGCGACGGCGTGCAGACGCAGTTGCTACGCTGTCGTCCAGACGTCGCCGAGAAGTCGCGTTATCTTGTCGACGACAAGAAACTGCTCAAAGTACAGTCGGCCGAGCCGATTCCCCTGGACTCATTGGCGCAGCGTCGGGCAATGTCGGTTCTTGAAGCAGAAGCAGAAAATGCCGACGCTGTGATCTTCTGCGATTTTGGATTCGGCATGATCACCGCTGGTCTGCTCGAGCGTGTATTGCCGCGTCTGCGTGCGCGGGTGCGTGTGATTACAGCCGATGTCTCCGGACAGCATGCAAGCCTGATGAACTTCCATGGGGCTGACCTGCTGACACCGACCGAGCGGGAACTGCGATCGAACGTCAACGATTTCAATCAGGGCCTCTCGTCTGTGGCGTACAGCCTGCTCAGCTCGACGCAGGCCAAACATCTGATCGTCACGCTCGAAAAGAAAGGCATGGTTCTGTTCGATCGGGCGACCGACGACCCGGAGCATCCGCAATGGGCTGCCCGGCTTGTCAGTGAGCATCTGCCGACCTTCAACGAACGACCGATCGACAGCTTGGGCGGCGGTGATGCCCTTCTGGCGACAGCATCACTTTCGCTTGCGGTCGGTGCACCGATGATGACGGCCGCCTATCTGGGCAACGCAGCCGCTGCCATCGAAATCGGCAAACTCGGCAACGAACCGGTCTCCGCAAACGAGCTATGCCACTGGGTGGCCTGCCGTCCTGAGTTGCCCGTTGGCGCTCAGGATGAATCACTCATTGCTGCAAGTGTGTGAATCTTCGAAAACTGTGATGGCGATCGGTTAAGCCGTTCGTGGCTGCGGGTTGTTCAGGGGCAGTGTGTCATCGACGCGCTCTTGCTGTTGCGCCGCAGTGTCGTTGTTCTTCAGCGTGGCTGCTGGTCCGGATTGCTCCGGCTGATATTCGGGGACGAGTGACTTGAGATGTCCACGGACCGTTGCCGCGTCCGCCTCATCGGCGATGTCGACGAGTTGCCCAATGCCACGCGTGATGCGTTCAAAGTCGTCGGGGCGGTGCTTCCAGATGCCGATCTTCGCATGCTTGGTTGGCGATATATTCTCACCGGTGATCGACAGTTCCTCGTAGAGCTTTTCGCCTGGACGCACGCCTGAGAACACGATCTCGATATCAACACCCGGGGATAGTCCCGAAAGCGTGATCATGTCGCGAGCGAGGTCCACGATCTTGACCGGTTCGCCCATGTCCAGCACGTAAATCTCACCGCCGGTTCCCATGGCTCCCGCTTGCAGCACGAGTTGGGCCGCTTCGGGGATCGTCATGAAGTAGCGTGTCATTTCCGGATGCGTGACGGTCACGGGTCCGCCCTTGGCGATCTGCTGACGGAAGATCGGCACGACACTGCCGCTGGAACCGAGGACGTTGCCGAAGCGAACGGTGACAAACTGTGTGTCGCTGTGTGCGCTGAGCTGCTGCACGTACAACTCTGCGACGCGCTTGCTGCAACCCATGATCGATGTGGGGTTCACGGCTTTGTCGGTCGAGATCATGACCATCTTGTGTACGCCGGTCTCGACGGCGACGTCGGCCACCGTGCGCGTACCGACGACGTTGTTCTTGATTGCTTCGCCAGCGTTGATCTCCATCATCGGGACGTGCTTGTGGGCCGCCGCGTGGAAGAGCGTGGTTGGCTGTTCGGATTGGAAGATGGCTGTGATGCGCTCGCGATCGCTGATGTCCGCCACGTACGGGATGATGCTGACGTCGGGGTAGCGGGCGCGCAGCTCGCGGTCGATTTCGAACAGATTGTTCTCCGCCCGCTCAATGAGGATCAGGCGATCCGGATGGAAGCGAGCGATCTGGCGACACATCTCCGAGCCAATGCTGCCGCCCGCACCGGTCACGAGAATGCGCTGATCGGCGAGTTGTGCAGCGATGGCATCCGTATCAAGCTGGACCGGGTCGCGACCGAGCAAATCCTCGATGTCCACTTCGCGGAGTTGGGTGGCCTGCAGCTTGCTGTCGATGATGTCCGCCATCGACGGCACGATGCGAAAGCGCAGGTTGTTGCCCTCGCAAATCTCAACGATGCGACGCACCTCGCGCGGGGAAGCCTTGGGCAGCGCGATCAGCATTTCGTCCACGACGTATCGGTCGCAAAGTCTGGCGATGTCATCGAGTGTGCCGAGTACTTCCGAACCATGAATCGTATTGTGAATCAATGCCGCGTTGTCAGCCACGAACCCAACGACGTCGTAGGGACTGTCGGGCATGCGCAGGATCTCGCGGAGCAATGCTTCGCCGGTATCGCCCGCGCCATAAATCAGTACCCGCGACTGCTTATCGATCTGCCCCGCCGCGACCTCCTCGTGGTACAGGCGGACGAGAATGCGCCCGAAGCAGACGATGCCGATGGTGCCCGCACAATCAAGCAGGAGCGTCGACTGGCGCAGGCGAAACTCCAGGCTGCGGTCGAACAATTGATAGCCGAAGACGGAATCCCAGAGGTTCTCCAGAACGAAGAATACGGTGATGAATGTGAACGAGCCGATCAGTGACGCGCTGACGATGTCGAGCATGTCGCGCAGGCTGGTGTACCGCCACGATCCGCGGAAGACGCGAAGTCGCGCGAAGACTGCCAGCTTGACCGGAATCGCCAACGCCGCCATGGGCAGGAAGAGTTTCGGAATCCACTCGGATGTGTGATGAAAGTTGTACGCGAGCGCGAATGACGCGAACAACGCCGCGGAAAACATGAGGCTGTACGCTGCCACCGTAAGGGGCATCCGAAACCGCGAGCGCCACGGGCGATGATCAAGAGGATCCGGCGTTCGCGATGCGTCTTCGGTCATGATGCCCCGTCGTCGGTGACTCCCCCGACCGTTACCCCGCCTGCGGCACAGATGGGAGGTCTCCAGCCGTCTGGCCCTTCGCCTTTTCCTCGGCGTTGATGATCATGGTCAGCATGCGTGCCCAGGTTGACGACGGGTAAGATCGGGCGATACCTGCGGCAACATTGCGCGCTTCGACGCGGGCTTCTTCGAATCCCGAATACCACAAGACGTAACAGTACAACGCCTGCACACTGGCCTGCGTCCTCACGCTGGACTTCTCCAGCTTTTTCTGAGTGAACTGGCGCAACACGCGGATCGTCTCGCGCAAATCCTCCTCATCCTCGAAGTAGTCCCGCCATTGCAGGTCATACTCAAACATGCCGGGAATGCGACCGTCGCGCTGAGCATCATATTTCATGATCGTCACCAGCCGCGTGGTCGCCGACGCGTAATGCTCCTGAAGGACATCGAGGATGAGCTTGCCGAAACGTGGGTACGGATGCTTGCGATTGGCCACTTCGGCGGCGTCGAACGCGCCGGCAGCCCGGATCAGATCGCCATCCTTGAGGTAACCAAATCCATCGCGAATGTAGCGTTGCTGCTTACCGACCATCTGGCGGGCGAGGATGGCCGAGTAGTCCACCTCGGACGGCTCGAGGTTCATCATCTGTTCGATGGCGCGATCAAGCTGCTCCTGCGTCGGCATGTCCATGGGTGATGGCCGACCGACGCCGACCGCGATCCGACTGACCGGGGATGCAAACCCCGTGTCCCGCAACAAGAGATTCTTGCGGAAGAGCGTCAGCGACGTATCCGATGCCCGGGACGTTCGGTTGACAGCCGAACCAAATGCGTTGTTCCGCACGCCGAGGCGACGATCGGGGTTGTAAAGCATGATCTGCCCGTTGGTGCCGGGCAATCCGAGCGCGCGGGCGCGTGGGCTGGGAGCCAGAGGTTCCTCATAGTTCGGCAGGTGGGCTGTCCGCCGCGACGTTGGGCGCCGAATCTGCGCGTCGACCGTCGTCGGCGTAATCAACAGCGCTGCCACCGACGTAAGCATGAGCATCCAAAGAGTGGTATTGCGGGGAACGTTCATAAACTGCTCTTCTGCGCGCATAACACCAGCCGGACGATGCGAAGACAGACCGCAAGCCGACTCTGGGGAGTATTTCGACATATCGTAGGTCCGACATTCAGCCAATTCAAGGCGTGCTGAAACGGCTCATTGTGCCGATTCAGAGGCGACGGGCGACGTGTCTTTTTCGGCGTCACTTGATCTTTGCGTGTTACGGAGCAATGCAAAGGAGCGCTGCTTCAACTCCTCGAACAACGTCCGAAAAGGCGCGTAGTCCGGGGAATGACCCTGACGTGATGTGGAAACCTCTGGCAGTCGCTCAGCTTGCTGCGCGCGGAAGTTGGCCGCACGGGATTGCATCTCTGTCAGGATCGAGCGGATGGCCGTGATCTGACCCGGGTCCAGCTCATGCTCCTCGATGAACAGCCTGACCCATCGTTCCCACGTCGTTTCATCTTCCGGGCGGAATGTTGGTTCTGCCGAAGGCGTGGCCGGCGATTCGTCCTCGATGACGACCGGGTTGGGTGGCGGTTGTGAGGCGGCCAATCGCTGTACAGGGTCTTTGCTGAGTCCCCATTGCTCCGGTTTCCAGTTGCCCCTGGCCCACTCAGCCCGCTGGGCGAGCATGTCGTTGAGGCGTTTGTCGTAGGCTCGGAAGTCGCGGTCGAGGCGGGCTTTCTGCTCGTCGTTCATGGTTTCGCGCATGGCGGTGGCGACACGGTCCATGCGGAAGATGGCGTCGGCGACCAGTTCATCACTCTCGATGGTCATGCGGGCGACCTGTTGCGGGGTAAAGGGCTTGTTGTCGACGCGGTTGCTGATGAATTCGCGGGCATGCTTGGTGATGACGCCAGCGTTGGCGGCGAACATGCCGACCGACTCGCGTAGTATCTTCATTTTCAGCATGTTGCGCTGATTGGCGTCGAGATCGTAGCGATCGCCCAAAGCGCCGCTGAAGGTGGTCAGGCGTTTCTCAATGTCCCAGGGCGGGATCTGTTCGATGCGCTTGAAGACGTCGAGGGCAAAGCGATCCTCGTCGGTGTCCCAGCCATTCTGGGCAAACGCCTCCTCCATGAACCCGCCGATCTGGTCGGCATGGGGTTTCCAGTCGCCGAGTTGCCTGAATTCGCTGGTGACCGGTGCCAAGGTCCGAAATGCCTCGGCGGGTGATGGCTCGCGTGATGATCCGACGGATTGTTTCGCGTCAGACTGTGCCAGAACAGGGCAGGCGAGCAATGAAGCCAGCAGGATGGATCGCGTCGTTCGAAACATCGCCCCATTATAGTGAGTCTGCACGGGGGCAGCGACGTATTTCAGGTGTGCAACACTATCGGAGCATCTTGCTGGGGGGGGCGAGATCGCCGGTGAACTGGGCGATATCCCGCACCAATTTGGCGGCGACCATCAGCTTGTCAAAGTCGATGCCAGTCTCGACGCCCATCTGGTGGAACATGTACACAAGCTCTTCGGTGACGACATTGCCCCCGCCGCCGGGGCCTTTGGCGAGATCCTTGAACGGGGTGCCGCCGATGCCGCCGACCGAGGCGTCGAAGACCCGGACGCCGCACTCGTAGGCCATCAGGGCGTTGGCGACGCCCATTCCGAAGGAGTCATGGAAGTGAACCGCCAACTTGTCGAGCGGGACGGCTGCGGCGAGGTGGGCGATCACCTGCCGGACGCGGAGGGGATGCGTCGTGCCCTTGGTGTCGGCCAGCGCGACATGATCGCAGCCAAGGTCGATCAGTCGCCTGGTCAGGTCGGTGGCGATCTTGAGGTCGCTGTCGCTGCCGTCGATGTCCTGGAACACGGCGGACAGGTGGGCACGCAATGTGAAGCCGTCCCGCTTGGCGGACTCAGCCACTGCGCTGGCGGCGGTCATGGATTCCTCTATCGACATGCGCAGGTTGAACTGCGAGTAGGCTTCTGATGCGGAGACAAAGATGGCGGCCATGTTGAGCGAGGACGATTTGAATTCCTCGTAGTACTTGGCGTTGGGGACGAGGGCGGCGAGGTCGCAGATGTCGGGTTTGGTGATGTTGGCTGCGACGTCGATCGTGTCGGCCATCTGGGGGACGGCGCGTTTGCTGACGAATGAGCCGACCTCGACGAAATCGAGGCCTGCGTCGGTGAGGGCGTTGACGAGGGCGACCTTTTGGTCGGCGGGGATCAGCTTCTCTTTGTTGAGCGATTGGAGTCCGTCGCGCGGGGCCATTTCGCAAATGCGGGCTTCGGGCATGGTTCTTTTCTCCTGTGGCGGCCATGATGGGGTTATGATCAGGTCCGTCAAGGAAGGCCGACGTGTGTGCCGGGCCGGTTCGGGCGGTGACGGACTGTTGCGGCGGGGCGGGTTAGAATCGGGGAAACATCACTTGGAGTGGACATGAGCGAGATATTGCGGTCGCAGCGGATTGATGAGGTGGAGATCTGGGCGCTCAGTCGTCCTCAGTCGCGAAACGCGCTGACGCATGATTTGATCGTGCAGTTGGATGAGGCGGTGCAGGCGGCGATTGCGGATGATGAGGTGCGTGCGCTGGTGATCACGGGGGCGCCGCCGGCGTTTTGTGGCGGATTTGATCTTCGCGAGGTGGCACAGCATCAGGACGATGCGGAGAAGAGTCGGGCGATGGCCGACGCGCTGTTCGACATGTTCGAGCGCGTGTACACAGCGCCGCTGCCGGTGGTGGCGGCGGTCAATGGACATGCTGTGGCTGGCGGGGCGGGGTTGATGAGCACGTGTGATTACGTGGTGGCGTCGATGGGGGCGAAGATCGGGTATCCGGAGATCAAGCGTGGGATCGTGGCGGCGGTGGTGATGCCGTATCTGGCGCGGCAGGTGGGGGAGCGGATGGCGAAGCAGTTGTTGCTGACGGGTGAGTTGCTGGATGCGTATCAGGCGCGGAATGCGGGGTTGGTGAACGAGGTTCGGGGTGAGAATTCGGTGCTGTTGCGATCGGTGGAGGTGGCGCAGCAGTTGGCTGCGATGCCGCGGTCGTCGTATGCCGAGACGAAACGCGTGTTGCATGAGGTGTATGCGTTGGACGCGGCGGCGGGGCGTGAAAGCGTGCGGGCGGTGCATTCGCAGGTGTTTTTGAGCGAGGAGGCGAAGGAGAGCATCTCGAAGTTTCTGGCGGGCGGGGAGTGATGAGGAAATCTGAACGCAGGTACGATCAATGAAATGCAGGCAAGTAATGGAAGTGCCTATTCATGTGGCTCAAGAGTCGATCGATCTACAATTCACCGTTGCCATAGGAAATATATACTTGTATTGGACCACGGACGACGATGGGGCAAGGACTCGGGAAGGTGAGATTGTGTTCAGATGTGGTACAGCGTACCGATTCACCGACGACCCGTGCTGTTCCGTAGCAATGATCGACGCGTACGAAAAAGTCATGGAGGTCATTGAATCACCCTGGGTCACCGAATTTGCTCCACAGGCAAAAGACAGATTGGGTGAGCCGATACGCGGGTTGCGCCACTTCATGTTCTACGCTGATGGCATTGGCTGCTATGAAGTGCTCGCTAAAGATGTGCGGCTGCATCTATATTCGGATTGACTTCGGGGCTGCTGCGGTGGTTTTCCCTAACGTGCTCGCTTGTTATAAAATCATTTGTGTCAAGCGGTATGATTATTAGGTGGCGTTGCGGCGATCGTCAGGTCCCCCCGGCGCGCCGGGATTGACCTGAACTACATGTCTCGTGTACCGACGGTCAATTGGTCATGAAGTGGATACCGGTTCGGTCGATTCGTGGTGATGTTTGGCAGCTGGGGGGCGTTGCGGTTGTTTTGTCGCTGGCTGTCCTCGCGTGCGCGTTTGGCATACGGTCGATGCAGGGGACATTCGTGTGGGTTGGGTGCGCGGTGTTGTACGCCGTGATCCTTGTGAGAATCTGGCGGTATCCAGAAAGTCTTTACAGTTTTCTTTGCGGGCTCATTGGTGGGGCGGCGTATGCGGGCCCGTTGATCATCGCCGTGATCTGGGATCATGGGGGACTCGGTCGTGGTTTCGGCTGGATGGGCACGCTGCTTCTTGTCTACACGGTCAGTTCGGTCGGTCTCGGGTTTTCGTGGATTGCGTTGATGACGCTGTTCGTGATTCGGTTTTGGCGTCGGGTCCCGTCGTCGCCGAGACACCGGCGGATTGTGGCGAATAGTTGTCGACGATGTGGGTATTACCTTCGAGGGCTTGATCGGTCGCGTTGCCCGGAGTGCGGTGAGCCATTCGTTTTCTGAATGACGTTTGAGGATGCCTCGCGGAGCGCCGTGGATGCATCGAAACCGTAGGGTTGGTTGACGTGAAGTAGTCGAGAGCTGTCAGGTCCTCCCGGTGCGCCGTGATTGACCTGACCGACATTCAATCGTCAAGCCCCGCGTACTTTCGTGCTCTGGCCCAGTCCAGGGGGAGATTGTCACGCCATTTCAGAATGATCTCGATGAGATCGTTCTTGGCTTCCTCGGTCATTGAGTCGCCCTCAACCCAGATTGGTCGTCTGTAGACCATCTCATAGAACCTGATGATCTCGTCTGGTGAGAGTTCAATCAGGAATTGTCTCATTCTCTCGCGTTCGTCCATGCGAACAGTGCACCCTATAGTGACGACGTGCCTTCATTCGGCGGGTCGACACAGGTTCGACGGTCGCGACCCCACGCCGACTCAAATTCCGTTGGTGGCCCACTCAATGATACACGCTATATGAATGGTGTTCACGTCTTGTAAGCATTTGGGGCGGGCAGACGTCTGGCACTGTTGGTTGCCGGACACGCGCACCATTCGCTCGACGAATTCACGGGCCTCGATTCGACACGGCAGGTCACGACCTGCCCTACGGACAGGCGGTGCCCAAATGCTGGTGAAACTCGGCGAAGTCGGCGAGGTCGATGGTGCCGTCGCGGTTGAAGTCGCCGTATTCGGGGCCGCCGGAGGCTGGTTTGGCGAAGCGGGTCTGCAGCAGGGCGAAGTCGAGCAGGTCGACGGTGTTGTCGCCGTCGAGGTCGCCGTTGCAGGTGTTACCGCACTGCAGGTCGATGGCGTCGACGATGCCGTCACCTTGCGGCGTCGTGTCGGGGCCCCACGTGGTGCCCGCCGCGATGACGCCGCCGCTGATGGCGACGCGTTCGCCGTAGGTCCGCGTCGATTCCGGCGGGGCGTAACGCCAGCGCTCGTCCCACAATCCGTTCTGATGGCCAAACACGTAAGCGGCACCGGTGCGATGGCCGTTGTATCCGCCGTCGCGGTAGGCGGCTGGTGTGCCGACCACGAGCATGTCACCATCAAGTGCGAGGTTTGATCCGAACTTGTCCTGGAAGCCGGGGTCGCTGCCGAGCAGAATGTCGGGGCCGATCCAAGTGCTGCCATCGAGTTCCCAAGTGAAGACGGCGCCTGGCTGGACGTTGTTGGCGGCGCGGTCTGCGTCGCCGACGGCAATGTGGTTTCCGGAGATGTCGAGGCCGAAGGATCCGAAGTTGATGGAGGGGTTCTCGGCGTCGACGTTGAGCTTTGTGGTTTCCTGCCACGAGTCGTTGATCAATTCATACACGTGAACGGAGCGGAATCCAGCGGGCAGGCGGTCGCCGGTGACGACGGCGCGGGTGCCGTTGTCGTCGAGGGCGAGTCGGTAGCCGAAGTGCTGGCCGAAGTGTGCTTCGCTGGAGAGGACCGGGCCGTTGACGAGTTCCCAGTTGTCGCGGTCGATGCGGTTGTAGAAGTAGATCGCCCCGGCACCGGTGACGCCGTCGAGGGATTCGTAGGCATCGCTGATGAGGATGGTGTCCCCGGCGACGTCGAGTGCGGTGCTGCCGAAGCTGCGGGGGCCGTCGGTGTTTTCGATTGTGGTGCGGCGTTTCCAGCCGGCGGAGGTGTATTCGTAGACGTAGACAAGTTGGCCGCCATGGTTGCCGACGACGAGCAGTTCGCCGTCGAGGGCGAGCGTTTGGCCGAAGTTGTAGGTGCGCAGGACGGGCGTGAGGTCTTCGACGGGTGGCGAGATGGTCTCTTCGAGGGACCATTCGTCGACGTCGGTGCGGCGATAGATGTGGACGTTGCCGATGCGGCGGACCTGCGTGTTGCCGGTGGCGTCGACGAATTCGACGTCGGCGGCGGGTTCGCTGATGGCCATCACATCGCCCCACATGACCACCTGTCGTCCGAAATAATCGGTCTCGACTTCGCTGTTGGGCGATCGCACCTGCTGCTGGTAGTCGGGCGCGAAGTCGTCGAGGCATGGTGGCTGATTGTTGTTGCCGTCTAGGGGTGATGGGACGCGGACACGTGGTCGGTAGCGGTGGACGACGACCTCACCGGCGTTCTCGACGGCGCCATCTCCACCATCGGCGCCGACGAGGATCATGTCGCCGGCGATGGCGACCGATCTGCCGGCGAAGTCGTCGTTGCCGGGGTTGTGGTTGTCGATGCGGCGGTCTGCGGGGATCCAGCTTCCGCCGAAATAGCGGTAGGTGTAGATGGCGCCGCCAACGCGGGCGTCGGGATGGTCGACGCCGGGCGCGCCGATGACGAGATCGCGACCCTGAATGGCGAGGCTGCCGCCGAAGGAGCCGTCGGTGACGCCGTCGTATGCAAGAAACTTGTCTGCGAGGGTCCATTGGCTGCCGTCGAATTGGAAGGCGTAGACGGCACCTTCGCCACCGTCGGCGAAGTCGGGTGCGACGCGTGGTGCGCCGACGAAGAGCCAATCGTCCTGAATGGCGAGGGTGTGACCGTAGAGGTCGTCGGGCGTGATGTCGCCGGTTTCGAGGCGTTGGAAGTACTGCCAGCCGTTGGGTGTCCGGCGGTAGATGAAGGCGGCGCCGGCCTTGGTTCCGTCGCGTTCGTCACGCGGTGCGCCGACGATGAGCCACTCCTCGTTCATGATGACGGTTTCGCCGAATTCCGCGTCGTGGGACGGGGCGGATTGGCCGAGGTTGTTGGCACCGGTGACGGTCTGGGTGCGTTGCCAGTCGTTTCCGTCGTGGCGGTAAATGTAGACGGCGCCGCTGTATCCCGACGCGCCGAGAGATTCGGTGGCGCCGATGGCGAGTTCTTCGCCGTGGTAGGCCAATCCGTCGCCGAAGTTGCCGGAGAGTTCGGGGCCGTCGATGCGCGACTCGCCTGTGGAGCTGCGGACGTAAACGGCGCCGTATCGCACGTCGTCGGTGGGCTTGGCAGAGGCGGCGTATCGGAACGGGGCGGCGTAGGCGAGTTCGTGTCCGAAGTCCGCGTTTTCCCAAATGTCGGCAGGTTGCCAGCGTTCGGTCTTGGTCCATGCGTCGCGATCGAGGTCGTAGAGGTAGCGGTAGACGGCGCCTTTGTTGCCATCGTCTTCTGGGGCGGCGATGAGCGCGCCGTAGCGACCGTCGCCGAAATCGGTCGTGGCGATGGATCGGCCAAAGAGGTCGCCATCTTCGGCGTCGCCGTAGACGAGGTCAGCGTGTTCAAAGAAGTCGTTGAGTTCGCGGTAGACCATGGCTCGGCCGGTGCGCGGGCCGGCGACGGATTCGCCGGGGTAGCCGACGGCAAAGAACCGGTCTGCACCGGTGATGCCGATCGGGAAGGAGCCATATGGATTGTTGTAGACGCGCCATTCCTGCCAACTGTTGTTGACGTCGTAGACGGAGATGATCTGCCCGGTTGGCTGGTCGATGTAGAAGACCTGCTGCGAGCTGGCAGCGACGGCGTCACCGGCTCGGCTGAGGACGCGTCCGGGCAGGGGAACGCGTGTGAAGACGAACGGTGCACCGGGGTGGACCTTCTCGAGCACGCCAACAGCGCCGTCGGCGCCGATGGCCCATAGGTCGTAACCATTGCCGCCGACGTGTGTGGCCCAGTTGTTGTCGCTGGTGGCCGTGGGGGTATCGATGGGGTCGAGTTGGTGGAGTTGATCGTAGTCATTGTTGGCGCCGCGGTTGAAGACGTAGGCGGCGCCGTACTCGCCTGCCGGTGCGGTTGATTCGCGTGGGGCACCGATGATGGCGTAGGAGTGGGACATGGCGATCGAGGCGCCGAAGTATCGCCACGGTTCCCCGTCGTCGGATGTGAACCATGAGACGAGATCCCACGTTTGCCCATTGAAATGGTAGACGAAAACGAAACCAGGCCCGTCGACGTTGCCGGAGCAGCATTCGCGCGAGTCGGGTGCACCGACGAGGACGATGTTGCCGGAGGTGGCGACGCTCGCGCCGAAGTTTCGTATCTGGTAACCCGTGACCGAAGCATCGGGCGTGGTGATGTTGGCGCTGTGTTCAAACGTGCAGTCAAACCCGCGACGCCAGATGGAGACGGTCCCACCCGCGGGACCGCCGATGCTGTAGTGGGATGCGGCGTCGCCGAAGACGACCGTGCCGATGCCGATGGCGACGTCGTCGATGTCGGGCAGGCCGGTGTCGATCGTGCCGCAGGTCGTGGTGCCGAATTGGGTGGTTTGGAAGACAGCGGCTTTGCTGACGCCCGCCATGACGACGGTTCCGTGGTACATGGCCATGCGTCGGCCGTAGTTCTCATAGTAGAGGTTGTCCTCGCCGAAGAGGCGCTGGTGCTCGGTTGCCTCGAAGGTGAGTCTTGGCTGGGCGGTGGTGGATTCCGTCAGCAGGGATGTGCACGCGACGGCGAGCAAGGATATGTGATGGAACCGCAGGATTCGTGGACGTGGCGTGTGCAGCATGGTGGTGTTGCTCCGTTGACGCTTGTGTCGATGTTTTTTGCCCCGTTGACCGACCGCGCATGGCGAGCGGCGTGACGCGAAGACCCGTTGCCATGCCGTTGTGGCGTGGTTGGGACGTTCACGCTCCCACTCTGATGCATGCGGGGCGTAGGTTGCGTCGGGGCCACGGTGGGAACAAAAAAGTGGCGGAAATGGCGGAAATCTTGTTTGGCCGTTGGTGCGTGACTACGATTTGCGGCGAGTGGGGCGGGATGATCGTGAAGGGGGAGTTACCCAAACTTGAGCATGTCATTGGAATCGGAACAGAACAAGCTCGGCGATTTGACCCAAGTGCTGTCGGATGTACGCATGGGAAAGGTGGGGGCGGAGCGTGCCCTGATTGATCGGGTGCACAGCGAGCTTCGCGGTGTCGCGGCGGCCATGATGGCGCGGGAGCGGGCTGACCATACGCTGCAGACAACGGCGCTCGTCAACGAAGCCTACCTGCGTTTGTTGGGAAAGCAGCAGACGAATTGGGAGAACCGGGCACACTTTTTCGGGGCGGCGGCGCGGGCGATGCGACAGATTCTGGTGGATTATGCGCGGAGAACGAGCAGTGCGAAGCGCGGCGACCGTCGCAAGCGTGTCGAGTTGACGGGGTTGTCGGAGCGGTTGAGCGTGTCTGCGGAGGATGTCGTGGCGATCAACGACGCGTTGGATGATCTTGCGGAGGTGGATCAGCGCAAGGCGCGGATCGTGGAGCTGCGGTTTTTTGCGGGACTCGACGTGGCTGAGACGGCTGAGGTGCTCGACGTCTCGCCACGGACGGTGAAGCGTGATTGGAGCTTTGCGCGGGCGTGGCTGTCGCGGTATCTGCTGGATGATGCGACGGGGAATGGCGGCGATGGGAAGCAGAACTGAGGCTGCCGAGCGTTTCTTTCATGAGGCGTTGCACTTGCCGCCTGGTGAGCGTGCGGCGTTTCTGAAGGTCGCGTCCGGCGATGATGACGCATTGCGGTCGGAAGTAACATCGCTACTCGAGGCATACGATTCAGCGCCTGCGTTTCTGGACTCGCCGGGATTCGCGCTTCTGGGTATTGATGAGTCGGACAACTTGGCGTTGGATCATGTGCGTCCGACGCATCAATCGTCTTCGCATGAGCGCATCGGCCCGTATGAACTCGTTGAGCAGATCGGCGAGGGCGGTTTTGGTGTCGTGTATCGTGCGATCCAAACCACGCCCATACGCCGCGATGTGGCGATCAAGGTCATCAAGTTGGGGATGGATACGCGCGAGGTCATCGCGCGGTTCGACGCCGAGCGACAGGCGTTGGCACTGATGGATCATCCAGGCATCGCGCGGGTCCTCGATGCGGGGGCGACCGAAACGGGGCGGCCCTATTTCGTGATGGAGTTGGTCGATGGTCTGCCGATCACGCGGTACTGCGATGATCATCGGCTGACGATCGATGCACGATTGCGGTTGTTCGAATCCGTGTGCGAGGCCGTTCAGCATGCGCATCAGAAGGGAGTGATTCATCGCGATCTGAAACCGACCAACATTCTTGTGACAGAGGTAGATGGTCGGCCGCAGGTGAAAGTGATCGATTTCGGGATTGCCAAGGCGATGGAGCGTCGGTTGACCGATGTGTCGTTGGTGACGCGGGCAGATGCGCTTGTGGGGACGCCAGCGTACATGTCACCGGAGCAGGCAGATGACGGTGCATCGGATTTCGACACGCGGAGTGACGTCTATTCGCTTGGTGCGGTGTTGTACGAGTTGCTGACGGGTGTGACACCGCTGGCAGTGTTGATGAAGAACACGACACAGACGGATGTGAAGCGATTGATTCGCGAGCAGGATGTCGTGCGGCCCAGTGTCCATTTGTCGGCCGCGGGTGCGGTGTCGGAGGGAATCGCGACGAAGCGGGGACTCGCGGTGTCGGCGTTGCGAGCGCGATTGCGGGGCGATCTTGATTGGATCGCCTTGAAGGCGTTGGCGCGAGAGCGCGGCGAGCGGTATCAGACGGCGTTGGCGGTCGGGCGTGATGTTGCGTGCTTTCTTCGTGATGAGCCGGTTGTGGCAGGGCCGCCGTCGCGTGTGAATGCGATGCGGAAGTTCGTGCGTCGGCATCGATTGGCCGTCATGTTTTCTGCGGTGATCGCCGTGTTGCTTGTCGGTTCGACGGTGGTGGCGACGCGTCTTTATTGGCGTGCGCAGTCGGAGGCTGAGAAGACGGGTCTGTTCGCGACGTTCATGGAGGACACACTTTCCGGGGTGGATATGGGCATCGCGCTGGGTCGCGACACGACGGTGCTGCGCGAAATGCTCGACGCGACGGCAGCGCGGATCGACGCCGGTGAGCTTGCGTCAACGCCTGAAGCGGAGTTGCGACTGCGTGTCACGCTGGGTTCGGTTTATCGCGGTATCGCGGAGTTTGACGCGGCCAAGCGGATGTTGACGCCGACAATCCAGATGGCGGTCATGTGTCATGGGCATGGCAGCGTTGAGCATGCCGACGCGTTGTTTGGGACGGCGGCGTGGCTTCAGAGGGTGGGGCAGTCGGTCGATGCACTGGCGCTGTTCGAGGAGTCGTTGGTGATTCGCCGGCGTCTTCACCGCGGCGATCATGACGACGTGGCGGACACGCTCGTCCATGCGGGAATCTGCCTGGAGACGCTCGGGCGTTCACAGCAAGCGTTGCCCATGCTCGAGGATGGGTTGGCGATGCGGCGGCGACTCTATCCGGGCGATGATGCCCAGGTTGCGTCGGATATGAACAGCGTGGCGTCGTGTCTCGATTCGCTTGGCCGGGCGGAGGAGGCGTTGCCGATGTTCGAGACGTCGCTGGCGATGGCGAGGCGTCTGTTCGAAGGGGATCATCCGACGGTGGCGACATGTCTGAACAACGTGGCGTGCTGTCTGTATGCGTTGGGTGAACCGGGCGAGGCGTTGCCGCGATTTGAGGAGATGGTGGGTATGCGGCGTCGATTGATGTCGCAAGATCATCCTGAGATTGCGGATGGGTTGAACAACCTTGGGGCTTGTTTGAGCGCGGTGGGGCGGCGTGAGGAGGCGCTGACGTACTATCGCGAGGCGTTGGCGATGAGTGAGCGGATGTTTGCCGATGCGCATCCGATGACCGCGGTGAATCTCAACAACGTGGGCGATGGCCTGTCAAAGTTGGGACGTGCGGCGGAGGCGTTGCCGTATCTCGAGCGATCGCTGGCGATGCGGGTTGCGCTTTTTGGTCCGGAGCATGCGTCGCTCGTCAAGGTGTACAACAATGTCGCGCGTTGCCTCTCGGAATTGGATCGGCGGGAAGAGGCGCTCGGGCAGCTTGAGACGGGATTGGCGTTGAGTCGACGGCTGCATGGTGACGATCATGCGGATGTGGGGTTGGCGTTGAACAGCAGTGCGGCTTGTCTGTATGGGCTGGGTCGTTTCGAACAGGCACTAACGCGATATGACGAGGCGCTGGGGGTGTACGCACGGGTGCTGCCGACGGGGCATCTGTGGGTTGACTTGGTTCATCTTGGTCGCGGGCAGTGTCTTGTGTCGCTTGGGCGATATGATGAAGCGGAGAAGACGCTCGTTGGTGTGTGGCGATCGATTGGTGATCGCGAAGATGTCCCGGATGCGTACAAGAAGCCGACGCTGAATGCGCTCGTGCGGGTGTATGAGAGGCTGCACGAGGGCGCGCCGAACGCCGGGTACGAAGCGGAGGCGGAGATGTTCAGGAAGCTTCGCGACGCGTTAAGATAATCGGATGTCGTTTGGGATGGGTCGCGCGGGGTATCGACGACGAAGGGACTCGCATCATGTCGCAGCAGCTTTCTGATTCGACGTCGGACATTGGCACAGGTAAATCGGTGGACAGTGCGCATGGGGCGGGGAGAACGAAGCGCGGGTGGCTGCGGTTCTTTGTGCGTCTGTACTTTTTGATCATCGTGCTTGCAGCAGCACTGGTGGTGGCGGCGCCGACGATCGTGTCGATGCGGCCGGTAACCCAGTTCGCGCTCGGGTATGTGAATGGGGCGATTCGTGGTGAAGTGGCCGTCGATTCCGTCGCGTTGAGCTGGACCAAGCCAACGGTGTTGAAAGATGCGCGCGTGTTGGATTCAGACAGGCGGGAGGTGCTTGTTGTTCCGCAGGTGACGTTGAGTCGTTCGGTCTGGGCGATGGTGCGTGAGGCGTGGTCGTTCGGCGAGTTGCACATCGACGATCCAGTTCTGCAGGTGTACGTCGATGCGGATCAGACAGTGTCGATTGTTGAAGCATTCGAGACCGTCGGGGACGGAACGTCAGACGGCGGAATTGAAGTCGGTAGCGGTGATATTGGGATTCATCCGGTGGGGCGGGTGGTGGTTCGTGGTGGGGCGGCCACGATTGAGCGTGATGGTTCAGCGCCCGTGATGGTGACGGGAATTCAGACGGACGTCGCCCTGAATGGACTTGAGCAAGTCGTTGGGGAACTGGCGTTGACGCCGCCGGATAGCGGTGCGTTGAAGGGGGGATTCAAGGTCGCGAATCTGGTGCGCGATGGGGTCGTCGATGCGGCGTCTGCCGACGTTGAGGTTGACCTCCGGTCCGAACGTCCTGTTGATCTTTTGACGGTGTCGAAGGTTCTTCAGGACTTGGGTGTCGTCGACGAATCTGTGATGGCTGGTGGGACGGCGACGTTCGCGATCGATGGTTCGATGCACGGTGGTGAGTCATCGCTGACCTACAAGTTGGGATTGGCCAACGTACGCACTGTGCATGAGGCAGCACCGTTGAACTTGAGCATCAAGGGGGACGGGCAGTTTGATGGCGAAACGTGGCGCGTCCAATTGAACGCTGTCGATGAGGCGGGGACCGGAAACGCAAAGGTTGCATTGGATGGTGTGCTGCGTGATGGAGATGTCTTGCTGAACTACGACGTTGCGCTCGCGGATGTCCGCGCAGTGGACGGGGCCACGCCGTTGAATCTGCAGGTGAAAGGGAAGGGTCAATACGACGGTCAGACCATTCAGGCGGAGGCGGCGATTGGTGGGGCACCGGGGAACGTCACAGCGTTGTTGATGGCGGAGGTGCCTGAGGCGCTGCCGGCGTTGGACGTGGAACAGGTGTTGAATGCATTGGTTGCGGGTGAATCGCTATCGTTGCCTGCGTTGACGTTGACGGTTGACGGCGTGCTTGATCTTCCGGCGATGGTGAGCGCGCTGCCCGGCGTGTTGCCGTTGAACAAGGACTTGCATCTAGATTCCGGGCGGCTGGAACTCTCAGACGTTGCGGTGCGCGGTGGTGCGACGCCATCGGTTGCGGGTCGGCTGCATTTGACGGACGTGTCGGCTGTTGGTGGTGGTCGCACGCTCAAACCTGAGCCGGTAACGCTCGACGTGGCCGCCAAGTTGGAAACGGGGCGAGGCGTCGTGGTGGATCGGGCAGACGTGAGGGCTGCGTTCGCATCGGTGGAGGCGTCGGGCACGGTGGAAGACATGTCGTGCACGTTTGATGTTGATGCCGGGCAGATGCTGTCTGAGCTGACGCAGGTTGTCGATGTGGGTGAGATGGAGCTGTCCGGTCGTGTTTCGGGCGCGGCGACGTTGAACCGGATTGACGAGCAGAGCATCAGCACGGACGTGCGGGCCGACCTCGCGAACGTGCGGTTCTCGTCGGGTGATGGACCAGTCTATGCGGTGGATTCGGGATCGATTCACGAAATCGGACGCGTGACGCTGCGTGATGATCGGGTGGCCAGCATCGAGGCGACGAGTCTGTCGGTAGACGTGGATCAGCGATTTTTCGCTGCGGGGTCTGGTGATTACGACGTGGCATCGGGGGCGATGTCGGCGAGGATCGGTGATGCCCGGGTGGACCTCGCCCACGCGGCGTCGCGGTTGAAACCATTGCTGGGTGATGTGCTGGATCGCTTTGGTGGAGCGGTCGGCGGATCGTTCTCGGTTGCGCGATCATCGGCTGATGCTCCGATGACGACGTCGGGTCAGTTGCGGGGCAATCGGTTGACGGTGGAGGGGCGTCCGTTTGCGGATGGTCCGGTGACGTTGGCCTGGTCGGATCTGGTTCTTGATGAAGCGCGTCTGCAGGTTGCGCGCGTCGATGTGTCGGCGGATGAGACGACGTTTCAGGGCGAGGATGTTCGCGTCGACATTCAGGATGCGACGATCACGAAAGCGAAGGTCGCGGTGGAGACGGATCTGCGCGGTCTCGAGCAGAAGTTGAAGCGGATCACCGGCGAGGATGTGTTGGGATCGGTCGAAGGCCGCACAACGATGGACGCCACCATTGTCCAGCACGACGGTTCCTATCTGATCAACGGGACTGGGCAGTTTGCGAACCTGGCGTTCCGGGCGGGTGATCAGGACATTCGCGAACGGTCCGTCGACGTCGCATTCAATGCGAACATCGATCCGGCGGGCAAGACGATCACGCTGGGCAGCAATCGTGTGACGTCGGATTCATTGACCGCAATCGTCACGGGAGATGTCGCGAAATTTGATACAGTGCCGGTGCTGAACCTGCGCGGGCGTTATGACCTGTCGTGGGGCGCAGTGATGGATCTGCTGCGGCAGATTGATCCGAAGATCGGCAGGACCTTGGACGTGGAGGGACGCAGTGCGAGCATGTTCGCCGTGAAGGGCGTGGCCCATCGCGACAGTGCGGTGCCACCGTTTCGCGATCTGAGCGGGCAGGTCGGCGTCGGGTGGCAGGCGGCCAAGGTGGCGGGTGTGGATGTGGAATCGCAGGAGATCGAAGCCGCGTTTCGTGACGGGCAGTTGACGATTCCGACGACCACGATCGCGACCAGCCGGGGACGCGTGGCCGTCGGCGGGACGCTCGACTTTACACAGGCGGTGCCGATGTTGCGGATACCGGGTTCGCTGCCGCTGTTGCGAGATGTGGCCGTCACGCCGGAATTGAGTCGCGAACTGATCAGCCGAATCAACCCGGTCTTCTATCAGATTGGCGCAGCCGACGGGTTGGTCAATTTGTCAATCAAGGATGTTGCGATGCCGCTGGACGCGACACAATCGGCGCGCGGGCGGGGGACGGGGCAGCTTGAACTGGTCGAGACGCGGTTGATGCCGGCCGGCTTGATGATGGAGCTGTTGTCTTTGTCGGGATTGGCTGGTGGGAAGTGGATCGGCTGTCGGTTGGAGGGAGCAGATTTCACGATTCGCGAAGACCGCATTCACTACCGCAATTTCGGCATGATCTTCGCGGACCAGGTGGATGTCCGGTTCTACGGATCCGTGGGGTTCGACGATACGCTCGACCTTGTTGTGTCGCTGCCGGTCCATGAGAAACTGCTGGGCAAGCTCGGCGTGCGGGCGAGACTTGAGGGCTACGCGGCGGTGCTCAAGGGACTGCGCGTGGACATTCCGCTGGCCGGAACACGCAAGAAGCCGAAGCTGAATCTGGCTGCCGTCGACACGCAGAAGCTTCTCGACCGTGTGCTCAGGGACGCGGTGGGCAACACGGTGGAAGACCTGGTTGAGGATCTGATCAAGAAGAACACCGGTCGCAAGGACGGCCGCAAGACCAAGCCTTCCCGTCGCAAGCAACCGACAAATGACGCATCTCGGAAGCGGGCCGGTAAGAAGCAACCGCGTTGACGTGGTAGCGGCTGACGCGTTCATTTCTTCGGGCTGTTTTTGAAAAAACCGCGGCGTGGTTGTAACGTGCGACGCGGTTGGTCATGTCCGTCGCGGACATGCTCATGATGCGAATGGCGAATCGTCGCAACGATGGAGTGATGCGCATGGTGCAACGAAGGTGGCGGAATCGGTTGATGCAGCAATATCCGGTTGCACTGTTTTGCATTGTCGTGGCCGCATGGATTGCGGGTTGTGAACCCAACGAATCGCCAACGAGTGATGACGGGCGCGTGACGATCGGTGTGACGCTTCTAACCGAGCAGCATCAATTCTATCAGCAGCTGCGCAATGGGATGGAAACGACCGCGGCGGAGCATGATTACAAGCTCATCATCACATCTGCCGAGGGCGATTCCGCGCGCCAGTCGAATCAGGTGGATGAGTTCATCGTGCAGAAGGTCGATGCGCTGATCGTCTGTCCGTGCGATTCGAAGAGCGTGGGTGCGGCGATTCGGGCGGCCAACATCGCGAAGATTCCCGTGTTTACAGCCGACATCGCGAACCTCTCATCGGTCGGCGAGGTCACCAGCCATATCGCCTCCGACAACAAGGCTGGTGGGCGCGAGGCGGCGAGAATGCTCGGCAAGGCGATCGGGCACAAAGGGAGCGTGGCCATCCTGTCGCATCCGCAGGTCGCGAGCGTGAGCGATCGTGTGAAAGGATTTCGCGAGCAGATCAAGCTGTTCCGCGATGTGGAGGTCGTGGCGGAGTTGTCGGCGGACGGGAAGCGCGACAAAGCCATGCGCGTGACGGAAGACCTGTTGCAGTCGCACCCGGATTTGACGGGGATTTTTGCGATCAACGATGACACCGCGCTGGGGGCGTTGGCGGCGGTGGAGGCAGCCAACCGTAAGGCGAAGGTGCGGATTGTCGGTTACGACGCGACGCCGGAAGCGCGCAAGCGGATCGATGCCGGCGACATCTATGGCGATGTGATCCAGCATCCGCAGCGCATTGGTGAACTGACGATTCAAACGATACATGATTTTCTCAACGGGCAGACGCCGCCATCGGTCATACCGGTCGAGGTTGGCACCTACACGGGCAAGGATGGGTGACGCGCGTGATGCCCTGTCGACTGCGATTCGCGAACATCTCCAAGGCGTTTCCGGGAGTGCTGGCGTTGGACGATGTGTCGTTCGACGTGGCGCCTGGTTCAATCCACGCCGTTGTCGGCGAGAATGGGGCGGGCAAGAGCACGCTGATGAAGGTGCTGGCGGGGGCGCATCGACCTGATGGGGGGACGATCGCGCTGGATGACGAAACGGTCGAGATTGCGGACACCGGGCACGCGCGACGATTGGGGATCGCCACGGTTTATCAGGAGTTGCATCTGGTCGGGGACCTGACGGTGGCGGAGAACGTGTTTCTCGGTCGCTGGCCTCGACTGCGCGGGTCGGGACTGATTCGTTTCGATCGCATCACTGAAGAGACGGAACGGCTATTCGCGTCCCTTGGCGTTTCGATCGAACCGCGTGCGATGGTGCGGAACCTGTCGATCGCGCAGCAGCAGATGGTCGAGATCGCCAAGGCGCTCGCGGTTGATGCCCGCGTGGTGACGCTCGATGAGCCGTCGGCCGTACTGACGCCGCATGAATTGGATCGACTGTTCGACGTCGTGCGGACGCTGGCCAAGCGCGGCGTGAGCATCCTGTACATCTCGCATCGGCTGGAAGAGATCTTCGCGCTGGCCGACACGGTGACGGTGCTGCGGGATGGGCGGCACATTGCAACGCGCGACGTGTCGGACGTGACGCGGGCGGGGTTGATTCATGACATGGTGGGCAGGCCTGTGGATCAGGAGTTTCCGCCGCGATCGGTCGCGATGGGCGACGTCAGGGTGCAGGTGATGGGCCTGTGCGCGGGGGAAAAGGTTCGCGATGTGTCGTTTGAGATCCGTGGCGGGGAGGTGCTCGCGCTGACGGGGCTGGTCGGATCGGGAAGGAGCACGGTGGCGAAGGCGGTGTTCGGGTATCGGCGGGCGACGTCGGGGACTGTGCAGGTCGACAACTTGTCCGGACCGTTTCGATCGCCGCGCGAGGCGATGCGTGCGGGGGTGGCGTTGCTGCCGGAGGATCGCAAGCGGGAGGGACTTCTGCTGGAGCGTCCGATCCGTGAGAACATCACGCTGGCAGATCCGGGGGTGTCGGTGCGGGGCGGGTTGTTGAGTTTGTCCGGTGAGCGTCGGCTTGCAACGGAATTGATGGCGACGCACAACGTGAAGGCGGATTCGAGCGAGCGGGCCGCGCGGACATTGAGCGGGGGTAACCAACAGAAGGTGCTCCTGGGGCGGTGGTTGCAGCGGGAATGTGCGCTCCTGATTCTGGATGAACCGACGCGGGGGGTCGACATCGGGGCGAAGGTGGAGATCTACGAAAAGCTGAACGTGCTGGCCGGGATGGGGCTCGCGATTCTGATGATCTCGTCCGAACTGCCGGAGGTGATCGGGATGGCCGACCGCATCGCCGTGATGTGCGATGGACGTCTGACCGGGATTCTGGACAATTCGACGCGTTCGGTCAGTCAGGAAGCGATCATGAATCTTGCGGTGGCCCATCAGTCATGACGCGTCAACATGTGCATCCGGTTGTGCGGTTTCTCGTGGCAGCGCGGATGCCGATCATCCTCGTCGTGCTTGTGATGGCTGCGTCGTTATCGTCGGAGAACTTCCGGACGCAGGCGAACCTGATCAACGTCGTGCGTCAGGTTTCGTTTGAGGCGATCATCGCGTTCGGCATGACGCTGGTGATCGTGACTGGCGGAATCGACTTGTCCGTTGGTTCGATGGTGGCGTTGACCGGGGTCGTGGCTGCGTTGGTGATGCGGGCGATGCCGGATGCGTCGCCGGTGTTGGCGATCGGGGTCGGGTTTGCGTGCGGCATTGCAGTCGGGGCCGGGGTTGGTGCGACGTCGGGCATGGTGATTGCCACGTTTGCGATTCCGCCGTTCATCGTCACGCTTGCGGGCATGCTGATGGCGCGGGGTTTCGCGTTCATCATCTGCGGCGGGATAGCGGTTCATGAATTGCCCGAGCAGGTGCTGTCGGTCGGGGCTGGGTTCGTCGGTGGTGTGATCCCGGTGCCGGTGCTGGTGATGCTGCTGGTGTATGCAGCCGTGGCGACGGTGCTGTCGCGGACGGTATTCGGTCGGTCGGTGGTGGCGATCGGGAGCAATGAGGAGGCGGCTGCGCTTGCGGGGATTCGCGTGGGTCGGACGAAAGCCATGGTCTACCTGCTGACGGGAGGATTGGCGGGTCTTGCCGGGGTGATGCATACGGGCAAGCTGATGTCGGGCGATCCGAATGTCGGGGAAATGTGGGAGCTGAACGTCATCGCGGCTGTCGTGGTGGGCGGGACGAGCTTGTTCGGCGGTCGTGGCACGGTGACGGGAACATTGGTCGGTGCCTTGATCATTGGCGTGTTGAACAACAGTCTGAATCTGATGGGCGTTCAGCAGTTCTGGCAGAACGTGGTACTGGGTGCGGTGATCCTGCTGGCGAGTCTGGCTGATGCCGGTCTGAGGCGTCTGGAACGATGATGGGTGAATCAATGAACGCGCGTGGTTTGCTGGTTGCGGTTGTGGTGTTGCTTGGCGCGGTTTGTTCGGTGTCGGCGGACGATCGTTCGACGGATCCGATGTTCGACCTGTCCAAGGACAAGGTCTTGTACTGCGTGGGGTATGCCCATCTGGACACGCAGTGGCGGTGGGACTTCTGCCGGACGATCGATCTGTACATCCGCGAGACGATGGATCAGAACTTCGAGCGGTTCGAGCAATATCCCGAGTACGTGTTCAATTTCACCGGATCGATTCGCTATCAGATGATGAAGGAGTATTACCCGAAGCGCTACGAGCGGTTGAAGAAATACGTGGCCGATGGGCGATGGTTCGTGTCCGGCTCGTCGGTGGATGAAGGGGATGTGAATGTCCCGTCAGCCGAGGCGATCATTCGGCAGGTGTTGTATGGCAATCTGTTCTTCCGCGAGGAGTTTGGCAAGGAGAGCGTCGATTTCATGTTGCCGGACTGCTTCGGATTTCCCGCATCGCTGCCGTCGATCTGGGCGCATTGCGGCTTGAAGGGCTTTTCGACGCAGAAACTGACATGGGGGTCCGCCGTTGGGATTCCGTTCAAGGTCGGGGTTTGGGAAGGGCTCGACGGTGAGTCGGTGTTGGCTGCGTTCGATCCGGGCGCGTACGTCGGAGCGATCGAGGGACGCGTGGATACGAATCCGACGTGGGTCAAGCGCGTGCATGAGAATGGTGAACGGTACGGCGTGTGGGCGGATTACCACTACTACGGCGTGGGCGACGAGGGTGGCGCACCGCGCGCCAAGGACGTGGCCAACTACATCGCAAGCATGAACAACGAAGATTCGCAGATTCGCGTGGCGTTGGTGTCGTCTGATCAGATGTTCAAGGACATCACGCCGGAGTTGAAGGCGAAGCTGCCGCGATACAAAGGCGATCTGCTGCTGACCGAGCACTCGGCTGGCACGCTGACGTCGCAGTCGTACATGAAGCGGTGGAATCGCAAGAACGAACTGCTCGCCGACGCGGCGGAGCGGATGGCGACGGCGGCGGAATGGCTTGGTGTGTCGGCCTACCCGCGTGAGAAACTGCGGCAATCGTGGGAGCGGCTGCTCGCCAACCAGATGCACGACATTCTGCCCGGCACGAGCATTCCCCGGGCGTACACCTATTCGTGGAACGATGAGATCGTCGCGATGAACGGGTTTGCAGCCGTGCTGGAGCATGCTGTCGATAGCGTTGCGCGACAGATGGACACGCGGACGACGGGCGAACCGCTCGTCGTGTACAACCCGCTTGCCATCACGCGCGAGGACGTTGTCGAAGCGACTGTGCAGTTCAATGGCGCCGCCCCAAAGCACGTGCGTGTGTTTGATCATCAAGGCAGGGAGCGCCCATCACAGATCGTGGGGCGTGGCGAGAACGAAGTTTCGATCATATTCACCGCAGAAGTTCCGCCCGTGTCGCTCTCGGTCTTCGATGTTCGACCCGCAGACAGCCCGTTCCGTCACAAGAATGGCAGCAGAAAGGCGCCGGCCATCGGCAATGGCCGTCGATTCAAGGAAGTGTTGTCCAACGAGCATTACCGTGTCGGCATCACGCCGGACGGCGACGTCGGATCGATCGTCGATCTGTCCAACGGCAAGGAACTGCTCGATAAACCGGCACGACTCGTCTTCACGCATGAGCGTCCGCAAAACTGGCCTGCCTGGAACATGGACTGGGCCGACCGCAAGAATCCGCCCATCGATCATGTCAAAGGCCCTCGGAAGATCCGGATCATCGAGAATGGTCCGGTGCGCGTCGCGATTGAAATCGAACGCGAGGCACGCAACTCGATCTTCAAACAGCAGATTCGCCTGGCCACGGGTGATGCGGGTCGGCGCGTCGAGTTCGTGAACGACGTCGACTGGCAGTCGGCATCGGTGGCATTGAAAGCATCCTTCCCACTCACGGTGGCCAACCCGAATGCGACCTACAACTGGGGCATGGGGACGATCGAACGTGGCAACAACGAACCGACAAAGTACGAGGTGCCGTCGCATGAGTGGTTCGATCTGACCGATGCGGACGGATCGTACGGCGTGTCGATTCTCGAGGACTCGAAGTTTGGATCGGACAAGCCGGACGACAACACGTTGCGATTGACGCTGCTGTACACACCCGGCGTGCGGAAGTCGTACATGGACCAGCACAGTCAGGACTGGGGCCGACACGTGTACACGTACGCCGTCTTTGGTCATGAGGGCGACTGGCGGGCCGGCGGGTCTGAGTGGCAGGGGCGGCGGTTGAACGTGCCCTTAATTGCGTTTCAGTCGCCCAAACATGACGGCTCGCTTGGGCGGGTCTTCCAGTGGGCGATGGTGAATGCTCCGCAGGTCGACATTCGCGCGATCAAGCAGGCAGAGGAGAGCGAGCATGTCATCGTGCGGGTGCAGGAGTTGCACGGTCGGCCGTCGAAGGATGTGTCGCTCGAATTCGCAGCCAGTGTCGTCGAAGCATTCGAGGTGGATGGCCAGGAGCGGCGAATCGGGGACGCACGGGTCGTGGATGGCAAGCTCCGCTTCGACATCGCGTCGTACGAACCGAAGTCGTTTGCGGTACGTTTGGCCGAGAAACCACGTTCGAAGCCGCTGCCAAAGGCGGTGCCGCTCAAGCTTCCATTCAACGTCGATGTTGCAACAATGGATGGCGATCGCTCGGACGGCGCGTTCACCGAGGATGGTCGAAGCTTCCCGGCCGAGGAACTGCCCCGGCAACTCGTGCATGGCGATGTGCCATTCGTCCTCGGCTCCGTTGCAGATGGTGAGAAGAACGCGGTGGCGTGCGCCGGCCAAACCACCGCCTTGCCGGATGGCGCATTCACTGAGCTGCATCTGCTGGCGGCGGCGGATCGAGATGTCGTGGCCGGCGTGTCGGTCGATGGTGAGTTGCAGAGTGTGGCCTTTCAGGCGTGGACGGGTTTTGTCGGGCAGTGGGATGATCGCGTCTGGGATACCAGGTTCG
Organism: Phycisphaerae bacterium; assembly: GCA_028289375.1. GTDB lineage: Bacteria > Planctomycetota > Phycisphaerae > UBA1845 > UBA1845 > OFTM371. Next base: position 66,560 of record JANQQK010000038.1, on the reverse strand, counting down.
GAGCCGTGGACCATGTCTGCGATGGCAAGGTCATCGGTTTCAAAACCGGATACATCAAGCGAGCGCCGATTGCTTGGTTCGCATCGCACCACCACTCCGTCAACGACGGAAACCATGCCTACAAGTTCAGTTACCTGTTCCATCACGTCGTGCCATTGAAGCCGGGGTCGAAGAACGTCACCCTGCCGGATGATCCGTCGATCAGGGTCTTCGCGGCGACGGCTGTCAATCGGACCCACCCGGCTGTTCGCCCGACGCAACCCTTGTACGATGACTTCACCGGACGTGAGCCGATCGTCCTGCGGCATACCTATCCGCCACCGCCACCGCCGGTGTTTGACGGCGTCGAGGCTGTTGGCTCGGTGAAGACCGAGCGCGTTGAATCGTTTGACAGACTGACGATTGCCAAACCAACCGATGATGACCTGCTTTCGCGGTCGAACAGGGTGATTCGGTTTGTCGACGAAGCGGACAGGCAACCGCACGGGGCAGCTGGTGCGGACGGTGACCGTTTGCCGAGACTGACGGACGGCGAGGTCGCGCAGAACGACGACGACATCAAGCGGTGTGTCTGGTTCGACAATGCCGCACGGTTCTACGTCGACCTCGGAGAGGCGACGCCGATCGACCGGGTGAATACCTATTCGTGGCACCGCGGGGAGCGTGGTCCTCAGTATTTCTCGCTCTGGGGTTCGAACGAGAGCAGGATGCCGCCTGCGAATATCGCGCTGGACAAGCAGGATGGCTGGACGCTGCTGGGTGTCGTGCAGACAAAGCCTCTGGGAAGCGGCGGTGTGCATGCGAGTTCGATCAGTGGCCAAGGGGATGATCTCGGACCGTATCGATTCCTGCTTTGGGCGGCTGAAGACGTCGGACACGGAACATTCTTCACCGAGATCGATGTGATCGAAGCGGAGTAGTCCATGCGACGCGCGCAGCTTTGGATGATGACCCTCGGTGGAATATTGCTGGCGGCGGAGATCGTCTCCGCGCACGGTCTTGCTGTGTACAACGGGAAAATCGTGTTCGACGATCGCACGATGATGATTTCGCTGGATGACGATCAGCCACGTGGTCATCGGCACAGCAGTGGCGAGCCTGAGAAGCGAGATGTGCTTCGCGATGTTCTTGCCGCTCTCGACGTGTATGACGAAACCGGTACCACGGTGGCGCTGCACATCACCCAGGATCGCGCAACCACGGAGGCCGATGTCGCCGGACGATTCGTGGCGCTGCGGTGGCGTGGCGTGTCGGATGGCCAGCACGACCGCGCTCGATTGGTGTTACGCATACGTCATGGCGGTGGATCGACACAGATCGTGCTGACCAGCGGCGGAAACGTGGAGGTCGTGCGCCTTGGTCAGCAGGACGACGGCGAAGGCCAAGCCGACAATCCTGGTTCGATTTCGTGCGAACCCGTTGGAAAGCCCGATGTTCATGCCGTATGGCATCGAATCGATGAAGACATGGTGGTGGATGTTTACGTCCCTGCGGGGATTCTCGAAACGTGGATCCCGATTCCCCGCCCGAAAGAGTCGGTGCTGACCGCCGAAGACTTGAACGCGGTCGAGCAATCGACCACACATCTCTTTCGCCAGCAGATTCTGATCCGGACTGGTGATCGCAAGCGCCATGCTTCAGACGTGTCCATTCGGATTATCGATCCGGACGGTCGGCACCGCGATCGTTCGTGCTTCTGGATGGCCAAAGTCCACGTCCAGCTGCATTACGCGAATCTCGGTAACACACCGATGCCGCACTTGGAGTGGCAGTTATTCAACAACGTGATCCATCATGCCGACGTGCTTGTCCGCACATCCGATTCAAGCGTGACGAAGCGCGTGTCACGGTATGATCCAACGATCGCGTGGGGCAAAGCCAATCATCCGACCGACAGCCGTTCAGCAAAGACACAGGCAGGCGCGTCACGCTGAACAGGGGTCAATGTTGCACTGTCCTTGGGTTGACTGGAGCGACGTCTCGGCGGCGACACTCTTCGGTGATCATGCGTTCATCCATTCAGGCCATTGGCATTGACATTGCCGACCATCCGCGAACGCAGCTCCATCGCGATTCGATCCAGGGACACACCTGCCGCCTGGCCAAACACCATCAGGTGATACAACACGTCCGCCGCCTCCCACGACACCTCATCCATCGTATCCGCGTCGATCACTTCGCCAATCTCTTCGCGCAGCTTCGCCGCCATCAGCGACCGATCCGCGAGCAGTCGTTGCGTGTAGCTCCCCTGTTTGGCAGAGGCTGCTCGTGATTGAATCGTTCGCGCCAACCGACCCAGCATGTCCCGCTGCCGCGAGTCGAAACAACTGCGTCGCCCCTCGTGACAGGCTGGTCCGCGCTGAATCACACGAAACAGCACCGCATCGCGATCGCAGTCCCACTCAGCCCCGACCAGTTCCTGCGTGTTTCCCGACGTCGCCCCCTTCCGCCACAGCTCGTTCCGCGAACGCGAGTAATACCAGCCTGCCCCTTCCCGAAGTGCCCGTGCCAACGACTCCGCATTGCTGTACGCCAACATGAGCACTTCACCCGTTTCATCATCCTGCACGATCGTCGGGACCAGCCCGTCCGATCCGAATCGAATCTGCGCGACCCACGCATCTGCAAGGTCTATCCGAGATTCGTACACCGCCCGACCAAGCTGCACATTCATTCCCGCATCGGTCAGCCGACTGACTTCCGCAACCGACGAGATCCCACCAGCCACCGTCACCGGCACATCGACCGCTTGCTTCAACGCGATCGCCTCGTCGACAGCACCGCCGCCAAGCATCCCCTCCCGCTCCACGCACGTGAACAGCAACTCGCTCACGTATGGGCCAAGCTGCTTGGCCGCATCGAACAACGGCGTCCCCGTTCCGCGTTGCCAACCCTCGACCACCACTTCGCCGTCCCGCGCATCAATCGCCGCAATCAACCATTCCCGCGGGAACTGAGACAGAAACTCAGGCGACGCAGCCGTCCCGATGATCACTTTCTCTGCCCCACGTCGAATCCAGCGCAACACCGCCTCTTTCGACCGTATCCCGCCCCCCACACGACACCGCGCCACCGCACAGCAGGATGCGACAAGTTCCTCGTTGCTGCCCGTCCCCATCGCCGCATCCAGGTCCACCACCGCCACCGGCCCAAACCGCCCGAAGTAACGCGCCAATTCCACAGGAGACCGCGAATCCGTCAGCACGTGCTCGCGACCCTGCCGAAGCTGTACGACCTTGCCGGCCTGAATGTCGATACTCGGAATGATCACAGCCGCACCTTGATTCCCTCTGACCGCAGCTCCCGTTTGAGCATGTCCGGTGTCCACGTGCCGTCATGAAAAATCGACGCCGCCAACGCAGCCGACGCCTCCGTCTCACCAAACACGTCCACAAAATGCGACGCCTCGCCACCACCACCGGATGCAATGACCGGCACCGTTACCGCAGCGCTGATCTCGCGCGTGATGTCAATTCCGAATCCCCCGCGTGTTCCGTCCGTGTCGATCACGTTTAGCAGAATCTCGCCAGCACCACGTTCCACCACCTCAGCCGCCCAATCCTGACAACAGCGTTCAACCGTCTCGCGCCCCCCGTGCGTGGCCACCAACCACGAATCACCAACGCGACGCGTATCAATCGACACAACCACACACTGACGACCGAACGCGTCCGCCAACTCCGTCAGCAGCGCCGGTCGCAACAACGCCGCCGTGTTGACCGCGATCTTGTCCGCGCCAGCCAGCAGAATTTCACGCGCATCGTCAACCGTCCGCACGCCACCGCCAACCGTGAATGGGATCGACAGCGCCGCCGCAATCTGTTCAACCAACGCCGTCGACAACCTGCGACCCTCCACACTGGCGGACACATCCAAGAAGCAGAGCTCGTCCGCCCCAGTCAACATGTAGTGCGTCGCGCGTTCCACAGGATCGCCGGCGTCCACCAACCCTTTGAACTGTACACCTTTCACCACCCGGCCATCGCAAATGTCCAGGCACGCAATGATCCGACGCGTCAACATGACAGCATCCGTTCCAGCAACGCCGCGCCGGCAGACCCACTCTTCTCCGGATGAAACTGAACGGCCCGAATCGATCCAGACTCAACCGCAACCGGAACGTCACAACCGTCGATCTCAACCGTCGCCGCCGCCGCCGCATTATTCACCGGTTGAACAATAAAACTGTGCGCAAAGTAGAAGTACGAATCTGCCGATTCCTCCAGCCACGATACACCACGATCAACACGAATCGTGTTCCAACCCATGTGCGGCACCGTCGCAGTTTGCAGCCGAACCACCGACCCCGGAATCAAGCCAAGACCAGCCTCACCCTGCGACTCATCACTACCATCGAACAGCAGTTGCAACCCAAGGCAGATCCCCACCATGCGTCGTCCACGCGACACCCAATCACGCAACGCATCATCAAGTCCACGCTCGCGCAGCCGCCGCATCGCTGATGCAAATTGGCCCACACCCGGTAGCACGCAAACATCGCAACGCTCCAGACCTGCCGGCGAATCGCACACGACAAAACGCCGCCCAAGCCTGTCCAGCGCGTTGGCCACGCTTCGAAGGTTGCCCGCACCATAGTCAACAATCCCGATCACGACGCGACCTCGACCGACGCCAACAGCATCGGCACCTCTGTCAACGCATCGACCACGCCCAACGTAAACGACTGATCCGCGATCATCTCCCGATCGGCATCACCTGTCGCGCCGGATCGCACAAGCACAAACGCGACATCAAGCCCGATCGCACGCGCGCGTCGAACGGCCGCGAAATCCGACACACCGTCACCGACATAGACGACGCGCCGATTCATGTCGTTCGAAAGCTCGCCGTCCCGCAGGGCCCGCATCGCCGCCTCACGGCCGAACGTTGCACAGACAACTGGAAACCAGTGCGGCTTGCCCAGAGGTCCCACACTGGTTTGGACCTCCGCTGACTCAACCACGTCCGCCGTCACCGTGCGATCCGTCGCGAATGCATCGCCCAACCCGACCGCATCAAGTGGCCTCATCAACTCCGCCTCATCCCGTCCCGTACAGACCACCAGCGTGCATCCCATGTCACGCAACGTCGTCAACGCATCCCGCACCGCATCCACGCCGCCACAGAACATGTCTGAGACTTCAGCTGCCGCCAAATGGCTGGATTCCAAAAATGACTGAAATGTCGCGCAAACCACGGAAAACGCCGCACCATCACGACGGACGCCAAAGGCCTCGATCGGGTCCGTCAAGTCGTCCATCGCCTTCCCGAATCGGCGCTGCACGTCGCATGCGTACACCATCGTGCTCACCGCCAGACCCCAGTCGGCATCGCGCAACGCCCGCTCCGTCGTCTCCCAGGTGACACGGTCCTGCATCGCCACAAAAAGCACTGCCGCCAGATCGTGATTCGAGTTGCACCCGCGCGACTTGGTCACGCGCTGCAGTCCGAGTCGACCAAACGCCGTCTCGGTCAACGCCCGCCAAGCATCACCCGCTGGCACCGGCAAACGATTCAACGACAACGCCGTCCGTAACGCCGTGTCCCAGTAACACCGCTCATCCAGGAACACGCCATCCGCATCCAGAATCACAAGTGGATTTTCCATCTCATCGCTCCTCCACCGACTCAATCGCATACGTCGCAGCCCCGGCAAACCCGCTTGTATCTCCCGGAACCCGACCTGCTTCGCCGCCGATACCCAACGCCACGCCCACCGCATCGCCCAACGCCCGAAACGCCGCTTCAAATACGTGATGTAGGTTACCGCTCTGCTGCACGTCCATCACGACCGTCGCCTTCGCGCCGATCGCGAATCCGTCAAGAAACTGACGCAGGTTCGTCCCCGTGCTGAACCCTGCCACACCACCGGTGGCGTCGTACCAGGCGTCAACGAACCCGTCGATCGCCGCGGCATCCGCACCCGTCCAGTCACTCCGCGGTCGACCCTCTATGCTGAGCGTGCACCCGACGCGAACCTCATCCATGCACGCCGTCATGCTCGCTCGCCCGGCCACGCCGACTCGCTCGGCACGATCGTCATGAATCGCCGCCACCGCGCAACCGACCAGCTGACCGAGGTCCTCACACAACACGTGATCAAACATCCACGACCCAGGCCAGGACATCTCGGGAATCTCCATCGCGATTCCGCTCGCCTTCAGGAAGTGATCCAGAAAGTGTCCCAGCAACCGATTCGGCAGGGCGATCATTTCTCCTGCAGATGTACGCGGCGAGAACGCCACCGCAAACGACGTCTCGCGCGTCTTCCGGCGAACCCGAAATGGTTTGAACAATACGTTCTCACTCATCGCAAGACTCCCGCTTCCACCGACGCGTCATCCCACTGCTCGACGGCCAGATGGTGCGCCGCAAATCCTTCGTCACGACTCATCGCCGACACCATAGGCCTCAAACGCTCGAACCCCTCTCGTGTGCAGAATCCCAGCGACGTCATCTTCTGAAAATCCCGCACCGACACAGACGAATAACTCCGCGCCGACCCGCCCGTCGGAATAATCGCATTCATCCCCATTCCGTAGTTGGCAAGACTGATGATCGGAAAATCGCCAAACAGAATCTCACCGGCATTGCGTATCTTCGATTGCACCGACCACGGTTCACGCACCATCAACGCCACGTGCTCGGCCGCAAACTGATTGGCAAACGCGATCGACGCATTAAGGCTCTCGGTCACGATGATCCCTCCGCGATCGCCCAGCACCGTCTCCGCAAAGTCGCGCCGCCGCTCCGGCAGTCTTCGAGCCTGAACCGATAATTCCACCGCCACCGCTTCCGCCAGCGATTCACTGTGCGTCACCAGTGCCGCCGTCGAATTCTCACCATGCTCGGCTTCGATCAGGAGATTCCGCGCCACGTTCCCGGCGTCCGGTGAATCATCACACACGATCAACGACTCGCTCGGCCCCGCAGGCGCTCCCGGATCAATCACATCCCCCAGCAACCGCCGCGCCGCACTCACATACACATTCCCAGGCCCCACGATCTTGTCGCACCGCGGAATCGTCACCGTCCCGAACGCAACAGCCGCCACTGCCTGCGCCCCGCCAACCCGATAGATCTCATCAATCCCCAGCAGGCGACACGCATAAAGGGTGGCCGCATCCACGCTGCCATCCCCACCCGGCGGCGTACACACGACGATTCGCTCCACGCCCGCCAACCGCGCCGGCGTCCCCAACATGCACGCCACCGACGCAAACGCACCACGCCCACGCGGCACGTACAGACAGACCGTCTCGACCGGCGTCCACCGCTCTCCGCACCACACGCCAGGCTCCACCTCCATCCAGCGATCCTCGTTGACCAGTTGCATGCTGTGAAACCGCTCGATGTTCCCGATCGCCCGCTCAATCGCCTCGCGAACGTCACGGTTCAGTGCAGACTCCGCGTTCTCCAACGCCTTCGCAGAAACCCGCAACTCCTCCGCACGAAGCGACACGCCATCGAACCGCTTCGTGAACGTCAGTACCGCCGCATCCCCACCCGTGCGTACCCCGTCAATCACCTCTGAACAGGTCTGCAGGACATCGGGCTCTGACTGTGGCCTGCGATCGAACAACATCCGCCGATCTTCATCACTCAACGAATCCAAACGTCGCACCCGAACATTCATACCAGCACCCTCTGAATCTCGGACTGCAAAATGTCCATCGCACCCGCCCGTCGAAGCCCCGGCAACAACCGACCAACCGCGTCACGGGGCACCGCCGCCCGCACCGCGAATCCGCCATCGGCGTGCAATGGCTGAACCGTTGGCGACCGCATCGCCGGCAGCATCGCCACCACCGCCGCCAACCGATCCGCCGCCACGTTCATGTCCAACAACACCCGCGACCGAGCATCCAGAACGCTCTTGAGCAACATCGATAACTCTTCGATCACCGCTCGCTTGCCCGAGTCCGCCATCGCCGCCCGATTCGCCACCAGCACCGTCGACGACGTCAGAATCTCATCAATCACTTCAAGCCCATTGGCCGACAGCGTCCGTCCCGTCGCCACGTTGTCCACAATCACGTCTGCATCCTCGGGCGGAAAAACCTCGGTCGCCCCATACGTCCGCACGAACCGATATTCAACCCCGCGCGATGCCAGGTAACGGCACGTCAGCGATTCATACTCCGACGCCGCAATCAACGGACGCCCAAGCGATGCATTGAATGGATCGCACCCCGCAGTACCAGCCACCACCACGCGGACAGGCAGCAACCCCGTGTCCAGCACGATGTCGATGTCCGCGCTGCTCTCCCGAATCCAGTCCACCCCGCAGAAACCGACATCATGCGCGCCGAATTCGACGAGCTTCGCGATGTTCGCCGCCTTCAGAAGTTTCACTTCAAACCGCTCATCCGAAACCGCTGGCCGATAGTCCTTGCCGTTCGCCCGAATTGCGATCCCTGCGTCCGCAAGCAACTCACGAACCACGTCAAACATGCGGCCTGTCGGAATCACCAGACGCAAACCTGCATCCTTCTTTCTCATCACAACACATCTTTCTCTGTCCGCGCGGACGCACCGCGCTTCATCAAGCGTGAACCATCAATATCCGTCAGTGTTTGGGATTTTCCAGGTGTCTTCGCCGATCAGGCGAAATGATGATGCAGGAGGGCGTGCGGATGTGCGGAAGCAGGCGCGGGGGAGGGTAGCGCGGCCGTCGAGATCGCTCTGAAAACCAGGTTGAACAGAAGCATGAACATGGTCATGACAATCCTACTCCTCTCGAGATTCACGCTGACGCAGCAGCAAACGATAACCACCCTCGCCCTCGCGAAGCCAATGACTGATCCGCGCGATCGTCCGCGAACTGAGGCCTGTCGCCTCCTCAATCTCGCGATACGTCCGACCCGCAGAAAGCAGCCGAGCCACCCGCCACCGCGAGACGACCATCCGAATCTCATCCTCGGTCATCAGGTCGCGCATGAACCGCTTCACGCTTCGCGGACTGTCCAATTCCCGAATCGTCCGCACGAGGTCCTCGGCGTCACGGTCCCAAAGACGCTCACGCTTGTCCGCGGCTTCCCGTATCATTGCCAGAGGTTAGTGCTTTACCAAAGTAAAGTGAAGAGCCCAACAAAAAAATCGCCGAAAAAAGCGCCGCGACCGTCGAAAATCCAACCGCCAGTCCGTTGATTCGTCCAACCCCACACCCGTCACATCGTCACCGCGAACCCCGAAAACTCCCCCGTCGCAGAACCCGCCTCAACCGCGACATCGTCGATGAACCCGCGCTTCGCCGTCCTTATCGCCGCCACGAACGCATCCAACTCCGCCGCCTCCCCCTCAGCCACCAGCTCCACGCGCCCGTCCGGCAAATTCCGCACGAACCCCGCCACGTCGTAACTGCCCGCAATGTCGCACGTTGTCGCGCGAAAGTAGACGCCCTGCACCCGCCCCGAAAAATAAATCGTCTGCCGAATCATAATGCGACTTATTACGGCCCCACTGATATTTCCGCAACCGCTATTCAACTGACGCGTTATCGCGTCCGCTTGGCCCTAACGTGACAGCGCACCTGGTGTCCACCATAATGACGCCAACAAGAGGGGGACGTCCGCCACGCGCGGACACCAAACAGACCCATCAGGAGATGACACCCATGCGTTTCTCGTTCGCCATCGCACTCGCCGTCGCAGGCATCACCACTGCCCAATCCTTCGCCCAGACAGCGTGGGATCAGTTCTTCGACGACCCCAATATCTCCGATTCCATCTGCGGGGTTGTGAACGCCGAAAACGCAGAACTGGTCGTCCTATCCGACACGGCCCAGTTGATGATCGTCACGCAGAATGACACGATCCTGCAGGACACATTCGTCGATGCCAACAACAACGTCTTCTTCGAGAATCAGCCGACCGGCTTTATCGAGTTTTTTGACGATGGAGACGGATTCCGATCGCTCTGGTGGGTCGCGCTCAATGGTCAGGTTGTCGCCATCGATCCCTTCACGGCTGCCCCGTCCGCCAGCACCGCGCTGCCAAGTGAATTCACCAACGTCGCCTGCGATGCGTGCGAATTCGTCGATCTCCCGCCAGCCGAAATCTGCGATCCAGTGGTTGGTCCGGACCTGCCGCCGATCGAAATCGTCCTTTGCGGCGTCATGGGCGACGAAGTGGCCGCGTCGATGCTCTTCTTCGGTGTTGTTGGTCTGAAGCACGTGCGCCGGAAGCGCTGATCGCCGCCAATTGCTACACACGGTTGTCTGCGTAACGCCAAACTACTCCGCCAGCGACTCAAGTTCCGCCTGCACCGCGTCCATCAATGGCTTCAACGTCGCCGTCGAGAAGTCGAACCGGATTCCCGCCGCTTCGAACAACTCCGGCAGCGGCCGACTGCCGCCCAGTGACAACGCGTGACGATACTGCTCCAGTGTCTCACCCCGATTCCGTTTCGCATTCTGCCACAACTGCAACGCACCCAGCTGCGCAATCCCATACTCGATGTAGTAGAACGGTACCTCGAACAGATGCAGCTGCCGATGCCACGACCGCTCACGCGCCCCCTCAATACCCGTCCAGTCCTCAACCCCACCAAACCGATCCAAGAGTGACAGCCACGCCGCCCGCCGCTCGTCGCGCGTGTGTTCGGGATGTGTGTACATCCAATGCTGAAACGCGTCGATCGTCGCCACCCACGGAAACAGTGAGACGATTCCCTCCAACTGCTGCCGCTTCGCACGCACCAGATCCTCACCCTCGTAGAATTCGTCGAAGTACTCGTAGGCGAACATCTCCATGCCCATCGATGCCACCTCGGCGAACTCCATCGGTGCACTGCGGTAGTTGATCAGCGGTTCATCGCGACTGGCAAACGCATGAAACGCATGCCCCGCCTCATGGATCAACGTCCGCACGTCCCGCTGCAAGCCGACCGCGTTCATGAAAATGAAAGGCCGGCGCTCCTCGTGATAGGTCGACTGATACCCGCCCGGCGCCTTGCCCTTGCGACTTTCCAGGTCCAGCCAACCGCGCTGCGCCATTTCCCGAAACTGGTCGGCCAACTCCGGATCCAATCGATCAAATATCCGGCCGCACTTGTCGACAAGCTCCGTCGCATCTGCAAACGGTGTCAATGGCGATCGACCCTTCGGATCAACCGCCAGATCCCACGGGCGCAACGTGTCCACGCCCAGCAGTTCCTTCCGCCGCGTCTGCTCCGCCCGCATCAGCGGCACGCACGCCTTTTCCACCGCCTCATGAAACGCCACGCAATCCGCCGGTGTGTAATCAAACCGCTCCTTCGATTTAAACGCGTAATCCATGAAGTTCGGTTTGTCCGCGTTCTGCGCGATCCTGTGTCTGAGTGCGAACAGATCATCAAAGATCTGATCCAGCCGATCCCCGTCCTTCATTCGCCGATCGGTAATCAGCCGCCAGACCTCTTCGCGCACCGCGCGGTCCGTCTTCTCGAGGTGCGTGGAGAGTTGCTGCAGCGTCTGCTCCTTGCCCTCATACGTCACCGTCATCGCGCCGATCGCTTCCTGGTATTGCTGCTCGAGCTTCGCCTCGTCGACCTGCAGCTTCACGTTCTCCTCGCGAAACAGCTTCACCCGCGAAGACACGCTCCGATCAAACACCGCGAAGCGCTCCTCGGGAAGTGGCACCTGCTCGCGCGTTCGCACATACTGCTCATTCAAGGCGTGCCACACCGGTTTGCACTTTGGCTCAACCGTTTCAACGAAATCGATGTACGCCTGCTTGCGCTCTTCGGAATCCGTCTGGCAGGTCATCTTCACGTACCGATCCGTCCCCGCCTCATCCACGCACGCCGACAATTCGCTCCAGTCCAGTAGCCATTCGTTCAGTTGCGCCGGCGTTGAGGGAGATGCCGTTTGCAGTTGGTCGCAGTAAGGCCCGATCACAGGCCACGTCGAAAGCTCCATGCCCGGTTTGACGAACTGACGCTTGTATTCCCTGCTGGACATTCGTTATCCCTTCATCGCACCATTCACTTGAGCATCAGCCACGATCGAACGCGCCGTGCCCCAGTCAAGCCACTGCTCAAACCACCACACCAGTTGTTTATATCGGCCGAACCGCTCGTAGACTTCCCGCACACGTTTCTCGGTCACAGGTTTGCCGTCAAAGTAAGTGTCCGATACGTAGCGCAGCGTCCAGCTGTCCACTGACATGTGCTCGTAGTGACCCAGTAAACCCATCAGAAAATGCGCGCTGGCCGGACCGATGCCCTTGATCGCCGTCAGCCGCGCGAACACCTCGTCGGTTGTGCCCGTTCGCGCCAGCGATTCGATCTCCTCTTCGACGAACGTCCCGTCGATCGCATCACGACAAAGCTGCAAGATCGAATCTGCCCGGTACCCAAGTCGGGCCACGTCGACCAGGTAAGGGCGTCCCGCCTTCAGGATCTCACGCGGCGTGGGCCAGGTGTTCAGATTGCGAAACTCCTTCATCCCGACCCCGAGCTGCGATACCCGGTTGATCATCTTCACCGCCTGCGTCCAATTCACGTTCGTCGCGCAGATGGCCTTGACCACATTCTCAAACATCGACGCCGATCTGAGCAGCCGCCCGGCGCCGATCCTGGGCAACACTGCCAAACGCGGATGGTCGGCCACAACGGCGTAAAACCCGCCAAGATCGAGTCCATGCTGCAGCATCCTCCGCACGCGGGTCGCAACGTGCTCGAGCACGGAATCGTCAACCGTTGGGCCTTCAACCTGCACCCGGACCCGCGATCCGACCGCCGATCGGCCTGCCTGCGTCACGGAGACCCTCGTCGCCTCCCCGCCAATCCGTTCAATCACCTGCAGGCACGCTCCGCCCTCACACCACGACAGCGGCGCACATTCATGCCAGCCATGGCTTAGCGCCGTCGCGCGAAGCGAGAATGGCTTGGGCATCGTGATCTGAATCGCCTCTTTTTGCACGTTTTCGACCCTGCCTGCTCAATTCGCCAACGTTCACAGCATAGGCGTCCCTCAGGCGCCGGCAATCACCGATTTTTGCGCGGTGATCAATTCGATCAGATTGCTCGCGTAAGGCTACGCCAAGACAACCTTCAGGTGCACTAAAGACTAGCTTTATGAAAATGTCGACCAAAACGTGCAAGTGAAAAGATTCACGATGTGGGATTCTTCGGATCTGCCTCACAAGTTCATGAGACCACGGACGTTGTGCGAAAACTTATCGGACTCATGCTTTACGATTGACGATGCCGATATATTGGGGTAGAACCAACCGTTGCCCCAAAATATTGTGCTGCACGTTGAGCAGCGTCCCGGAGCCCTAATCTCGGGCCCCAAAAAGCGGCTTTTTCCAGCAAGATGTGGTGGGGTGGCGTGTTGACGTCGGCGACGCACGTTCGTCGGGCGCAACGAAAGATCGTGGCAAATCCAGGCCTCCCCGGATGCATCGGGGTGGGTCAACAAAACCAGGGAGCGCGGAAGATGACAAGGCTATCGGAGAGCCGAAACGTGGTTTCAGACGGGAAGGTCGGCACGGAGGTCGCCAACTTCTCGGAAAACGCCAAACGCGTGCTTGAAGCACGATATCTGAAAAAAGACGAAAGCGGGGCGTGCATCGAGTCCATCGAGGAGATGTTCGACCGCGTAGCCGGTGCCGTCGCCGAGGCCGAAACGCTGTACGGTGCAGATGAAGAATCTCGCAGCGAGTGGAAGACGCGTTTCTACAACCTCATGATCTCTCAGCGGTTCATGCCCAACAGCCCGACCCTCATGAACGCCGGTCGGGAAATGGGCATGCTCAGTGCCTGTTTCGTGTTGCCTGTGCCTGACAGCATTGATGGCATTTTCGACTCGATCAAGCACACCGCTCTGATTCAAAAGGCGGGCGGCGGCACCGGGTTCGCGTTCGACGAACTCCGTCCCACAGGCGATTTCATCAAAAGCTCGGGTGGCACCACCAGCGGTCCCATCAGTTTCTGGCGGGCATTCTCCGAAGCCACGAACGCCATCCAGCAGGGTGCGTTCCGCCGTGGGGCCAACATGGGCATGATGAACATCGACCACCCCGACATCCTGAAGTTTCTCCACGCCAAGGAGGACTTGTCGCAGTTCACCAATTACAACATCTCGGTGAAGATCCGCGACAAGTGGATGGATGGCTTCCGCAGCGACCCCAATGCGAACCACGTCGTCCGCAACCCGCGAACCGGTCGCGAGTACTACATTCCGCGTGATGCCAAGGTCTGGGAATACGACATTCGTTCACTCACGCCGGTCGAAGAGGCCGACGTCACGACGGGCGAGTTCTACACCAAGCAAGACATGTGGAACTTCATCGTCAAGAACGCGTGGCGGACCGGCGAGCCGGGCGTGGTCTTCATCGATCGCATCAACGAATCCAACCCCACGCCGCACGTCGGCGAGATGCGGGCGACCAACCCGTGTGGCGAGCAGCCGCTGCTTCCGTACGAAGCCTGCAACCTGGGCAGCATCAACCTGGCCAAGTTTGTCAGGAACCCGCAAACGCCCGAAGCCGAAGTCGATTGGGACGCGTTGCGTGAGACGATTCACGAATCGACACGCTTCCTCGACGATGTCATCGATGCGAACAACTACCCGCTCGATCAGATCGATGCCATTTGCAAGGGCAACCGCAAGATCGGCTTGGGCATCATGGGATTCGCTGATGCGCTCTACTTGCTCGGCATTGGTTACAACACCGATGAAGGCGTGGCCATGGGCGAGCGGTTCATGGAGTTCGTCAACGACGAAGCCCACAACTACAGCGAGAAGCTCGCCATCGATCGTGGCTGCTTCCCGAACTGGAAGGGCAGTCTCTGGGATACGGAATTCAATCGCCCGATGCGCAACGCGTGCTCGACGACGGTTGCACCGACCGGCACGATCAGCATCATCGCCGGTTGCTCCTGCGGCGTAGAGCCGTTATTTAATCTGGTCTTCTACCGAAACGTCCTGCGTGGTCAGGATCAGGGCAAGACACCCATGGTCGAGGTGAACCCGATCTTTGAGCAGTACGCCAAGGCCAGCGGTTTTTATAGCGAGGGGATGATGGAACGCGTCGCCACGGATGGCACCCTCGCTCACATTTCCGAACTCGATGACGACACGCGTCGCGTGTACGTCTGTGCCCATGACGTCGAGCCGGAGTGGCATGTTCGGATGCAGGCGGCCTTCCAGCGTCATTGCGACTCATCAATCAGCAAGACGATCAACTTCCCGACATCTGCCACCGAGGAAGACGTTGAGACGATCTACCGGCTTGCATACGATCTCGATTGCAAAGGCGTGACGGTCTACCGCGATGGGTGCCGAAACCATCAGCCAATGAGCCTCAAGAAAGAGGACAAGGCCGATGCTGCCGCGGAGAAGAAGGTGGCGGCCAAGGAGCCGGTCAAGCGCAGTGCTCCAGAGCCGCAGCCGCTACGCGACATCGCATGTGCGGTGCGAATTCGTCAGATTACGCCATTTGGCAACATGCACGTCCAGATCACAGTCGATCCCGAGACCGAGCACGAGCTGGAAGTCTTCGCGCAGCTTGGAAAGGGCGGCGATCTCGCGACGAGCGATCTCGAAGCCATCTGCCGCATGGTCAGCCTCTGGCTCCGTTCGGGTGGTCGACTCCACCATGTCATCCGTCAGCTGAAGGGCATTGGCTCATCGCTGCAGATTCCGACACGCGAGGGTAAGATCCGCAGCCTTGGTGACGGTCTTGCACGGGCATTGGAGAAATACTCGCGGGCCAAGTCCAAGTTTGGCCTTGAAGCGCTGATCCTCGGCAAATTCGATCAGGCCGACCTCAACAACGATTGGGCGCAGTTCCACGGCTATGCCAATGGCAATGGTTCCTCAAACGGCACAAATGGCACGAACGGTACCAATGGCCATGGCACAACGAATGGCCATTCCAATGGCAACGGAAACGGTCACAGCCACGGTCATGCTCCGGCTGCAAAGTCGGCAACCGTGACGGCGACGGCCACATCTCCACGACTGCGGGACCGTGAGGCGGAGATGCTGGAGGATCACTACAAGGTGATATGCCCAGATTGCCAGAATCCGCTGCGTTTTGCGGAAGGCTGCATAAAATGCGAGAGCTGCGGGTTTTCGCAATGCTAGGCGATCTAAAGCCATGCAAAATATGACGGTAACGTCCGAAATAATTTGGACAGCGAGCCTAAAATCCTAGAGAATCGTCTAAGCAATTCTCGGTGATTTACCGATAGTAATGCATGCGTAAAGTGTGGCTGGCCTACATCCGGAGGCGGTCGCACCGAGCGTCGGATTCATTTGGAGGGAATTCCGAACCCGCTGCCGATGGCGTGGGTAGAAATTACTGGCTTCTTTCCCCTCCGGAAAGCACCGTCGACGCCCGCAAGGGCAGGCGGTGCTTTCTTTTTGGATGGTTCTGCTCCAGATGTCCAACCCGGTTCTCGCGGTCCATGGTCGATGTCCATGCGCAAGGGCGCCGCTGGGCGAACGCCCACCTGTTCTCAGTGCACCGGGTTGTCGTTTCGGACAATCCTGCGTTACGCGTTCGCAGCGATGCGTGACAGGGTCTGCTCGATCTTCTCGGCCATCGTTTCGGTCGAGAAGGGTTTGACCACGTAGTTGTTCGCACCTGCTTGGATGGCCTGCACGACGCGCGACTTTTCAGCCTCGGTCGTGCACATGATGACCGGTGTTTTGATGCCTTCGCCTCGGATGGTCTTCAGGAAGGTCAAACCATCCATGTTGGGCATGTTCCAGTCGAGCAGCACCAATTCGGGGTTCTCGCTTTTGAGTTTCGCGATGCCTTCGACACCGTCGGCGGCTTCGATGATGTCCTCGTAGCCAAGGCGACCCAGGATGTTCTTCTGGATGTTGCGAATGGTTCGTGAATCGTCGACCAGCATGACTTTCATGATGCAGCTCCCACAGCCACCTGTGCTTCAACCTTCATCGCCACCTCGACAGTGAAGTGTCCCATCGGCGAATCGCACGGGATCACGAGACTCGGGTTGGCTTTGGACTTGATAACCTCATGGTTCTCACCAACGATCACGCTTGGCAGCGAGATGCTGGCGTTGATTCCTTCAAAGCTTGCCTTCGCTCCGCCGGCAACCATGTTGGCCAACTCCCCGAGGGCGTCCGCGAAGTCGGGGTGATCGACGGTCAGCGATGTTCCCACGAACTTTTCGGCCACCGCGATGGCGACATTTTTGCTGAACCCCAGTACGACCACACCGGTGACGTCGCCCGAGAGCCCGATCACGCCGGAAACGTCAGGCCGATCGCAGTGGGGCGTCTTAAGGTACGGTTTCCCGACGGTGACGTCGGTATGGAGCATTGTTTTGAAGACGTTGGAAACGGACTTCACAAACGGATTAACGTATCGAACATCCATGGAAGTTTGCTCTCCGCTGCGGAACTAATCA
Source organism: Phycisphaerae bacterium (assembly GCA_028289375.1). GTDB lineage: Bacteria > Planctomycetota > Phycisphaerae > UBA1845 > UBA1845 > OFTM371. Next base: position 49,184 of record JANQQK010000038.1, on the reverse strand, counting down.
TCGGGGTCGCCCAAGCGACGCTGCTAGTTTTGTCGGCCATTGGCTGCTGAAAGTTCTTAATGAATTGTCACGTTCACCATCCGTGCCTGATTCATGCTTGTTTCCGTCTTATGGGGCCTGAACGCGGTCAGGGCGTGACAGCGGCACGCGCAGTTCTTCACCGTCGACCGATAAGTGGACGTGGTCGCGGCCAATGCTGGTCAACGTGGCGTCATCGATCTCCTGACCGAGCGACAGGACAGTATCGTTGAGCACGGCCACCGACTGCTCGCCGGCGTACAGGACTCCGGTCAGGCGAAAGCGGTCCTGCCGTTGTTGCTGTGGTGATACTTCTGTAGCTGATGTCACGTCTGTAGGGGACTCGACACTCTGTGATGCTGTCTTGGGCTCAACGAGGGGGACCGGCTCTGCGGGCGCCGCCGTTGGCAACCCCAAACCGCGCGGCCAATCGAATGACACGAGTGCGGACGTCAGTCCGACAAGACCGACGGCCACCAGCCAGACGAGCAATTCGCGTCCCAACGAACGCCCGCTGTTTTGGACTGACGCCTGCTTTGCCGGTTGGTGATCCCGCCGAAGTGCATCATCGAGCCTGGTGCGTGGAAGCGGGGCGGGCACCGTTGTGTTCGAACGCTGCTCCAGTTCACGCGTCTTTGTCAGCGCTTCTGAGATCAGGCTCATACCAGCGACTCCCGCAATTCCTCCGCCGCCGCCTGCACATGTTCCTCGTCCACGGATGTCTGCTCGCGTGCGAACGCCGACAGCAACGACATGTCGGTCAGTGCGTTGACCAGCCGGGGCACGCCGCCTGATCGCTCATGAATTGTCGTGATGGCTGAGCGCTCAAATCGTGGTGTCCCTTCGCCCCCGGCGATGGTCAGGCGGTGATTGACGTAGGCGGATAACTCGGTCTTTGAGAGTGGCGACAGGTGGTATCGCACCGTGATGCGTTGTCTCAGTTGGCGGAGACCCGGATCTGCGATTTTGCGCAGCAGTTCCGGCTGACCGGCGAGGACGATCTGCATCAGTTTGCGGTCGTCGGTTTCAAGGTTGCTGAGCAGGCGGATCTCCTCGAGCAGGTTGAGCGACAGGTGCTGTGCTTCGTCAATGATCAATACGACGTTGCGACCCTCGCCGGCTGATTGCAGCAGCAGGGTGTTGAGTTGTTCGGTCAGGGCAAGGCGGTCACCCTTGGCTTCGACGACGCCGAATTCATGCAGGATGGCGCGTAAGAGTTGTGATTCGGAAAGGCGCGGATTGAGAATCAACGCGGTCAGCGTGTCGCTCTGCAGGCGGTTAAGCAACTCGCGGCAAAGGGTGGTCTTGCCCGTGCCGACGTCGCCTGTCAGCAGAACGAATCCACGTCGCTGGATTACGCCGAATTCAAGGCAGTCGAGCGCCTTACGGTGCGTTTCGGACAGAAACAGAAACTGCGGGTCCGGCGTGATGTTGAACGGCTGTTTGGACAGTCCGAAGAAGTCGAGATACACGATGGGCTCCGTCTTATCGGTCGACACCTGCTATAGGACTTCGGAAGGTTGGCGGGGCGGCTTGATCGACGTGTCATCGCACCTGCGGAACCGGCGAGATCAGCATGATTATCGGTCGTTTTTGCGGTAGAATCTGATCCGGGGTGAGCTGTTGGCCGATGTTGGTCGGGACGCTCGAAAGGATGGTAAGGCGATGCAGATGACCGACGCGATGACGACGACAGCCAATCTTCCAGACATCACCACAGAGGTGCCCAAGCTGATCACCCCGCTGCCGGGACCGGTGGCCAAGAGCTTCATCGAGCGCGATCATCGCGTGACGTCAACGTCGTACACGCGTGATTGGCCGCTGGTGGCGCATCGTGCTGTCGGAAGTGCTGTACAGGATGTTGATGGCAATGTCTTTCTCGACTTCGCTGCGGGTATTGCTGTTTGTGCGACGGGTCACTGTCATCCCGATGTTGTCGACGCCATCAAGCGACAGGCCGAACATCTGATTCACATCTGCGGCAGCGATTTCTACTACGAGCCGATGGTGCGTCTGTGCGAATTGCTGGCGGAGATCGCACCGGGCAGCGAGCAGAAGCGCGTCGTGCTGACCAATAGTGGAGCCGAGTCGGTCGAGTGTGCGATCAAGCTCGCACGAGACGCGACGAATCGAAAGTGGATCGTCGCGTTTCATGGCGCCTTTCATGGCCGGACGATGGGGGCGCTCTCGCTGACGAGTTCGAAGGTGCGTCAGAAACTTGGATTCGGACCGCTCGTCCCCATGGTTGCCCATGCTCCTTATGGCACGCTTGAAGGGATTCATGACCTGTTCAAGCGGCAGGCCGCCCCTGAAGAGGTGGCTGCCATTTTCGTTGAACCGATGCAGGGGGAGGGCGGTTACATCGTGCCGCCGGACAGCTTCCTGCCCGAGCTGCGTGCGTTGTGCGATGAGCATGGCATCCTGTTGGTCATGGATGAGATTCAGTCGGGCATCGGCCGCACGGGCAAGTGGTTCTGCTGCGAGCATTCAAACGTTGTTCCGGACATTTTGCTGACAGCCAAGGGCATCGCCAGCGGGATGCCGATCGGTGCGGTCATTGCGCCGGAGCGCATCATGGATTGGCCTCCCGGTGCGCATGGCAGCACGTTCGGCGGCAATCCGGTCGCGTGTGCGGCGGCTGTTGCAACCATTGAGTTGGTCAAGAGTGAGTACATGGCCAACGCGTCCAAGCTCGGCAACATCCTGATGACCGAACTGCACGCCATCGAGAAGCGTCAACCGTCGATCGTCTGCCCCCGCGGATTTGGCCTGATGGTCGGTGCCGACGCGATGGACGCCGACGGCAAGCCATCCATGCAGGTGCGCAACCGCATCGTGAACGAAGCCTTCCAAAGAGGCCTCATTCTGCTCGGCTGCGGAGATACCGGCATCCGCTTCGCGCCGCCGTTGTGCATGACGGAATCTCAGTTGATGAGGGGGCTATCGATCTTCGAGGACGCAGTCCAAGCTGTGGCCAACCACCACGGTGGCGATGGATGCGCACCACGTTCCACACCTTCCGGTATTTGACTGAGTGACGATCGAATTATGTTCGGCAGCTCTCGGCTGATGCGCTGCTTATCGCCGCGCCGGCTGACGCTTCTTGATTTTGATGTCGCGGTTGTTCTTGCGCTTGGATTCGAGGGCTTTCATCGCCTTGTCGATATTGGCGACCTTGAAGATGCCGATCGCTTTGCCGCTGCCGGCCGTGCTGCAGTACATGTAGCTGATGGCACACTTGGCGGTTGCGAGCTTCTCGCAGACGTCCGCAGCCGCACCCGGCTTGTTGGGCATTTCGACGGACAAAACCTTCCCCTCGGTGAATTGAAAGTTCATGTGCTGCAACGCGTCCCGGGCTTTCTCGACGTCCGACGTGACGATCCGCATGACGCCATGTTCCATCGCGTCCATCATTGTCAGCGCGACGATGTTCACCTTCGCCTCAGCCAGCGCACGACAGACCTGTGCGACGACCATCGGACGGTTCACCAGAAAGACCGAAAACTGCGTGTGCGTGTTCATGGGAAATCTCCAGGTTGCTGAACGCATCGGTGACCGGTGGCCTATCCCGCACCCACCAATCGCTTCTTGCACGCTGCCCTTGCAGCAGCGCGGCATGGGGCATTCGTCGCATCACACGACGACGCCCGCCTATATCCGCCGGAAGTGAACGCCGTTGACGAGTGTCAGCCGCGTCGTCCTCCTCGTCGTGTCATAACCGATAACGAGAAGAGTGAAAAGAGGGTTGGCATCATCATGGCCGGTCCGCAGAGACCTGCCGGCATCGTCGGTTCCATCATGTCGCCATCATCGTTGCTGCCGTCGTTGCCGCCATCATCACCGGGCATCATGTCGTCATCGATGTCGCCCATGCCATCGCCCGGAAGGTCGCCCGAATCCGATCCATCGCCGCCGTCAGATGGGGGCATGTCGTCGTCTGGCATCATGCCGCTGTCACCATCATCGGTGCCCATGTCCATCCCGTCGCCGACGTCGGTCATGTCGTCATCGACCGGCATGTCGTCACCGTCTCCCATGTCATCGCCGCCGGTCATGCCGCCGTCACCACCCGTACCGCCGCCACCGCCGGTTCCACCACCACCTCCAGAGCCTCCATCAGTGCCGCCATCATCACCGCCACCCGACGAACCGGTGACCATGAGCGACACGGAGCGACCACTCTCGATGATAAGCTCGAAGAAATCGCAGTCGGCGATCACCGAATCGCTGTCTGCCCCCTTGCGGTCGAGGGTCGGGACGACATCAAGGGTGAGGGCCGACCCCGCCGTCGATGCGTCGGCCAGCACGGTTGCCACAGCCAGTGTGACCGGCGTGCCGATGGGGGCATCAAGCCCTTCGCCAAAGCTCGACGCCTGTGTCAGCGGCGGTTCTTCATCGACAAACCATACCTGCGCGTCCTCGAATTCGGTCGGAACCCATTCAAAGGCGACCACCTCAAGTCCTTCATCCGTAAATAGGCTGAACACGAGCGCGCACAGAGTGCAGGCGTTGGCGTTGTTGGCATCGTTGCACGTGCCGCTGTCAAGTTCGACCTGATTGGTCACGCGGATTGTGATGTCCGTCTCGACGCCCGGATCGATCGTTGTGGGCGAATAGGAAATCTGAACCTGGCCCATCACCGTCGCAGCCATCATGCCCGCCAACAACACGCACGCCCAACACTTCAATCGCATCGCATTTCCTCGCGTTCAATGATTCAGTGGTCGATCAGCCAACCGGTATGCCCTTTGTATCGGCAAGTCAGCTATTGATGTCTTATCGGACCCGGACCCTCACGCACCGAGGCCCAGTCCGCCGACGCTGATTCTAGGCGTTGAACTGGTGGCCTGTCATGACCTTTTGAGGCGATTTGCATAACCGCGGCGACGCAACAGCCAAGCTGTGCCGACAACGAGTACAGACAAGGAGCCGGGTTCGGGAATATGCCATACAGCGTGAATACTGTGCGTCCCTTCATCAATCGTGAGAAAGTCGAGGGCTCCGTCTGCGAAAATGCCGGATGGCTCGCCAAAGTTGATGTCAAACCCCAAGATTGTCGGATCCAAGGTGCTCAACTGAATTTCAGCAAGTGGAACCGATTCGCCCGGCGGGAGCAGGAGCGCTGGGCCGAAAGATGCCGCCTGAGGTTCGAGGGTCCCCTGCGTAAACCAGTTGTTCGGATTGTTCGAGCCTGGAAAAATCCAATCCCATTCATCGATGACGATCGGTGCCTTTGCTGAGAATGACACGTTTGAGAAATTCATGAAACTCAATCCACCCGCCAGATTGCTGTCGGTCGTGTTTTCCACTGACAATGTCACACGTCCGGTACCAAACAAATGGGGGTCGATGAAAACAGTGTCACCGAGCATGTATTCTCCGGTGAGATGGAGTAGTACTTCGCCATGAGCACACGCTGGAAGGGCGACCACAACGATCATCATCAACCGAGAGTAACTCATGGTTTCTCAACGCCAACGCGAAAAGGACCGTCGACGACCTGGGACACACACACCCATGACGAGAAGAGCAAGGGTGGATGGCTCAGGAATCCCAGCCCAAAAATTGACGAGGGTCCCGTTTGGGGGCATCTGAAGAAATTCGAGATTACCGTCGGCCAACGCCGTAGCGGGATCGCCGAAATTGAGGCTGAACGCCAAGTTACTTCCTGACCCGGCGACGGTAACAAGCAGCCGCGCGAGTTCGACTGTGCCACTTGGTGGGAGGCTCGCCACAGGGCCGAACGACGCGGCCTGCGGGTCAGGCAACGGCATGGTAAACCAACTATTCGGATTGTCTGCTCCTGCAAACGTCCATCGGAAGTCGTCAAGTTCCACGTCTGCCGGGGCGTTCGCTTCAAGTCCGGTGAAGTCAATGAGCGATATGCCGCCCCCCCCAATGCCGTCACCAGATGGATCGCGCACACCTACGACCACTTCGATCGATGAGTCGCCGGTCCCAGAGTCAATAAAAAGAACACCGTGTTCGCCACCGTCGCTGCCTTCGAACACGAGTTCGGCGTCACCCCGGACAGGGGCGGTCGTGCCGACCGCGAGCAACAATCCCATCGTCATGTGCCGCATCATCTCAATTCGACCTTTGCAGTTGCGGTTTGTCTCGTCTCGGTAGACTCGGCCGCCCCCGGCCAAGCGCTGCCGCAATCAACAACAGCAGGCTCGATGGCTCAGGCACGGCCAGGATCGTCATGATGTTGCTGTTGTCGTCCAACGGAATGCCCAGCAGATGGCCGTCACTCAGTGCGCCATCCACCGTGCCGAAACTCATCTCGAACGTTTCGCCCGCCGTCACCGACGGTTCGAGCAGAATGTTCAGCTGCGCCAGATCGAGGTGCCCGCCCGTTTGGACTGCAATAATTGGGCCGAAAGAGGCCGCTTGTGGATCTGGCAATGGGGTGCAGTTGCCCCAACCGAAGGGGCAATCGAGGAACCAATACCAGTCGCTCAGCGTCACTTCTGGTGCGGCGCTGTCCGCAAGACCTGCAAAATTGATCAAACCAAGCCCACCCCCGCCGATCCCATTCGCGCTCGTATCCTGCACGCCAACCGTGACCATCGTCTCCTCACCGATGGCCATCTCCACGATCGTCGTGGATGGATCATCGATGCCATCCGCTCCGCGATAAGTCAGGATCGCGTCGGCCCGCAACACCGGCGACATCCAAACCAGCGCAGCCACAGCCGCAAACCCATGCCAGCGTTTCATGGCCCTTCTCCGATTCAATCGTAATAGATGAATTGCGAACAGATTCCGCAGACGTGACGAATGCCTTAGGGTGTGCATAACCACGGGCCATGAATCGTCTCTCCCACGAATCATTTCCCGTCCCGGCTTATCTTGTTGAATTGTAACGCACGGATGGGTGGTCAACAACGATGAATGTCGTTTGGCAGAGTCGATCCGAACAATTGAGATTGGCACGTGGTCAGGTATGGGCTGAATGCGACCGGCGTGGCAGGAGCAGGATCGACACAGCCAGCATGCCGATCGTCGCGGGCTCTGGAGGCCTGCCGCCGGGGACCATGAACACATAGAAATCGACTTGATCCGAGCCGCCGACGAAGGGAAACGAATCGTAATTCTCGTCGTAAATCTCCAAGTCGAACGAAATGGAAAAGTAGACGCTGTTGTACAGCTCGAGGTTGCCCGTGTATTCGACCCGAAAGGAGCCCAATTCCGTTTCGCCGCCGGCTGGAATATCAAACACTGGTCCAAAGGAAATGGCAAAGGGGTGTGGCATTCCGTCAGAAAACCAGTCATTCAGATTGTCGACGCCGTCAAACGTCCAATTCCAATCTTCGACGACAACGTTATCCGGAATGTGCGGATACCCGAGGTTGATCCCCGTCAATCCACCGTCGCCGAATCCAACACCGCCAACGTCCCGCAGCGACACAGTGACATCGAATGTTGCATCACCGTCGAGGCCCGACGTAATGAGGATATCGGTACCTGAAATGTAGCCCTCGCTACCGGTGAAAACCAACTGCGCCTCACCGTGCGACACCGTGGTGAGCGTCCCGACAACGATCAGGCTTGCGAGCAAAAGGCGCGATGACATCGGTGCGACTCCCGTCTGACTGTGGAACGCCGACCATTGTATGGGTGGCGCGACTCAGACGCCACGGCGGCAACGCATCATCAGCCCGCCAACGGAAAGCAGGCAAAGCGTGGCTGGCTCGGGGATCACGCGGAATTGGCCCTTCTCGGTCCCGTCGCCGATGGGGATGAATGTCTTCGTCGCGTCGACGATCTGCAGCGGGTCACCGAACAGCACGTCGACCTCGGTGCCTTCATCCTTGCCGATCATGATCTCAACCTCGGCGATCGGAATCGTCGCGCCCTGCGGGAAGTTCAGCAGTTGACCAAACGCCACCGCCTGCGGATCGGGCAGGCCTGTGGTGAACCACTCGTTCGTATCGTTGACGACCGTCGGCAGCCACTGCCAATTGTCGACCGTCACGTCCTTCGGCAGGTTCAACTCGAATCCGCTGAAGCTGACCTGGCGCAGCGACTCGCCGCCGAAGCCATCCACCGAATCGTCCATAATGCTGATGCGGATGGTCGCGCTGGTTTCGCGCGACACCTCAATCCGTCCGTCACCACCGACGATGGCGCCGGCCACGGGCTCGTAAATCATGATGGCGTCGGCTTGTGCGAATCCGTGCGCGAGGCACAGTGGCAACAGCATCAGCCACCCACGTTTGATCGTGGTCATATCTCTCTCCCCACACCTGCCTTGTGATCCCCGAAGCGACAGAGATGATCGTGGTCGTCGGGGTTGCCCTGCCGCGTGATGGCCGCAGGGTCACTGCCGGTCTGGTTGTGCTTCTCTCTCTCCTGAATCAACCAACACGCCGCCTCCCTAAGGCGTGTCAGATGTTGGCCGAGGCCTGGACGCTCTCACCCGTCCGCCCGGCTGATTTCCACGCGATGCTTGCGGTATGGAAGTTGTTGGTGGCGCCCGTCAGCGCCGGTCCAAGCCGCAGATGTGTGGAAACAAAAAGCGGGGCCTACATGAATCATGCAGGCCCCGCTCGATTGATCGTCAATTCGCGTCAGCTTTCAAGCCGATTAGGCCGAGCGACGACGAAGGGCGGCGAAGCCACCGAAGGCCAGCAGAGCCAGCGTGGCAGGCTCAGGAACGACGCGGAAGTTTGCAATTTCCGAGCTGTTCTCGAGCGGAATGCCGAGAAGGTCACCATCCGACACGGCGCCGTTATTGGTGCCGAACGCCAGCGTGAAGGTGTCGCCAACCGTGGCGCCGGTGATCGCAACCGCCAGGGTCGCCAGCTCAACCGTCGCGCCGTCGCCGATCGTGGCAACCGGACCGAACGAAGCAGCCTGGGGATCAGGCAGATCGGTCGTGAACCAGTTGTTTGAGTTGTCGGAGCCTTCGAACGTCCAGACAAAGTCGGAAAGGGTAACGTTGGCCGGCGAACTGGCATCAAGGCCGGTGAAGTTGATCAGCGAAAGACCACCGCCACCAACACCATCGCCTGCATCGGTCATCGACACCGACAGGTCGATCATGCCGTCACCAGCAGGGTCGACGTCGATCAGAATCTCTCCATCGGCACCGTTGCTACCAACGTAGGTCAACTCATCAGCACTGACACCAGCGGTCACAAGACCAGCAATCATCAACGAAAACAAAGCACGTTTCAGCATTTCAAAAGCCTCCATCTCTCCATTATCCACTGCGCGGATCCTCTCGGAGCCGCGCTCCGTGTTCCGCATGAAACCAAATTAACGTCTTTACCTGTCTTGAGCTTGCTGCCCCGGACGGGGCGTTGAAGCTCTCTCCCAAAAACTCCCGGTGTCGCGATTCTCACGAGACGCCGGATACGCTTGCTTCCTTCCCTCACGACCAGGCTTGGACCCTGTCGAGACCACCGTGCAGATCGAAGCAGCTAATCTTGCTGCAAACTGCTATTCGGATTTTCGACAGGAGCAACCCAGAAGCGAATCTCTCTCTGCTCCGTACACCCCTTCCTCTCGTACCAGCAGAAGTCAACCGTCGTCGACGACTGCCTGTCTCTCCCAAATCTCTCTCTATCCCGCTCTCTCTTCTCTCTTGTGCGGTTGTCGCGGGGCGTTCCGCGGGGAACGCCCCGCCACCGCATCATATCATTCTAACCGCCTTACGGACGCGGCGGAAGCGATTCCGTTGCCCACGACTGCGTGACGAGTGGAGCACCGACCGTCTGTCCGTTGATCAGACGACGGAGGTAGAACAAGTCCAGCGGTCCAACGTCTCCATCGCGACGGATGTCGCCAAGGTCCAAAGCTGTCGCAGCCGAACAGGCGTTGGCAGGCAGATCGGTCAGTCCGCTGTTGATGATCACGCGGAATGCGAAGACATCCAGCGGGGACGTCTGGCCGTTCTGATCAATATCGCCAGGCAGGAAACCGATGTCGATACGGTCTTCCTCATCGACGTTGCCGAGGTCGCCGGCATCGGTGATCACGTTATCGCAAAGGTCCTTAACGTTTGCTTTGATCGTCGTCCACTGCTGAATCGGCAGTGGAGCATCAAGTGTGATCCGCACCGACTTGGCGCCAGAGGTTCCATCAAGGATGTCGACGGCGGAGATGCCAGGAGCCGATCCCGTCGAAGTCACAACGAAGTCTGCCGCAGCAACCGGCGTGTCATTGAGACTCACGACTTCCTCACTAAACGTAATCACAAGTTCGCTAGCAGTGAGATTCTCACCACGCGGATCGATGTAGCCCGAGCAAGGAACCGTGATCGAGTCCGGCTCATCAGCTGCCAGAATCCGAGGAGCAACCTGATCGCACTCATCGACAGTGAATGTCAGACTCGAACCGATAGACACATTCACAGCATCAACCGAGTAGAAGTTGCCATCGAAGCCCGTGATTGCATTAGCGTGCAGACTGCCAGCCTTCACCTGCAAAGTGTATTCTTGGCCATCCACAAGACCCGGAATCGTCAGCATACCGTTGTCGAACAGGACAACCGGACCACTGAGGCCGATGTCTTCAACAACCGCACCACTGGGGAACGGCTCGAACGGCTCTGCGGCGGGATCGTTGTTGATCGTGTTCTGCCCGCCACCGGCCTGTACCAGATCGTTGCCGACTGCGGTGCCTGTGTCATCAATGCTGTAACCAAGCGGAGCGAAGAAGGACTGAACGTCCGTTCCCGTTTCCATCGTCAAGGCCGTGCTCAACTCGACGCCCTGCGGTCCAACAACCTCAAGGTCGATCGAGAAGAATGCCAAACCCATGTTTTCTGGTGTGGTCGACGTAAATTCACCAGAGATTTCAAAGCTGACCGTGCCGTCGACTGCAACGGACTCATCACCTGAAATAGTCACCTCAAAGGTGTCCTGGGCCACGACCGCGCCGGTGAGTGCCAGGGACAATACAAGAGTCTTCGCAACGGAAGCTTTCATTCTGCTTACCTCCCAGAGAAGCGGAGTTTAGTCTGGATTACCAAGGTTCCCGAAAACACGACGTTCGGAAGGACACCCATTCGTAGGACACGATCCCCATCGTGTTGCGATGCCGATCGTACCCATTGCGTCCCTCAGGGTCAAGGATGTCAAGGCTCAACCGCCCATGTTATCGGCCTCGCCTGCCAACCGATGGCAACGAAACCGAGCATCCGATCGCCCGATTATACTTGGAAGTTTGCGAGGGGGCCTGTGAATCGCTCAATTGCGACCGCTCACGTGGAGCGTTGGCAGGGCTTCTCTCTCCCCTCATATCCCTTCTCTGCCTCGTTTATATCGAAGCCGACCGGCGGATTCAAGCCCGAAAGTGAGATTTTGTTGGCAAAAAGTCATGTCGTAACATCTGTATTCACAGTGGTTTGTCGGGATTTGGCGGCCAGCGTCCGATATTCGGGACCGCTGTGAAATGTTGCGTCGACGGCCTTTGCGGTGTCTGAAACGCCGCTCGACTCGCCATGATCGTTTCGCCGACAGAATGGATGTGTGCGCTAACTGCCTTATAATCCGACTCTTACGGGCGATCCCGTCGAAACGGGCGTCGTGTGTGGCAGTCAACTTCGGAAAACCACCGTGGCTTTGAACATCACCAACCTCGGGCAAAGCGTCCACAATCTCCAGCGGTTGCAGCACATCGCCCGCGTGCTCACCCAGCACGGGTTCGGACACATCGTCGAACGACTCGATCTGGGGCGATTCGTCCCGTTGTGGCTGCAGCGCGGGTCGGGCGATGAACGTCGAGGCCCGGATGACGGGCAACTCGGACGTCGTCTGACGCAGGCGGCCAACGATCTGGGCCCTGTATTTGTGAAAATGGGGCAAATGTTGGCGACCAGACCTGACGTGGTGCCGGCCGACGTGCTCGAGGACCTGCTCACGCTGCAGGATCGTGTGGAGCCGTTCGACACGGAGCACGCCAGGCGGATCATTGAGCGGGAACTGAAGCAGCCTGTCGGTGAAGCGTACAAGGAGTTTGGCGACGAACCGATCGCGGCTGGCTCGATCGGGCAGGTTTACAAGGCCACGCTTCTCGATGGTCGCAAGGTCGTCGTGAAGGTGAAGCGTCCGAATATCGAATCAGACATTCGGGCCGATCTGAGCATGCTTGCTTGGTTGGCGGATGCGATGGAGCGGTGGATTCCCGAATCGCAGACGTACAAGCCGAAGGTGCTCGTCGAGGAATTTGAACGGACGCTGCTCCGCGAACTGGATTATCTGTTCGAGGCGGCGACCACGTCGCGGATGCATGAGTTCTTCGCGGGTGAGGAAGGCATCCAGACGCCGGATGTTGTCTGGTCGCACACGACCGAGGAGATGCTCACGCTGCTGGTCGTGGATGGGGTCAACATCGACCAGGCCATCAAGAAGAACGGGGCCACGCTCGACAAGACGAAGCTCGCGCGTCGTCTGGCAGACCTGTATTTCAAGCAGTATTTCGAGCTTGGCACGTTTCACGCCGACCCGCACTCGGGCAATATTCTCGTGAAGGCACCGGATCAGATCGGGCTGATCGACTTCGGGCAGATCGGCGTGATCAGTGAAGAGCTGTCGGGGCATCTGCTCGTGTTGGCGTTGGGGGGCGTGAATCTGCAGCCGGAGATCATGGCCGACGCTTTGGCGGAGATGGGTGCGGCGACGGGCAAGACGGATCGCATGCAGTTGACACGCGACCTGCAGACGCTGTTGAACAAGTACGTCGGTCAGCCGATGTCACGCATCTCGATGAAGTCGGTATTCGCGGAGTTCGCCGAAGCGGTTCGTCGCAATGAGATCGTGGTGCCGCGCGACGTGCTGATCATGTTCAAGTCGCTGGCGACGGTGTGGGGCGTGGCGTTGCGACTTGATCCTGAACTCGACCTGACGGAGATGCTCAAGCCTCGGGTTCGGCAGATGCTGCGGCGTCGTGTTTCGCCCAAGCGCGCATTTCGTGTCGGCAGTGTCACGATGTGGCATCTTTTGAGTTTCCTCAAATCGGGACCTCAGCAATTGCGTGATGTGTTGCAGCAGGTGTCGTCCGGGAAGTGGCAGGTAAATATCCGCCACGAAAATCTCGAGGGACTGGGACGTGAACTCGACCGTGCGAGCAACCGCTTGTCGTTTTCGGTCGTGATTGCCGCCATCGTCGTGGGCAGCTCGCTGATGGTGACGGCGGATCCGTCATTGACCGTATTCGGACTGCGCCTGCAGACTTTGGCGATGGTGGGGTACCTCATTGCCGGCGTGCTCGGATTGGGCTTGCTGTGGGCGATTTTTCGCAGTGGCCGATTGTCGTGACGTGTCGTTTCAGGGTGGGTGCATCCGTTACAGTGCACATGGCGGATGCACGTTCTTCACGATTCTGAACGGGCGTGATTTGAATAGCAATTACAGCGAAACCGCATTCCGCCAATAATCCGCGCAGTCGCCGAGTTTTTTCTCAAGTTTGCAGAGAGTTCATTTGATCTTCATGATCTGGAAACCTATATAAGAGGTGGAAGCTGTCGTGTCCCCTTTTGAAGCCCCGTGACTCTCCCCCGAGTGTCACGGGGCTTGTTTTTTGCGCTGAACGCGTCAGCCCGATAAAATCGATCCCGATCCCAACCTCGACAAACGAGTGCTGCCGCGAACGCATGGTGGCTGTTCGCGACGTTAGATGCGGACGCTGTCCACATCGTGCGATAAGCTTTGCTGTTGCGATCCTCGGTGGGAATTGCGTTCGAATTCGGATGGCGGGGTAGGTTGGACGATAATCGGGGTGTGGTGCCGCCCGATTTGCCAGGTGTCGATGGACCGGCGATCTTGCATCCGGCGGGCCGCGAGCGTACGGTAATATGGTTGTCAGATGGGAACGAGGAAGGACCGGAAACACATGAAGCATCAGCGCAAGACACGACGGGCGACGGCGGGGATGACGGCGATGATGCTCGTGCTGGGCGCGACGTCATCAGCGTCGGCGGACTTGTTCAACCAGGTGGCCGACGGGTTGCGTTTCTCCGGATTCGTGCTTGATGCGGATTACAACCGGTTCCTCGATCAGACCCGCGCGGTGGCAGCTGCCAACTTCCAGGGCAACACGATCGACTTCGGGTTCATGGACATCACGGTCGATGGCCCGATCACGCTGGCAGTTCAGGAGAACTTCCGCGGCGTGGAGGAGTTGAACTTCACGCTGAGCACGGGATTGGCGAACGTGAATCCGAACGGCGTGCTGTCGGTGGGTGATCCGCAGCCCATGAACTATCTGATCAACATCGATTCGGGCACGAGCGAGACGACGATCGACGGCAACTTCCTGCTCGACTCGCGGGTCAAGATCAACAAGTTCGGCAGCTACGATTTCCGCTTTGAGTTTTCCAATCGCGAGACGACGTCGGTCCGTGGCCGCTTCGACGAAGCCAATGGATCAACGCTCGACTTTGACATTGGTCCGATCGACATCGAGGGCAACATCTTCGCCGATCTGCTGGCGACGATTACCGATCCGATTTTCCAGGCCACCGGATTTGAGAACGTCTTTGCTCAGTTCAGCGGCCAGGTATTCCGACAGGAGCAGAATGCCGCATTCCTGGCAGACCTTCAGGCGAAGATGGACTCGGGTGAGTTGCTGACCGAGCAGGAGATGGCGGAACTGACCGCCCGCTCGCTGGTCTCTTCGGTGCTGGGCGACCCCTTTGCCGATGAGGCGTTTATCGCCGATGCATTTGCGTCTTTTGATGAGTCTCAGGCTGCCGGTGCAAGAGGCGTCGAAGTTCCGGAACCTGCGACGATGCTGCTGCTTGGGGCTGGGATGGTCGCCTGCACCGTCCGTCGTCGGCGTGTTCGTTAGTCTTCCGCGTACGATCTGTGCATCTTGCCGATTTCCGCTGTCGGCGGTATACCTTGACGAGAACCTGACGGGGACGTAGCTCAGCTGGGAGAGCGTCGCGTTCGCAATGCGAAGGTCGAGGGTTCGAATCCCTTCGTCTCCATTTTCCTTTCATGACGACCGATCGGAATCGTTCAGCCATCGTGCGGTTTCCTATGCGCTGTTGTGGGGACTGTTCGCGATCATCGGTTAGAATTGCGGCATGCGGTTCCGCTTGTCCATACTGGTTCTGATCCTGTTGGCGTGCTCGTGTCGCAAGGAGCATGCTTCCGAGTCTGCCAAGTCAGATTCGACCGAGGCTGCGCCGCATCGTCTTGATCCGCTGGTCGAGAGTGTCGCTCCGGACTTTGCCAAGTTGATCCATGTCTCGGAAGGTGCGGCGCCCGGTTATGTCGGTCAGCAGGCGTGCTACTCCTGCCATGCCGACATCTACAAATCGTATCAGGAAACGGGGATGGCCAAGTCGTTCTTCAGGCCTTCCGTTGACAATGTGATCGAGGACTTCGACGACGCTCATTTTTTCCACGAACGGTCCGACCGTCACTATCGGATGACCCTCGAGGATGGGAAGTTCTTCATCACGCGGTATCAGGAGGATGCGGCTGGGCAGCGGATCAACGTGTGGCGGCAGGAGATCACGTGGGTGATCGGGTCTGGGCATCATTCGCGCGGGTATCTGTATCAGACGGCGTCGGGGGAGCTGTTTCAGATGCCGGTGGCGTGGTACGCGCAGGCGTCGTCGTGGGGGATGGCGCCGGGGTATGACTTTCCGGGGCATGACGATTTTTCGAGGCCCATCACGCGGAGCTGCATGTTCTGTCACAACGCCTATCCCGAGGTTCCAGAGGGGAGCGACGCGTATGGTCAGCCTGATTTGTTTCCGCATGTGTTGCCGGAGGGGACTGGCTGCGAGCGATGCCATGGTCCGGGGGCGGCGCATGTGACAGTGGCAACGGACCTGGACGCGTCGTCGGCGGCGATTCGCGAATCGATTGTGAATCCGGGACGGCTGTCGCCGGCGTTGGCGAACGACGTGTGCATGCAGTGTCACCTGCAGCCGACCAGCAAGCTGACGAGTTTCACGCGGGTGTTCGGGCGGGCGGATTATTCCTACCTGCCGGGGACGCGTCTGGCGGACTACATGGTGCATTTCGATTTTGAGACGAACGAGGACGATGCGGAGCGTTTTGAGATCGACTCGGCTGCGTACCGGATGCGTCAGAGTGTGTGCTTTGAGAAGAGCGCGGGCGCGCTGACGTGCATCACGTGTCACGATCCGCATGAGAAGGTGCCCACGGCGGAGGCGGCAGACTATTTCCGCGAGCGGTGCTTTGCATGTCATGCGGTCGATGCTTGCAGTGTGGAGAAGATGGTCGAAGCGTCGGGGCATGCATCGGACGGTGACTGCATCGCGTGTCACATGCCGAAGCGGCGAACGGATGACGTGGTGCACGTGGTGATGACGGATCACAAGATCGTGCGTCATCGGCCTGAGCGTGATCTGCTGGCGGAACTGGATGAGACGCTGTCGCCGACGGTCGAGCGGACGTCCTTCTATGGTCCGTCGCGGGAGCCTGAGGCGGTTTATCTGGCGATTTCGGAGGTGCGCGACGGTGTGGAAGGGGCGGCGGCGAAACTGGTCGCGGCGTTGAGCGGTGCGCGTGTCACCGCACTGGAGCCTTACGTTGAGCTGGCGTCTGCGGCGTTGTCGGCGGGTGATGTGGTGATGGCTTCGGAGGCGTTGGGTTCGGTGGGCGCGTCGTCTACCGGATTGCCGCTGTACCACGCGCTGGTCGGTGGCGTGAAGGGGGCGATGGGGGACTGGTCGGGCGCGAAGGATGCCTATGAAGAGGCGATAGAACTGTCGCCAGTGTATGCGACGGCGCGGTTCAATCATGCGATGGCGGCGATGCGACTCGGGCTTGCGGATGATGCGGAGGCGGGGTTGCAGGAGACGGTTCGGCTGCGACCGGCCCACGCCAAGGCGCATTTCAATCTGGGGATGGTCCACATTCGTGCTGGGCGGATGGATGCGGCGGGGTCGGCGTTTGAGCGTGCGGCTGCTGTCGATCCGGACTACGTTTCCGCCTACTTCAACTGGGGTCTGGTGGCGTCGCAGAAGGGTGATGAGGCGACGGCGGTGCGGGTCTGGCGACATGGGTTGGGACGTGGTGAGGCTCACCGGAAAATGGCGTTGAAGTTGGCGACGTTGCTTCTGACGGCGGACAAGGTGTCGTTGCGCGAGCCTCGCGAGGCATTGCACTGGTCTGCGGCGGTTGCGGGGATGGGCGGTGATGATCGCGACGTTCGGGCGGTTCTCGGGGCGGCGTTGCTGTTGAATGATCGTGCGGCAGATGCTTTGAAGGTGGTTGGCGGACGCGGTGGCGTCGGAGATGGAGCGGGCGTGGTGCTTGTTCGAGCGCTTGCGATGAAGCAGTTGGGGATCGATGGTGCGGAAACGATGTTTGACGCGGTTGCGGTGGACGATGGCGATGCGTTGGGAGTGATGCTGAAGGAACGCGGGCGTCGATTGTTTTCGGCGGGAGGTTGATCGGGGTTGGCGGATTGGTCGTTGGACACGTTGTTGCGATTGTGGCCTGCGGCGTTGACGGGTGTGGGCGCGTTGGTGCTGAGTGCGATGATCGGCGGGGCATTGAGCGGTCAGCCTGATGGACGTTTCGCGCGGATTTTGCGCTGGTGGGCGATGGATGTGGTGCTGCCGATGGTGCGACATCGGTCCGGGCTGTTTCGATGGCTGGTCATATTCGTGAACAACGCGGTCATCTGTGCGTTGCTCGTATCGCTGGGTGGCTGGGGATGGCTGGTGTGGGTTGGGCTTGCGGTCGAAGGGCTGACGCTCGGCGGTGCAGCGACGGTGCTGACTGAGGCTGGGATGTTGGAAGAGTTTTGGCAACCGGAGGAATCTGCGCGTAACATGACGATGGTCCGAGTCGGGTTCGGGCTCAACATGCTGGAATTGCCTGCGATCGCGCTGTCGGTATCGGTGGCGGTGGGGCAGTCGTTTTTCGGTTCTGTTGTCGGCGCGGGCCAATCCTGGTCGATATTCGCGATGTGTGTGGTTCCGCTTCTGGTATTGGCTGCTGCGGGTGAGTCGCTGTGGCTTGGGGCGGGTCTTGGGAAGTAGTATGTTCACCTGCTTGCGCTGGATTGTATGAAACGACAACCGCCCAACGTACTTCGCCGTGCCGAACAATTCCTGTCTGATGATCGTCGGGTGATTACCCGTCTGTTCATTCCCGGAGATGAGGAGCGTGCGCGTAACGTGATCCACCGCGTCATGGGATTCACCGATGATCTGGTGAAGTCCCAGATGGCTGAGGTGATGCGCAACTTTGGCGGAAGGCACCGGCACATGGATGCCGTGCTGTATGAGAGCTATGACTCCGTCCAGCATCTGATGGACACGACAGACGTTTCGGACGATCGCCGCAAGCTCATCGGAGCGTTTTTTACGCAGGAGTACTCGATTGAGTCGGCGGCGTTGTTCAATCCATCGATTGTCGCGCATCCGGATCAAAGTGGCGTGCCGGAGAACCATGTTCGCTTCATCATGAGTCTGCGGGCGACGGGTGAGGGGCACATCTCGTCGATCGTGTTTCGCACGGGGATGATCTATCCATCCGGCAGAATGGTCGTGGACACCGTCAGTCCTTATGTCGCGATGGCCAAGCCCGATCCGAAAGCACGTCTGCCGCGCAAGGAGTTTTTCCACAAGCTGATCGAGATGGGGGCGTATACTGCCACTGCGGGTAAGGTGCTGGAGTCGTTGCCCGAGTCGTTTGATGTCGGATGTCTGGAGCAGACGATTGACAAGCTTCGGGGCAATCCCGACAACGGCCCGGAATACGACGAAACGGCTGAGCACATGTTGTGGCTGGCGCGCTCGTCGTATCAGTTGCAGTTTCCCAATGACTGCCCCACATCGGAGATTGTGATCTTCCCGGTGTCTGAGAATGACAGCCGGGGCATCGAGGACGCACGGTTCGTTCGCTTTGTGGACGACGATGGGAGTGTGATGTACTACGGTACGTACACCGCCTACAACGGGTACCGCATCCTGCCCGAGTTGCTGGAAACGCGCGATTTCAGCAAGTTCACGTTCGTGCCGCTCAATGGGCGGTTTGTGCAGAACAAGGGGATGGCCCTCTTCCCAAGGAAAGTGAATGGCGAGTATGTGATGATCGGTCGTCTTGACGGGGAAAGCCTGTTCACGATGACCTCATCGAACGTGCGATTCTGGAATCAGGCCACACAGTTGCGCGGGCCGAAATTCCCATGGGAGATTGTGCAGATTGGCAACTGCGGTTCACCACTGGAGACCAGCGAGGGGTGGTTGCTGCTGACGCACGGTGTGGGGGCGATGCGGCGTTATGCGGTTGGTGCGGCGTTGCTGGATTTGGAGGATCCGTCGCGGGTGATTGCGTACTCGACCGAGCCGCTGCTCGCACCGAATGAGCGTGAGCGCGAGGGGTACGTTCCAAACGTGGTCTACTCCTGCGGGGCGATGATCCACAACGGACAGCTGATCCTGCCTTATGCCATGTCTGACTCGGCCACGAGCGTCGCGACGATCGACGTCGATGAGTTGCTTGATTACATGCTGGACCGCTGATCGTCGCATCGGTTGGGTGTTGTCGCCCGATAATGCCGATGTTCGGCGGGGATCCGCCCCCAATGGCGAAGCGGTCTTCCCCGGATTGGTTGACGGTGTGGCGGGCAGTTACTATTGTACTCCAGCGTTGCACGGGGAGACCCCTGCGACATGCCCCCATCGTCTAGCGGCCTAGGATATCAGGTTCTCATCCTGAAGACAGGGGTTCGAGTCCCCTTGGGGGTGTTGGCATCGCCGAAATCGACGATCGAGCGGGTTGGCCTTGGGTGCCGACCCGCTCTTTTCGTTGCGCTGCGGGCGTGTAACATCATCCGCAGGTGACGTTGGATGTGATTTTCGGGCCGGGAGTGTGCCTACAATCGTGAGAATTCCGGAGCATCATCGCCCGGTGGCTTGACGATACGACAAGCATGGATATCC
Source organism: Phycisphaerae bacterium (assembly GCA_028289375.1). Taxonomy (GTDB): domain Bacteria; phylum Planctomycetota; class Phycisphaerae; order UBA1845; family UBA1845; genus OFTM371. Next base: position 29,272 of record JANQQK010000038.1, on the reverse strand, counting down.
CCAACCCATTGCGTTTTTCCGGGAGTTCTGACATGCAACATTCGATTCGACTTTTATCGGCCTGCCTTATCGCGAGCCTGGCTACCAGCACATTGGCCGGTGCCCCTGAGACGCTTGACGATGCCCTCAAAGCTGCGAGGGAGAAGGGGGCGTACGTGGTCGCGGCGGTGTATGGACCCGAGTGCGACGATTGCGCGCGGCTCGAGAAGGAGACGTTCGCCGACGAACGTGTGGCGGACTGGATCGCCAAGCGGGCGGTCAAGGTCACGTTGGATCGGACAAGCGAGCATGGTCAGGCTGTGGCGAGGCGGTTCGGCGTTGATACGGTTCCGATGATTCTGTTCATCTCGAGTGATGGGAAGCTGCTTGGTCGTCAGGGCAAGTTTGTCTCGGGCTACCGCATGGTGCTGCTAATTGACTCGGTGACCAACAGTGATCGTGTTCGTGGTCAGAAGGGTGTTCTCGACGCATGGGCAGGTGAAGATGTCGTGTTGGCAACGATTGATCGTGCTGATGCGCTTGTAAAGCAGGATAAGGCCGACGAGGCGTTTGCAGAGGTTGTCTGGGCGATGGATCGGCGGGCAGCACAGTCACCGTCGTTTCAGATCGGGCACATGACAAAGCTGATGACGACCTTCGCGGCCGTCGCGAAAGCGCATCCGCCGGCGATGGAAGACCTGAAGCAGCGGTTGGCGATGGCGGAGCGCAAGGTGGTGCGTTCGAAGCACAGTGAAGCGTACAGCATGTATGTCGTTCGGGAGGGCTATCGCGCACTGGAGAAGCCTGTGGAGATCGTTCGCGTTTTCGACGAGATTCGTCGATTCACGCCTGAGGGTGTCAACGTGGCCGGTTTCAAGCAGTTGATCTATGCGGAATTGCTCGGGGCGCACCGCTACGAGGATCTCGAACCGACGGTGGCGACTGCGGGGGATGTCGACCTGTTTCTTGAACAGGCGAGCAAGACGCGGCGCGAACCAAGCAACGTGCGATTTACGCTGGCGGCACGGTATGAGGTGTTGCTTGGACTGGGGCGATTCGATGACGCGGAAGTGGTGGCTGAGAAATTGATTGCCTATGCCGACTCGCCGTCCACGTACGTTTCGCTGGCGCAGGCCGCCTATCGCAGTGGCCGATCGACGTATAAGGATGTGGAGCGTACGCGTGCGGTGTACGAGTCGAAAGCCGGCAAGACGGCGGATGTTGCGACGGCGCTGGCGTACCTGATGGCGAGTCGTTCCCGCACACCGAATCAGGCGATTCGCATTCTGGAGGAATCCAAAGCCGGAACGAAGTCGAAGGCGTCACTCACGAAGCTCGATGCGGCGTTGGCGGAGATCAAGTCGGGCAACATTCGCATGGCCGCCATGACGAAGCGCGAAGTTCCGCGATCGCGCATTCCGGAGCGCAAACGCAAGTACTGATCGATTCTGCATTGTCGGGTGTCGCTGGGGAATATCCGCCGATGAGCGGATGGCATGCCCGTTTGAGCTTGATCTCGCACGACAGAAGACGTCAGATCAGCGTCAGTTGATCAATTGCGGAAATGTCCCCCGGCGCCCATGTCAGATCCGGGTCAGCCTGAATACAGTTCGCGATATGAAATCCATTCGGAGTTTGTTCCTGGATCACCCGGTTTCGCTGTTGGGTGTGGCACTCTTGCTCGTGATGGGGCATTCAGTCGGCGTGGTATTGGCTGATGCCGGCGGCGTTTCGGTTGTTCCGATCACATTCGAGACCGGCAACGGTTGGTCGTATGACGGTCGGATCGAACTTCCGCCGGTGGAGAAGCGTCGCCCGTGGGCGGTGATGCTCATTGGGGGCGGAATGGGGACGGACATCGACTGGAGTGTTCCGGGGATCATGACGATCGACGGGCGGGAAACGCGTGATGCGGCGACGATCGCGGCTGCGTTGCTCGAGCGGGGGTTCGTGGTGATGCGATGGAACGCGATTCGGCGAGGGGATCCACTTCATGCCAAGGATCCGCTGATGATGGATCCCGGGTCATTCGAGCAGACGATCGAGCAGACGCACAAGGCGTGGGCGGCGTTTCGGGCGAAACGTGTGGTGCCCGACGATCACATTTTCCTCGTTGGACACAGTTTGGGGGCGCATCGGGCGGCGGCCATCGTCGCTGTCGATTCGAATGTTCCGGGCGTGGTCATGTTGGCAGGTGCGAAGCAAATACCAGCCGATCTTGATGCGGTCCGGACGATCGTGGCTGACGCGGGTCATGGCCATGACCGGAACGCGACGAAAGCCGGGAAGCGTCGGTCGCGGCATGAACATGTCATCGGCGTGCTGACAGAGCGACGCGCGTCGTGGGAGAAGCCGGTGGCGGGAGAAAAGACCAAATTTGGTACGCCTTGGCCGGCGGATGTATGGGCAACGCACCAGACGCCGCTGTTGTCGCTGGTGGGCGATGTGGATGAGCGGTGGCTGCTGGAGACGTACTTGTTGGCGGGATACTTGCGCCGTTCCGGGCATCGGGCGTTCGATTTCGTGGTGTATGACGGGCTGGGGCACCAGTTGGCTCGGGAGGTGGCTGGTGACGTGCACCATGACGAGTACGGGGTGATCGCCAAAAGCCGGACTGGGCCCATCGAGTCCCGCGTGGTACACAGGCTGGTACGCTGGATCGAGCATCGCGCGCAGCCGTGAAGAGTTCACGGCGTTTCGGATCGTCCAGCGACGCCGGTGACACGTCTGTGGTGGTTCCTGCCCCGGGCACAATTTCTTCGAAACAACGTGGTCAGCTGGTTATACTCCTTTCCTGCGTTGCGCGGATAAGCACCGGCGTGCACCGAAGTTAATCCCGAACGGTGGCGTGGCGTTGGCGGAGAACCTATGACAAGTCCTGTCGATCGCGATATTCCGGCTGATGTACTTGCGTCGCTTGTCGCAAATGTGCCAGCGATTATCTATCGTGCTGACTGGGGTCAAGGCGGCCGAATCCATCATGTCGCAGGGTCCACGCGCAAGGTTTGTGGTTATGCTGCGGACTATCTGGAGTCTCTTTCTTCGCTGGAGTTTCTGAAGCTGGTTCACCCGGATGACCACAATCGGCTCATGGACGTACTGGACACTTGTGCGGCGTCAGGCGCTGACACTCAAATCGAGTACCGTGTATTCCACGCGGATGGGAGTGTTCGCTGGGTGTCTGATTCGGTTCATCCGGTGCTCGATGCGGGCGGTGGATTTCTCTATCACGATGGCGTGATAATCGATGTGACGGAACGGCGGGAAGCGGAGCAGGAACTTCAGGACGAGCGCCGCCAGAGCGAGCAACGGCGCCAATTGATCGATGGCCTTCTTGACCATACGGATGCTGTGATCTACGCGAAGGACATGGAGGGGCGCTATGCCGAGGTAAACCGCAAATGGACCGAAGTGATCGGGCTGACACGTGAGGAGTCGATCGGTCGTACGGACTTTGAGCTCATGCCGCCCGAGGTTGCACGTTCGCTGGTGGAAACCGATCGAGCGGCCATCACATCCAAAAAGCCGGTGACCCGGGAGGAGTCACCAGATGCTTCCGGGGACCGGCGGATCTTCATTTCGAACAAGTTCCCACTCTTCGATGAAAGCGGCGATGTTCGATACCTAGCGGGTGTTTCATACGATGTGACAGCCTTGAAGAATGCTCAAAAGTCGGTGGCCGCCGCGAATAATCGCATGAAGATGGACCTCGAGGCGGCCGGTCGCGTTCAGCAGGCATTGCTTCCGAGGGATGTTCCGGCGTGTGATGGCTATTCCTTCGGCTGGGCTTATCGACCGTGCTATGAATTGGGCGGCGATGCCCTCGACATCTTTGCTGTGGACGAAGATACATTGGCATTCTACTTGCTCGATGTCAGTGGACATGGCGTTCCAGCATCATTGCTGGCAGTCACTGCCACGCGTACCCTGGCGCCGCGATCTGATCGCTCCTCCATCGTACTTGAACCTGGTTGGGATCCTGGGACGTTCAAGGCGGTGACACCCGGTGAAGTTGTGCGGCGTCTGAACGTCATGAACCCGATGGATCCTCAACGCAATCCTCATTTCATCACAATGATCTACGGTATTCTGGACCTCCGGTCGGGCCGAGTACGCTATGCGTGCGCCGGCCATCCCGGGCCGATCGTTGTGCGGTCGAGTGGCGACGCAGAGATTGTCGATGGCGGCGAGGTTCCCGTCGGTTTGATGCCTGACACGGAATTCCGCGAATTGACCCTGCAGTTGGAGCCTGGTGATCGCCTGTTCATTCACTCCGACGGTCTCTTCGAGCAGCGCAGTCCGTCGGGCGAGGAATTCGGCCGAGAGCGACTTCGGATGCAACTCGCCAGCGATACGGCCGACGTCACTATCCAGGTGGACCGGGCTCTGATGGCAGCAATGCGGTGGTCCGGAGGCGAACGCGTGGACGATGATCTGTCGATCGTGGGACTGTCGCGGCTGTGTCCAAATCAGCGTGTCTGAATTCGCACGATCTGCTTCGCGAATTTGCTCACCTAGCCGCAGGCGGTCGGGTTGCATCGCTGCCATCGGGTCTTAGCAGCCATTCCTGTTCCGAATCTTCACTGCCTTCGTTTTCTCTTTCAGCTTCGATCTCGTAGAAATAAATGGCTTGTTTGGCGATCTCAACGCGGTACCCACGCTGTTGGAGCGCTTCAACCCTTCTTCGTATGGCTGGTGGGAGCAGGGCGAATTCGTGCTTGGCCAACTCGCTCTCCGATTCGAGGAGACCACCATCCGGCAGCACGGTGATTTCGGCTTCGATGTCGCCTTCCTGCCATTCGCCTTCGTAGGCGATGTATAAACCCCGGTCCTCGCGTTCAAACGCGGTGATCGGGCGACCGCCGGCAGCGTTCTGCAACGTTTTGAGGGCAGGGGCCGGAACGTCTTGCTGTTCGATGTCGGTTGCGGACACTTCAAGCGGGTATGAGGCAAAGGGGGTTGTGTGGCAGCCCACGAGCATGGCCAGCACGAACAGCGAAACGAATGCAACGGGTTTGGAAGCGGACATTGTTTTCACTCCGATGGTTCGGCCCTGCGGGGCGCATGGTGACACTCGACTCTGAGAGGCCCAATGATTTAAACCGAGTCGCGAGCGTAGGCAAGACGGGCTGGAATCGATTCGGGGCGACCCCGCGCGGGCGAATGCTGATCCGGGCGGGGCACCTGCGGATGTTTAGACGGGAACTACTATGTTGATGCCGTCAGTTCGAGACTGGACTCTCGACTGTGTGCTTCGATGTACTTTGGGATTGTCTGTATGAGCAGCGTGCGGTCGACGGGTTTGATGACGTAGTCGTCACATCCGGCGTCGAGACACTTCTGGCGATCTCCACTCATGGCGGGTGCCGTGAGGGCGATGATCGGCCCGGACCAGCCCATGTCTCGAAGCTTCGCGGTGGCTTGGTATCCGTCGAGGACGGGCATCTGCATGTCCATGAGAATGCAGTCCAAAGCCTTGTCGTTTTTCGTGCACGCCCGAACATTCTTCACAGCCAGCGCGCGAATCCTGTCCAGGATCCGCTTTCCGGCGCCTTTCGACAGGACTTCCTGAAGACTTCGAGCATCTGCAGTCGGCGCACCAACGCGGCGTCGCAGCTCGATCTGCGGTTCGGCCACGCCGACTTTCCATCGTTCGACCAACTTCTCAATTGCCTCGAGGAAGTGCACTTGTGGTGGGTTGCTGCGGATGTGTTGTTACCGCGCGCCGACGAGTGCGTCGAACGAAACGACGGCGTTCTCGTACGGCTCCAGATACTCGTCTTTTCATGTGATGAAAAGACCGCGCTGGCCAGTCTCCATGTCGACGACCAGCTTTGCGAGATGGCGCGCATTGGCGATGACCGGCGCGTCATGTTCGACACAAAGGCGGGCTGATCGCTCATCTAACTCAGGTTCAGGAAAACGGTAACAGCTGAGTTGGTCATCAGGCCACGCGGGACGCCGAACCCCGATCGCATTCTTTGGCCAATCGTGGACGTCTTACTCAGTTCCTGTTGGTGCTGGCGCGAACGATCCGGTCAATCGTCCACGCATCGTCAAATCCCCCAGTAACGTCGGCCGAAGTCCGCATCCGGGCTAGGTGCAAACCACTTACAGGCTTATAGGACGTTTGCGAAGATAGTGTCCCAAGTTGTTTTTGGCACGCGCAGAGATTTTGAGCTGGTCCCAGTCCAAAACTCCGGATACCGGTGAACACTCGCCAAGGGCGGCAAGCTGTGCTAAAGTCCTACCGTCGCAGTCGGTTACGTGCGGGGCGGGTCGCTCCGTGTCGCCCACTGACGACAACGATGCCACCGTAGCTCAATTGGCAGAGCAGCGGTTTTGTAAACCGCAGGAAACCCCGTCTAGCGAGCAGAAATCGACGAATTCGGCAGGGTGTTGCACAGATGTTGTACCGGAGCGCGCGAGTTCTGAGGAAGCCGAGCGTGCGATACGGTTGATCATGGAGTCTGATGTGCCGCCTGACGTGAAGGCCTTTGTGGTGCGTGCGGTGGACGCGTACCTCACATCAGACTGCTGATACCGCACGTAAGGGTGATCGGCCGGTTTTGTCAGGTAGTAGAGAACACTCCGTCGCATTGGCTGAGTCGTAGTTCTCCTCCCCAGCGTCCACCGTTTCTCGAGGTAAGGAGGCGCGGCGCATGGACGAGGTTGCAGCGCGGGATCTCCGGAAGGAGTCGGTTTGGCGGCGGCGTCTGAGTCATCAGGCCGAGGGTAGGCAATCGGTTCGGTCGTGGTGTCGCCAGCACCAGATAACGGAGGTGGCGTCCCGAGCGCATGCGCGGCGGAAGTTCTATGATTCGCGGGGCAGCGATCTGGCGGCCAGCACTGATGAACTGGCGCACAACCAGTTGCTGTATAACGTCGAGAATCAGGTGAAGCAGCAAGCCAAACAAGCAGCGATGTCGCGGCTCTCCCACAGAGTATCCGCTCATAAGTCCGATCGACGCTTGCACGATTGGCTCGTTGAGAATCTTCTTCGTTTGCGAGAGGAGTCGTCGGGGCCGAGACTGGCGGACTTCAAGGCATGGCTGGAATACCCGCAGGCCGAGCGTGGCGGGCCGGAGCTGTCCATGAGCCCGTTAGGGCAGGTGATCCAGTACGCGCTGAATCAGGGGGAGGCCTTTAGCGGGTACACGACCGACGGGCGGCTGGCCATCGACAACAATGCCAGCGAAAACGCGCTGCGCCGCGTGGCGATCGGCCGCAAGAACTGGCTCTTCGCCGGCTCGGACAACGGCGGTCGCACCGCGGCCACGATGTTCAACCTGATCGCCACCCGCCAGAGTCTCCAGATCGTGCCCATGGCCTGCCTCCGAAACGTGCTTACCCGCATTGCGGCCATCCCCTTCAACCAACTAGCCGATCTTCTACCCGACCGCTGGCAACCCGCCACCGCTAATTGAACCAGTCTGACTGCGTCCCCCGGAAGGGCAAGTGCTACACCGTGTCACACGATCCTGACAACGCCGTTCCGCGGACGGTTACGATATCGGCACGAGATCGTCGCCGGCGATGCTAAAGTTGCTGGTGAGTATCGCCAAGCAAATGGTGGCCAGCCATTACAGTGATCAAACGACCCGCACCCTTGTACTTCGGCCAAAACTCGGCTTCTGAGTAGTTGTCTGCCGGTCGTCACAACCGTCGCGCCGATCTCACCCATTTGCGACCGATCATGATGGCACCACCTTTCCCAATTTACAGCGGTGCCCGGCCAGACGTGTGACGACGAGTGCGTAGCCCAAGAACCCGTCGCCGGTGGCGCGGCTCTCAAACTGCGCGAGTGCCATGGCGGTCTCGAAGTACTCCCGCGACGAGCAGGCGATGATCGTCTTCCGCAGTGCTTGGCGAACTTCGACAGATCGACGCTGCCAAACCTGGAGACTCGGCGTGAGATCCGTGACGAGCGGCGTCTCAAACCCCGCCTCGGTCATCCGGGCCGTCGTTGTCCGGGCCATTGTGATTGGGATCATTGTGATTCGGATCATCGTCTGGCCGGAACCAGACCGTTCCCCAATCGTGCTTGCGACGGCGATATCCCTCAGCGCGCCATCGCCGGTAGATCCGCGCGACACGGTTGCGCAGTCGCTGATTCGGCCGGGGAAACCAGCTGGAGAACATCTTCTTGCGAAGGATCCAGATGAGGATCACGATCAATGCTGCCAGGGCGACAGTGGCGATAGTTTCGATAGACATACTTGCACATCCTGCATGGTTTGTTGACCACCCTCGCGCTGACACGAGGGCGCAGACCGGTAGCGGAAGGCGCGCAAACCGCCCGCCACCGGTCTGGAGGAAGATGCCTTGGGCCCAGGCAATGAATGAGCGGCCGACACGTTGTCGGCCAGGTTGCTCATGAATTCGTCCGGCTTCGCGCAGCGCGGTACGGCTGACTCACCGAACAATAACAGTGTACGCCACCCACTAAGCGAGGGCCACTTAACCCATTGAAAATAAAGATCTTACAGGCAATTGCCCCGGTGTCGCGAGTAATTGCCACGTCTGGGCAGGTAGTTGCCGTGACCTGTTTGAGGTGTCATGGCGACGACTTGATCAACAGAAGTCGGAAGCCTAGATTGGGCCTGTTCGTCATTCGATAAACGGCTGCATCAGGAACCCGCCATGCAATCAGAAGCAACGCCGTATGCGGAGAAGGGTGGTACAAAATTCGTAACGCAGGAGTATTTCCTGGACGTGCTTGCAGATCTCAAAACCAAGGTCGACGAGTGCGTCAAAGAATATGATACCGACAGACACATCAAACAATTTGGAATCCTGTTCGACGCCCTGGAGACAGTCTTCTCTTTGCCGCAAAGGCAGGTATTGGTTACATCTCTCATGGAACTTTCGCGAAAAGTTAAGGATGCAGCGTGGAATTCCAATTCGACTGGAACAAGGCTTTCTAAGTTTAACTCTAAGGTACTAAAGGAACACGCATGTCCTTCGGATTCTGACTTGGGACTTCGTTTGGCCTCGGTCAATGGAAATAAGCAGTATCATTTCCTGATTTGGTGTCCAAAGACAAAGATGAATGCACCACAAATCGCAGTTGATGATGTGGACCTGTATGCGCCCGAGTGGCGTTCATATGTCGAGGATGAACATGATGATAACGTCACGAATCTTCTTAAGGACAGAGATTTAGGCCCGGCAATTCGTGGGAAACTACCAACTGAGTTAGATCAGGAATTGAAAAATGACGAAGAACTCGCGGACTGGCTTGTTCAGTCGCCCGCCGAACATCGCGGTTGGATTTTGAAAGCCGTTATCGACGCCAGCATGGACAACCCAAGTATCGTTCATGGTATTCGAAAACTGGTTTGCACAATCTTGCCCGTATACGACGAATGGCAAAGGTACATTGCTGATTTGACGACGGCGCTGGAGGGCGATGCCAAACCATTGTGCGCAATCGAAACACTCGTCGAAATCGTTGTCGCAGCATATGACAAACGACCTGCTACGTTCAAGGTAGAACGAGGCAGTGGTATCGTCGGTTCGTCAAGAATCCGGCTTTGGCATCCTGAAGACGATGTACCAGGGCCCAACCAAGGCATTCAACTCGAAGCAACCGACTGCCTGAACCAGGTACTCGGTTACCTCGAAGGAAAGATGGGGCTCGTGCCGAAGTCAAAATTGGTGGACAAGCGGCTGAAGCGGATGCATGAACGCGGACGGGAGGACGATCCAGCCTACTACGCGGTCTATCGACCAAGTGACTCTCAGGTCGCCCGCGATAACGTCAGAATAATTCGCCAAGAGCTACCCAATCTTCACCTTATTGCCCTAGGGGAACCTGAAGATGAAGCTGCCCTGGATCCCTTCCTGTTGATTCTCAGGGATGAGTTTTCGACGCAAAGCTAAAGGTAATTGTTCGTATGGAATCAGAATATTATCTCACGATTTCGGAAGGCGATCGGCAACCGCTGAAGGCCACGCGCGGCATGCCGGCGGCTGTTCACGTATTTGATCGTGATTCGATCATCGCCGTTAACGCCGCTCTAGCCGCGCGACGCCCACTGCTTGTTCGCGGCGAACCGGGATGCGGAAAAAGCCAGCTTGCTCGAGCCGTGGCCAGCCTGATGAACTGGGCGTTCGTTTCGCATACCGTCGATGCCCAAACGGAACCGCGCGACCTGTTCTGGACCATGGATACCGTCGCCCGCCTCGCGGATGCGCAGCTTGTCGGCCATCAGGCGCAGCTGGACGGCAATGACGACAAAGACGGGAAAAACGTGGGCGATCTGCTTGATGAACGTCGTTATGTTCGCCCCGGGCCGTTGTGGTGGGCCTTCAACGGTTCCTCCGCCATCGCATTGGAAGAAGATCTGAAAATCCAAATGGCCAAGCCCGATCATCCATTGGGTGATTGGAGCAATGAGGAGACGAAGACTCGCTGCGTCGTTCTGCTCGATGAGATCGATAAGGCTGATCCGTCGGTGCCCAATGGCCTTCTTGAAGCACTCGGCAGCGGTCACTTTGATGCTCCGGGTACGAAAGACGGAGTGGTCATGGATCCCGATTACCCGCCGCTGGTCATCATCACCACCAATGAAGAACGCGTTCTGCCAGATGCCTTCCTCCGCCGTTGTCTCGTGTTGCGCATCGAACTCCCGGATGACCTTGTGCCGTTCCTGGTCGATAGAGGGCAGGCTCATTTCCAGAGTTGTCAAAAGTCGGTCCTTCAACGCGCTGCCGAACTTGTCGCCAGCGAACGAACGGCCGTCCGCAAACGCGGTCTGAATCCGCCCGGGCAGGCGGAGTTCATCGACCTGGTGCGCGTGGTGTTTGAACAGCGAAAAAACGCGCCACAGCGCCTTGAATTGCTCGAAGAGGTCGCCGCGTTCACGCTTGATAAGCACGCGCGCGACGAGTCCCTTTCATGACACCGCCCAAAAGCAAAGTCGGGTTCGCCGATCTGGCACAATGGCTGGCGGCCGTCGATGACATGGACGTCGATCCCGACGAACACTCCAAGTTGGTAGATAACGGCGCCAAGTTGATGGGGCTCTATCGACGATCGCCGAGACGCGAGCCGGAAGTGCGTGCAAGCACCCCGAAAGATTTTGTCGACGCCACCCCTGCAGCCGAAGAAGTCCCGACGGAACGGCCTGAACTTAAACCGGTACCGTTCTTGATGCCGGTGGAAATCAATTTCCACCCGTTTGGCATGGATGACGAGGGCGATGACGATGAGTTTCTGGCAGGTGTCACGCCGACGGCACCGGATGAACTGGTTCGACCGGGATCCAGGGATCCGCAACCACGCAAACCGCCGTTAACGTCCTGGTCAAGGCTTGAACCGTACCTGCAAAAGGCCATGCGACGCCGTGGACGCGGCAATGTGGACGTCCGCGCGGCCATCCGCCGCGTGAGCCGGATGGAAGTGCTTCATCGAATCCCGCGGCGACCGCGCCGCGGATGGTCCACGCAGACTATTGTGCTGGTTGATCGCAGTGACCGTCTCATGCCATTTTGGCGGGATCAGAAGGATTTGCTCGAACGAGTTGGCCGCTGTTTGGGTGGTACGATCGACGCTCGTTACCTTCCCCACGGCCTGTCGCCTGGCGCCGTTCAGTTGCTGGCGAGCGAAATCGTCAATGCTCCGGCCGTTCTGGCACTAAGCGATCTCGGTGCGTATGCCGGAGGATCAGAAGCAAGAGCCTGGCAATCGCTGGGTGCGAGGCTGAAGCGCGAGTGGGTCGAACGAGCCGCACTGGTCCCCGCCCCCGCCGATCGCTGGTCAACATCCAACGCCAGGCTGTGGCATGCGCGGCTTTGGGATCGGAGTTCCAGCCCGGTGGCGGTTGTGGGGGCAGACCGGCAGGGGGATCGCAAAACGCTTGACGGGATACTGACGTTGCTTTCCTTCGCCACCAGGATAGAGCCTGGTTTTCTGAGAGCAGTCCGAACACTGCTGCCGCAGCACCGTGCCGGCGTCGGCCTGGAACACGATGTGTGGCACCATGCCGATGTGATGGGTGACTTGTCCGGCACGGCAGTGTTGAAACGCTCAGCCGCGCGGATGCGTTGGCCCGATTTTGCATCGCATCCAGATGCGGAATACGTCGTTGGGCTCATGCGTAACTGGCACAGTCCTCTACAGGCCTGGATATGGTTGGAAGAAGTGCTAGCACTTTGGGCTGAAGACGGAGGCAATGTCGCCCAGTTTCTCCGCGAAAGCGAGATCAACATGGCCGTGGATCAGTTTCGTTCGCTGGCCCGTGCACTCGATAGGGAAAGTCTAGCGCAAGAGAAACCCGCCATCTCGGTCTGGATCCGCAAATTCGTAAAGCGCCTTCCCGGTAGCCTTTGGAAAAACCAGAAGACGCGCGAAGCGCTGGCGGCATTGTGGGCTGCCGCCCATGAGGACGTATCTATAGAAGAGGCACCAACCGGCATTGACTGGTCCGTCGTTACACGCGGACGAAGCGGACGACCGCGGACGGTGGAACTCTACCAGGATGCCGATGGGTTTTGCGTCGCGCCACCTGGCGCGGTGCAGGAGGGACGCGGCCCCCGAAGCCGCGTAGCCACGCTTTGGTTGAGGGCCCCCTTGGTCCAAATCTGGACCGGCCGTGATCGGACGGCCCCCCCCATTGAGTTGGAGGATGACCGAGCGAGCATTCCCCTTGTGCCCATCAAGAAGCCGATCCATCTCGCGACGGATCGTACGAAGAAATTGAGCATCCAAGTAGAACAACGTGGGGAACGCCTCCCCGAAAACCGCCCCAGCTGGGCCCGCGCCATGGGGCGGGACGAGGCTGGCCTATGGTGCGAGATTGAGGTTGGTGATGTTCGTCACCGTCTTCGTTGGATTCCCCCGGGTCGGTTCTGGATGGGATCTCCGTTGGACGAGACCGATCGCACGGAGCGCGAAGGCCCTCGTCACCTTGTGACGATCACGCGTGGGTTCTGGTTGGGAGAGGTTCCGTGTACGCAAGGTCTCTGGTCGGCGGTGATGGGCGGAGAGAATCCATCGTATCTCCAGAACGACAAGACCCGGGACGATCAGGATGCTGTGCGTCCTGTGGAACAGGTATCGTGGGAGGACTGCCAGCGCTTTCTGGGTCGGCTGGCTGATGCGCTGAATGCCGACGGTTGGCGCTTGCCAACTGAGGCGGAGTGGGAATACGCATGCCGCGCCGGCACGCAGACGGCGACGTATGGGGGCGGTTGGAAGTCGGATTCGGAAGCGTCGTCCGTGCTCGATGAGATCGCTTGGTGGTCTGGCAACAGCGAAGGTCGAACGTGGCCTGTTGGTGCGAAACGGCCGAATGATTGGGGTCTGCACGACATGCTCGGCAACGTGGACGAATGGTGTGCTGATGGGCTCCGAGAATACGATAAGCGTGCGGTTGCCGATCCATCCGGATCGACTGAGCTCGGCGCGGTTCGTGTGTTTCGCGGCGGCGCGTGGCTCGGTGTCGCGGGGTTCGTCCGTGCTGCGAGCCGCCTCGCGTTCGTCCCGTCGTTTCGCTCCCTCGTTCTTGGCTTCCGCCTTGCCCGAGGTCCTGCTGGTGCTCCGGTCGAGTCCGGGTAGAGCGCGGCGGAGCCGCGCCGGGGCCGCCGGAGGCGGCCCGGAGATGTCTCATGAGATTGCACTTTGCGATTGTCCCCATTCTCTCCAGCCAACCAGCCGAAACAGAATTGAACCGATTCCTGGCGAGCCACCGCATCGCCACGATAGACCGGCATTTTATCGCCGATGGTGAGCGCAGCGCCTGGGCTATTTGCGTAACCTACCTTGATACGAATTCGACGCCTCCCTCAGTCAAGGGCCGCATCGACTATCGTCAGATTCTGTCCCCTGCCGATTTTGAGGTGTACGCCAGGCTACGCGCACTGCGAAAGGAGATTTCCGAGCAGGAGGGCGTACCGCCGTATACACTTTTCACGAACGAACAGCTCGCAACAATGGTCAGACGACAAGTCCGAAACACAGACCAACTCCGTGAGATCGACGGCGTGGGCCCTGCGCGGATTACGAAGTATGGCCAACGCTTCCTCGAAGCGCTGAACGATACGGAGTCTCACCAAGTACCCCCGGAAAATCTCTTTGCACAACCGCCCGATGAAGTGCTTTAGTCGCTGGTGAAACGAAGTGCCGCCAATCTGGAAGACGTCGCTGCGATGAACAACCTGCTTTATGCATTCTGGCGCGCGGCGCGCGGGAAGCGGACCCGACCTGCAGTTTGCGCGTTTGAAGCGCGACTCGACTCGGAACTCACCGCCCTGCGACGCGCGATACTGACGGAAGTCGTGTCCGTCGGATCGATGCGGTCGTTTCGTGTTTTCGACCCGAAGCCACGCATTATTCACGCGCCGTGCTTTAGAGAACGGGTACTTCATCACGCTCTCATGAGACATGTTGGTCCAGTACTCGACCGCTCGCTCGTCGATGACACCTACGCCTGTCGAACGGGGCGCGGCAGTCTCAACGCCGTTCGACGAGCTCAGGCTCATGCACGCCGTTTTCCATGGTACGTCAAGATCGACGTGCGGCGGTTTTTCGCGTCAGTCAGCCATGAGGTGCTGATCGCCGTTCTCACGCGCAGATTCAAAGGGCCCGGCTTACTTCGTCTTTGCGCCCGCATTATCCATTCGCACGAGACCAGCCGCGGCCGCGGGCTGCCGATCGGTGCCCTTACTTCACAGAGTTTCGCCAATGCCTACCTTGGTGACTTGGACCGGTTTCTGCTTGAGGGGCTCAAAGTCCCTGGTATGGTCCGGTACATGGATGACGTGGTCTGGTGGACGCGGACGCGCGACGAGGCCAAGCGTAGCAGAGATGCTGTCATGGATTGGACGCCGCGGACGCTGAGGCTCGAACTGCATGACAACGCACCGATCCAGCGAAGCACCGCCGGACTGTCGTTCCTGGGATTCCGTGTCTTTCCGAATCACCTGGGGCTGTCCCGCCGTCGGCGCAGTCGATACCGCCGCGCCCGCCGGCGTTGGGAAACGGCCTATCGACTGGGGCTGATCGATGCGCGACAGCTTCAGTCTGGAGTCGGTGCCGCGCTCGCTGTCACCGCCCACGCCGATGTGGTCGCGTGGCGACGGCGCGAGTTGACTCCAACAGAGCTATGTGACATCTGAATATCGGGACGTACAATATGGTGCTCGGTGAGGGTCACCTGGGCGCGGATCGTGTGATTCGCGGCGGCGCGTGGAACAATGACGCGAGGAACGTCCGTGCTGCGAACCGCAACGCGAACGACCCGTCGAATCGCAACAACTTTCTTGGCTTCCGCCTTGCCCGAGCGCTGGCGCGGCTGGATGGCCGCACCGGACCCGACCCTCATCGCGTCCGCCCGTTCGTGCGAGCGGCGAAACGACGAAGGATACCGGCGTGCTGGTAGGGCCTGCGGATGCGGTTGCGAAGGCTCGCCGGCGTCCGTACCAATCACCTGCCATGGATACCACGCTGAACAGTGAGACGCGCGCCAACCACCCTCTCGCCACCGGGCTGCCACCAACCTGGGCATCCGCGTGGGGGGAGGATGAGTATGGCCCCTGGGCAGGGTTTGAGGTTGGTGATGTTCGTCACCGTCTTCGTTGGATTCCTCCGGGTCGGTTCTGGATGGGAACTCCGTCGGACGAGACCGGTCGCTTTGAAGATGAGGGTCCTCGTCACCTTGTGACGATAACGCATGGGTTCTGGTTGGGGGAGGTTCCTTGTACGCAAGGTCTCTGGTCGGCGGTGATGGACGGGAAGAATCCATCACATTTCCAGGGCGACGCGACCCCCGATGATCAGGACACCACACGTCCCGTGGAGAGAGTGTCTTGGGAGGACTGTCAGTTGTTCCTGGAGCGGTTGGCGGATGTGCTGAAATCCGACGGTTGGCGTTTACCACTTGAGGCGGAATGGGAGTACGCCTGCCGGGCTGGCACGGAGACGGCGACGTATGGTGGCGGATGGAAGTCCGATTCGGAAGCGTCGTCCGTGCTTGATGAGATCGCTTGGTGGGTTGGCAACAGCGACAATCGAACGCATCCTGTTGGTGCGAAGCAGCCGAACGCCTGGGGTCTGCACGATATGCTCGGCAACGTGGACGAGTGGTGTGCAGACGGACTTCGGGACTACGATGAACATGCGGTAGCTGATCCATCCGAAACGACTGAGTTGGGCGCGGATCGTGTGATTCGCGGCGGCGCGTGGGTCGATGACGCGAGGGACGTCCGTGCTGCGTGCCGTTACGCGGTCGTCCCGTCGGTTCGCAGCTTCTTTCTTGGCTTCCGCCTTGCCCGAGGTCCTGCTGGTGCTCTGGTCGAGTCCGGATAGGGCGCGGCGGAGCCGCGCCGGGGCCGCCGGAGGCGGCCTTGCCGGACGTATCGCGGAAGAAGCGGTACCCCGCGTCACCTTTTTCGTGATCAATTCCCTCAGGCGTTACTTTGTTCACGGTATTCCGCGATACACCAACGTTGACGCTACCGCTAATCACAACTTTGCGTCAGGCGAGTCGTCTTCATCAGCTTGAGCAGTGGTGTTCCGTACGGCGACTTTATCATCATTGACGATCAGGCGTTACTCCACGATGTGATGCCTCATGCTCCACATTCACAGGTGGACTTGGCCACACGTGATACGCTACTTCTGGAGTTTCGCAAAGGCGCTTCTGGATTTATGGTGGTTCTTGTGATAGCGCACCGGCCTCGGTAGTCGATGACTACCTTCATTCAGCTAACCAGACAACCTTGAACGGTGCATCGTTCCTTTGTTCGTGAGGATGTGAGGACAACACGATTCGCCCGCACAGTTCGCTGGGATTCGTACCACCGGCAACCGCCAATGAAAAGAGGTTCGGAAGTGAGAACACACACAAAGCAAGTACCGAGCTATTGGGAAGTCCGTGAAATGAGTGCAGAGTTCTGTGCAGCGATTCAACTAAACCGAAGTACTAGGTTGAGCTTCTGCGTCTTATGATCTCGTCAACGCTCGGAACGTGCCACGACAACCACTCGTCATACTTGGAAAAACACGGAGTGATACTTGAGATTGCTGGCCGGATGCGCTCTTGCCAAGTGGCGTGGCAGTTGCGCAGTGCTGGAAGTGCGTAGATTGAGGACTCAGCCATTCGCGAATTGGTCTTGATCAAGTTTGTCACGCTGAGCGATCTCCAAGCCGACGGTGACCGACGAGACAAGTATGTGGCCAGTCGGCACGATAGTCCAATGGGCATAGATTCCATCAAACAAACCCAATCAACAGCTCGACTTGGCAGTGCTGTTGTCGTTCACCTCGATCGGGGGCGACCGTTACGATAGAATACTGGCATGAGCGAGAGACCGTCACCAAACGGTGGAAACGGTGCTGATCGGGACGCAAACGGGCGATTCGCGAAGGGGAACCGGGGAGGACCGGGGAATCCACATGCGAAGCGCGTCGCGGAGTTGCGGTCCGCGCTCTTACGAGCTGTCGGGCCAGACGATGTCGAGGGAATCGCTCGGGCGATGATCGAGTCCGCCAAGGGCGGCGATGTGTCGGCAGCACGGGAGATTCTCAATCGACTCATCGGTACGCCAGTGCCCGCAGACACGCTCGATCGCATCGAGGCATTGGAAGCTGCTGTGTCAGAGCGGTCTGGAGGAGCGACATGAGCATCGGGCGACGAATCGAGGCTCTTGAAAGTCTGATTGGCAGTGTTGGCCCTTGTGCAATGTGTATGGACCGCGTTCAAGTTCACATTGAGGTCGAGGGTGCACCATGGAATGAGGCAGAGTTGTCTCCGTGCGAATATTGTGGAAGCCAGCTACCGGGCAAGGTGCTCAACGTGAGCATTACGGTTGCACAACCGCCACCTGGATGGGATGCTGAAATGCGTGCGACGGGCTTGGAGATTCCATGAGACGGCAGCTCGTTCAGTCGCGTATCGGTTGCTCCGTGGGCGAGCAGTCTTGAGCATCGTGACGATGGAAAACAAATGACGTAGCGATCTAACACAAATCGAATCTTGGTCTGACCAAGCATCCTGGCCGTGCGCAAACTACGACACGTCAAACGGTACCAGACGGATGCGTTGGGCGGACTCCCGAAACGGGAGTCCGTCGGGGCGTCTCTGGTACCGGGCTGTCGTAGGCCTGCGCACGGGGACCGACTTCGGCGGCTCCCCTTTTTCGTGCGCACGTTGGTTCGACCTTGGCGTGTTTCAAACTGATTCAGCGGAGAATCGACTGTTGTCACCCTCACCCAACACAATTCGACGGACTTGCCCAACCTGCGGAAAGTGCTTCCATATCCACGAATCTCAACGGGCCGATACGGTCGAGTGCCCTCATTGCGCTGTGCACGTGCGTGCAGAGCCAGACGAATCGTCGAGGTTGAGGCGCGCGACGCCCCAAAAGCAAACTACGGCAGAGTCGAGCAGTGCTAAGAGACCATCCGACGATTCGAGCAACAAGCCATCGGCGGAGAGCGAATCGCACCCGCAGCTCGCTTGGGCGATCGCTCTTGTACTTGGTGCCGTCGGGCTTCAATCACTGGTCGCTGGCCCCTCGATCGTTTTGGGAATTGGAGTCATTGTCTGCGGCGCTGTTTGCGCACCCCCGCTAAACCGTCGCTTGCTCGATGCGATCGGTATTAAGTACTCACGCGGATTTCTCACCATTCTCGCGGTCGGCGTAATACTCGTGGGCGTTGCCGTCGTGTCTGACGGTGCACCTGCTTATGCCGTCATTGACCGATTCGAGATGCTCAATGGGACTGTTCAGGGCGACGTTTTGATTGAGTCATTCTCGTTGAGCACGCCCGTTGAGACGAGGTCGAACGCAGCCGTTGACGTTGCGCGGCGAGAAGGATTTGACACGGTTAGCCTCTATTCCACTCTTGAGGCTCAAGAGGCAAGCATGTCCGCTGCATTCTCTCGCACACACCCCGGGGCTTACCGCGATGGCTATCTTGGCGAGTTACGGGACGGCGAATTCGTGGCCGCTGAGTCCCGGCGAATTGCCGCTGCACCGAGGGTTACGATTGCGCGGAATGAGCAGATTGGGTTTCGCGAGGTCGTGGGTTTGGTAGCCCTCGGCATTGGTGCGGTGCTTTGGTGGAAGCTGATGTGGCCAAAGTACGCGGCTGAAAAAGAGCGACTTGCTGCGCTTGCAAAACTTGAACACAGACTCGCCCATGAACCGATCTACTGTCCAAACTGCAAGCACGAAGTCGCGGCGACCAAAAACCTGTATGACGCCGAGGCTGCAAAGAGGGGGGCACCTCCGTTTCCCGCGTGGTGTCACGCGATGTATGCGGCATGTACGGTCATGGGCGCAATGTCGGCCTGTATCTTCCCCTGCCTTGCTGTCTTCGGCATTGCCTCAGTAGTCGCAGTATGGGTCGCAGATTTTCGGCAATCGCGCAAGCCGTACGGAACATACCGCGTGTGTCCTGTGTGTTCGCTGAGGCTGACCGAGCCGGGACACTACACGGCTCCCAACGCCGATGAACACCGTCCAAGCTAATCGCCGTGCCTGCAGGCGGTCTGCCGCCGCAGTCCTGTGCACCGTGTTGCATGGTCGTGCAATGCTGCGGTACAATCTGGCGGATGTCGATCCAAATGGCTGAGTTTCGAGATGAGTTGCTCGACGCGGTTTATCGCTGGGAATACCAAGGATATCCGCAGCCGAACTGGCCAAACAACCAACCGGCATGCCCGGAGGCGGTATCGCCCGTTCCTGTATACCTTCTGCTCGGAGAATTCGTCGGCCTCGCGCAGAGCGGCACTATGATCAGTGCCCAGCTTCGGGCACTCGAAACGGCAGAGCTGATCGAACGCTGCTGTTGCAGGGACGTTTGGGGACGCTGGCAACTTGGCGATGGTCGAATCCTAGAGACATCGCAACGTCGAGAGCCATGTGAATCACGCGAATTGATCAACAGCTATGCGTTCGGCGCACTCGGAATGACGCGCTCTATCCACCTTTTCGTGGACCGCGAACATGTCTGGTCGGGGATTTCAGGGGCACATGAGCCAATAGCGGAGAGTTATTGGTCCGTCACGTCGCGCGGACAAGCGGAAGTGGAACGACGCTCTATCACGCCCACAGGTGTTGGACTTAAGGAAGAGCCGCAGTCGGTGAGTGTCTGCGACTTGCCGAATCCATCACCAGTAATGACTCTCAAGGAGGCGGCTAGGCGCATTGGATCGGGCATGTCGAGCAAGAAACTACGCGGGCTGATGAAGTCGAATCGGGTCAGATTCCAGTCCTTGAATCGCGAGTCTCACAGGTTCTCCTGTGACGAATTCCCTTCGCTCTGTGACGAGTGAATTTCAAGGGTCTGTGAACGATTCACGCCTTTCCAGCCCATTCTGGCCATGAAACTCGCATCTACTCACGCTTATTCAGTCCATCCCAGCCAAGAAACTCGTCGCAATTGACGGCAACTCGCACCGACTGACGACAACTCGTGCCAACTGGCGACGATTCGGCAGCTGCCCCCGTTTCAGTGCATTGGAGTGACGTATAGTTGGGGTGTGGGCAGTTTAGTGCGCTCACAAGTAATTAGAGGAGCGATCAAGTGAGTGAACCTGATCAACTGTTGGACGTCAGAGCTGTTGCTAAACGTCTTTCAATATCGGTGCGAGCGGTTTGGAAGTGGACTTCGACGGGCCAGCTTCCTCAGCCAATACGCCTTGGACGTTCCGTTCGATGGCGAGCAAGTGACATTGCGGAGCTAATTCGTCGCGGCTCCGCCGACGAGTAGTCCTCATTCGATAAGGCAAAACCCTAAGAGCCAGTTGGCATTGGGCCAACGCTCGAAGGTCAAAAGAAAAGCCGTCGTGAGCTGTGCAGGCGACGACGGCGAAGCACTCGGAGCGTGCTCTATGACAGCTGATTCTAACATCAATCGACTTTCCGATCAACGAATTCGTCAATCCCGAAGCGGGACGAGTCATGTTGACGAACGTGTGCGAATAGCCGCCGAACGCGCCAGATGGGACGGCGACATGAACAAGGCGCGGTTCTTCCGGCCTTGGCTGACGCGGGCAGAGATGCCCAAGGTGACCAATGGCGAACCTCGTTGACGTCGAGGCCGAAATGGCCGTCATCGGGTGCGTGCTGCTCGACGATGGTGACAATGTCGGTGCCTTTGGCGCAGCAAGGCACCTGCCCACCGACGCGTTCACAGACGACCGGAATCGGCAGTTGTGGGCGTCATTGCAAACCTGTACGAACCGCCACGACCTAATCGTCGTTCGGGACCACCTCGGAGACGCTATCGAATCGTGCGGGGGCCAGAAGCACCTTTTCGACTGCTGCGAAACCGTCGGAGCGGTCAATCGCGTGGCGGAATACGTCGGCGTAGTGTGGCAAGCGTATCAGCGCCGTTGTTTGGGCGACGCACTGTCGAGTGCAACGGACGCGGTCGCCAACGTCTCCGACCCCTCAGACGCAATCGAGGCCTTGCGGTCATCACTCGACCGATTCCAGACAAAGCAATATGGGCAGCGCATCGTCACAGTCAACGCATCGGCGGTGGAGCCGGAAGCCATCGTATGGCTTTGGCCTAATCGAATTCCGCAAGGCAAGTTGACCTTGCTGGCCGGACACGGCGGTCTCGGAAAGAGCTTTGTCACGATCGACGTCGCATCGCGCGTATCACGCGGCATCGCATGGCCGGATGGTTCACCAAACCGTGAGGCGGGCAACGTCGTCATCATGAACGCCGAGGATGGTCCGAGCGACACGATCGTCCCCCGCTTGGTGGCTGCTCAGGCTGACACCTCGCGCATCGAGATCGTGACCGGTCTCAAGGATGATCGCGGGCGTGATGGGTGGGTGAATCTCGGTGCACACCTGCAAGAGATTGAGCGAGTCATCGTCGACAAGCGGGCTACGCTGCTGATCGTCGACCCCATCACCGCTTACTTGGGAAAGGTTGACGATCACAGGAACTCTGAACTGCGGGCTGTCCTAGGGCCGTTGGCGGCATTAGCAGAGCGTCACCGCGTGGCCGTCATTGCCGTGACGCACTTTCGCAAGGGCCAAGGGCTGGATGCCGCCCAACAGATCATCGGGAGTGTTGCGTACACAGCGGCAGCGCGAATGTGCTGGGTCATCGGACGAGACCCCGACGACGACACCCGACGGCTGATGCTCCAAGCGAAGAACAACATCACCACCGAGCAAGCCGGGCTTGCATTCAGGATCATCGACGGGGTTGTCCAGTGGTCGGCGGATGCTGTGAACACGACGGCTGACGCGATGATTGCGGCGACACAACAGGGCCACGAGGCGAAGACCGCGCAAAGTGAGGCTGTCGAATTCCTGCGTGATGTGCTGGCGCTGGGCCGGGTGGAATCGCATGAAATCAAGAAGCTGGCCGCGCGACAGGGCATTTCGGAGCGGACACTGTGGCGGGCCAAGGCTGCCATCGGAGTCGAGACCGTCCGCGAGGGGTTCGGCAAGTCGATGGTGACATATTGGGGATTGCCCCAGTCCGTGCCACAGGAACACAGTCCATGCCAATCAAATCTATTGGCAGAGACTGGCAACGATGGCACGGACTGCGATCACTTGTCGGCGTGGTCTGCGTGATGGACGAGGGGCAGGGGTCAATCTCTGTGGCCGTTGAACCCCCCGACCGACGGCGACGCCCCGGTGTACTTGGAACGGGTTTGGGGACGAAGGAGCAGCAACGAATGCAAAACACAAACGGAATGCAGCCGATGAACGGCAATCAACGGCCAACAGGGCGACTGGACCCGTTATTAATCGACGCGGCGGCTGTGGCCGCGATCCTGTCCGTCAGCAAGCGGACCGTCGAGAGAATGCACGCCGACGGCGAGTTACCCGCGTGCGTCCGCATCGGCAAGACCGGCGTGCGGTGGCGGCTGTCGGACATCCGCGAATGGGTGGACCAGCTCGACCGAACTACTTGACGCCGATATCGGCAATTTGATATCCTCATGACATGGGACGACGAACGATGAATCGAATCGACATTCGTAGCCAACTGATTCGAGCGATTGACGCATCCGGCAAGTCGATATTCGCGCTCTCGCGTGAGAGTGGCGTCGGCTACGCCAGCTTGCATGCACTCGTGAATGACGACGCCGACGTGACGCTGACGACGCTGACGAAACTGGCCAATGTGCTCGACCTTGAGCTGACCAAACGAAAGAGGCGATGAAATGGGACTGTATCGACCAACGGTCACGCGGAGCGACAAGCACGGGCGAAAGACTCGCAAGAAATCATCCGTCTGGTGGGGATCGTTTCGCGATCCACGTACGGGCGAAAGTGTCCGAATCTCGCTCAAGACGCAGGATCGCAAATCTGCCCAACTCGCTCTGTCTGACGCAATCCATCGAGCGCATCAGGAATCGGCAGGACTGGTCAACCCGTTCGAGAAGGAACTAAGCCGACCACTCGCGGATCATATCGAGGACTGGCACGCAGCGCTCCGAGGAAAGGGGAATGCGCCGAAACATGCCGGGCTGCTCAAGACACGAGCGACGGCGATCGTTAATGGGTGCAGGTTTATCGCTTGGTCTGACATCTCCGCGTCGCGTGTTCAGGGGTTCTTGAAGACACTGCGCGATGGGGGCAAGTCAGCACAGACAGCGAATTTCTACCTGCAAGCCATAAAGCAATTTGCAAAATGGATGGTTGCGGATCGCCGAGCGCCAGAAAGTCCGATCGCTCACTTGTCGGGGTTCAACACGCGCACCGATCGTCGACATGACCGCCGATCGCTCACGGCTGATGAACTTCGATCACTACTCACTGTCACTCGAACACAGCCCCGGCGTTACGGTCTCGATGGACCGGTGCGAACGATTCTGTATCAACTCGTTTGCGAGACGGGCTTGCGGGCCGAGGAGTGTCGCACATTGACGCCCGTGTCGTTCCGCTTCGATTCCGACCAGCCAATGGTGACGGTGGGAGCGGCATATACGAAGAACCGTCAAACCTGCGAGCTTCCCCTGCGACTGGCAACAGCGAAGACAGTGACCGAGTTGGTCCGTGAGTTGGGTGACGATGTGCATCCGTTTCGATTCTGGAAAGACCGAGGCGCGCGAATGCTAAAGGCTGACTTGGAAGCGGCAGGTATTGCGTACGTGGACAGCGCAGGCAGATACGCTGACTTTCACGCACTGCGGCATACATTCGTCACGAACCTAGCGAGTGGCGGCGTACACCCGAAGGACGCTCAAATCCTCGCCCGTCACTCAACGATCGGCCTGACGATGGATAGATACACCCACCGCGCTGTCGGCGACGTCGCAAATGCGCCGAGCGTGCTGCCCGACCTGTCTGACCGAGGACCGGACAGGGATTCGATGCGTGCCACAGGAACGTACGACGTCGACGAGATCGAGACAGGGTGTTGCACCAGTGTTGTACAGACGGGGCATTTCGGAGGCAGTCGTGCGGAGTCGGCTGATGTCGGACGTTCGGGAAATGATGGGGACTCGCCAAGGGTGGGAAGCTGTGCTAAAGTCCTACCGTCGCAGTCGGTTACGTGCGGGGCGGGTCGCACCGTGTCGCCCACTGACGGCCACAATGCCACCGTAGCTCAATTGGCAGAGCAGCGGTTTTGTAAACCGCAGGTTGCGGGTTCGAGTCCCACCGGTGGCTGTTCCGTAAGTCCCGCCTTTTCAAGCACATCCTCAAGTATCGCAAGGAGTTGCGCGCGGTTGAGTTGATGGGCATTGCGTCCACTGGCGTTTGCCGAAGTTGCCTGAAGTCGCTCGGGTGAGCTCCAGCACTACGAAAACTAACTTAAGAGGTGGACCAAGGGCGGGGCCACGTCATGAGGTGGCGAGAACTCGCGCACAACACTCCAGAATGTCCGTGCACACCGCCCGGCCGGATGAGTCAAGCGTCTGGCCGAAAACACCGGACGCGCGAAATATTCCTTCATTGGATTGACTGCGAGTGGTCCACGATGATCTGGAATACGCTCAAGACAAGGATCAAGTATGCAGTTGGACTTGGATCGCCAACTGCCGAAGTCGACGGCCTTCTCACCTCAGCTGAGTTTTGGTACCAAACAGCGTGTCAGGGGCCGCGCACCTCACAGTGATCGACGAGGCCGTTCTCGTTCTGATCGGGGCCTGATACGACGATCTGTTGTTCGTCACCTAATGCAGAACGGTATTCGAATGAACTGCCGTTGAGATAGAGTCTGCCTTCGGCGTCCTCAAATCGAACTGCATTGACTTTCAGCGTTGTCGACCCCGATTCATCCAAAATGACGAGGGCAACACCACGTCCAATCGTCAATCGATCGAGGTTGAGAACCATGCCACTCGAACCTCGCCCAAAGGCCTCGTCGTTCGCCTTGGCAATCACAAGCCTCGCGATTCTTTCCATGCCGCACCCACGGTTGGCGACAGGGTCAAAGCGTAATACCGAGCCAATACTAAAGTCCAGCGATGCGCTGGCCTTGGTAGGCACCTGAAGCAGGCTGCGGACGCGAACGGTGGCACCCGCACCGACTGAGAATCGACCGTCCTCAATGATGAGCGAATTGAAGACCATCCCATTGGTCGACGCGATGATCGTCTCGCCTCCGAGTTGAAGGAATCTTGCAGCATAGGAACGGCTGCTCGCATCGAGCATCACACGAGCACCGTCGATCACAACATCTCCCTTCGAAACAACGTCGCCATCCAAAACAATTGACGAATCGGCTGATCGGGTAAACTTGAGTGTTGACGTGGTATCAGACGTGATCATGCCGGTATTAGCGATGCGCGTCACACCGTCGAAGACCAGCGTCCCGTGGTTTCTTGCCACTATTTCGCCTTGATTGGCGATGTCGAAATCCTGGTCCATCTCTGAGGGACGAATTCGCAGCATACTTTCACTTGCTTCAATCCTACCGAGATTTGACAGCGCACCCCCAGCCTCGGCCACGATCTCGCCTCCACCGCCAATGACGTGCGAAATGTCGTTGGTCAAGGTCGAGTATTGCGCGATCTGAATCGAGTGATGCGCGGAGCGGCCCAGCGCGATGCGTCCCATTCCGCTCAATATGGTGCCATGTGCGAACAGCGTCGCCCCATTGCCTGGATTGGAAACCAGGTGGATCAGTCCGTCATTGGTGAGAATGGAGGGGCCAACCCGTAGTTCACCGGATTGGACCGCGACTGTGCCAAAATTCGTCAGATTCTCGACCATGAACTCTTCTACGTCGAGATCAAGTGTCGCCGACGAACCGACAGTGAGTTCGGAGAGTGCGGTTGCATGGTCAGGTGTCGAAACAATGTATGGAATACCTGTGGTCGGCAGAGTCACAATGGAGCCATCCACAGGAATGGTTGCCCGCGAGAAGTCTGCCGACCGCCAACAGGACGAGGAATCCCATCGGCCATCGTCGCAAGACCAGACGTGTCCTCCGGCGAATGCAGCCGTGGAATCAACGATCTGCGCTTGGTCGCCGACGAGTGTGTTGTAATAGAGGTTCAATCCGTTGATATTCAACACGCCATCGATATCCGCAAACTCAAGCGTGTTGACGTAGAGAGCTTCGTTAACGCCGCCGACGCCTCCACGATTTCCGTTGTCGATGGTGTCGACGAGGTTCACTTTGGCGGCGACATCGATGTAGAGGTGAGGAATGTGGAAGTTGTTCACGAATCCTGCCGGGTCGCCAGTGTGCGAAGCAGGATCCGTACCGAGATCCTCGCCGGCGATCTCGACATCGGCGAACGAGGCGTAGTCAGTCGGTCCGGCAGACGTCCCGCCCGTCACGCGCAATTGCCCTGTGCTGTTGAAATTGTGTGACGATTCGCTGGTCAGAGAGTGCGTAAAGCCATCCGTCACGGTGAGGATTGCACCATCCTGCACATTGACGGAGCCGGCGCTGATGGTGACGACGCTGAACTCGACATCCGTTGCATTGTTGAAGTTGGTCGTTCCGGACGAGGACTGACGATACTCGCCAAGCCCGTTGCCGGTGGCACCATCAAACGTGACAGTAGAAGATGTGTTTTCGCACAGCCCATCACAGGTCACCGTACCGGTGAATGTCGACGTTGTACTGAAGATGGTGCTGATTGACGAAATATCGTTGGAGAAGACACCACTGCTGTTGAACGACGCAACATCATCAATCGCGAGTGTCGCGCCGTTGACAGCGGACATTGTTCCGTTGTTCACGACTGGCAATACGTTCGACGACGTGTTGTCGTCGATACGCAATATCTTGCCTGCGGTGTTTGCGACAATTGCCCCATCATTGATCAGCATGGACGAAGATGTACCTCGAATACGGCCGGGGCCACCGGAAATCGTGTGATCGACACCGTTGGTGAATGTACTTGCGTTGATGAGGATGCCGTGAATCGTCGTGCTGGTGGAGCCGATATCAGGTATCTGAATCGACCCAGTTCCGTCGATCACCGTATCGAAACGGATTTCGATTTCTTCATTGTCGGTCACAATGTCGAACGTTATGGTGCCGTCGTTGACACCTGAGTCTGTCAGAATCATTTCGTCGTTAGAGATGAAGACGTCGCCCGCGTTGGCGAGGATGCCTGGATTGAAGTCATTTGCATCGAGCAGCACCGTGGCATCCGAGTCGATGGATAGACTTCGAAGTTCAACGGCATCGACATCAATGGCGACCGTATACGGAGTGCCCGAGTTCGTCGGGAGGATTACATTGTAGACTGACGTGCCAGCATCCGGGTAGCTGTCGCCGATTGCCAGCGTATCCCAGCATGTTGATTCAGCCCAGTTGTCGCTCGTACATGTCCACGTCGAGAGGATGCTCTTACCGCTGCCTCCACCAGAATCGACGATTTGCGATGGGTTACCGATGAGTGTGTTGTAGTACAAGTTGTAGCTGTTCACATTCAAGACGCCGTTGACATCCGCGAACTCCAGCGTGTCGACGTAGAGGGCTTCGGATTGACCGGCTGTTCCTCCGCGATTTCCGTTGTTGATCACATCGAACAAATTGACCTTGGCGGCCGGGCCGATGATCAGGTGAGGCAATTGGAAGTTGTCCACAAAACCGCCCGCGACGTCGCCCATATCGGTGCCAGCCACTTCGAGACTGGCAAAATCGTCATAGTCCGTTGAGCCAATCGCTGTCGCCCCCGTAATCCGAAGGACGCCTGTTGTGCCGAAGTCATGGTTCGCTTCGGTCGTCAATTCGTGCGTCATGCGATCCCGAACCTGCAGAATGCTGCCGTCCAGCACATCGAGGAAACCCGATTCAATGTTGACAGTGCCGAATTCGACGGTGCTCGTGTTGTTGATCCGAGTCGTGCCGGTTGGCTGAACGTAGGTTCCGGCACTCAGGCCAGACACATTGTCGAACGTGATCGTCGAACTCGAATTGCGCATCTCACCGTCAACGAGCAACATACCGTTGAACGTCGATGTCGTTGACTGAAAGAGTATCGACGATGTCTCGTCGGCTGAGACCGTGCCTTCACTTACAAAGGTCTGAATGTCGTCGACTTCGAATATTGCGCCGTTGGTCACGGCGATGAGACCATTGTTGGTCACTTGGAGCAGATTGCTGGTCGAATTGTCTGATAGCTCAAAAGTGCGGCCAGGTTCGTCAGCCTGAACAGTACCATCGTTGACAAAAACGGTGCCGAACGTGCCACGAACACCCCCCGGTCCGCCGGCGAGCGTGTGCCCGAAGTCATTGACGAGCATGGTTCCTGAGTTCATGAGAATGGAGTGGGTCGTCGTGCTTGACGAACCGAACTCAGGGAACTCAATCATGCCCGAACCGCTGATGATCGTGTCAAAGCCGATTCGGAGAAACTCTGATGACGTGTCGGAATCAAACGTGACCAAGCCGTTATTCATCATGCCGTCGGTCAGTTCGAGTTCATCCTGCAGCACGTTGATCGTGCCGGCGTTCGATAGCAGGCCCGGGCGGAAGTTGTTGGCGATGATGTCAAGCTGAGCATCGACATCGATGTCCAGGGCACGCAGCTCAACATCGTCGACGTCGAGTGAGACGCTGTACGTGGTGCCGAGGTTGTTGGGAAGCGTCACGGTATACGCGACGGCCGGCCCGTTTGCCGGGTATGGATCCCCTGATTCAAGCGCATCCCAGCACGCGCTCTGTGACCACGAGTCCGATTGGCAGTCCCAGGTTGAAAAGACGCTCTTGCCACTACCACCGCCGGAATCCACAATCTGCGATGGATCCCCGATGAGCATACTGTAGTACAAGTTGTACCCATTCACATTCAGGACGCCATTGGCGTCTTCGAATTCGAGCGTATCGACGTAGAGTGCTTCTGCCTGTCCACCGACACCGCCGCGGTTGCCGTTGTTGATCACATCG
>JANQQK010000022.1 GCA_028289375.1 Phycisphaerae bacterium | reverse complement strand
TGTGTATTCGGTGGGAAAAATCAACGCGCCTGTTCCAAGGCTTCCTGCACCTCGGATGCACCATCATCCTGCTCAAAGGGATTTTGGGATAGGCTCTAGGCAATCGCGCGTGCAAAACGCGCATCGCCTTGCCCGAGCAGCACTGAAACGCTGTCGCTTGACTGATTGGTGACGACAAGGTCATCGATACCATCGTTGTTGAAGTCGTCAATGGCCACTCTACGCGGTTCGTCACCGACGCTGGCACTGACCGGTGGGTCGAAATAGGTCTCCGGCAAGTCGCAAACATCCGGCCTACCATTGCGATTGCAGTCTAAACTGGTTCCTGCCACCAGATCGCATTCGTCCAAAGTGCCGTTTCCATCGCAGTCCGTGCTTGTCCCCGCAATGACATCACACTCATCGGGGACACCGTTGCTATTGCAGTCATTGCTCTGATCGCCTGCAATATCGCAGTCGTCAGGCACATTGTTGCCATTGCAGTCAATGCTCGCTCCGGTACAGATTTCGGCGTTGTCGGGCTGGCCGTTGTCGTTGCAGTCACTGTCAGTGTGCACCAAGACCGAGACATCGTTACTTTCGACGTTCGCAATGATCAAGTCCAGTTCACTGTCGCCGTTGAAATCGGTGACGACAATCGGTTCCGGGCGGATGCCGGCATCGTACGTTACGACTCCATCGAAGCTGCCAAGTCCATTACCGATCAGGATGCTGAAGCTGTCGCTTAGAGCGTTCGAGACCGCCAAGTCGGGAATGACATCTCCATTCAAATCGCCGATCGCGACTCCCAGCGGAATGTCAACTGAATGGAAATGATCAGCAGTATGAAACGTCCCATCACCAACGCCCAACAAGACGGCAACATCCCGGCTTCCAACACTTCCGACAGCCAAGTCCGGTTTGCCGTCGTCATTCAGATCACCAGCAGCCAATGAGTAGGGAATATCGCCGGCTGCGAAGTGCAGGGCAGCCGCGAACGTGCCATCACCCATTCCCAACAGAACCGACACACTGTCATCGAACGAATTGGCCGTGGCCAGATCGGCAACGTCATCGCCATTCAGATCGCTTATGATCATGGCGTTCGGGCTATTGCCCGTTGCGTGGCTCATAGCCTCAACGAATGTCCCATCCCCGTTGCCCAACAGAATCGAAATCGTGTCGTCTGACCAGTTGGCCACCGCAAGATCGGCAACCTTGTCACCGTTCAGGTCTGCGACAACAACCCCTCGCGGTCCAGCACCGACGGCGTAGTGGACTGCCTCATCGAAGAGACCAGCACCATTGCCGAGCAGCACGGACACATCATCCCCCAACCAGTTGGCGACAGCCAAGTCGGCTGCACCATCGCCATTGAGATCGCCCACAGCAACGGCTCGCGGCGCATCTCCAACCGCAACGCTGGTCGGCGGAAAAAACAGGTCGGCCGGTTCGACACATTCGCCAGCTGCGGTTTCATTGATCGAAGTATCGACTGGCGATTGACCATAGACGGGACACAAGCCCGACATGATCAAGACAATCAACACAAACAATCCGCTGTGATCCTGGTCACGCGGGACACAGCGATCGGCACATGTGCGGAAGCTGTTCATATCCACCCCATCAACGTTGAATTCACGTCAGCACAACTTTCCTGGACCATATCCGGTTTGGTCCAGGAATTGCAAGGGCATCGTTTGAGTCCGCGCGGAGAATTGCGACGCGCGTTCGGGAGAGTTTGAATCGCGCTTCGGTTGGAGCGTAAACAGTTGCACTGCATAACCCGATTCGTTACCGTGTGATTGACGCGGACACCATTCGCTCTGGAGGGGCAACATGACGTTCCCACACGCACACATTCTGGCCGTCATCCTGGGAACCACACTGGTATTCGCCGCCGGCGCTCATGCAGTCGACGGTATCCTCGACATCGAGCCCAATGACAACTGCGGTCAGGCAACTGATCTCGGTCTCACAGGAATTGGGTCGGCCCTTGTTGTGGGAGGCGAAATCGGCAACGGTCCTACCGGGGAAGGCGACATCGACGTCTATCAATTCACGCTCCCAAGCGCGACACCAAACTATCTCATCACCGTTCGCCTCGTTTCAGCCAATCCTGAGTTTGATGGGTTTCTGCGATTGTTTATGACGGAGAATGTGGGATTTCCGCTCTGCATCACCTATCCCGGGCAGATCGCGACTGCTGACGATGATGGCGATTCTCCGGATCCAACCCTCAGAGCACATCTTGTTGATTCCGTCAATCCTTCAAGCCAACGGATTGTTTCCATCGTCGTTGCACATGTTGGCAACTCGGGCGCGTACGCAAATCCACCCGTGGCAGTCTCGCTGCCGACAATGGTCTCTCTCGAAACAACAACATACGCTCTCAGCGTGGAAATTGAACCCTTTCCCGCCACACCCAATTCAATCGAACCCAACGACGATGAACCCACCTTGGTCGAATCACTACCGTTCGTGCTGACCAATCAGTTTATCGGCGACGGCCCCAACGATCGCGACGATGTCGACCGCTTCAAAGTCATGCTCGACGGGCCGTCGATCGTTACAGCCGAGGTGGTTCCAACGCAACTGGCATTGCTCGACCCTGTCCTCAACGGCATCTCCGACACCCAGCGGCCCGACCTGCGCATCGCACGAAGTCGATTCGCGGTGTACGACAAACCGTCAGTTGAAATCACCGTCAGCGACCCCTTTGGCCGCACAACCGGTTTCTACAATCTAAGCATTGATGTCGAGCCGATCATCTCCATCGCCGACGACGGTCCGTACGAACCCAACGACTCCATCCTGCAAGCCACCGAAACGAACATCAGCGGCGAGGGTCAGGGCACTTTCTCCGCATACCTTGGCGACGGACGCTATCGCCAAACCCGCGGCGACGCCGACTACTACAAGATCGTCATCAACGACGCGCAATTGCTCTACATCGACGTCGTTCCGACCGATGAAACCGACCCCGTGCAAACAGTGGTTCATCTCTACGACCCATTGGCCCGACGCGTCAATTGGTGGGCAGCGGACGAATCCGGCGAAGTCCACGTCGCCTACAAACCACCACCCCTCGAACAAGATGCGGCGACCTATTATGTGCTCGTATCCGCAGCCGATGACCGCATCCCCATCGACCCGCTTGTCCCCAAAGCCTCCTATGAACCCGATGAGGACCTGACCGCATTCCGACAAGCAGACCAAGCCATCGACGGCGGTCCCGGCGACACCGGTGCGTACGACGTGACCATCACCGTTTCGACGACACCAATCGATATCGATGGCGGTGCTCCCGAGGTACCGTTCATCCCCGCCTCTGTTCCCACCTCGCCAATGCCGAGGAGACTGTTTGCCTTGCCGAGCGACGACTTCACATTCTCCATCCTCGAACTCGATCCCGCCGACGGTTCCGTGATCGCCGAAATCCCAGTCCCCGAACTGCCGATTTCGTCTTCCACCGGCTTGGCCTTCGATGGCACAGACGTCTTCCTGCTCGGCCCCGGACGATTCGCGAACGTCTACCGACTCGACCCCGATACCGGCGCCGTGCTCGATCAGATGACCTTGTGGTTTGGCTCTGGCTGGTTCGGCGACTTGGCCGTCCTTGACGATTGGCTTTATCTTGTCGACACCATCGGTGCAGAGATCTATCGCATTCCCAAATCTCTCGACTACACCGTCCGCCGCCTCAACATCGACGATATTGGCGGATTCTCGCCGGCAGGCCCCATCGCCATCGCCGGCACGCCACCACGCATCTTCATCACCCGCGCCGACGGTCAATCAGAGATTCTTGAAATCGACGCCGACGGATTGCCCGTCGCCATCCGCGCGCTCGATACGCCCTGCCCCTGCGACGCCGACATCGACGGAGACGACGACGTTGACAGTGTCGACCGCTCCCTGCTCAACGACTGCTTCACGTTTGCCCCTGGCTTCCCCGTACTCGACTGCGTGCCGACCGATCTCAACTGCGACGACAGCGTCGATGAACTGGACGAAGCCATCCTCGATTGCCAGCACAACGGCTCGGGCAATCCGCCGAACGATGGCTGCTGCCCCGACGACCTGCCACCATTCACCGTTCGCGCCACAAGCCTCACCGGCCAAGCGCACGCCCTGCTCGCCGCCGATTGGAGCGAATCGGAGGTCTACCGCTTCGACCAAACCGATACGGGCATGTCGCTCGGCACGTCCGCTGTCGCCAGACCCTTGAACGCCATCGCAGGCGGATGGGTCACGTTGTTCGCCGACGCCGACACCGACCTCGATCTCGACATCCTCGACTGGGGCGGCTTCCAGGATTGCTTCGAACTGCCCATGAGCTACACGCCGGCAGACCCATGCGCCGTGTTCGATTGGGACTTTGACGGTGATGTGGATCTGCAGGACTTCAACCGGTTCCAGTCGCAGATGTCGCTGCTGGAGGGCGAATGATGTCAGCCGGCCGATCACATCGACGCGCCGCCACCCTGCTCAGCGTCACCGCCGGCACCGCCGCCATCCTCGTCACCATGGCCATGCTCGTCACATCCATGACCGAACTCCGCCGCAGCAGCAAAGAACTCCGCTGCCTCCACAACCTGGGCCAAATCGGCGCAGCCAGCATGTCATTCGCGTTGCAGAATTCGGCAGAAACGCCTATTCCCGTCCATCCACTGACTGGGCAGTCGGGGCTGCGCATCCCCTATCCTGAGAACTTTGTCTGGGGAGGGAAGAGTGGACGGGGAGAAACCGTGACAGGCCAAACATTCGTGAATTCTCTGTACGGAACACGATTTGGGCGTGGTCCGGCAACAAGAGCACTAAACTCTATCATTTACAGGAATGGGTTTCCAAACTATGCGCAAAATGCTGGCCCAGAGGCTAGCAACTGGCGAAACGACACAGAACTGGACATGAGCCTCTTCCAATGCCCCGGCGATTTTGGCTTCACGGGATCCCACTCCACTCGCTGGCGGGATAGTGGCCTCAGTTCCTACGACCACTACGGCAACAGTTATGCTGCCAACATCATGTGGGTGTTTAGTTCTGGGTTTTGTTTTCTTCGAAGCAACTCGCCGTTCCTGAGGCCGCTAACCTCGATTCCGAATCCATCGCGCACTTACTTGTACATCGAGAACGCGGGCTTGCTCGCATGGCGACAAAACTACGATGACAACACGCAATGTTCGTCCGGTGGTGGTGGCGTTCCCACAACAACGCTGGATTCGGAAATCCGTGGATGGCATGGCAGGAGCTTTGTTTTTAACCTGACATTCTCGGATGGACACGCCGCCCGTAGGCACATCAACGGCATCGTACTTCCCTCTCCCGATATCGGGACCTATCCGCCGGACATAAATGGGAACACCGATCTCTATTACTTCTACCGATGCGTTATCAGTCGCGGACACGACTGGCAGAAGGATACTCTACCGTCACGGCCCATCCAAACAGGTATCCCATGCTTCTCTTCCAACGAATCGCAGACCGAGGACAATCATGGCCATCTCATTCCAGCAAGATAGAGAATTGAAATGCTACGAAGATTGATGCGACTACAGGTTCAACCCCAACGCCAAATGCAGCGTTTGAGTCTCCGTTGCGCATTCACGCTCATCGAACTCACTGTAGCACTCGCGACGTTCGCCATCGCAGCCACCGTCACCCTCGCCGCCATAGGCGACATCCGGCGCGACGCCCGAGAACTCAAGTGCATCCACAACCTCGGACAACTCGCCAACGCCGCCGCCATCTTCTCCAACACACACACCGAAGAACACCTTACGCCCTATCATCCGAATGTCGGAATCTTCGACGGTGCATTGGGCGAAATGGAATGGGGTGGCCGCAGCGGAAAAGGTGATATCTTGGCTGGAAATGCCACAGATATTGAAAACTCAATCTGGAGTACCCGATTTGGTCGAGGCCCCGCCACACGCGAATTCAACAAAGTTCTCTATCGCAGGAACTTCCCAGATTTCCTTCAGGATCCCGGCCCCGCCAACCAAAACTGGATCAACGACACCAATCTCGACCTCGACGTCTACCGCTGTCCCGCAGACGTGGGTGCTACCGGCACGCACTACTCGGGGTTTCGAAACGCCAGACTCAGCTCCTATGACCACTATGGAAATAGCTACACCACAGCCACATTGTGGACTTTTCCAAACAGCCCCCCACAAGACTGCAAGATCAGATCCGCGTCCGCTTTCCTCCACGGCGTCACCGATGTTCCCAGCCCTGGTCGCACGATTCTTTTCATGGAAAATTGCGGAAAGTTCGCCTGGGTGCCTGGTTCGTTCGGACAATGCATCTCCGGTAGTCCTGGCGACGTCAACGTCGACAACAACATCTATCCGGGTGGCTGGCATGGGCGTCGATCGGTCTATGGAACTGCATTCGTAGACGGACACGCCGCCAGCACCGTCGTTCGTGGAGCAGAAAACCCGAGGCCCGACATTGGCATCTACCCGCCTTGCCCACAATCCGCCGATTGTTCGCAAGTCTACGGATGCACGCCCATCAGAGGCCCCGAATGGCAACTCGACGTACTCCCCACCCCGCTGAGGGATTCTGTCCTGAATTGCAACAACCCGCGCGGTGCCTTCATCATCGGAGTGGGATTCTGAATCGAAATCAGAGTGCGAGATCAAGCCAGTCGTTGGCGGTCAACTGCCATCCGTCCACCCCAAGCCATGCCGTGAAATTCTCATCAGCATGAACCCAATTCACGACGTCGCTCGATGATGATGCTCGGCTGCAGTTCGATGAGCAATCGCCGCTTTGTCTGTGCATCCGATGGCAAGTCGTACACAAAGATTCCCTGAACGAACCCCAGAGCACTCTTCGTCCATTCCATTCGGAGCATCGAAGAGTGGCCAAACCCCGCCGTCTGTTATCTCGGCCGTGGTTGGCGTCGAGCGCAGAACCTGTTGTCGGACTCGACGACTTGAATCATGACACTCGTGCACTTGAATCAGTCGGCGACGACGATGTTCGGCATCAAGGGCTGCGAGAATGCTTTGTGGTGGGCGAGTGCATCCGGCGACGGGTGTGTAACCTCAACACTCGGTTTTGCCACAACAGCGGCAGGTGAGTCGGCGATTGAACAGGTGCGCGGCGACAAGTAGCAATCCGCCGCCAGGTGTCAGCCATGGCCACGCCATGCTCAGTGCCCCCGCCTGCTTTGCGTCCGTCGGTACGGCCGGGGCTTGCACACTGCATCCGGCACACCCTGTCGCTTCGCATCCGGCGGCCGGCTCTGTTTCTTCGATTGACTTTGGCGTCATCTCGCCGTTCGCGTTGCTGACGGCGACCACTTGATGAGGCGCAGCACTGGGAGCGCAACAGTCATCGTCACCCGCAAAGGCTGCAACGGAGATCAGCGACAATCCACACACGGCGACGACCGCCGGGGAAATCCGACGATGACAACGCCAGCCCGGCACAAACGCGAGGAACGCCAGCCCGATACAAAGGGAAAGCATCCAGATGTGGAACGCCGGATCAGCAAGAAAGTCGAGCCCAAGGAGCGGGAGAAAGCCAACCACAAATGGCATCGCCGCACAATGGACCGCACATAGAATCGACGCTGTGACCCCCAGCCAGTCGCGCCACGCCGACGAAGTCTGGTCGTCACCCAGCGAACCCACCTCGGCGGACACGGTCCCCAGAGAATCTGCTTCATGAGACGGATGCAGCATGGTATCGACTCCCCGATGTGGCTATGCGTTTACGCGCCGCTCGACGTCCGTAGTGTCGTGCGACCTGCTTTGCAAGGCGAGGCCAGAGCTGCTTCGCTTCTGCCGCGGAATAGACGGTGTCCTTAAACTTGTCGAGGGTCTGCTGCCGGTATCGAATGCCGACCGTCTCGGCGACCCACGACTCATAGTCCCCAATGTAACCCAGCAATTCAGAGCAGAGTGATCCGGCGAGTGCCAATTCGTGGGGCGAAAATGGTCGCCGAAGTGGCGGCAGGGAAGACGGTGACCAGCACGCTTGCGTATTGCTCAACGCTGAGCAAAGCTGGGCGTCGAACTGAAATCGTCCCACATGGACCGCATTCACGCCGTCTGAAATGAGTGTCCCGAATCCCCACAGTGAAATCTCACGCCCCGACCGCAGTGCCAGACGGTATCGGCTTGAACCCTTGGCATCGGCTGGCGGTCGGAGCCGCTCAAACCCGAACGCCAGAAGCAGGTTGCCTTGCGGGCGACGAATGTCGCATCCCCAACTCCAGCATTGCTGGTTCATGAGACACTTGCCGAGCTTCCTAAACGGTGGATCGGCGTGGCCTTCCGTCATACCCAATATGGGTTCCTGCATGAGCTTGAACATGCCCATCAATGATGGCCTGTTCCGATCCAATCGTGATTCTCGTGGCTGCTCGGACCACCCGAGTGCCCCGCTTCCAACTCATCGTCGTGGTCATGCAGCGATGCGTCCCACTCTGGAAATGGATCGGAATACGCCGACCAACTCTCCAGTCCGTCGGACATCTCTGCGTCCGTCAAGAGACATGCATCGAGCGCAGCGAAGACAGCTGATTTGTTCAGGTTCTGCCCGATGAATACCAATTCCTGGCGTCGGTCTCCCCAGGGTTCGCACCAGTTTTCCTTGACCCAACTGCTGGTCTCTTCGTCGTCTGGCCATTGATCGCGTTCCAAGGCGTCGAACCAGTGTCCCGCGACATCGATGGTCAGCGAACAACCAGCCTGCGACCAACTTCCACACAGATCCATCCGGGTGGCCAACCAGATAAAGCCCTTCGATCTGATCAAGCCCTCCACACCATCCTGGAGGAAATCCCACAATCGCTGGGGATGAAACGGCCGGCGGGCACGGTAAACGAAATTGCCGATGCCATACTCCTCGGTCTCAGGTGTGTGCCCACCCAGCAATTCCTGCGCCCACTCATCTGTTTCAGCCGCGCTTTCGATGTCGAACAGTCCCGTGTTGAGAATCTCGCCCGGATGCAAACGTCCGCGAACCGTCCGGATCAGCTTGGCCTCTGGATTGAGTTGCCGGATGATGGCTTCGATTCGGAGGACGTCGTCCTGCGGCGCGATGTCCGTCTTGTTAAGAAGAATGACGTTGGCGAATTCGACCTGATCGACGAGCAAATCAACGATCATGCGTTCGTCCTCATCGCTCAGGCCGATCCCGCGCTGAGCAAGGTCCCGCTGCTCATCATAATCGCGCAGGAAGTTCAGACAGTCGACGACGGTCACCATCGTGTCCAGCCGGGCAACATCGGCCAGGCAGTCACCGCCGGGAAGCTCGAAGTGGAAAGTAGCAGCGACGGGCATGGGCTCGCCGATGCCGGTTGATTCGATCAGCAGGTATTCAAAACGCCCCTCTGACGCGAGTCTTGCAACCTCCTTCAGCAGATCTTCACGCAACGTGCAACAGATACAGCCATTGCTCATCTCGACGAGCGATTCCTCGGTGCGGCTGAGGTTGCTGTCACCGTTCTGGACGACTTGACCGTCGATGTTGACCTCGCTCATGTCGTTGACGATGACCGCGACGCGCAATCCATCGCGATTGGCGAGAACGTGGTTGAGCAGCGTCGTTTTCCCGGCGCCCAGGAACCCTGAGAGGACGGTGACGGGTAATTTGGCAGGCTGCGCAGCATCTAGACCCGGCAGGACTTCGGCGTGTGATCTGATCAATTTCGTACTCCCGGCAATGATGCCATCTCCGTCGTGAATCGACCCGTTGCCCCATCGATGCGATTCCCACACCCGCATCCCCCAAGGCCCGCATTG
This sequence comes from Phycisphaerae bacterium, assembly GCA_028289375.1. Lineage (GTDB taxonomy): Bacteria > Planctomycetota > Phycisphaerae > UBA1845 > UBA1845 > OFTM371. Next base: position 12,970 of record JANQQK010000022.1, on the reverse strand, counting down.
ACGAAGCCGCCTCGATGCCGGCGTCTAGCGATCGGCCTTCGAGCGTGGTTCACCGGCTTCGTCAATCTGCCCCGTCGTCCGCATCGGGTATCGTAGATGCGAACGCGTTTGCAACTATAGCTAACGCGAATGCATTTGCAAGTACGAAAATTGGGAATACAATGGGGTGGCGTCGAAAGCGTCGGCCGACCAGGGCGATTTCAGCGGAGAAATCACATGCAACGACAGACACAGCAAAGAGTTGCGATCGAAAGTGCCTTCGTTGCAGCCGGTCGTCCGCTGGGGCCGCAGGAGATCCTCGATGCGGCCCGTGAGCAGGTGCCATCGCTCAATCTTGCCACCGTCTATCGCACGCTGAAGCGTATGATCGAAGATAAGGCCATCCATCCGGTTGAATTGCCGGGCGAGTCGGCGCGGTACGAACTCCAGTCCGCAGCCGAGCATCACCACCACCACTTTCGATGTGGCGAGTGCGATGCCGTGTACGATCTGGAAGGTTGCGTGGAAGGATTGCACAAACTGTTGCCGGCGGGCTTTCTTATGACCGGACACGACATCGTCTTGTATGGCTCCTGCGCGGCGTGTGGAACGTCATTGTGATGGGGGTCCGCCGTACATTCTCCGCTCCGGCGACCTTGAAAGCGGGCGTCGTTGGCCGAAGTCGAATTCTGTTCAGCATCATCTTTTGTACGCTGCTTGTCGGCTTGCTCGGACTGACGGTGCATCCGCGCCTCCTGCTGCTGGTTCCGTCGCTTCTCGTGGTACTTGTCGCCGGTGTTGGGTGGCCTTGGTTTTCTGTTCTCTTCCTTCGCGGACGACTCCAATTCGAGAAGGACCGGGTTCATGAGCATGAGAATGTCGAGGCGTCACTGACAATCGAACATCGCGCGCCATGGCCCGCGTGGGGTCTGGTGCTTGATGCCGGGAAGTCAAACCAGCGCGCTTTGCAGGCAGTCAGGCCTCTCGCAGCAGTGGATTCATCGTTCACGCTGCAGCCGCGGCGGCGAGGCGCCTTCCCCGAACGTGCTCCACGAATCCGAACCGGATTTCCTTTTGGACTGCTGACCGCGACACGCAAGATCGTGGCTGATCGTTCAGTGGTGGTCTGGCCACGCGTTTTGCCCGTGGCAATGACATCCGAATGGGCGAGCGCGGACCAGGTGGTCGGTCATGTCGAAACGCGCCGCATCGGCAGCGAGGGCGACACGATTGGTGTTCGAGAGTATCGGCGCGGCGACCCCATGCGTTGGATTCACTGGTCACAGACCGCGCGTCACGACCGGTTCATGGTTCGAGAATTTCAGGCCTGCGGCATACCGCGTGTGCGTATCCTCCTCGATTGCGATGCGGCTGCGCACGTTGGCGTCGGCTCGGACAGTTCGTTCGAGTGGTCGGTCCGCATCGCAGCGAGCCTCGCAGCCGGCTGGCTGATGGAGGGCGCTGAGGTTGAACTACTGGCTGGAACAAGACGCTTGCCTGCCGCGGGTGGTCAACTGCAACGACGACGCATACTCGATGCCTTGGCTGAAGTGGAACTGACTCAATCAGACCGGGATGGGCTGGTGCCGGCCAGTGAGCTTGCGAGTGTGTTCGTTGGCACAGAGTTGGGTTGGCATAATCGGCAATCAACGCCATCCTGCGCATGGCGCGGCTTCCTGCTATCGAGCGACGGGTTTGGTGGAGACGAACGACCATCCATCCCGTCACACCGCGAATTGGTCGTGATTGAGGGTCCTGAGCAAGTCGCGACGGCGTTGATGCGCGTGAAACGGGGGCTTGCAGATGTTGCTTAGGCAAGCGTCGTGGACGGAAACGCACATCCTCACGCCACTGCTCGTCGGCTGCAGTGCGCTCGCCGGTCGATTGGCGATCACCGAGCCGGGCACGCCATGGTATTGGCCGCCTGTTATCATGGCCGGCTACTTCGTGGGCACCCTCGTCTTTTCCGCATGCATCACACACACTCGTTGGTTCGTCAGGACGGGCAATGGTCGGGAACAGCTGACGTGGGCGGGAACTGCGGTGGGCGTGCTGCTTCTAGCATTTCCATTCGTCGCGGGATTCGCCCGCATTCTGTCGTCAGCGCACTTCCGACCGCTTGAGCAGACTGCACTCGTCGCGCTCACGAATATCGCGTTCTTTGCTGCCGCGTTCACAAACACCCAACGAGCGGGCAGCATTGCCGTCTGGGTGTCTTTTGTCTTGCTGATTTCCTCGTTGATGCTCGGTGAGAGCACCGCCATCGTACCACTATCCGCTGCGTACGGCGGGCTTTCCGTGGCATGGCTGGCGACCCGCTACATGCGCAGAGTCAGCGCTGCAACGAGCCGCGGTGCACCCGTGCGCGTCGCGGTCGTTCCGGTCGTCGGCCTGACGCTGCTGCTCGCCGGCATTACAGCCACATCAACACGACTCTCGAAAGGCATCCCGAATACCTGGGGCGAGTGGGCACCATCATCCGGAGGAAGTCGGTGGGCCAATCCAGCTGCGCTTCTCGGCATTGGCGACGGCGATTGGGTGGTGAGCGGCCCTAACGCCCAGAGCACAGGATCTGTCGATTCGGAGTACTTCCTCGAATCGGATCAGCCTTCCATGTACGACGTGCTGACCGAAGTTTATGGCGACCCGATTCCCCCCGAAAAAATGCTACGCGCCATCTTCGTCGATCAGGAGAAATTGTTGAGCCAACGTGGGCACAAAGCTCCCCACATCGGAACTGCCGGACGACAATTCTCGCTGTATCGCAAGGGTAGATCGCAGCAGAACGCGCCAGCGCCGGAAGACGCGAATGCCCTGCTGTACGCTGAGGGGCACACGCCACTGCATCTCGCCATGAACGTGTATGAGCGGTTTGATGGCGTGAATTGGCACGAACCGAATGAAGAGCAGGTCGCCTGTGAACTGGAAACGCGCGAGTCGGACACGTCCTGGATGTGGCTGCCGAAGCGCCATGCAACGGAAATGCTCGGTGGCACGCGCAAACATCAACTGCGCTTTGGACGGCTGAATTCCGAACGCCTGCCCATACCGAATCTACTCGAGCGCATCCGCCTCGGCTCTCATCAGGGCACAAGCGTACAGGAATGGGCGAATGATGTGCTCAGATGGGAGCACGACGGCATTCTTGGTGCAACGCAATGCATGCCGAACGGAACATTCCTGGAGGTCGCGTCACGCGCTCTGGACCGATCGGCGTTGTTTCAAGCCAACGACTTGGTCGGGCACCATGTGGCCGAAGATCACTCTGTTGACGTGCCAAAGCATCTTCGCGCAAGTGCGCGCGCGCTTGCGGATGGTTTCGAACACATCCCCCGCGGCTGGAAGCAGATCGACGCCCTGCTGAGTCACCTGCGTAAGCACTTTGTGCATGACCGCGACAGGTTGGTTCCCTCAGACTGCGAAGACCCAATCCATCACTTTCTGCATCAGGCGCGTGGTGGGCCGGCTTACCAGTTTGTCACAACCGCAACACTGGCCCTGCGAAGTTTGGGGTACCCGACGCGTGTCGTCTCCGGATTTTACGTGGATCCGAAGGACTATGTGGCAACAGCTGGACACACTCCAATTCGCGCGGACGATGCTCACTTCTGGATTGAAGTTCGTACCATTCACGGCGATTGGATCACGTTTGACCCGACCCCCGGCTATCTGAACGAGTGGTATCGGCCCACATTGCTTGAGTCGGCACGACGCTTCATTGTGGGTTTGGCGGACAGAATGGTCGCAAAGCCATTGACGTCCCTCGCGGGAATCTTGATCAGTATCCTGCTGTGGTGGCGGCCGCTGTGGTTGCAGGAACGTCTGCTCACGATGTGGTGCCTTTGGTGGCCTCTTCGCAGCTCCGAACGGAGGCTCACCGACACCCTGCGACTCCTGGACATCCGGAGCAGACTCTGCGGCCGCCAACGCCCCCCTGCCAGCACGCCACTCGCCTGGTATCGCAGCGTTCATAACCCTGCAAGCCGTGATTTTCTGCAGTGTTTGTACGCATCATTGTACGGCGAGCCAGAGACTACCGGGGCAGCCGAACAGTCAGACGTGCAACAAACGTGTCGCGCAGCCGTGAGGGCGATGGACCGCGACAGCTTACAGAGAAGATTTGAATCAGCATGACGAATACCAACCAACAGATCGAACTGGATGCACCGCCGGGTACGTCGAACTCTGCAAACCCAAGGCTATTCGAGCGTTTGTCAGCGCTTCGCAATCGGCTGAACAACGCGCTGAAAGGAAAGGAACCGGTCGTCGAGCACGTGCTCTCGGGTCTTTTGGCTCGCGGTCACATCCTGCTTGAAGATCTACCAGGCCTCGGCAAGACGACGCTCGCCCGAGCACTCGCGACCGCAATTGGGGGACGGTTCGCCCGATTGCAGTGCACGCCCGACTTGCTTCCGAATGACATCACCGGATTCAATCTGTTCAACCAGAAGCTCCGTGAGTTCGAGTTCATACCGGGCCCTGTTTTCTCTGACGTGCTCTTGGCAGACGAGATCAACCGTGCGACACCACGTGCCCAAAGCGCCTTGCTCGAAGCGATGGCCGAACGACAAGTGACCGTCGACAACGAGCGTCACCAACTGAGCCAGCAGTTCTTTGTGATCGCCACGCAGAATCCGATCGAGCATCACGGCACATACCCCCTGCCCGAAGCGCAACTCGATCGATTCGCGCTGAAGCTGAGCATTGGCTACCCCGCACCAGACGACGAGCTGCGGATATTGTCGTCGGCTGTTGACGGTGAGGGGGACATGTGCGCCGAAGAAGACACGCAACCAATCCTTCAACCCGGAGAATTGCGACAGCTTCAGACGCAGGTCGCGCAACTCCCAATGGCCACCACACTGCAACGCTATCTTGTCGACCTGGCGACGGTGACACGTTCAGACACTCAGTTTGAGCATGGCCTCAGCCCCCGGGCCGTGTTGATCTGGCAGCGTTTGTCGCAAGCACGCGCATTCATGGATTGCAGGTCGTTCGTCACGCCGGACGACATTCAAGCGGTCGCGCCCCCACTGTTTGGGTTGCACATGACCGGGACGCACACGACGCCTGATGAGATGGCCGCCAATGTTCTTGATCAGGTGGCTGTCCCCGTCGAATCTGCAAAGCGGATCACCTGACACGAACGGGCACCCTATTAGATTTGAACTGCGGCAGGACTTCCAGGATATGGACTTCGCATACATCGATAAGTTCGTGCTCATGAATGGCGCGGTATTGCTTTGCCTCGCGATCATGGGAGGCTGTAACGACGGCCATGCAACCGAGAACACGCGTGATACACACAAGGCCAAGGTCGCGGAACACGATCATGATCATGACCACGGACATGACGATGATCACGACCATGAAGATGATCACGACCATGACGACGATCACGATCATAGCCACAGCCATCATCACCATGATCACCACGACCATGATCATGGCCATCATCACCACACGATTCTCACCCCCCACTCGTCCCGTTTCGGCGGAGTCACCCTTGGCGTGGGCAATTACGTTGACGCGGATCGCCCACCGCTATACGCCGAGGTGGTCGTGTCTCCATCTCACCAGATTTCCATATACCTCTGGTCAGACGATACCGAGCGATCACTGCCGCGGGATCGGGTTGGCGCGGACACACTGGAAGTCGTGACGGCTTGGGCAAACAACACCGACTCCTTCAGGTCGAGACCCATCGATCTGAAGATGACGCAGGACGTTCAAGCAGGCTCGTTGAACACGCGGCACTACACGGGTCAACTGCCGGATCGGTATCAAGACGGCGGAGCGTTGCTCCTGATCGCCCCGATCGTTCGCACGTACGACGGACGTGATTCGTTTGATGTGACCATTACGGTTCCACCGTTGCTGGACCAGCGAGACTCTGCTGATGTCGGGTCCGCCGCGCCACCATCTGATCAGACGCCGAGTTCGACATCGTCAACTTCGGTCGCATCACAGGACCACCGCGATGATTGATCCCATTCTTGCGGTTACGGAAGGATACACCGGTTTCTGGAGCGAGCCGGGCTTGATGCTCTGGAGCGGGCTTTTTCGAATGACAGAAGCGGTCATCGCCGCGTCACCGTTCCTGTTGACGGGCATGCTGGTGACCGGTGCGCTTCGAGGCATGATCGGCGCAGCCGCCGTTCGCAGGCTTTTCGGTGTTGGACACTGGAGCGGGCCGATTCGTGGATGGTTCCTGGGCATTCTGTTGCCGTTGTGTTCGCTCGGCGCATTGCCCGTCGCTCGCGAACTTCGCCGGGCAGGTGTCCCCAGTGCGACGGTTCTGAGCTTCGTGCTCGTCGCACCTGTGTTGAACCCGATCTCAATCCTCTACGGGCTGAGCAACATCTCATTGATCACACTTGTCTACTTCTTTGTCGGCACGATGATCGTCTCCTTGGGTATCGGATTTATCTGGCACATCCTGGTATCGAAAGGCCGCGACAACATCTCGGAGGAACCGGAGCAATTGCCCGCTGCCGCGCACATGCGCCTTGCCGTCAGCGGCATCTCCGCGACCCGAGGAATGCTGCCCTCATTGATGGACGTCGGCATGGCGGTGTTGGCCGTTGGACTGCTGGGCGCATTCCTGCCATACGGCACGTTGCAGGCGTCGATGACCCGGGACAACGCCCTGTCCACCATCATCATGGGCGCAGTCGCAATCCCGGCATACGTCACCCCGTTTGACGTCATGGTGCAGTACGGACTGATCGTGCGCGACGGTTATTCACTGGGCGCCGCCTTCGCCCTGATCGTCCTTGGAGCAGGTGCGAACGTCGGCGTGGCCAATTGGATTCGCCGAGAATACCGAGTCAAAACGCTCGTCGTGTTCATCATCCTGCTGCTCGGGACGACGCTTGTCCTGGGCTTCACCGCCGATCGCGTAATTCACCATGGAAAGGCATCGGTAGACCACACGCACGCGTTCGACACGTACACGCGCTTGTCACACGTTGACTCGCAGCAAACGTATGTCTCATGGTACGTAAGCACGATCGGAGAAAAACTCACACCATCGAGGGCAATCGGAGCCAGCATGCTCGGCATGCTGCTCTGCGCAGCCGTTGCATTGCGGTTGATTGGCGAGCGTGCATCAGTCCCATACCTGATGCGCAAGTTGGCCGATGATCAACCAACCGCCCCGCAAAGCGTGCTTCAGCGTCCCGTTTCCATGGGTGTCGTCGCGACGGGCAGCATTCTCGGGCTTCTTGCGACCGTCGGCGTCGCACTGTTCATCGTCCATCCCCCACCGAAGATGCTGGCGGACGAGGCTGGCGAGATCAGCGTTGCGCTCTACGACGCGGTTCGTGAAAAGGACCACGATGAGATCAACCGTCGAATCCAGCAATGGGATTCGCGCGTTCGCAAGATCCCGATTGCCGCTTTCATCCGCAGAGAGCAACTCAGCCCGGAGGCGGCCGAGATCGTCGGCGACGTCGTGCACTTGTTGGAACTCATGCGGCACTACAACGAACACGGGGATTATTCGCGAGCCGCAACGTTGATTCTGTTCCTGGATCAAAAACACCGTTCGTGCCAAGGGCTGTTTCAGACATTCAGCGTAAACTGAACACACGAGAAATGCTGGCGACGGACGCGTGACAGAGAGAACGGGCAGGCTCTCCAGCGTTCACAGAAACTGTACCCGGTTTCGAATCCCGGAATCCGGCTTCCTGACAGCTTCCGACGACGGGGTTTCGTCGTGGGATTGCATTTGCTACACTTGTGCTTGATTGCAAGGGCCGATGTCATCGAGGCGGTGCATCCAAGCAAGCCGATTCAGGAGCGGGAAAAATCCATGGTCAATCACGTCATACGCGCGCGCGGGTTCCGCGCGGCGGTTTTCGTCGTTGTCGGAGTTGTTGTCGCCGGTCATGCGGACAACGCGGCCGGGCAGGCTGAACTGGTCGTCGATACAAACACCAGCTCGATCACCCGGGATGGTGGGCGCATTTTCTGGAGCATTCAACCAGGGCCGGATTGCTTTGCAGGAACCGGGCCCGGCAGAATTCGACGCAAGTGGTCCGGTACCGATGGGTTCCCGCAGACCATTGTGCAGGGAACATTTTGCACACCACGCGCCGACCTGCTGCGTCAGGAAGGTGGCTACATCTACTTCGTCGATGAACAGCCGAACCCGGACGAACTCAAGCGTGTCTGGGTTGCCGGTGGCAGCGTCGAGACACTGAGCGCTGCAGATGGCGTCGTGCTTGATTTTGAAGTCGACGAAACGCGCATTTGGTGGGTCGACGATGAGGGCATTCAATACGCACCGAAAACCGGAGGTCCGCGCACGCTTTACCAGGCAAGTGTGATTTTCGCGCAGATCAGCGAGATCGCCATGACGCAATACTCTGGGGGCAGCATCTTCTGGCTCGCCGGCCTGCCGGGAACGTCGCAGGTGATCAGTCGTCGCGACAAGTCGTCGATGGGAACAATCGACAACCTCACGGCGGGTCTCGACGCGCCAGTACAGCTGACGGTCAATTCCGCGCAGTTCCATGACGAGGAGTTCGTGTTCTGGGCAGAGGAAGACGGCGACATCCGCCGCGTTCGCAGCGACGGAACCGGTATCATCACGCTCTTCAACAACAGCGGCAATCCAAATGTGCTTGGCATGGTCGTCGATGATGACAATGTTTACTGGACGCAGTCGACCGGCGCCGCGAACGGGCAGGTACGTCGCGTTTCGGTCAACGGCGGCACGTCCACTCCGTTGGCATTCAACCTGAACTTTCCAACGTCGCCCGTGCAGGATGATACCTATATCTACTTCGCCGATGGCGACGTACTGCGTGTTCGCAAGGACGCATCCAAGACGCTGCCCGATCTGAGCTGGTCCGGCATCGAAGTGACACAGGTTCTGCAAGCCATTCCCGTCGATCCGGCGATCACGCTCGTTGCGAACAAACCGACGGTCGTTCGTGCCTATCCGACAAGCTCGATCGATCGTCCCGTGGTCTTCGCACAGCTTCGCGGCACACGTGGCGGACAACCGCTTCCCGGGTCTCCATTGCGCGCTCTGCGCGAAACGGTGTTTGTCGAGGGTGGTGTCGGCGTCAATCGTGAAACACGGGAGGCGTACACATTCCGTCTGCCGCCGGAATGGCGATTCGGAACCGTCACCCTGACGGCGGACATCAACCCGAACCGCTCCTCGCCGGAGTCCAACACGTCGAACAACTCGATCAGCAGCACGGTGACGTTCCGGACTGAGAATCCGACGTGCGTCTTCGCCATTCCGATTTCGACGGACGGTGGGATCTATCGCGCCAGCGAACCTGACTTCTGGGACATCATCGACCGCTTTGAGTCCATGTGGCCCGTCGGAAACGTGCGTGTAAGCGCAACGGATTTCGTGCTCGAGGAGCTTGAGTGTTGTAACTTCGTCGGTCCTTTTCCCGTGCCATTTCTCGATTCGTTTGAGTATGACGATGACGAGGATGTCATCCTTCTCACCATTTTGACCTATCAATGGTTCACGCAGTTTCCGCTGGCGTGCGGCTTGAACGAATACTACATGGGCATGATCGATCCATCTGCGCCGGGCGGTCCGGGCGGCATGGCCTATCGCCCCGGGCGAACTTCGTTCGTGAAGATGCGCGGCACGGGATGGGGCCCTCAATACAACCGTCCCAGCGCAGGTGGCGTGATGGCTCAGGAGTTGGCGCACAACCAGAATCGCCAGCACGTCAGTTGCGGATGTCCGGACAGCGTGGACTTTGACTACCCCTATTGTGAAGACACAGAGTGCTGCGAAGACCCGTGCGAAGACGATCCACCACCCTTGTGCAACGCCATCGGTCCATCGGACGTGGCCACGGACATTTGGGGCTATGATGTTTTGAGCGACACCGCCGTCCCGCCGCTGGGTGCACGTGATTTCCTTTCCTACTGTGGTCCTCGGTGGGTCTCGGACTACACGTGGCAGGCGTTGATCAACACGTTCCCGTCGGCGGCTTCGGATGAAGTACCCCAACTGCGTCGCGCGGCGGCGCCTCAAGCGATTGAAGAATTGCCGACAGGCCCTGCGGCATGCGGTCCCGATACCGGCAGTTGCTGTGTGTCGAATGGTTCGCCGGGCTGTGAGAACGATGACTGTTGTGCGGCGGTGTGTGCCGCCGACCCGTTCTGTTGCAACAATATGTGGGATTCGAACTGTGCGAATTTCGCCGCGCTGCTGTGTCCCGAATGTGGCGCAGACGCATGCGGCGCGGCCGGTGCGGGCGATTGCTGCTCACAGAATGGCACACAGGGTTGCAACGATGCCACCTGCTGCGACGACGTGTGCGCCGACGACCCATTCTGCTGCGACACCGAGTGGGACGATATCTGCGTGGCTCGTGCGGAGGACCTCTGCACGGCGTGCGCACCGACCGGTTGCGGGCAGGATTCAGGGGCTTGCTGCGAATCGAACGGGTCACCTGGTTGTGAGGATGGCGACTGCTGCGCACTTGTGTGCAACTGTGATCCGTTCTGTTGTGAGGTCGAATGGGACGAATTCTGCGCCGGTTTCGGTTTTGAAGGGAATGGCTGCGGGGCACAACTGCTCTGCGACTCATGCTTTGACGACAATAACGACCTGCTTTCGGTCGTTGGACTGGTCCGCCCGAGCGAAAACACAGGGTCGATCGTCGCGGCCTATCGCACGCCGGATGGCTTTCTTCGGATCGACGATCCGGACGAATTGGCGGCGGCCAACCCGAGCGCCGCCCATGGTTCGTACTCGCTCGAGTTGCTCGATATGTTCGGAACCGTGGTTGCTGCGGAACCTGTGCAGATTCGTGAGAACTCGGCACATGATTTGATCCGTACGGAAGCGTTTACCGCGCATGTGGCGTTTCATCCGCTCACAAGAAGCGTGCGACTCGTCAACAATGATGAGACGCTGTCAGAGCGCCCCGTGTCGGCCAATGCACCGGTCGTCACGATCACGACTCCTGTCTTCGGTTCGCTTGAGTCGCCGGAGTTGACGATCAACTGGTCGGGATTCGATGCCGATGGCGATCCCCTGATCTACTCGATCCAATACAGTCCCGACAATGGATCGACATGGATGCCGATCAGTCCATTGCACCCAGACAGTGGAACGGGAACCAACACGCTGACGGTCGACAACGTCAACACGCTCAACATTCCAGGCTCGGCGACGCAGGACTTCCCCGGCACGTCGCGCATCAGGATTGTCGCGACCGACGGCGTGAACACGTCGATCGCGATCAGCAAGCGATTTCGCCTTCCACTTCACCCGCCGCAGGCCATCATCTCGACGCCGAAGGATCAGTCGAGGTTCTTCCACAACGACATGATCGTTCTTCGCGGACGTGGGTTTGACGCCGAGGATGGATCATTTGTCGATCAGAACATGTCGTGGAACGTCAGTGGCGTCGGAGATGTCGGCAACGGCAGCGAGGTCATGCTTAATGGTCTGCCGCCCGGTAGCTATACGGTCACACTCACCGTCTTTGATGCGCAGCAACAAAGTGGAACGGCGTCGGTCGAGATCATCGTCGGTGAAGCCCCCGTCGAAACCAGCAACTGCTGTGAAGACAACGGTTCGCCCGGCTGCGATGATGCGGCGTGTCAGGCTGCGGTTTGCGCCTGCGACCCATTCTGTTGCGACACCGAATGGGATGATGCCTGCGCCGGCACCGGTTTCGTCGCAGATTGCGGGGCGGAGGTACTGTGTCGCGACATCTGCACCGGTGGACCTGCGGCTGACGCGGATGGCGACGGCGTGCCCGACTCGGTCGACAACTGTCCGAATGATCCGAACACCGGTCAGTCGGATGGCGAGGCAGATGGCGTCGGCGACGCGTGCGACAATTGTCCAACGTTGAACAATCCGTCGCAGGCCGACTTCGACGGTGACAACGTCGGGGATATGTGCGATCTCTGCCCGGCCTCCGCCAATGACGAGAACGATCCGGACAACGATGGCGTCTGTCTGAACGACAACTGCCCGGAGATTGCCAATGCCGACCAGGCAGACATGGATGGCGACGGTGTCGGCAACGCGTGCGACAACTGCAACGGCCAGTTCAATCCAGGCCAAGGCGATTGCAATGACGACGGTGTGGGCGACGCGTGCGAAATCGCGGAGAATCCGGCGTTGGACTGCAACGGGAACACGGTCCCAGATGACTGCGATATCGCGTTTCAGGCGTCGCTCGATGCGAACAAGAATGCAATCCTCGATGAGTGCGAGTGTCCCGGCGAGTTTGACGGAATCGTCGAGCTTGAAGATTTCGCCGCGTTCGATGCATGCGTTTCCGGCGCCGACGTACAGGCTGCGTCGGGATGTGGCTGCTTCGATTATGACAAGGATGGCGACGTGGACTGGAGCGACTTCGCGGTTCTGCAGGTGAACTTCACGGGCTGATCGCGGGTTGCCGTATTGCGACGGACTCTGCGACGGGCCAACACGCGTTTGAGACCGAAGAGTCCTCTTAACGCACATTCGCCGACGAGGCTGTAAGGACGCGCAAGAAAGCGGTTGCCATCAAGTTCGATGGCAACCGCTGTGTTTGTGCGCTGCACTGGTAACCGCCGGTGCGGTACGGCGTTGGTCACGATCGCTTTACGACGGGTCCAGCGTCAGTTCCTCCGCCGCCGTACCCGGATCGCCGTGGGTGAACGTCGGCGCTGATGGGTTCATGCCCCCGACACCCGGCTCGCCGATCAGGATCTCGTTGTTGAGACCCGACCAGTCACTGTCGGCGGTTTCCACGATGCCGACGGTCGGGCCACCACCACCGCTGCCGCCATCGCCACCGGCACCTCCATCACCACCGTCACCACCGCGACCGCCTCCACCCTGGAAGGCACCGTTGCCGCCACCGGCACCACCGCTACCGCCTTCGCCGCCGACGCCGCCGAGTCCACCGATGCCGCCGTGACCGCCGTTGCTGGTTTCGATGTAATTCTGACTGATCTCTGCCTGTGTGCCGCCGGTCAGGAGGATGCCGATGGA
>JANQQK010000020.1 GCA_028289375.1 Phycisphaerae bacterium | reverse complement strand
CCATCGTTGCCTCGGTGGCATGCGTTGACGCTCTTGGCGGTACACCGCCAGCTCGCGTTCGAGCAATTGGCTGTTCCAGACTGCGGCATCCCGCTCGGCTGTCACGCGCAACACCGGCGACGGATACGAGGCTAGGCGTGACCGAACGAGCATGTACGCCTGAGCGATAGCGACCGCTATGGAGTTGATCAGTTGGAGAATCGTGGAACTCGACCAGATACGCATGACAAACCTTCCCAATCAAGGAGTGCGCATCCTATCTGACCGGCCTTGAATTCTCGAATACCGGCCTCCCATCGCCGAGAAACGAGGCTCACCAAATGCTGGGCCACTACACCTTTACAAGAACGCTACGCTTATGGGCAACTCGCCGGAGATTTGCCGAAGGCATTACGCTGCTCTTACTCCCGATGCCCTATCAGCTCAGGTGGAATTTGCTGGTAGCAGTTCCACTGCGCACGTGTTTAAGTCAGTTAGGCTACTGAAGCAAGGCTGCCTGTCTTGAGTTCACACACTGTGTCGAGCGTGGTCCCACGGACACCGGCGCCAATTGACCGATGGCTGACCTCCGCTCAGAATGGCCGCACATTGGACCTAGGGCTTCCACAGTTCGCTTTCAGTTCAGGTCGATCGGCCGAGTTGTTCGCGTGGTGTGAGCGGTCGGTGGATTGACTCGCTTGCTGATTCTCCTCATTCTGGATGGGCCACTTGAGTGACGTCGCTCCCGCACAACCACGCCGTCGGCTGATCCGACCCGCTTTGCGATTGTTGGGGCCATTGATGGCTAAGCGGCGGGCGATGCTGATCGCCGCGGTGGTCGCCACATTGGCGGGCGCCGCCTTCGAGTTGCTGCGCCCTTGGCCGTTGAAGATTGTTTTTGACTACGTCCTGGTCTCGAAGAGTTTCTTGCCGGATTGGCTGACACCCGCATCGGTGGAAGATCAGACCTGGATGCTGCTTTGCGTTTGTGGCATGATCCTGCTGATCGCCGCGCTATCGAGCTTTGCGACCTTCTTTCGCAAGTACGTCGTTCGGCGGCTTGGCGAGGAACTCGCGTCTGACCTGCGGGCCATGCTCTTCAGGCACATGCAACGGCTTTCACTGACCTTCCACGAAGGGTCCAAGGTTGGCGATCTGTTGACGCGCGTGACGCAGGATACAGCCGCGGTGCGCCGACTGATGACGGACAGCTCGTTGCGCATCGCCACGGCCGCATGCACACTTGTCGGCATGTTGGTCGTCATGCTGATCATGGATTGGCAACTGGCGCTCGTGGCCGTCGCCATCATGCCGATCCTCGGGCCGCTGGTCATGTGGTATCGCCGAAGGATCCGGGACGCGGCGCAGAGTCGGCGTGACAGCGAGGCCGAGATTTCCTCGGTGGCGCAGGAGACGATGAGTGGCATCCACATGGTCAAGGTATTTGGACGGGAACACAAGCAGCACGCCGATTTCGAGTCGGCATCGTCAAAGAGCGTAGAGGCCGGCATCGCGCTGGCGCGGTTGAAAGCGGCGTATTCATGGGCGGTGAGCCTGCTCAGCGCGACCGGAACCTGCCTCGTGATCTGGTGGGGCGTGCGCCGCGTACTTGAGGGAACACTCCTGCCCGGCGACCTGCTTGTGTTTGCTGCGTATCAACGTCGGCTCTACGCGCCGCTGCGCAACATCGCCGAGCAGAGCGGCACGATTGCCGAGGCAACCGTCGGACTTGAGCGCGTGCTCGACATCATGGAGATGTCGCCCGGGGTGGACGACCTGACGAATGCCAGGCCGGCACCGCCATTGCGCGGCCGAATCGAGTTCGACAACGTCACGCACAGCTATCGGCCGAACGAGCCCGTGCTGAATGGCGTGAGTTTTGCCATCGAGCCGGGGCAGGTCGTCGCGCTGGTCGGGCCCAGCGGCGCGGGCAAGAGTTCGATCATGAGCCTGATCCCGCGAATCCACGACCCTGTTGAGGGTCGCGTGTTGCTGGATGGTCAGGACATCAAGGACTTTCAGGCGGCGACCGTGCGAGACCAAATGAGCGTCGTGCTGCAGGAGTCAATCCTGTTTCAGACGACGATCCTTGAAAACATTCTGTATGGATGCCCCGACGCAGGGCCGGACGCGCTCGAGTCGGCGATCCGCGCGTCGGGGATCGACCGCATGGCCGAGCGTTTGCCTGAAGGGCTGCACACGCGCGTCGGGCCGCGTGGTGTGAAACTGTCTGGCGGTGAACGTCAGCGCGTGGCGATCGCGCGCGCGATGCTGCGGCAAACGCCAATCCTGTTGCTCGATGAACCGACCACCGGACTCGACGCCGCGGCCGAGCAGGAGGTCATGGCCGCGCTGTTGTCGCTCATGGAAGGCAAGACGACCATTATGGTGACACACAATCTCGACCTGGTCCGCGGAGCGGACGTCGTGCTGGTCGTGGAGGCCGGCCGAATCGTCGAACGCGGTACGCACGACAGCCTCGTCGCGGCGTCGGGCGTCTACGCGAATCTCAAGTCGGCCGCGGAGTCCGTCGCCGGCGAATAGCGGCGTGTTCAAACAGCCTGATGTGGAGGCGGGTCGTGGTCACGACGCGGTCGCCGGCGTCTTGCCAGCCCCGACGGGCGGTTGGTCGGCCGCCGCCAATTGACGGTTTACCTGTTCACGCCGCCGCATGTGACGTTTGAACATGAAACGGCAGATGCAGTTCTCGATCGACTTGAGCATCGACTCCAACCATTTGCTGCCCCGACCAAACGTGAGTCGTTGCACGATCGGCTGAACCAACAGCTCGTGCCGCCGATACCCCAAGCGTTTGTATCGTTTGTGAAAGTACTTGTCGTCACGTTCCAGCCCGTACTTCGTCATCAGATGTTCGAGGCTGCCCCAATCCCACGTGTGGTTCCACCGCAGCATGAAGTAGGGCAGGTCGTACAGCTTAAAGTCGGGCAAACGGAACTTGCCGAACCAGGAACGCAGACCGTCTTTGTTGTCGGTCACCGCGACGGTGTCCGAGGTGACGATCGCTTCGGGTTCGAGGTAGACTTCGCCGCCGGCGTGCACGACCTCGAAACAGAAGTCGATGTGTTCGCGGGTCGCCTTCATCCCCTCATCCAGTTGTCCGGAGTCGCCGAAAAAGTCTGTACGGGCCATCATGCAGTGAAACTCGACGTATCCCGTCTTCATCCGCTTGAGGTCGTTCTGCGAATGAACGACTGGCTTGGCGGTCTTGAACGCTTTCTGCCGAATCCGCCGGATCGTTTTGCCATCGACCTCTTCCTCGTCAAAGTAGGACAGGCCGCCGGCGTTGTGAATCACCTCGTGCGGTGGGTGGCCGATGCAGGTCAACGGCCCGACAACGGTTGCACCGGTCACTTCGGCGCACTCGACCAATTTGGTCAGCCAACCCGGTTTCACGACCACGTCGTTGTCCACGAACACGACATACTTTGAATCGCCACGCCGCTGAACCTCCCGCAACCCAATGTTGCGCGCCTCGTTCGGGAACACGTGATAAGGCGTCCGGATGAGTGTGAAGCCCTTCTCCTTCGACCGCTGTTCGAGGTACTGCTTGATCGGCTTGGGCGAGTGCGCATCGACGTACACGATGTCGTGCGGGTACTCGGTGTGTTCAAGAACGTCTTCCAGCGACGTCTTGGTGTGACTGAACCGCTCGCGCGGCACGACCACCAGAGTGACCTTCGGCTGCGACGCCAGTGAATCCGTCATGACATGTTCCTCTTGATTCAGACCGAGCGATCCGTAGACGCGGACACGTTGATGCTTTGATCGTAGTCGTGGGTGTGACCCGCCGTCATCGACACACGCTCGGCCACGCGGTTAATGACGGACGCGCAATCGCTCAACGCAAGGACCCGTGGTACGCGGCGATCCCGATGCGATGCCTCGGCGTCCGAGCAGAAATGGATCGCGTTCCAACCTGCTGCCAGCGCCGCCTGCACGTCTTTCTCCCAGTTGTCGCCGACGAGCCAGCAATCGGCAGGGCCCGCGTCGCCAACCAACCGCTCACAGTGTCGAAACACGCGGGCGTCCGGCTTGCGCAGCCCGCACAACGCCGAGTCGATGATTGCGGTGAACAGGTCGGCCAGGCCCGCCTCGGCCAGGATGCGCGGCACGTTGCCGACGTTGTTGCTGATCACGGCCAAGACATGCTCAGTGGCGAGTCGCTCCAGACATGCCCGGTTCGAGCGCAATCGGCGCAGCTCGTCGTCGCAGAAAGCGTCAACCCATCGGTCCAACCCGTTGCCGGAGAGTCCCAGGTCGTCCATCTCGTATCGAAACCAGTGCGTGACGCCCTCGTGCAACGACATCGATGCGACACCGGGCATCGCCAGCAGCCGATCGCGGGCAACGCGGTGGGCGGCCCGCAATCGATCGCGCGAAAAGTGGAAGCCACTCAACGCGTAGAATGCCCACCGTCGTTCACGCGGCGGCGTACCGTTCAGCGTGCCGCCGTAGTCGAACGCGACGACGCGGCGAGATGACCCGTCGTGCGTCATCATGGCGTCTCCACACGCGCCACGTTGCGCCCAAGGGACAAGTCCTTGGCGACAGTCGCCTGCCCATCGCCGGATCGCAACAGTTTCACAAGGCGCGCCGCCGACCGTTCAGCCCCGCGCAGGTCGAGGCTGTGGGTCGCCGGTGGTTTCTTCAACGCGTCGACAATCAGTTGCGCGACCGAATAGTGCGAGAGCAACTGCGGCCAAATGATGTCCAGCAGGCCCATCTTCTCCAGCTTTGTCGCACGGATCGTTTGCTCAGCGGTCTGATAGGGCGGCGCCTGCGGGAAGACCAGCGCGCGCACCCCCGTGCCGAGGATGTTCATGGTCGTGTTGTAGCCGCCCAGGCTGATCGACAGGTCGGCCGACCGCATGAAGTCGATCAGGTGCGGCGTGAACCGACGGAGCGTTACATTCGATTGGTCCGCAACCGACCGCTGGAAGCCGGCGAACTCCGGCTCATTCAGAAACGGACCGGCGAACACGTGGAAGTGATGCGGAATGACATGGCAGAGCAATCTCGCTGCGCCGACACACGCCTGTACCAAGTCGTGGCCGAACCGCCCGCCGCCCGCGCTGACGACGATCTTCGGCTCAGGCCGGGCCAGCGCCGCCGCGTCGTCCGCGGACATGCGGTCGGATGACGGCGGTGTCTGGACGACCAGCCCGGTCTCGAATACTTCACAGGTGAGCTGATCGACGCGTGAAAAACATGACGCCATCGGTTGCAAGGTTGGGTCGCCGTGATGCAGGATCAGGTCGTAGTACCGATTGGCCCAATCCAGCATCATCTTCTCTTTACGATCCCGACCCGGCGAGTCGAGCGAGTTGGCCAGGAAAATGTCACGCAGGCTGCACACGACGCGCGTCTGCGGCCGGGTGCTCTGGATGTGATCCAACAGATCGACGACTTCGTACGCGAGCTTGACCTTGCTGAACGGGAACATCTCCGTCACGACAATGTCTGGCTTGAACCGGTCGAAACAAGCCAACAGTTGGCACCGACGGTCGGCTTTGACATCTTCCAGTTCCGCGTCCTCATCTAGCGCCTTCAGTTCGTTGCCGTCAACCCACAACTCCGGCAGGTTCACCAACTCGACACCGTCGGGAAACGGAAAATCAGGAACGGACTGGCCGCCACCGATGAGGCAGACGTCGCAGTCTTGAACCAGATGACGGATGACCTCCGCGCTGCGCACCATGTGGCCGATACCGACCAGATACTGACAGTAATAAAGGATTCTCGGCCGCAACAGAGATACCTCGTGCTTTCAGTACACGCACCTGAGAGTTGATCGACTTCAGGACGTCATTCTAGTGAATTCAACAGCCGTGTGCATTGCTCGGCCGAGAGAACAGCCCGCCCCGCGTCGGCATTCTTGCGCGCCTGCGCCGCCGACTTCGCCCCCGGAATCGCCACCGGCGCCGCTTCGTGCGACATCACGAACCGCAACGCCACGTCAATCAAATCCTCGCCCCCAGCCAGTACTGATTCGAGCGTGGCGACGGCTTTCAATCGTTTCTGCAGCTTGTTTTGTTCCTTCTCACTTTCGTGCCACTTAGCACGGATCGTGTCCGTAAAGACTGTCTGCGCCGAATAGCCGCCGGACAGCAGCCCCTTGCTCAGCGGCCCGCGCGCCAGAACGGCGATGCCGTTCTGCTCGCAGTAAGGCAGGATCTCCTTTTCCGGCTTGCGATTCAAGAGTGAGTAGTCGATTTCCAGCACGTCGCACTGCCCGTGCGCATTGAACCGTTGCAGCACGTCAAGGTTGTTCGTCGAAATGCCGCACGCCCGAATCAAGCCGTCGGATTTGAGCCTATCAAACGCTTCAAGGTACATGCCGGGGTCTTCGAGTTTGCCCTCATGACAAAGCAAGACGTCGATCCAGTCTGTCCGCAGGCGGTAAAGTGACGCATGCACGCACAGTCGAATCAGGTCCACCGACGACTTCGGAACAACGTGCCCCTCGCGACGCCCCCAACTGCCGACTTTGGAAACAACAACCTTTTCGTGCCGAACGCCTACCAACGCCCGACCCAGCCTCTGTTCGGATAGCCCCTGCGGGATCCCGTAGCTCTCGGCTGTATCAAATAGGTTGACCCCACGATCCAACGCGGCGTGGACCGTCGCTTGAGCGGTCGCTTCGTCGATGTCACCCCACTGGTTGCCGATGTTCCACGTGCCAAGCCCAATCGCGGAGACAGACCAACCGAGTTTTCCAAAAGGTCGTGTAAGCATCGGATCAATAGTAGTCTACTGATACGCATCCCGATTAATTCTCGTGTGAAGCGGCCCAGCAATTAGTGATGCTCTTCGACGAGTGAACACGCAGGCGTGTTCGAAGCGAACGCCGCATGCGCGGACTTGCCGGCGCGCATCAACCGCGCGAACCGTCTGGACATTCAGATTGTCATGTCATCCTCAGGCGGCCTCCTTTCTGGCGATGCGAAGCGAGACGATGGGCAGGTACGGATCGCCCCGGTATGACTGTCTTGACACAGCGACATCCACGTCGCAAAGTTCGGCCTGTCGGATTGGAATCGGCGCCGGCAGTTCAACACCCTCCCATGCCTCACTTGGTGTCTGGCCTCCGAGCGCAGCGTGAGGGCGCTGTTCGTTGTACCAGTCCCTGAAGCAATCAAGTCGTCGTTGAAGCGGTTGCGTCGAGAGGGGCAGTAGGGCAGTCCGCAACCAGGCGCGAAACGTGCGGAACAGGCGTTCGGCCTTTCCGTTGAACGACGGCTGGCGAACCTTGCCCTTGACGACGTCAATGCTGGGCAAGGCCGACTCGAACCGATGTTGGAACTGAGCGCCGTGGTCGGTGATGATGAATCGAGGCTTGCCAAATGACTCGATGGCGGACTCACGGACACGGATCATGTTGGCTGTATTGGGTGTCCCTTGGAAGACGGTCAGGTTCAAGAGCTTGCGTGAATAGCCATCGATTATCGCGGCAACGGTGAATCGACACCACAGGATTCGAAACTCAAGCAGGTCGATGTGCCAGATTTCGTTGACCTTCTTCGGCGCGAGCAGGCGATCGGGCTCACCGCCCTCTGGCGGAGCCATGGCGGGGCGACTCGTCTGCTGTCTCTTCGGTTCTTCTCTAAGAATACGCTGAACCGAGGACCGGCTGATCTGGACAGCGGCGCGCACAATGAGCCTAGCGATCGTCCGCGTACCGCACTCGGGCTCGGGACACAGACGTCGAATCTCATGCACAGTCCACCGCACAGCGTCGTGGATTCGGTTCCAGATGATGCCGGTGAACAGCCTGCTAGATTCTCCGGATGATTGAAGTTCCTTCAGCCAACTGCGGACTGTGTTGGGATGGATCACAAATCGCTCGGCCGCTTGGGTCGCCGTCCAGTTTCGAAGTCGCATGATCTGAAGGATTTCGAGCCGATGCGCCGGTGTATAGTGCCAACGTTGCCTGGGTGGCACGCGTTGACGCTCTTGGCTGTAGACGGCCAACTCGCGTTCGAGCAGATTGTTGTTCCAGACGGCGGCATCCCGGTCAGCCGTCACACGCAG
>JANQQK010000012.1 GCA_028289375.1 Phycisphaerae bacterium | reverse complement strand
CCCGTGGGCTACACGAACTCGGGCAAGACGACGTTGATGAACCGGCTGACCGACGCGCAGCAGTATGCAGCCGACAAGCTCTTCGCCACGCTCGACACCAAGACGGTCCGCTGGAAGATCGACGAATCGCTGACGGTGCTGCTGAGTGATACCGTCGGGTTCGTCCGCGACCTGCCCCACCGTTTGGTAGCTTCATTCCGTGCGACGCTCGAGGAAGCGTTGCACGCCGATCTGCTGCTGCACGTGGTGGACGCGTCGAATCCGCTGGCAATTGCACAGATCGCGGCGGTGCGTGCGGTGCTGGACGAACTGGAGTGCCACGACGTGCCCATGCTCGGCGTGTTCAACAAGATGGACGCATCCGGTGATGATGAATTGATGCGCATGCTCGAATCCAATTTCGATGACATCTGTCGCATCAGCGCGAAGACCGGCGAAGGCATCGATGATCTCGCCGACGCTGTGCGACGTTTCGCCTTGCAGGATGCCCTGCACGTGACGTTGACGATTCCGATGTCGGAGGGTCGACTCATTGCTCAGTTGGGACGTGACGCGCAGGTGTGCGATCAGCGCTACGAGGGCAACGCCATGCTTGTGGACGTCGTGATCGATCGTTCGAAACTGGAACAACTCGAAACGCATTACCCCGCCATGAGCGTGACGCCCATTTCCGGTAATGGCGAAAGCGACGCGTAGACCATCGTGGCAGCCCGGCAGACATTCCGATTGGGCGTCTTGGCCGGCGCCCTGTTCATGATTGCAGCGACAGTATCGGCCGCTGATCGATCCATCACGGTAGTGATGAACTACGGCGGGCAGTTGTATGGTCGGCTCCTCAGCCATGATGACGACGTGCTCGTGCTGGAGATCGACGGACTCCCCTGCGCGGTGGCCTATGATCAACTTGAAACGGGCAGTGCGTTCAAAACGATGCGTGATCTCATGATCGCCCAACGCGGACATGCCGACGCCCTGACTGCGGCCGATCACTTTCGACTTGGCATGCTCCAACTGCGTCGCAATCGACCGACGCACGCACGCCAGTCATTCCGACGCGCGACCCGCGCCGACGCGACCTATCGCGACAAAGCCGCCGACGCCATGAAGCGTTTCAGAACCGCCCGCAATGGCCGGTCGATCGAATCGGGAAATGCGGTGTCTGGTCGCGACGGCGAGAATCAGGAAGAATCGTCCCGGTCGTTTTCCGGAACGGGCTACGACGACGCCCAGCGTGCGAAGATCATCGAAGGCTACAAAAAGGTCGGCGGCGAGGTGGCGCGACAGGTCGGCGCCGACACCGTCCTCGTCGAAACTGAGCATTTTCTGATCTGGACCGATTGGGCCAAGGCGGAGCACGGGCAATTGGCTGTCTGGTGCGAAGCGATGTACGACGCCTTGGCGCACATGTTCGACATCGCGCCCGACGCCCCCGTCTTCCCCGGCAAGTGCCTCGTCTTCTGCCTGCGATCGCAGTCGCGATTCCTCAGGACGGCCAAGATTCTGGACAACTACAACGCCGTCAACGCCCTTGGCTACACCAGCACCGACGCCAACGGGCACTCGCACGTCGTCGTCTTCCGGCAAGGCGGTTCACCCGTTGGCAGGGACGCCTTCGCCAGCACTCTGGTCCACGAAGGCGTCCACGCGTTTGTCCATTCCTACCGCGGCCCGGGACGGATTCCGACCTGGCTGAACGAGGGACTCGCCAACGTTGTGGCCGAACAGGTCATGGGCGACCGCTGCCCCAATGCAGAGACCGCCGCCGCCGCCGCACGAGCATTCGTCCGCGGCGACCTGCCATTGTCGCGGGTTCTCATCGAAGGCGGCATGCTCGATGCGCGACTGTATCCGCTGGCCCACAGCGTCGTCGCGTGTCTGATGGCGGAGGATCGCGAAGCCTTTTCCAATTTCATCAACGACATCAAGGCCGGCCTGTCGATGGAAGAGGCGTTGAATCGGCGGTATGAATGGTCGGTTGCGGTGTTGGAAGAGCAATGGCGAACATGGGTCGCGCGAGGTGCTGAAACGCCTGGCCGATAGCAGGTGTTGCCCCATCGTGTGGATGAGTGCATGACGAGTCGACGAATCCTCTGGACCGTGCTTCGTGTGTTGGTCTGCGTGGGTGCGCTCTTCTGGGTGATGCACAATGTCCGGTACCACGATTATGTCTTGCTGCGAACCGGTGCAAACTTGCGGTTGCTCGATGATCCCGTCCCCGCGACCGGCCCCATCCGTGCGCTCGACGACGCGGGCCAGACGATGACGCTCGACCGAGAGCATATGGTCGCCGATGAGTCCGGCGTCATTCGCGTCGAGTACGGATTGAAGTCGACGATTCGATCGGCCAACGTCAAATGGGTTTTTCTTGCGATCGTCGTGTTCTTCCCCGTAACGCTCTTTCAATCGTTGCGATTTCTGATCCTGCTGAGAGCGCAGGGCATCACGCTGCGTTACTGGGAGAGCGTCAAGCTCTGCTACGCCGGCAACTTCCTGAATTTCGTTACCGCGCTCGGCACGACCGGCGGCGATGTGTTCAAGATGTACTATGTCTCGTTGCACACGCGTCACAAGACCGAAGCTGTCATGACCGTGCTGTTCGATCGGATCTTTGGTCTCGTTGGGCTGGTTCTGCTCGTGACGACGGTGTCGACGGTTCGGTGGGACGATGAGAAGCTCACGTTCCTGCGTGGACTTTCGTGGCTGATGTTCGTCGGACTTATCGTCGCAGCCGTGGTGGCCCGGTCATCGCGTATGCGTCGCTGGTCGCGCATCGACAGCGTCATCGAGAAGCTGCCCAAGGCGGACCATCTCAAGCGCGTTCTCGATGGCGTGCAAAGACTGGCTGGTCACAAGGCCGCCATACTCGGCGCAGCCGGTAGCACGGCAGTTCTGCAGATATTGGCCACGTTGTCATTCGCGTTTGTCGGCATCGCCGTCGGAATGCGAAACGACGCAGCAGCCTTGTGGGACTATTTCGCCTATATTCCGAGTTCCATGGCGATCGCGGCCATTCCCATTTCCTTCCAGGGTCTTGGCACGCAGGAGGCCTTCTACAAGCACGTCTTCCTCGATTCGCACGGTGATCTTTCGACGATCCTCTGCATGGCCATGGCGATCCGCATTATCGGACTGATGTGGTCTCTGCCCGGCGTCTGGGTGACACTGACCGGCACCTATCGCCCCCGCTCGAACGAGGATGTCCAATTGGCCTGACGCGACAGACCATTGACGTCCAAATCCGCGCAAGGCTTACAACTTTGGATGAAGTTCCCGACGGCGAACGCCGACCCCTACGATGTACATCCGTCCAAATGCAGAAGAACCAGCACCATGACGACTGCCGCCACCAGGACAGAACCCGCTTCCTTCCATAGTGCCATGGATGAGGGGTTACGCTATGCGCTCGCCCATGGGGCAAGCGTCGAGTTGTCGGCACCGGCTGGCATCGCACGGGGCAAACTTGTCGAGGTCGGCGATCGCGTGCTCACCGTCGAACTCGTCAAAACGGACAACGGACCAACGCCGATTCGTGCCACTGATTCGTGTGCGGTGACGGTGTTCTGTGGAATCGGCATGTTGGCGTTTGAATCGGTCGTCCGCGAAACCCGCACGGACGACGGGCGGATCGTGGTGGCCATCGACGATGCCAAGGCGATCCAGGCACCACAGCGACGCCGATTCTGGCGAACACCCTGCCGCCGCTCGTCGCGGGTGTCGTTGTCGAATGCACAGCAGCATGCGTGCCAGGGCGCACTACTGGACATCAGCCCGGATGGGTTGGCTTGCCTCGTCGATCGTCGCGACGTTTCGGAAGTGGCGGAAGGTTCGATCTGGCAGGTGTCGTTCAGACTCGTCGACGGGTTCGCACCGATGAGCGTTACGGCATCGCTACGCTCTTCA
Source organism: Phycisphaerae bacterium (assembly GCA_028289375.1). Classification (GTDB taxonomy): domain Bacteria; phylum Planctomycetota; class Phycisphaerae; order UBA1845; family UBA1845; genus OFTM371. Next base: position 71,170 of record JANQQK010000012.1, on the reverse strand, counting down.
TCGTTCGCCAGCGACGAAACGAAGCAGATACTGCGTTTCCAATTCACATTCGGTGACGAAGGACCGTGCACGCGCGATGATATTGCCGCCGCCATCGCACGTGCGTCGAAGTAACGAACTGCCGATCCGTCAAGGACGAGCGTCAAGAGACGCACCGCTCCACGCCTGCGTGGCCGATCCGACGCCCTGAATCAACTGCCGGTAAACGAACAGATCCATCGGCTCGATCGAACCATTGCGATTGATGTCGGCGATTTCCAGCATGGTCTGCATGTCGGCAGGCACGCTCGCTGTGATCAGGCCACGGAACGTGAAGAGATCCAGCGGGTCCACCAGGCCATTCTGGTCCACGTCGCCAGGCAGGAATCCGATGTCGATGCGGTCGGGTTCATCCGATCCGGGACCAAGATCGCCGAGATCATCGATGCGGTTGCCGAGGAAGTCCTCGACGCTGGCCTTGATCGTGGTCCATTGACCCACGGGAATCGGCGCGGACAGCTCAAGCAAGATCAACGGATTCTGCGAGTCGTCGACGTTCACGATTTCAAACGCATTGGTTCCGGGCGTGACGACGGAGAATGAATCGATTGTCAGTCCCCCACCCTCGAGAAGCCCAATGTCCTTGACCGGCTCGCTGAACTTGATCGCAATCATGTCAACGCCGAGGTTCTGATCGACGCCGTTGTCGCTCTCAACACGCGGATCGATGTATCCGGTCCGTGGGGTCGATTCGCTGTGAATGATCGTCGGCGACGAATTGTCCACCTCGTTATTGCAACTGAAGACTGAGAATGCGTCGATGGCGGCTTCAATGTTGGAATCGCCTGCGAAGTCATCAACGACGAACCGTACCTGCATCTGATCCGATTGGGCGATGATGTTGTCGATCGGGCGGATCGAACGTCGCCACCCGCCGAAGACGACCGGTCCGGTGGGTCCGATCTCTTCCAATTCCGTCCACGTCTCGCCGCCATCGTTGGAAATCTCCACGAGCATGACGTCCGACTGAGGCTGACTGCCTGCGGAATTGGAGTACCACCGTGCGTACGCGACGATCGGGTTGTCCAGACCGGCTGCGGTGAACACGGGGGAGGTCAGAATCGTGGCACCTTCGTCCACGTCGCCAGCCTCGCCGGTATTGCCGGTCAGGAAGCACTGTCCGGAACCGTCGAAGTCCTCGGTCGGGTCACCGGCGTCACCGATGCCCAGTGGCGTGCCAACTTCCCACTGTCCGGCGGTCGCATCACCTGAGATGGTCCAGCCGGCGTCGTCCTCGAAGTCAAACAGCGCCCGCGTGACACCGGCGGAGAAGACCGAGTAGCGCTCGTTTGGTGCGTTGCAAGGGTCGGTGAATCGCTGGCCTGTCTCGATCTCGGCGCTGAAGTAGTACTCGAGCGTCTCGCCGCAGAATGCCAACGGCAGGCGGGCCTCGTAGCTGTTCGGATCACCAACCGACTGCACCAGATCCGTCTCGAAGAAACCGCCAATTCCGCTGAAGCGGTAGTGCAGCCGACCGGTTCCCGGAATCGGATCAAAATCCAGCGTGCCGACGTCCACCGGCACGACCAACTGTTCTTGCGGCATGACCGACTCGGGAAGGCCCTGCGGATAGTCGAACGTCAGCGCAGACAACGCCGGACATTGAATGTTGTGCTGGGCGAATGCATCACAGATCTCGTCGAAGAACGGAGTGCCGTTGCAGATGTTGGCGTCATCGTCGTCGACGGTCAGCACCTCAACAGCGGTTTGCGGCGTCGCACTGTTGCCGCCGACGCCCCCGATCGTGATCCGCGACCAGTCGGTAAACAGTTGCCGCGTGTAGTCCAGACCAGCCGACTCGCCGACGGCGTCTTCGATGTTGGACTTGATGTCCCACCAGACGCCCGCCAGCAACTGGCCGCAGAAGTGCGAGCCACCACTGCATGGATATTGACGATCAGCGGTCGCGGTATTGCGAATACGTGTCCCAGGCCCGCGGAACTCGCGCCCGACGACCGGATCATCGTACTGCAGGTTCGCGACAACATCCGAAAAACCTTCGCCAAAGGCACCCTGCGCCAACCCCAGCGAGAACACCACAAAGTGCCCATACTCGTGGGCGATGATTGAACTGTACGCGCTGTTCTGACAACCACCTTGATTGCGGTAGAAATTGATGGCGACCAGCAGTGGGCTGAACGTCGCGTTGCAGAAGTTATCGATGTTAACGTTGCAGCGAAGCGCCCGATCAATCTCGTCGAAGTCCGGTTGACGGTCCTTGAAGAAGTTGTGCGTCAGTGTGGTGTGCAATGCGCCGTTGATTTGCGCCACCTCAAACTGCGCAGGACTCGGATTCAGCAGCAAGTCAAGGTCTGCCGGTGTGTTGACGCTCTCGGTGATTTCCAGATCAACACCGCCCTGGTCCACAACGTTGACCCACTGACCGCGGGTCTGGGATTGAATCGTTACGAAGTTGCTGTCGATGGCGAACGAAAACTGCCCGTCACGGTCTGTAAAGGTCGACTCACCGTCTGAGGTCGAGACAAGCATCTCGGGAAGCGGCGTTTCCAACGGCGGATTGCTGAACGTGTCGGGCCGCGTACCGGGAGTCGCCAACCCGACGAGTGTCCCCGTCACTTCAACGTCGTACACTTCGTTGATGCTTGCGATGACATCCCCGCTGGCTGCATCGATGTAGAAGGTACGAGCCTTGTGATCGATGAGATCGGTCGTGCCACCCATGAACCGCCATGTGCGGAATGCGATCCCGGAATCGGGTTCCATGTAAATGACCAATTCGGGAACAGTCCACAGATCGAACGCCGCGTAGTCTGCGTCGTTTTTCACCGTCGCCAGCGCATTGTCCGGCGTCAATTGAACCGCCTGAAATCCGTTGGCGGGTTTCTCCGCCAGCTTGGCCCCGACATACGTGACGCGGTGATCATCGCCACTCTGTACGAGCACACGGGCAACGCCGTTCTCGACCGGAATTCCGTCAATGAATTGGCGGACGCTGAAGACGCGCCGTCCCTGACCATTGCCGAGGCGTCCCTCATTCTCAATGCGGAGTTCTCCACCGTTGGCCGCAAAGACCGGACGCGTGTCCTCAATCCATCGCATGACCGCGCGCTCGGCTGTTGCGCCCTCGGCCATCTCCGCGCCGTAAAGGGCGACAGAGTTCGCGGTTTCCTGATGGGTCCGCACGGATGCGTGCTTTGCGACAACGCCTTCCATAACGCCGCTGCTCAGTCGATTTTGAGCGAAACCGGTCGCCACCAAACCGCCCACCAACAGACACGCTGTCACGCTCCGACGAACCTGCATCATCCGAAGACTCCCTGATGGAAAACTGGGTGCACCGAGTACGCAGCGGCGGCGAGCGTCGCTGACGACCACAACGGGCGAGACGGTGCCTCCCGCCCGCGCACTCACCGTATAGTAAGGCGTGAACGGAATTCGACGAAGGGAAAAGCCGAATTTTATCGGCAATCGCCCCCACTCCACCGCGTAGTGCACGTGCGGCAAAGTGGGAGCGATTGTTTTCAACTCACGCCGTGATGTCGGGTAGCATGACCCGTCGAATGGCGGCCTTCACTCCACGATGGCGAGCAATTCGACATCAAAGACAAGTACCGAGTTTCCAGGGATGCCACTTCGTCCCCGCTCCCCGTACGCGATCTTCGGAGGGATGACGAGGTAGCGGCGAGATCCGACCTTCATGCTGCCCACGCCCTCCGTCCAGCCGGCGATCACCTGATTCAGCCCAAACTCCGAGGGTTGGCCTCGATCACGCGACGAATCGAACTGACGCCCGTCAACATGCCATCCTGTGTAGTGGACCCGAACCCGTGTCTTCGCATCCGGCGGCGTCTCACCGTCGCCTTCGACCGCGTCGACGTACCAGAGGCCGGACTCGGTCATGACGCCCTTCGAAATGTCGACCGACTTTCCGGCGACAAGTTGCTTGCCCGTTTCAATGTCGGACTTGACCTTCTCGGCGACCTTGGCCATTTCTGCTGCACGCTCTTTCATCTGCTTTTCGCGCTCCAACTTGGCTGCGGCGACGACTTTCTCACGTTCTTCTGCGAGCTTGCTCGCCTTTTCGATAATGTCGGGAATCTTGGACGCGTCGAGCTTCTCGGCTTTGTTGATGACGACCGCCTCATCGGGTGCTGCGGGCTGACGTCCATCCGCGCGGCGGTCCATGTGCACCGGCGTGTTGCGAATCGCTTCAACCGTTTCAATACCGTCGACGACAGCCCCGAATACGCAATATCCCCACGTGCGGCCGTTGTCTTTGCTGGTGTGGTTGAGCATCGAGTTGTCCTTCACGTTGATGAAGAACTGGCTGGTCGCGGAGTGCGGTGCGCCGGTGCGCGCCATGGCGATCGTGCCGTACGAATTCGGCAGGCCGTTGTCGGCCTCGTTCTGGATGGCCGACTTGGTTTCTTTGCGTGCGTAGTCGGGGGTCATGCCACCGCCCTGGATCATGAAGGTCTTGATGACGCGATGGAACATCGTGCCCTCGTAGAACCCGTCTTCGACGTAGCCCAGGAAGTTTGCGACGGTTCCGGGGGCGGCGTCCGCGTCCAATTCAAGGACGAAGTTTCCGAGGGTTGTCTCCATTTTGACATAATGCTTGCCGCTGAGCTGGTCGGCCAACGTCGTGCCGCACACAGCCATCGACAGTACCGTAGCGAGGGCAGCCAAGTTGCGTGATTTCATGGTTCTTGTCCTGTCGTACTGATGGGTTTGTGGCTTCATTGACAATCAGGCCGGTCGCACGCCGACCCCATCCGAGCGGGGTAGGGTAACTGGGTTGGCGAATCGCGACAACTCTGATCGGCGTCGCGCGTCATGCTGATGGGGCGTGCATGTGTGGCCGTCCGCAATTGAAGGAATAGGTTTGGAGTCGTGCTCGATTTGATCTAGGGTGGCGAATTCTTGGAGGCATGGGTGGTCCTTCGGGACCACCGGGCCGGTGGCGCCGTACTCAGCCAGGAACCACGGCGTCCCGGCCCGCTTTTTATTGGTCAGCCTGAGTGAACATTCTTCCGCAACTTGGTCCGAAACTCCCGTTTTGGGCTGCGAATCGACAACGCCGTTGATACCATTCTGTGCGGTCGCGCTGGATTTACCCCGAATCGGAGGCAGGGATTGATGAACCGTTTGCCGGGATGGATGTGTGTCGGTCTATGCAGCATTTTGGGTGGTTTGCCTTGGGTGAGTGGTCAGCCGCTTGGCGATGAAAGCGTCGAGATGGCGTATCGGGTTGATTCCGGGTGGCGGTCGCGACCGGCGGTGCTGACGACGGATGTCGTCTTTGATGAAACGGTGGCGGTTCCCGACGCGGGCTGGTTGCGCCTCTACTTTTCCGATTGGACGCTCGGCGAATCGACTGGTCGCGAGTCCGACAGCTATCTGCGGATCACGTCGCTTGATGACGGAGCCGTTCAATACCTCGACAGCAAGGCGATGCGGCAGTGGCGCGGATCAACAGCCTACTTCAACGGCGATGCCGTGCACGTCGAATTGATCGTACCCTCCGAAAATGGGCTGAACCGCGTGGTGCTCGATCGCGTCGAGTACGGCACGAACAATCCCTCTGCGGCAACGCTTTGCGGTGCCGATGACCGGGTCTTGTCTCAGGATCCGCGGGTGGCACGCATTCGACCGGTTGGCTGCACCGGGTTTCTCATTGGGAACCACCCTTATCTGTTTCTGACCGCTGGCCACTGTGGGCTGTTTAATGGTTCGGTGGTCCAATTCAACGTACCTTTATCAAGCCCGACCGGCTCGATTCGCCATCCCGGGCCTGAAGATCAGTACGTGATCGATCGTCAGTCGGATCAGGGACGCAGTTCCGGACTTGGTGACGATTGGCGGGTCTTCGCGGCGTTTCCCAACGCCAATACCCGTCTGACGCCGCTGCAGGCGCAGGGTGCGTCGTTCGAAGTGGTGACACGCGCGCCGCTGCCTGATGGTGGTGTCATTCGTATTACCGGTCATGGTGGCGACGACTCACCGCTGTCGCACAACAGTGTGCAGCAGACCGACACGGGGACCTACGATGCGCTGAACAATCTGGTCATCGCATACAACGATCTGGACACGACGGGCGGACTGTCCGGCGGTCCGATCGAGCATCTCGGGACGGGATTCGTCTACGGCATTCACACAAGCGGCGGGTGCAATCCGGGTGGCGGCGGTGCCAATCGCGGAACGGCAATGACCAACGCGAACCTGCAGCGTGCGCTGGCTGAGCCTCGGAGCTTGGCGATCGTTGATCGTGACTGCAATGCCAATGAAGTGCTCGACGCCGACGATATCAGTTCCGGTGCGAGCATCGACGCGAATGCAAACGGTGATCCGGATGAATGCGAATCCGGCGGAGATGCCGACGGTGACGGGGACGTGGACCGCATCGACTTCGCGACGTTTGCGATGTGTCAGGAGTCGTCAGCCGATGCAATCTGCGGCTTGATGGACTTCGACGACGATCTCGACGTTGGACTGTCGGACTTCGGTCGTTTCCAGGCTGCCTTCGACGGTGATTGCGGGCTGACCCTGACGGAACAGCCTGTGGGTCTGTTTGACTGCGCCGGAACGGCGACGACTTTGACCGTCAACGCGGCTGGCGACGATGTCTCGTACCAGTGGTACCGAGGCGTGGCCGCTCTTCTCGGCGAAACCGGTCCGACGCTGGATGTGACACTCGCAGAGAACACGCTTGGGCGTTACCGCTGCAGAGTGACGGGTAACTGTTCGACGAAGAACTCGGACTGGGCGACGTTCTCGATTCCAGACGGTCCGGTGATCACGGAGCAGCCGGTGAATCCGCCGCTGTGTCTGTCGGCGTCGGCGTCTTTTGCCATTTCTGCGGACGGGTTTGGTGTGCTGAACTACCAGTGGCAGTTGGATGGGAACGATATCCCCGGTGCGAATGGTCCCACCTACGAGATTGCCGAGGTTGGGGAGGATGATGGCGGTTTCTATCGTTGCGTGGTTACGGATGGGTGCGGACAAGAGGTCGTGTCCGACGCCGCCACGTTGATCGATACGACAGTTGAAATTCTCAGCCAACCTTCCGAAGGCAACGCCTGCCCGGATAGTCCACACTTCATGTTCGTGTCGCAAGTCGGCGGCCAGGGTTTTCAGTGGTACCGCGACGGCGAAGCGATCGACGGGGCCACATCGTTCTTCTTTGAAGTGACCGAACCGGGAACGTATTCGGTTGAGGTCATTGGTGCCTGCGAATCTATCTTTTCCGAGAAAGTCGTGGTGACCAGCGACGGATGCTGATGCCGGCGTTCGTGCTCTGAACTGCGTTCCGGTTGCCTTTCGAAATGGTTCGGCGATGCTATGGCCGGTTGCGGCGATGGTGCGCGCACCGTGATGAAGGGCACTTCCGATGGCAGATGAGCGACGGATGACGGCGGATGAGTTGGCGGTGCGGCTTGATGGAGAGTTGAGCGGCGATGGTTCGCGCGTGGTCGGGCGGGTTGCGATCCTGGAGAAAGCGACCGCCGATGACGTCTCCTGGGCGGGGTCGCAGGCGTTTGTCGAGCGGGCGCGATCGTCCTCTGCTGGTGTTCTGGTTTTGCCGGCCGATTGTGATGCGTCTTTTGATGTGCCGACCATCTGCGTGGCTGACCCGGACATGGCGATCTGCGACGTCCAGCGCTGGTTGGCGCCGCCGCCGGCCACGCTCGAAGCGGGCGTTGATGCGACAGCGGTCGTGCATCCGACGACCAACGTGGACGGAGCGTCGATCGGTCCGCGTGCCGTGATCGGAGCGCGGACGACTGTCGGCAGGCGTACGCAAATTCATGCCGGTGTCGTTGTCGGCGAGGATTGTACGATTGGGGATGACTGCGTGTTGTGGCCCAATGTTGTCGTACGTGAGCGAGCGACGATCGGCGACCGTGTGACGATTCACCCGAACAGCTCAATCGGTGGTGACGGATTCGGCTATTTGTTTCGGGACGGACGTCATCACAAGATTCCGCAGACCGGCGTCGTCGTGATCGAGGATGATGTTGAGATCGGGGCGAATACGGCGATTGATCGTGCGCGACTCGGCGAGACGCGAATCGGCGCCGGGACGAAGATCGACAATCTTTGTCAAGTTGCTCACAACGTTGAGATTGGCTGTGACAGCATCCTCGTGGGGCAGGTCGGCATTGGTGGTTCGAGCACTTTGGGCCATCACGTGGTGATCGGCGGTCAGGCGGGCGTGACGGATCATGTGCGGATCGGCGATGCAAGTCTCGTGGCGGCGAAGAGTTCCGTTATGACGCATGTGGCCGACGGCGTGCAGGTGCGTGGTATTCCGGCGGTCGAGGGAAGTCGCTACCTGAAGCAGGAAGCGACGGTTCGTCGGTTGCCGACGTGGATCGAGCGACTCAGGAATCTGATCAAACGCGTCGAAGCGCTGGAGCGATCAGGCGATCGGTCCGGTTGATGGTGAGCCGTTCAACAGGTCCGTTGGCACGTAGAATTCCAAGCGTCGTGACCTCGGGTGGATGACGACGTGCTGGGCGGTGATGAGCTGAATCACGTCCTGGTCGGTCAGCATGTAAAGAAGCTGTTCAGCCGTGGGCGTCGTCGACGTATTCATTTCCTGCAATAGTTCCATGAGGCGGTCGAATCGCATGCATGTCATGTCGGCGGGGATTCGGTCGGACGTTCGGTAGTCATTGGTGGCGATGAGTGGCGCGTCGCGTGGTGCGGTTCTGAGGGTTGCCTGTCGCGGCGTTCGTTCGATGACAACACGTTGATGATTTTCCGTGCCGACGAGGGTGAAGAGACAGGATGTGACGAGCTTCTGGTCGCGAAGCAAGGCGAGTGCCTCGTCAAAATCTGCAGCATCTTCGAGTACTCGGCGGGCGTGGAGCAGAACCGGATAGCCGCCGAATGCGGTGCGTTCGGTACATCCGACGGCGTTGATAACAATGGCAAAGCCGCGATGTGAGAGTCCGCTGACGACGCCGATTGACCCGGGCCAACCGGCGATGCTGAGTTCCGCGTTTCCGTTCCGCGACGTTTCGATGACGTAGCTGGTTTGGGCCAAGACGTCTGCGGGCCACCAGTCCATGTTTCGTGCGAGGATGGGCCCGTCGGGCGTCGGCAGGACCATCGTCGAGCAACCGATGAATGAAATTGCGAGGTCATATCCGATATTCGCAAGCATGACGGAACGCCAGCTCTTGCCGGCACGGGCAGCGATGGCGCGCGCTTCGGCGTGAAACCGGCCTCGGGTTCTGAGTCGGATCAGGTCTGCGAACGGCGTCAACGCGCGTGGTGTCATGCTCAGGACGGACGCAAGTAGTCGCCGCCCATCGTCGATGACATGATCCGGAATGTCGGCGTACCGACGACTCAAGGGTAAGTCTGCGTCAAGATGGATGGTGCTGCATGGTGTCCATGTGGGCACGCGACGGCTCCGATGCGTGACAGGCGACAGAGGACGAATCTGACATCGCCAGTTTACGCATGCGGAGACTTGTCTGCCAGCCGCGCTCCTACTCCCTCTTGAGTTTCAATTCCATGACGATTTCCCGACCACCCTGCTCGCCTTCGACGAGAATGTGCAGTGAATCCTTGCTCATGCGGTGGTAGACGATGCGTTTTGGAAAGTCGTGCTCAGGGTTGGCGAATTCGGCTCGTCGTTTTTTCTTGTCGTGCTTGACGAGTTTGAAGGGCACGCTGGGGCGACCGAACGGGTATGGGACGACGACGACCTGGTCGTCGACAACGTCGAAGCGTTCGAACTCGATCATGACGACGCGGCCATGCTTGATCTCTTTGTTGGCGCTGAGCACCATGCCTGCTTCGGCGGTGGTGTAGCAGGCTTCCCAGATGCCACCGTCGTGTGGTCCACGCCAGCATCCGGCGAGCCAATCGAGCGATTCGAGCTGTTGACGCGGCGTGGACGTATCCGGATCGGCGAAAGCGGTGATCGCGATGACGGGGATTAGCAAGATGGAAGCGAATAACGTGGCGCGCATGTCGGGTCTCCTTGATTTCCACTGTCCAATGTCGACGAGCGTAACAGCGTGGCGGCTCTGTGAATTGGAAAAAAACGACATGAAGCAGCAACTCAGATCAGTCCATCCCTTTGACGCAGCGGTCCAGCGGCGATTGACTTCGGAGGTAGGCATGCGGAGATTGGCCGGCGAAACGGTTGAAATCGCGGATTAGGTGGGCCTGGTCGAAATAGCCGCAATCGAGGGCAATCGACGACCACTTGGGGTCGTCGGAAACGCGATCGAAGACCGATCGGAAGCGGACGATGCGGCTGAGCATCTTGGGCGTGACACCGACATGCTCGTGGAACAGCCTTTCGAGGTGGCGATGGCTGATGCGCAGGGTTCGGGCGAGTTGATCAATGGGCAGTTGGCCCTGTGTGCTGATGATCCGATCGACGGCATGGCTGAGTGCTCTGGGTGGATGACTCGGACGGCCGGCGAGTCGGTCGATCAGGAACTGTTGAATGATGCCGATGCGCTGCGTGGTGTCGAGCGCTTGACTGATGCGGTCCATCAGTTCGCCGGTCGGCAGCGAACCAAGCCCATCCGTTGACACATGCTGGTCGGTGAGCATTCGGGCCGGCACGTGAAACAGGGATGCGAAGGCTGCGGGAGCGAAGCGCACGCCGATGACGTTCAGATCGCCGGTTGGCTGGAGTTGGAAGGGACCGGTGATCTGGCCAACGACAACTGTGCTGTCCTGCATGGCGAATGCACTGCCTGTCGATGCGGCGCGGACGGGATCGCCGAGGTGGATGACCCATTCCATGCATCCGTCGGGCACGACGTTTTCGACCGGATCTTCGTGTTTTGCCTGTGCGGGGACATGAAGTGCCCAGATGCACCGAACAATGCCGGCGAGAGAGGGGTGAGGTGGGAATTCGGCGTAATGCATGACAGCTATCCTCGGTGACCATCGTACCGTCTGATGCGCGTCAGGCCGCGCCGAAAATGCGACCGAATGCAACTTGTCATGCGTCGGTTGCTGCGGGAGTATCTGACCATCGGATGGAACCGCCCTGCTGCCTGTGAGGATCGAGATTGGCACATCTGCATCAATTCGCCATCAACCGACCATGGGTGACGCTGCTGCTGACGCTGGTGGTGGTCGCGATGGCTGTGCCGGGTGCTCTGCGGCTGGAACTGCGGACGGATGGTCATGCCCTGATTCCGCCGGTTCGCCCGGAATTGGCGCTCGATCGCGAGATTCGTGATGCATTTCTGACCGAGGATGTCATCGTCGTTCTGATCCGGGCGGACGGTATCCCGGATGTCAGCGGGACGGGCATCTTCAACGCCGGCACGATCCGAGTGATCCAGGAACTGACCGACGAGATCATCGCGCTCGACGGGATCGAACCGCATCACGTGTCGAGCCTGGCGACCGAATACAGTCATCGTGTTCGCAGCGGCACGCTGAAGAACCGTCGGTTGCTCGAACCGTTGCCGACGACGCAGCGTGAGCTGGCCAGGGTGCGCGGTGATGTCTACGCGATTGGGTTGTACCGCGGGACGGTGTTGTCGCACGACGGGAAGAGTGCGGCCATCTTCGTCGGCGTTCCGCCTGAATTCGATCGGACCGAGGCGTACCGATCGATTCTGCGGATTGTCTCGCGTCGCGAATCGGGTCCTGAGCGGATCGACGTGATCGGGGCACCGGTGGCTGAGGCGTTGTTGGGGTCGCACATTCTCGAAGATCTGGGCGTGCCGACGTCGCTGCTTGGGGTCGAGACGTTCGCTGACGCATCGGATGAGACGCCATCGTTGCGACAGATCATTCGTCGGATTGGTCTGGTGCCGGTGGCGATGCTGGTGCTCGTGATGGTCTTTGCCATCGGGTTTCGCAGCGTGACGGCAGCGGTTTTGCCTTTGATCGAGGTCGGGGCGTGTCTGGCATTTGTGTTCGGCATGATGGGTTGGCTGGGCGTGCCGGTCTATCTGACGATTGCGGTGATGCCGGTGATTCTGACGGCGATCGGTGTGGCGGACGAGATTCACATTTTCTCGCACTACCGACGGCGACTGCGCGAAGGCGAGGACGATGACCGGCGTGCGCTTGAGTGCGCGATGGACGAGATGCGGCCACCGGTGATGAAGACGTCGGTGACGACGGCGATTGCGTTCCTGTCGTTTGGCCTCTCGGATCAGGTGCCGGTACGGGCGTTTGGGCTGATGACGTCGCTGGGCATTGTGTACTGCATGGTGTTTTCGCTGACGGCGGTGCCGGCGATGCTGTCGATCATTCCGGCGCGGTGGTTTCGGGGAGGCTCGACGCAGCAGCATCCGAGCGGTAGGTCCGTGCTTGGTGCGGTGGCGACTTTGGGCGTGCGGATCCGCTGGTGGGTGCTGATTGCGGTTGGCGTTGCGGCGTTTCCCTTGTGGCGAGGGGTTGCCAAGGTTGAGGTGCAGGATAGTTGGATCAACGGGTTTGCCCCTGAGAGTGGTTTCCACGAGGCGACCACGTTCTTCAATGAGCATTTTCTGGGTACGCATCTTTTGCTTGCGCGGGTCACGGGTGAGGGGTTGCGATTTGGGGGGACGTTCGCGCGGGAAGATGTGCAAAATCATGCGATCGTGCTGCGCGACCCACCGGACGTATCGGTCGAAGAGTGGATCGATGCACTCGTTGTGCTTCGGAATGAGCGCGTGGCTGGTCCGGATGATGGCCGGATGAGGGGTGTCGGGATTCGAGCGGGACGGGTCACCTCGGCTGACCGGGTCGGCGAAACGGTGGTGTTGCACATTGACAAAAAGAAGGGGCGACTGCCGTTTGCCCTGCAAGCGCGTGACGATGATTCGATCGCGTACCGAATCGCAATCCAACCATTCATGAAGCCACCGGTGCTTGAGAAGATCCAGGCGTTCGAGCGTTTTCTCGGCGAGCAGGATGCCCTGACCGTCGGCGGGGTCATCGGAACCGCCTCCTACGCGCGCACGACGAACCTCATGGCCATGGGGTTGAAGCGAGAGGAGCGACGCTTGCCGGCGACTGCGGAGAAGGCGGAATGGGTTTGGGAGCAGTACGAGCGCATCCGCGGCGCGGAGCGCATGCGGCAACTGCTGTCGCCGGATCATGCGCAGGCGTTGACGACGATCTACCTCAAGGACGCGAACTTTCGGGATGTGGATGCCCTGATCACGGCGATTCGCGAGTACGAATCGGAGCATCTTCGCCCTTCGGGTTTGACGATCGATCTTGCCGGCGACGTGGCGGTGAGTCAGACATTGATCGGGGCGATCGTCCAGACGCAGTTGCTGTCGCTGGGCGGATCGTTTGTTGGCATTTTCCTGGTGACGGCCGTGATGGGCCACTCGTGGCGACGGGGATTTCTCTGCATCGTTCCGTGCGGATTGGCGGTCGCGGGCAACTTCGCTGCCATGGGTTGGTTTGGCATTCCGCTGGGCGTGGCGACGTCGATGTTCGCCGGGATGACGCTTGGGATCGGCGTGGACTTCGCCATTCATTTGAGCGAACGGTTTGGCGCGTATCGCGAGGAGACCGGGGTCGATGGCCCGTCTGCGATCGCAAAGGCGGTTGTGTCGACCGGACCAGCCGTGATCATCGATGCCGTCGCCATCGCCGTCGGATTCGGCGTGCTGATCTTCTCGCAGGTTCCGGCGAATGCGCGACTCGGCGGGCTGCTGATGCTCAGCGTTCTGACGTGTCTGTTGGCGACGTTGCTGGTGCTGCCCGCGTTGCTGGCGCTGCTCTACCGGTCGCAGACAGATCGCCAAGTGGATCGATCAACGAATCTGCGGGATTTGGTGTAAGAATCGACGGCGTTGCCGGACCCATAACAGAGGGCGTTGTGCGTTTTCCGGCGGCTGGTTTGCTGATTCAGTGACAATGCGAAAACTGCAGGGAGTTCTCCGGGTCGGTTCGGGATCGGGACGTTCGGCACTTGGCGGACATTTGGCGTCCGGTAATGCTGACTGAGGTTGATGCCGGTGACCTATGTATCGGACGCGAAACGGTTTAGGCTCGCCCGGTTATCGTTTCAGGAGCGAGAAAGTGCTTTTCCGCGGCGTTGTGCGGTGATACGATGATCAAACGTCTGTCGGCCTGGGCCGAGCCTTTGGCTCTGGGTCGACTTCGGCGTTTCGATGTGCCTGATTCCGGAGTCGGAAACTGCACCGCTTTGTGCAGGGAGTTCGGGCGCTTAGAATGCGATAAGGCAGCGACACGGACAGCACCGGACTAAGAAACAAGTGCCGCCGCGAAGGCGGTACGACGGGTTGCGAGCCTTGGATGATGATTCCGCTTTCGGGATCGGTGGCGGTATGCCGGAATTGAATGTGCCGGCAGGTCCGCGAATGGATAGGTGATTGAGATGTTCCTCACAGGAAAGGCAGCGTCCATGAAGCGCGCGTTGATTTTGGCGTTGGTGTTTGGTGGGTTTTTCACAGGCCTGGACGCGAGGGCTGCTGACCGCAAGTTTGTCGTGATCCTCGGCGTGCCGATCAAGTCCGCTCCGGTAGATCAAGATCCGACGGAATACGTGCAGGCATTCGCTGGTGATCGTGCGGCCGTTGTTGCTGAGTACTTTGACCGCATTGATCCGAACATCGACTCGTTCCATGAATACTGGAACGAAGTCTCCTATGGCCAAGTGTCCATTAGCGGCGAAGTCTTTGGTCCCGTCGAGTTGCCATGGCCTGCCCTTCCGCAAATCCCCGCGGGTGTGGAGGATCCTGACTCGGATCTTCCGCTGACCGATCCAACCAAAACACTGCCGTTCATTGATCTGAACCAGACGGGTGAATTTGATCCGTTTGACGGCGAGCGATTCGACGAATCCGAGCAGATGATCTTCGTCGACTACAACGGCAGCTTGGGGGGGGAACCGGGCACCACCGGAACTGCCGCGAATCCATCGAGTGCCGTGGTTGCGCGTTCAGAGGGATTTGCTGATGGAATCTGGACGCCGGGTGAACGGTTCTTGGATCTTGATGGCGACGCCCGCTATGACGCCCTGCACGAATGTGTTCAGGAACTGCCGACCGAAGACCCCGAAGTTATGTGCCCGCCGGTGTTCGATAAAGACGGCATGCCAACGAACGAACTAATCCCAGCTGATTTCTGCTGCGGGGCTGACATGATTCGCGGCGAGGATGAGTTCGACGACTTTGACTCAAGCGGCGGATACTCATTCCCCGAGCCGTTTGAGGATTTCCTGCGTGTCTACGTGGACAGCGTGGGCAGCTGGGTCCGACTTGACCCAAGCTACCGCAATTGCGAAGCCGGCGATCTTCAGTGTGTGGCCGGTCAGGAATCGGGCTTCACCGCGATGGATCCGCCCGCGGCGATCGGCTCGCGATTGTGGGCTGAACGCTACATTCGTGCCAATTACGTGGGAAGCAACCTTGGACGACCGAACCTGCTGAACGTCGACGATAGTGGTCCTATGCCTGTTTTCACATTCAATGCAGGTTCCGGGTTCATGGGGCGTTTCGGCAACGGCCAATACGACGGTGCGGATCGCTGGACCGATGTCGGGAACACGAAGTACCAACGTCGTCCGGGTCCGCTCGACCGCGTCTCCGGATTCACTTCCCCGCCGCCGGGCAATGTATGCCTCGACGGTCCCAATGCTGGTGCGTTCTGCGACCCTGACGATGCACTGACGTGCGTGGACCAGGGAGAATGTGTTGATGGTGTTTGCATTAGTGGTGGCCGCATCGGGCAGCCATGCAGTGTCGCTGACGACTATCCATGTGTTGAATTTGGCGAGTGCGTGGCCGGTTCATGCGTCGGCGGTCCGTTGGAAGGTTCGCCGTGCATTCCTCAGGCGGAAAACGCATGTCTTGCGACGCCAGAATGTGGTGGTGGGTTGGTCTTTCATAATTGGGAGGGTTATGACTGGTGGGATGCGTATTGGGAAGACAAGCACGTGTCCGCCGGCTTCAGTCCGTCCGCGCTTGGTACAGATGCGCCATTCCCCGTTCCGCCGTCACCGATCGCACCGAGGTGGCCTGAGGGCAATGCCGTTCCGCGGCTTACGGAGTTTGATCCCAGTAACGCAACCGGCACGAATAACCCGCTGAATACGTTCCAGGAAATCCCGTTCGCACCCAATGCCGGAGGCTCTTCCGCCATCCTTGCACTCCCCGATGGCTCGTGTCCTCCTCAGGAGACTGTCGATACGAACGACATCTGCACGGCACAATTCGTCGAGCCCAATCCCGACTTTCCCTTGCTGACACAGCCAGATCCGGAATCGCTGATCACCTGCACAGAGGGCGACCTTTCGAATCCGAAGATGTGCTTTGCGAACATGCCGCCGGCGGGACGTACCGCGGTGCCGTGTAACGCCCCATCGGTGACCGAGGTTGTCTGCATTGGAGATGGGAGCGTGGTTGACGAAAACGGCGTCATCACCACTGCAGACCCAACAAGTGAGACGAGTTGGGAGGTTTTTCCCGATCGAAATCGCATCTGGTATGATGGGCCTGCGGAATTTGATGATCTTCCATCGTCGATCTATCACGCCATCGACAAGTCCGGAATTTCCTACGGCGGTGACGGTCGGTTGGGCGAGGTGACTTCGGGCAGTGCGGTTGAGCCGGTTGATATGGACTTCGGTCCTTTTGCGGCGTTCGGTGCCGACATCGGTGACGGATCGGGCATTGGTTCGGGCTCTGGTGGCGGCGATGGGGTGATTCCGCCTGCCGGTCCGCTTGCATTCAATGTCCATGGCAGCGGCGGATATGATGGTGGAAACGTGCTCACATTGGAGTACCTCACGTGGGCGAAGGATCTTCCACCGACGCGTCAGTTTCTTGAACCGTTCGATCCTGCGTGTCTTGATTCGGGTGCAACCGAGCCATGTGTTTGTGATCCGAATGGGCCGATGTTTCCGCCCAATGGTCTTCCACCGTGCAACCCTGTTCCACCGGACATTCTAAAGCGTGATATCAACTTTGACGGGCTTCTTGATACCGGCGAAACACGAGCCCGGGGAACAGAGAACTACGCCTACGACGAATACATTTCGACGCCAAACGATGGCGGTCCCGGCAGTGTCTACCCCTTCAACCGTCGTCGCATGATGGAGGACGCAGTCGCGGCGCTGGATGCAACGACAGATTGGGATACGTGGTCGGTGGTGCGCGAGCGCACGTCTGACCTCTTTACGCCGGGGGTCACGCTGGCGTTTCAGGAGCGGTTCGTCTACGGGACGCTGATCCTCAGCCCGGATCTGTTTCCGCCGAATTCCATTGCCGGCGGGCGCGATCTGTTTACGCTGCCCGCACCTGCGATGGATTTGCCCATCCAGGTTCGCGACCTTCCGCCGGACACGGGCGTTGATATCGCCACCGGCGATGAGTTTGAATCAGGTCTGGATTACGGGTTGATTCAGTTTTCCGATTTTGCAGCCGCTGTTGGCTCAATTGGTGAGACTGGAGTGGCCAGCAACGGATTTCTCAAGGAGTTGATGGCCCATGAGTTCTTCCATGTTTGGGAAGGTTACCCGGATCTGTACGATTACCATACGTACACCAATCCTCCATTCGAGGACGTTCCGGTTGGCCCGTGGGACATCATGGCCGCTGGTTCGTTTACCCATCCCGCCCCAACGTTGAAGAGCTTTGACCTAAGTGGGAGCCGCCACTACCCGCATGATCCATGGATTCAGCCTCGCGATCTGACGTCGATGCTTGTACCTGGAGTGGAGCAGGCTGTCGTCCTGAACGACTATGCGTTTGATCCGAACCAGTCGGTGTACTTCTTCACGAATCCCGACGAACTGAACAATGATGAGCAATTCTGGTTCTGGCGTCTGACGAATCAGATGATTCCGGATGAAGTCAACTTCTCAAGGTACGCCCCTGGGCAGGGTATGTTGATCATGCAAACCAAGGGGTTCGCGAATGATGAGGCATTGGCGACACCGCAGATGGTCGCGCCGAACTTTCCGTTCGAGATTGTCCAGGCCGACGGCGGGACCAATTTTGCCGGAAATGCGGGCGACGCTTTCTCGGCTGGCGACCTATGGAATGAGGACACCGTTCCAAGCTCCAATTTCCGCGACAATCGCAGTGGTCTGTCCGTTACGAACATTGTGCAGGAATCTGACCGATCCGTGGTGACGTTTCTTTGGGAGCCGCGTCTGGTGCCTGAGTTGAAGTTTGTCGAACCGCCGGGCGGGCAGATTGTGGGTGACAATTACATCCTGAGCTTCGAGGCGTTTGACTTCACGGGCAGCACGGATATCGAATTCTACATCGATGATGATGCCATGGGTTACGATGGCGAGGTGGCTGCAACATTCACCGAGAAGGAACCCGGTTTCATAGAGGGTTCGATAGAGATTCCGCTTATTGAGTTTGATGGCGATGGGATCTTTTACTTCTACGCCCGCCTGATACCGGGTTCGACGCCTGATGGGCAGGAGCCGAGTTCGTCCGAGTCGCGTGCCGCGTTCTCGAACCGTGGGCGTGGCAGCGTGGTGGTCAACAGTGTTGATAACGAGGCTGCCCTCCTTGAAAACTGGACGCTGACGTGCGTCGATGCGTCGACGCCGGGTGCCGAGATATTCTCGATCGAAGGGTCACTTTCCGGGCTGCAGACGAACCAGGCGACGGCGAGTCAGTTGATGGCTCAAATGACCGACAATGGTGAGGTCTCGTTCAGCATCAACTGGCAGGGTATCTTCGGCGGAAATTCCGGTCTGGTTTCCGTTGGCACCGAGGACGGTCGATTCTTCCTGCGTGACATGGAGCCGATTCCGGGATTCGATGCCACGACGTTCAATCCGGGTGACCATGTTCGCATCACCGATGGCCCTGCTGGCGTCAACACGGGGTTCTTCACCATTCTGTCGGTGCCGGATGAGAACACACTCATTCTCGCGCAGGATCCGGGTATCAGTCAGGGTAACGCGACGATCAACTACCGCGTGCACAGCTTTACTGACGGCAGCAACGGTGGCGAACCGGATCGTTTTACGTTCCTGACGACAGGCAGGACTGCGTACAGTGAGCCGATTTCTTTGGCGATTACTGATGACGGGCTTCAACTTCAGTCGCAGCTATTGGTCCAGTTGGTGGTGAGTTGTCCTGATGGTAATCCGACGAACGCCTGCGGAAATGCGCCGCTTGACGTGACGTTCGATGCCGCGGGCACGACAGACGAGGATGGTGAAGACAATCCGAGTCTGCAGTACGACTGGGATTTTGGCGACGGAAGTTCAGCGTCCGGAATTCAGGTGACCCATTCATACATGTCGGCAGGGAGTTTCACCGCGACACTCACGGTCACCAATCCTGAGACGGACGTATCGGCTACGCGCACCGTCGTGATTACGGTTGCCGCGGAGGTCGTCGATGCTGATGGTGATGGTGTCGCGAATGCGAGTGACAATTGCCCGACAATCGCGAACGCCGATCAGGTCAACAGCGATGGCGATTCGCTCGGTGATGCGTGCGACAACTGTCCCAATACAGACAACGAGGGGCAGGCAGATGGCGACAGCGACGGGTTGGGCAATGCGTGTGATACATGCCCGGCCGACCCGAACAACGACACGGACAATGACGGTGTTTGTGGTGACGTCGACAACTGCCCGACAATCGCCAACGCCGATCAGGCCGACAACGACAACGACGGATTCGGCAACCCCTGCGATGCGTCACCCGACCCCGATCAGGGCACCGGTGGCGGTGGCGGCGGCGGAGGCGGCGGCGGTGGTGGTGACACCGGCGACGACGGCGACGATGATCAGGATGACGATCAGATCGATGACGATGCCGACGATGCGGACATGGATGACGGTCCCACGTCAACCGGTTCGGTCGATACAGCCGGTTCTGCCAGCATTTCGGTGTCGTCACCCGATGGCCGTGTGATCGCCGTCGTTCAAGTCACCCGGGCCACCTCGGGCGAGAATGTCAGCGTGACGCTTCTGATGAACGTGGATGGGCCGGGACCGATCGGTTCGCCGATCTTCAACGGTTTCCTCAACAACAACGCCATCCCAACGACGATTCGGGTGACGTCCGGCCTGCGTGCGGACACGTTCGATGCGGTGATTCAGGTTCAGGTTCCAAACTCATTCCTCGACAATCTCGGAATCGGTGCGGCGGAACTCGATCTGCACTTCCTGAATGAGGAAGTGACGCCGCCGGTTTGGGAACTTGCCGGTACGAACTTCGTTGGAGAAAGCAATCCGACATCCAACGTGGGTGATTATGGCTACTTCATCGGCAGTGGGACCGTGACATTCTGGGCGTCGCGGAGCAGTTTCAGCCTGTTCGCCATTGGCCAGTCGACGGCGGGTCCGTCCACGGTGGTTGAATGTGCGAGCCGGTCCGACTGCGACGATGGGTTGTTCTGCAACGGCATCGAAACGTGTAACGACGCGAATGTGTGTGAGTCGGGTCGACCGCCCTGCTCGCTGCCCGAGTCGTTCTGCGACGAGGAGAACAGCCAGTGCATCAGTTGTCTTGATTGCGACGACGGCATGTTCTGCAACGGTCAGGAATCGTGCGATGCCAGCGGTTGCATCACGGGCGACGCGCCGTGCACGGCTGAGCAGACATGTGACGAATTCCGCAACGTCTGTGTCGATCCGACGCCGGACGATGACATGGATGGTGACGAGCCTGCCCCGGGTCAACCGGTCGACGGTACCGACTGCGGTGCACCATGCGGCACGATGGGCATGATCTCGTTTGCGGGCATGATGCTCGGATTGCTGCCGATGCGGCGACGGATCCGCGTTCGCAGGTAGGCAACCCGATTGGACAGATTCAGAACCCCGAATCGTCGCTGGTCGGCGGTTCGGGGTTTTTCATTGCGCACAACGCCGGAGTCGACGTGCTTTGAACGTTGCGTCAATGGCGACGTCGGGCAAGACGAACCGTTGTCACGAGCATGAATGTCAGTGGCGTAAACCCGAGGATACCGCACAAAGGTGGGCCGCACGGTGGCGATATGATGTCGTCCTGCGTCGGAACTGTGGCGGGACCGTCCTCCGACGTGCCAACCGCGAAAACACTGAGGCGGTCGCGCACGACCCAGAAGCGGACGTACGCATCGATGGTGGGGTCGAATCCGAAGTCACCGACGCGCGTTGTGGCAGCGGACTGACCACGGTATCGGCATCCCGCCCGCAACCATTTCGGTTCAGCAAGAATGTTCAAGCCGTTGGCGATGAGAAGACGTTGCTGATTGGGTCCTAGCTTGCGGAGGACGTGCAGGTCCAACGCGTCCGGGTCGAGATTGGCCAAGCCGAGTGTTTCTTCGGCGATGTACAGCGAGATTCGGACGGTGTAGGTCTGTGGGGCCATCGTCGCGCAAACGGTCAGGGTTGCGGGCAGAGCTTCCTGGTTGCGGAGGCCTTTGAATGTCATGGCGTCGGGTGGACCCGGTGTGGACGGATTGAGGATCAGTCGGGCCATCACGTCACCACCCGGTTCGCCGTTGAGGACTTCGATCAGCGCAAAGGCTGAACCGTCAGCCGATGCGATTTCAAGCGTCAGCATGCCGTCCGATCCGACGATGCCTTCCGCTTCAAAACCCAATTCGCCGTCACCGATTGGCTGGCCTGGTGCGGGTTCCGTTGGTGTATCGGGGTCCTGTTGATTGTCGTCATCGTTCGGCGGAACGGGATTGGGCGTGTCGTCGCAGATATCGCCGATTCCGTCGACGTCGGCATCATCCTGATTGGCGTTGGGTTGGGCGGGGCAGTTGTCGAATTCGTCGACGATGCCATCGCCGTCGCGATCGGTTGTGGCGGGGTTGTCGTCGTCGTTGTCGCCATCAGCCATATCGACCGGCGGGTTTGCAGGAGTCAGATTGTCTGCGTCACAGACGTCCCCAATGCCGTCGCCATCATCATCAGACTGTGCGACGTTGGCGATGCTCGGGCAGTTGTCACAAGCGTCACCGATGGCGTCGCCGTCTGCGTCGGATTGGTCTGCGTTGGCGAGTAGCGGGCAGTTGTCTTCGGTGTTGATGCGCTGGTCTGAGTCGATGTCGGCGTCGCAGCGGTTGCCCACGCCGTCGCCGTCGAGGTCCGCCTGGTCGGGATTTGCAACGAAACGGCAGTTGTCGTCGCAGTTTTCAACCGCGCCCGCGCGACATGGCGTTGCACCCGCGTTGCCGTCGCTGTTGCCGTCGTCTGGAATGCCATCGTTGTCGTCATCGTCGTCACAGAGATCGCCTGCATCGTCCAAGTCAGCATCAGCCTGTGCGGGGTTGGCGATGTTGGGGCAGTTGTCGCAGGTGTCGCCACGTCCGTCGCCGTCTGTATCGAATTGATCAATGTTGGCAACGTCGACGCAGTTGTCGCAGGCATCGCCGATCGTGTCGGCATCGGTGTCGGTTTGTGGTCCGTTGGCCACGCCGATGCAATTGTCCTGATCATCCTCGACGCCGTCGCCGTCGGCATCGCTGTCGCATGCGTCGCCAAGTCCGTCGCTGTCCAGGTCGGACTGAAGCGGATTGAACGTGTCGATGCAATTGTCGCCGGCGAGTACTCCGTCGCAGTCGGCATCAAGTGAAACATCGCCCCGCACGAACTGTTGATTGGGTAGCAGCACGCCGCACTGGCTGGCCAATCCGTTGCCGAGGGTGAATGTGTAGGGACCGTTGTCGAGTGATGCGAATCGAAACAGCACGGTTGTGGGCGTTTGGAGCAAGGAATCGGATATCGGGCGAATCAGTTCGCCGTCCCGATCGATCGCGAACAGTGCGTCGCCGGTAAGGGAAGTCGGCAGCAGGGGCTGATCGAACGTTGCGGTCAGGGTGTCATCGGTCAGCGGCAGGCAGCGTGGATCGATGGATGTGCTTCGGGGTGCGGGATTGTTGATGGCGGGGATGAAAGAGCCGAGTACGCCGGGGGCAGTGATGATCGCCACGTCCATCGCGTCGACACAGCCATCGCCGTTCAGATCGGCATTGCCCGAATACCCTGAGTCTCCAACGCATGTATCGACGGCGGCCGACAGCAGTGTCGTGTCGACCGCATTGACGATGCCGTCGCGACTGACATCGCCGGGCAGGACCGTGAACTGAATGACTGCTGCTCCGCCGCGATGGCGACGCGGATCGCCGCTTGGCAGCGTCGGATCGTGCGGCGTCGCGATTTCGCCGTCGAGCATGTCACCTTCGACATCGATGATGCTGTCGCGCAGAACCAGCGTGACGCGCCCGAATTCGATCGGATCAAGCGTGATGCGGAGCACGTCGGGCGAGTCACTTGTGAACGCAAGGGCGACGGTCGGGACCGATTGACACTGTTCATCTGCCGGGCCGAGTCGTGCTGAGATGGCGTCTGCCGGGATGTTGACGAGTTGGTCGAAGCGGATGACCACCTCGCTCAGGGATTCACCACCGACGAGCCAATCGCCCGGATGTGGATCGATCGAACTGATTCTCGGGGGATCTGCCACAGACGAGGATGCGATCGCAAGCAGAAGCAGAACGGGACCAGCGCATTTCATCAGGAACCGGCTCCGATAAGATCGGGAAAACTTGGACGCAGAACGGGATTCAGCGTCGGCGGATGAGTAGCCCGCCCAGTCCGAGGAGTATCGCCGACACCGGTTCGGGCACGACAATCAAGTCGAGAAACTGCGTATCAAACGGCACTTCGTTTGCGCCGTTGAAGAGCGTCGAGCCCGTGCCGAGGCTGACACGGAACGTGCCGAGCGCGTCGGGCGGGACATCGAAGACCACCTCTGCGAGCACGTCGCTGAAACCCGGTTGGGCCAACGCAACGGGCGTACCGCTGAGACTTTGGGCGTTGATGAACACGCCCCCGTCACCGGGATCCGAAATCACGCTGAATACGGGGTCGAGACTGTCATCGGGGTCGGTCTCAATGAGGTTGCGGGCCGGGAAGAGATTTGTTTCGGCGATGTCTGCGCTGAGCGCTCCCACTGCGTCGCCAACGGGTTCCACATCGACATTCAGCGAATAGCTCACCAGCGGCGTTGAATTTTCGCGAATGATGACGAGCAGCGAAACGGGATCACCGGCCATCACGTCGCTCGACGCGGTTTGAAAGTCAATCTGCTCAGCCGATGCGATAGGAATCGACGCGAAGATGGCGAGCAGTGTGCAGAGTGTTGTTGTGGTTTGAAACGTGCGCGGATTCTTCTGAATGGGCATGATCTCTCCCTCCGTGGAGGCGCCTTTCGGCGCGGGCGTGTGGCCGCGATGGCCTATCCGACTTTCTCTCTCCCAGATGCGGTCAGGGGATGCCCCCTGCCGATCGGAAACTCTTTCAGGTAGGTTACTTGATGAACGAATCGATCGCCAGCCACTTGTGCGGTGGGCGTGGTCAGAACCGCTGTTGACCGCGCGGGATACGCGTCTGATTTCACACGCCACCGTGGTTCGCGATGTTCACTTGTTTGCCCATCTTGACAGCGTTTGCGAATCGCGTGACTGCAACGACTTACATGCGTTGCACCGTGGAACCTCCCCTGTGATTTTCGCATCATCAACATGTCGCTTGAATCGCGAATCGATTGGTTTAGAATCGGCCTGTCGGCGAATCAATGTCGCGTGCGGTGCAGGGATTGGTGTTGCCGCGCGGCGTCATGAGGCCGCGGGATGGTGGTCAGGGACGAACCACCCCGAACATACAAAGCACATCACTTGCGTCGGGATTCATGGATGCCCGATCGCAGATGAATTGATAGGCGCGTGAGGCTGCTCATGCGCGACAAGGAGGCTGACATGCTGCTGTGGGAAGCACTGCAATCGAAAGCGCCGCGTACGACAACGCCCCAACCGACCGGAACGCCGGTCAAGGCTTCGACGAGACTTCCCTACGACCGGCAGTGTGCAGCGATGAAGAAATCGGGACAGCGGTGTCGCGGTAAGACACTCCGCGGCAGCGAGTATTGCATGTTCCATGATCCAGCCACCGCAGCGAAACGTCGTCAGTCGATGAACTCGCCCAAGGCCATTCAGCGTCGGCGTCTGTCGCAGATTCCCGGTGGATACCTGCGCAAGCTTTCGAATCGAACTGCCGTCGGTCATGCGATGGATCGGTTGTATCGTGAAGTGCGGACAGGTCTGGTCACGCCCGAAATGGGGCAGGTCTTGTTTTCCATCCTGACGCGCTTGGCGGATCGTGAACTGGCGAACGGATCGAAGCCGAACGGTCGAGCACGTGCCGAGGTTCTGCGTCCCAAGATCAAGGAAGCGTTGACGCGAGCGGAGCGTGCCGCGTGGCGTCGCGCAGTCGCGAATGCGCCGGCCGACCTGCTGGAGCGTCAGAAAGCGTTGCCGACGCGCGTCGAGCGTGTGGAACGCGTGGAAACATCGCGGGCGTTGCCTGAGACGGCTTCACCAAGATTGGCATTGCCCGGTGGTGGTACAACGCCAGCGTCGGCATAGCTGATCTCTTTCCGAGACTGAGTGTGTTTGCCTTCTGTACGGAGCGTTCTCTATGCGCACAGCGAGAGGTATATGTCTATTTCCGTTTGCGACTTGCGTGCTGATCATGCTGTCATCGGGATGTGCGTCGATGCGTCCGGAGATTGCCGGATTGGCGAGTCGGATTGAGGGCATCGACTTTGACGGCGTGGCCATGTCGTTCGACGTGTCCGTGCGGAACAACGTGCCGTTGTCGGTGCGCGTGCCGGGTGGGCGGTATGCCTTGCGTGTTTCCGAGTCGACGCTCCTATCATCTGAAGATGTGCCGGAAAGCCAATTGCCAGGGGCAGGTGTTGGCGTGATCACGATTCCAGCACAGATTCGATATGCCGATCTTTGGACGCTGATGGGATCGGTGCGCGACGACAGGGAGTTACCGATCGACATTGAGGGCGCGTTGGCTATTGACGTTCTCGGTGATGCTGTCGAGTTGCCGTTTTCTCATTCCGGAAGGTTGCCGGTGCTGCGGTTTCCCGACATAGACATTTCGTCGGTCGATACTTCGGACGTATCGTTGACGAGTGCGCGACTCAATTTGGCTGGGATGATCAGCAACCCAAACGTGTTCGACGTCGGGATATCCAAGCTCGGGTACACGCTGCGATTGGGTGATGTCGACCTTGGCGTTGTCAGCATGGAAACAACAAATTCCATTGAGGCCGACGCAAGCGGCGAGTTTTCACTGACGTGTAAGGTATCAGCGGCGTCAGCCATTCGCAGTATTCTCGGCGGCGTCTCGGTCGGCAGTGTCCGTTTGCAGCCAAGCGGTGTCATTGAGACGCCCTACGGTGACGTCACGCTTCCAGCCAGCGGGTCGCAGTAGCTGATTCGCAATCCATCGGGTGGACCCGGAGTCCCGCCGCCCTACCGCCACTGAAACCAAATCCACAATCCCGTAACGATCACCTGCAGTCCAACGATCGCGAAAAACACACGACGAAATTTCACGTCGCGCGTCTTGTGACGAAAGACACGCTGACCCGTCCATGCTCCGATCGTCCCGCCCGCGGCCGTCAGCACGTGCAAGACCGATTCGGGAATGCGCTGACGCTCGGTGATGGCTCGGCGTTTGTCCGACCCGTAGAGCGCGAAAGTGACCAGATTGATCGCGACGAGCGCGGCCACGATCCACGAGACGCCATACCAGATGCCCACACCCGTGAGGATTGCAACGGTAACGAAGGCGAGCGTTGAGAAGTGTCGTCGCGGCTGTTTGTGGTGGCGTTTGTCGGGCACTTGATGATCATCCTCATGCTTGCGGTGATCGGTTCTGGAGTGTCGTTTCGAACGGCCCGCAGTGCAAGGTATGAGGTCGTGGCGATGTGTCTGCAGTGACATTCTTCGTGGTGGAGATCAACGCGAAACGTGCAGGGGTTGGCGACCTTCCGCGCATCGATCGATTACAAGTACCGTGAGCACGTCGGGCTCGGCGCATGTGTTATCGGTCGCTGAACGAATCGTGCGGGTTGTTTCGAGTGCCAGCCGATCCGTATAATCGGACACCGACCGGTCCCCGGAGACACCAAGAGCATACCGTCATGATCCCCAAGATGTCCCACCGATCTGAATCTCCCAGCAGCAGAGTGCAACTGACTGCCTGGAAGGTCGTACTGGTGTGTGGCTGCGCTGTCACGATGGTGCACGGTCAGCGGGCTTACTTCGACGACGCCGGTGCGGAAGTTCAATTCGGCGTGCCGGGGATGTATGAAGTCGCCATGAGCAAGGTGAACGGTGCGTTCACGCGATGGACCGATGGTGTGTCCGGGCAGGTCATCATGGGTGGCTCACGATTCGATTGCCTCTGGGGATCGGTGTTTCCCGAGGAGACGGATGCCTACGTGGGCGGTTGCTCGTTTGCCAGCGGGTGGTCCAACGCATTCGCCTACAGCTTTGACCCTGTCGAATCGTCAATTCTGCTCACGTACACGCCCGGCGGACCGACACCTGCCGGCGTGCGGGCGGACGTCGCCATTCGGCTGTTCGACGACGCGTATTTCGATCTGTCGCTCACGCTCACCAACGAGCGGGCGTCGATTCTCGACTTCGCGCTGTTTCCGAGTGATCTGATTTTCGCTGAGAACGAAATCGTCGATGTGGTGTATCCACTGCATCCCGGTGTTCGTTTGAAATCGACCTTCTTCCAGGAAGATCGCAGCTTTGGCCGCGCGTATCCGACCCTGTTCAGCGACGCTGTGTTCATCAATACCGATGCAGGTCCCGTGTCTATCTACGCCATCGATCTTGATCGGACGGAGCATTTCTACGCGTCGCTCGCATTCTGGCCGGACGATGATGACGTTCCGGACAGCAGTATCTTCAGCCACAACTTCAATGTCGCGTTGGAGGCCGGTGAGACCGTGACACTTGGCCCTTTGCGCGTGCGATTCCGCGATGAAGGTGCGGACGCTGTCGCTCATCTGCGCATCGATGCCGGGATGGACGAATGGTCTGATGTGGTGACGAAGGTTGGAAACGTTTGGGACGCATTGCGTCAATCGCCCCTGTACAAGGCGGACCTTGGTCAGCTTGGTTTTGGTTACGATCAGCTCGACTCAGTGCTGGCAGGTCTGCCGTCTCCTGCGTTGATTCATCCTGTCGCGTACTGGGCGGGTGGGTTCGACAACCGATACCCGGAGGTACTGCCAGCCGACCCACAGTGGGGCAGCGACGAAGCGTTTCGCGTGGCCGTGGCCAACGCGCAGCAGCGCGGACAGCTGGTGATGCCCTACTTCAACCCGACGTGGTGGGACGACGAAGGGCCGACGCTGACCAATCTTCCACCGCCGCTGACGCTGAATGACGTCGCCGTTCTCAATCTCAACGGATCGCCGGTCTTCGAGTCGTATGGTCCCAACGATGGCTACGTGGTCAGTTTCGCCAGTGCGTTCGTGAACACGAAGGTTCAGCAGGTGATGGATCAACTCACCGGCGATTATGGATTTAACGCCGTCTTCGAGGATCAGATCGGTGCGCGGAGCTTTGTTTACGATACAAACGCTTCTGCGTCCGGACCGACGACGTACATCACGGGATTGATGGAACATGTGGAGAACAATGCGGATCGGCTGCTGATGACCGAGCGCGGGTTTGATCGGCTGGCCAGATGGGAAGCGGGTTTTTGTGGGGGTGTGTTGCTCGATCAGCGGGCCCGCGATCTGGATGAAGTGTTGGGCGAGGAGAACTGGGAACCCTATCCGCTTGCGCAGATGCTCGTGGGCGACAAGGTCCTGTTCTATCAACATGATCTTGCGCCCGAGGTCATGACCACCGACGTTTCCACCCTCTGCTGGAACATCGCGCAGGGACACCTGCTCAGCTACGATCTGACCGCGGGGATTTCCGATCCGTGGGTCGACATCGTCGCGACGATTCAGGAGGGCCTGGTAGCCGACTACGTGGGGAATCGGATCACGGACTACATGCATCTATCCGACGATGTGACACGCACGTCGATGGATGGGTGGACGATCTGGCGCAACTGGGATCAAGCAGCGTCGGCAGTGGTCGCCGACGTCGAGTTGCCACCGGACGGTTGCTATGTTGAATCCTTTGATGGTCGGATTCGCGGCGGATACGTTCGGTCGTATCGAGGTGCGTCATTGGGTGGGGCTGATCACTTCGTCATCGAGCGACGCACACCGACCTACATTGAGTTGCGCAAGCCGATCGGTCCCGACGCAATGTTGCAAGTCCCCCTGCCCGAGGCGTGGCCTGCAGGTGCGTCGCTGTTTGTCCATTCGGTTGACGGCGACGGTGCGTTTCTCTCGGCGCTGAACCACGAGGTTGTCGACGGATCGCTACGATTTGCCTATCCCGATTCGGCCGGCGGACAGGACGTCGCGAAGGTGTTTGTCTTTGCGGCAGACTGCAACGATAGCGATCTGCCGGATGCGTTGGACATCGCGGCTGGACAGAGTCCGGACGACAACGCGAATGGAATCCCCGATGATTGCGAAATCGCGGTACCGGCCACGAAGGGCCGAACGATGCTGGTTGCGGGTTTGTGTCTTCTGGTCGTCGGGGCGTTGGTGTCCCGCGGCGGAAGACAGGCGGTTGCATCGCGAAATGGATGACGTGCGACAACGCCTGGTTTTGATCGGAGGAGGAGGGATTCGAACCCCCGGAACGGTTACCCGTTCAACGGTTTTCAAAACCGTCGCCTTACCCCCTTGCCGTTCTCAGAAACGCCGATTTCCGCCGAATGTTGTACAAATGTTGTACCGAAGCGCGCAAACTCCGACGAGGCCGAGCGTGCAATCCGACTAATCATGGAGTCTGATGTACCGCCCGACGTGAAGGCTCTCGTGGTGCGAGCAGTAGACTCGTATCTGTCCACGGGCCGACACTAGTCAGCTTCCGGCGTTATCGGTGACGGCTCAGTCGTTGATTACCTCCTACACCTCTGCTGCCGGAGTGGCCGACAACGAAGTTTGATTCTTGGAACTCGACACTTCGCATCGGTCTGTCATGAACTGGGGATTCGCGAGATGGCTGGTCAGTCGCTGGCTCCTACCTCGAACCTCCCTAATAAAAGGTCCGAGGTAGGAGCATCGCGGTACGGTTGCCCCCCCCTAAATCGAATCGAGATTTGGTCGAGAGGACGCGTCCCTGTTAGAATCCGGCGTCCGACGGAAACTTGGCTCTGATGCCAAAATACCCCGAGCACCCCGAATCGCGGCAGTACCGACCGTCAACTGCGTGCTCGGATATGGAAGTGACAAGTTGCACGCTACCGGAAGCGTTGGAGTTTGATCGTCAACGAGTGATTCCGACAAGATCCGGATCGCCGACGTCAGAGTGCAACGATGGCCATGCTTTTGCCGCACGGTGGCGATTGAGTAATCGCGCTCTGATGGTGTCACCTTGCTCGGATGTTGGCGACGTTGAAGATTGGAATGCCGTCTTGGAACGTAAGAGCCTCAAGGACTGTAGTAGTTTTGATCCGGTCAGCACGTTGGCTGCCTCACGCGGATTCACTCTGATTGAGTTGATGATAGCCATAGGAATCATTGCCGTCCTAATCGGGGCCTTAGTTCCATCGCTCCAAGACGCGAGGCGAAGCGGGCGGCGGGTGGTCTGCGCTTCCAACGTCAGGCAACTGGGCGTCGCGAATCATCTGTATGCGACGGACCATGGACGCGTCGTACCGTACTCGCAGTTTGACGGGGCGATCGCCAATCGGAGTGGCGGACTCGGGGTCAATGTGAGGTGGTCATGGTCGGACGACACTCCCGGCGATCCGCAGCTGGCTTTCCAGAATGGGCTGCTATATCCGTATCTTGGAAACTCAGTGGACATCGCAGGATGCCCGGAATTCGAAGCTCCGGTGGACATTGTAGAATTCTACGCGCAGTTCAACCTCGCGTATCCAGTCGCAGTGGACTACGGCTACAACGGCTTGCTACTGGGTTTCCGACACGAGAACTTCTACGCGACAAACCCCAACTTGACCGGGTACCGAAGCTGGGTCGGCTATCGCCCGGAGGAAATCGGGAGCTCCAGCACTATCGCCATGTTTGCTGATGCAGGTGACCTGATGCTCGGGCGCGTCGTTCCGAATCCAACAATTTCACCGCCAATTGGCCTGTCGTTTCCGAATGGTTGGTTGCGGGCAAAACCCATTGCATCGGCCCACGGTCGCCACGTGGGCGAGACGGTCAATGTGACTTGGGCAGATGGACACGCGACTTCGATCCGCGTTCGGCAGTATGTTAATCAATCGCCCGAGACGATTGCCAAACGACTGGGGTACGTTGCGCCGGATATCGGAGGCGAGCGCAGCAACAAATGGATGTTTGTAAAGTGACACGATCAAGACGAAATTGGAAGTGCGGGTGTTCCGTTGCTCGCATACGCGTGCTGGTGACGATGCTCTTGTTCGCGACGCATGCCAGTGCCGAAGTGTTCGAGTATACGGTTGATCCAACGCGAAGCGCGCTGCAGGGAAGGTCCACCGTGTTCCTCGCTGGTGTGCCGCTCGACAGCTTTCTCCAAGGCGAGAATAGCAATGTCGCTCAGTACACCGGAACAGTCGTGGTCGAATTGACGCCGACGACCATCCAGATGCTATCGGGAACGCTCTTGATTGCCGGCAATTCCGGTGATTGGCTTCCCGGCACGGACTTCTCGCAATACCCCGGCGACCTCGATGAACCCGACGGCTACACCAATTCACCGGCCCCTGCCAACTACGGGTTCATTACGGACTTGTCGCCCCTTGGCAACGTCCTGGGCATGGGCGGGCTTTCGCCAAGCTCAACACGCGATCTGCAGATGACCTTGATCGACGAGTCCGCTAAGCCATTTGCGTGCGGCGCGTTCGACGAGGGTGGTACACCCACTGATTTCGTATCCGGTACAATTTATTACAGTTCCGGGGGATCTCCTCCCATCACAGATATGATCAACACGATCAGTCCGGACGACACCAGTTCGACCGACAACGACGCCTGGATCGGCAAGGACGAGACGGCTGAAGTTTTGACGCTGCCGGTTTACTCACTCACCAAATTGTTCATCAATTTTCTGGTTGTTGAGCTGAAATACGAAGGCACGATCGTCGCAACGCGTGATGCGACTGGCGAATTCGTCCCCGGCGACTTGAACGATGACGTACGAGTCGATCTGCTCGACTTTTCGGAGTTTCGTTCA
Organism: Phycisphaerae bacterium; assembly: GCA_028289375.1. Lineage (GTDB taxonomy): Bacteria > Planctomycetota > Phycisphaerae > UBA1845 > UBA1845 > OFTM371. Next base: position 39,112 of record JANQQK010000012.1, on the reverse strand, counting down.
TGCGCGGCAGGACGGGGCAATCCTGTTCCGCTTTGCGAATGTCGCGAGGCAGATCTCGACGTCGATCGCGACGTTGACCTGTTGGACTTCGGTCGGCTGCAACAATATCATGGCACGCCTTAAGGGCATTCCGATGCGGGATGCTACGGCTTTAAGGAAGAGAGAGAGAAGCATGAGGAATGGTCATGGTATACACCTGTTCGGGCTCGCTTGCTGGTTCGTGGTATCGACCCCTGCGGTTGCGGGTGTCGTTGCGCTCGACGGAATCGCCGACGGCGACTCCGCCTACATTGAGAACCCATCGGACACATTCTTCCGAATGGATCTTGTCCAGCCTCCCCCCAACGATCATCAACAACGTTTTCATCTGATCAGCGATCCATCTGTCGTGATTGGGAATCCGGCGTTTGACGGTTTTCCGAATGACTCTGACTTTCGACTTGGCAATGTCACATTCGACGAGTCCGCGCTGATCGGCGGCACTGGAACCGCTCCGATTTCCGCGATCGAGCTTGGAATCGGTGCGCAGCCGGGAAACCCGTCATATATCAACTATGGACGGTGGGATGACATCGAGACGACCGTTACAGACTTCTCGGGGACCGTTGAATTGGTAAACGACGTGCTCGTTTCGATGAGTCTGACCAGCGACGTGATGGTGACCGCGTTCGGGGGCAGCATTGTTGCAAACGGTAACTTCGATGTAAGCGGCGAACAATTCGTGGGGCTGATCGCTACTGACAGTGACACGCCGGTCGTTTGGGATTTCTCAGGAACGTTGACAACAGTTCCAGAACCGACCGCCCTGTCCCTTCTGGCCATCGCGTGTGTCGCTATCGTCCGGCGTCGTAACTGAACCATCCATCGTAATTTCTGATTCGATATGAGCAAATTCACTCGCTTGTTTGTCACGGTATTCGGACTGATCGCGGCGGGGTGCGCATTGACCGGCCCCGCCGTTACCAGTTCCGACGGGCTGCCTCTGAATCACATTCGCACGCAGCTATCTCGCCAGTTTGAGACGCTGCAGACACCGGGTGCGGTGTTCGGCATCTATCGAGGTGCGGAAACAGAACCGGCGCTCTTTTTGCCGCTTGGCTTCGCCGACGAAGACCGCAGCCGGCCGATTCTCCGCGGCGATCACTTCCGTATCGCGAGCGTCACGAAGCTATTTGTCGGTCAAGTCATCCTGCAGCTCGTCGACGAGGGAATTCTGGAGCTCGATGCCTCAGTTTCAAAGTACTTGCCGGGCGTGGTTCCAAACGGTGAAAACATCACTGTCGCCATGCTGGGCTACCACACCAGCGGAATTCCGCGTGAGATGGCCAATCCCAAGCTCCAGAAGGCGCTGCAATCGGAGCCGGATCGGCAGTGGAAGGCTGAGGAGATTCTCGCTTATACGTGGTCGATGGAACCGCTCTTCCCGCCAGGTGAGGGATGGATGTACTCCAATAGCAACACCATCCTGCTCGGTGAGATTATTGATGCGGTCACTGGCAAGCCGTGGTACGAGGCTGTTGACGATCGTATCGTTCGACGCCTTGGTCTGTCGCATACGGGGTATCCACATGGGAGTCGCGTACCTACGCCGACGCCGCGCGGTTATCGCTTTGGACAGAGGGACAACCTCGTTCGGTATGGTGACTTCTGGTTCGATGCGACCGACTGGAGCGGAAGCGTTTGGGGTGCGTCCGGCGACATGTATAGCACGATGGATGATTTGGCGAAGTTTACGCGTGCAGCTTCGCGCGGTGAGCTGGTGGGCGAAACAGGTCGCGTGGCGCTATTCGACTGGATCGACATCGGTTACGAACAGATCGAGTATGGGTTCCACATTGCTCGTCAGAACGGTGGGATCGGCAGCACAGGCGATGTGCCGGGGTATTCCGCGTTCGCGGTATACTTGCCGGATCGCGACGTGACGATCATTTGCTTGGCCAACTTGACAGCCACTCCAGAAAAACTCACCGCGGCTGCTGAATTGGGTGAGCTCGCTGTGCGACTACTTCGCTGATACTCCGTTCGAGCACGCAACGGTCTCGTAAAACCGGGCCAAGGCTCACTATCTCTCGACGCTGGTCGTACTGCGAGGAGGTCAATCGCTCGATTGAGCGATCGTTCGTTCCTTTGAAGGATTTCGCAGCTGCGGCAACACATCCACGTCAGCGTGTCTCTTCGGATCGTCATTCCAGCGGCGAACTGCTGCTCGATTGAATAGGTGGATCGTCTTGCCAAGATATTCGACGGATGGGTCGTCCGACGTGACAACGCGATCTTTGTAGACTGGGCAGTAGACCTGCTCGATTTTTCGCGGCGCAACGATTAAGCCTCGCAATTGCGGGATCTGGGCGACTGCCGCGTACGAATCGGGATTCCTGTCCCACTTGGCTAGGCAAGTTTCGCAGCACAGAGCAACAGGACGCCCCCGATAGACTGCGACTGGGCTCTCATGGTTAACGCGCTTGGACGTCATGACTGGACACATCGTCTGGCCAAGTGCGATCGGGTCTTTTTCCGCGGATTTGCTCGTCGTTCGGGGACTCTGTTCCGAGGGCGCATCAGCCTCTACCCGCGTAGTCTGCCCTGATGCAATGGCATGGGGCGCGTGCTTGTCACCAGCGTCTGCAGAGGTCACCCGACGACGCGATGCAGTCGCCGATTCAGTCGTTTCCGCTCCCGCACCGGGCTGAGACAGGCGGACAGATTCAAGTAGATTGATGACATCACCGTCAGCCGCGCCGCCCATCACAAGTACCCGAGCGCCTGCTGGAACCATGCGATGTACGATGCGCGGCGTTGTTTCGGCAACAGCTTCCCACGACTTACGATTTTCCGACAAGCGATACAACGTGCCATCTCCGACGCTGACCAAGAGTCGGCCATCGTGCGTGCAGGACGCGGGCGCGAAGCCGTTAATCCGTCGTCCTGGCAGATCGGGACCTTCAGACCATTTGCGGGTCACCGTGTTGTACACTTCGACGCGACGACTCGGTTTGTTCGTTTCGCCGAACCCACCCATTACGTAAATGTGCTCGTCAACAGCAGCGGCTATGAGCGCGCGACGATGAAATGGCTGTGCTAGTCGCTCCCAATTGGGTTCCTTCTGATCCAGATCGAGCGCGAACATCGCGCTTGCCCACACCGATGGCCCGTTGTGCTGCATCTGCCAACCACCCAACACGTACAATGTTCGGCCAACGGCCACCACGTCATGCGATGAGCGAGGCACGGGCAGATCAGGCAATTCTCTCCACGACATGGACGCAGGGTCAAAGACCGCACAATCTGCGATAGAGCGGTTGTCGGCAGGTTCTCCAATCTCGTTTAGTGATCGCATGCCACCCACGCGATAGATCAGCCCGTCTACGGCTGCAAGATTCATCCCCTGAAGTGAGACACCCCCTGGCAGCGACTGCCAATCGCTTGGCTCCGTTAGGTCCAGTCGCCAGAATTCACCAGATGACGAGCTTGTGTGGTATTCGTGTGGAACCGCAGTATGCCCACCATAAAGGTACAACCAACCCCGAGAAGCCACTGCGCCGAAACTCGCTGTCGCGATTGGCAGGTCGATCCATCTGGCAACACCTGAATCGTCCGACGCTCTATCGATAGCTGACTGAGTGGACTGATCACCGTCGGCGTCAAGAACGATTGTTGCGTAGTGACGCACCTGTTGGAACATCTTGCCGTTCAGTACACCTGGCGTTTCATCCCAATGGCGCGCCCACGCGGCATACCGCCCGGACGCTTCAAAGCTCGTGGTCATTCCATCTTGATCGGTCACAACCACTTCGACAGTGCCGTCGGGGAAGATCATCGTCACTTCCGATTCGGGTTTTGGTGCGCCGGAGACGACAAGCTGAAGCCGAAATTGGCCGTCAGTGGACGCAAGGACCGGGATCAACTCGATTGGTGACGCGTCGTCCAGCCGGGTCGCGTCGTCATATGGATTGCCGATGATGGATTTTGGATGGTAGATCAGATGGTGTGGGGTCGATCCTCGCTCCATGACGCCCAGATCGGCCTTGCCGTAGATTACTCGCGTGCCCTCTCCGCGTGACTCGACCTGCAGTGTTTTGTCATCGATTGGTTTGGTGCGAAGGACTGCTACATCGCCCCTGCGAGATTTCTGATACAGCGTCATGTCACCCAAAAACCGGACACTGATCGATTCAGTATCATCAAGTGTCTCGGCCATGATGATCTTGGCCGAGAGCGAATCCTCGGACGGTATGATGAATGAAAAGTGTGCGAGCGTGGTACTGACGGAAAGACACGCAACATGAAATACAAAGACAACGGCGGAAATCGATCGCATGAAACCTGCTCACTACGATTGGGATACTGACGTCTTCGTGGTGTGCTTACCGAGCGAGACCCGGAATCGCTCGACGGACAGGAGTCTACTTGAGACTCAGTCTCAATTGGCGGGTATGGTACAGCTTCTCTCGCGCTCGTCAAGACGACGGTGGTTGGATCCAATGATGTCCGAATGGAACGAAGTGCGTGATTCGATAGTGAAGTGCGTACGCGAGGAGCGCGAGGAGGATGAGCAGGTTGCGGTACGATGGTTGCAGGACAACCTGCTCATCCGTTCGAGGAAAGACTGAATAACAGCGGTTAGCTTGCGGCGACGGCCTGACGTCGCGAGATCAACGTCCCAATGCCAATGACCATTCCCACCATCGTCGCCATACTGACTCCGGATACTGCGGGAACATCCGGTTCTGCGAGGACCACACGAAGACTCGCTGCCTTCGCGCCAGCGTCAAGATTGACCCCCTCTTTCATGTAGAAGCTAGGTATCCCAGTTGTCGGTCCCATGATGACTGTTTCGGTAAGAGAATTTACCGCCACAATGATCCGACCATTGTTCAACTGCTCTTGAAAATAGGCCCTTACTTCACCGTCGGCGAGCGTCAGATCAACTTCGAATTGCACATCAAACGGGATACTTTGGGCTCCCGGCGTGTAACCGATCGGCGCTCCAGTCGCCCACGGAGTCGGTGTGAATTCCGATACTCCTTGGCTCTCGTTGAACAATCCTGACACGCTGTCTTCGACGTGCAACGGCTCGTTGGTCACATCTTGATACACAAACGGAAACGGATCGCGCGCGACCACGGTCTCACTATCACCGCCAAGGAACCCAGTCCCCTCAGACCATGCAGCTTCGGTTGTGGTCGGGCCGAATGCAAGACCATACAACTCAAGCGGCCTTCCAGGATCATCGTCGTTGCTCTCGCCATCTGTGTCGCCAGGTTCACCACGCTCAATGCCGTCGAGATTCACGTCCCCATCTCCATTCAGGTCGTACGTGAACCACTCGTCAACCGTCAGGTCAATCGGCCAGTCGGGGTTGATACTCGCATTGGCTTGATTGGTCAGCGTGACTGTGATGGACTGCAGGTCATACGCGTCAACGCCTTGCCCTGGAGGGATCAGGCTGCTCGTGTCCCACGCGATGTAGATCATCGCATCGCGGTTGTTAAACCCTTCCGATCCAACGGCTCCAAAGCACGAGCCTGTGGCGCGAAACCCCGGCGTGAAGTTGAATGGGTAATGCCAACGGTCATCACTCGGCGTCTCAAAAGTGAATTGACCGGCCTGCAGCACAGATGCCATCGCTAGCAGGGCCGTGCAACTGTAGATCTTCTTCATAGCTTCAGTGCCTCCTCTTGGCAGATTTGTCTAGTTCAAGTCCAGGGGGTCGGGTGTACGGCACGCGTCAAGCAGCAATTTGCCCATGAGCGTCGGCTGTCTGAATGCCGCCTGATTGACAGCTGCGACGATCATCGACACTTCATCCTCGGACAGATGCAAAGTCGTCGCACCGATCGAGAGGTGATACGTTCCGTGGCCGCAACGCGATAGCACGACGCGACTTCTGCATTCCTCATGCTGACACATTGTCAATCTCCGTATGTTGGCGACGCTTCACGTCGCTTGATTCAATACCCCGGTTGATGCGGAAAGGGTACGCGCGTCAACATGATGCGCACCTTGTCGCCCTCAGTGTGCAATTCCATCCGGGCCTTCTTCCGTCCCTTTCCAGCGTTGCGCTCAAACATACCTCGTGCGTTCTGCAGATCACGACGTTGTTCGATGACACCAACGTGCGGATAAATCGGCCTGCCCGTGGCTTCGTTTCCCCTGGTCACGTCTGCGATCAGAGGAAACGAAAATGTCCACGGACCAATATCGTCCTTGTTTGGCGCCAAAGGGTTGCTTGGCGTATGGCGACGCCCGCTCAATACCCTCAAGGGCCGGCCATCAAAGCTGATGTAGTTGCTGACCAAGGGCCCCAATGCTCCAGCGGTCGCATTGGCAGTCGAGAACGGAGTCCCCTGGCCAATCACTCCGGCGGTGCGGAACCAATAAGTCATTTTCCACTGTCCGCGCGGCGCGTTGAACGGGAATCCCCCGATCGCGCTGGGACAGACCCAGCTTTTTTCGTTCACGTATTTCTGCAACACGCGTCCAACGGTCGAGCTGTGGGCTGGGTCTGAGTCGAACGGGTCGGCATTGGGATCCGTCCGATTGATGTCCTCCATGAACGGGACGTTGTCTTCGTTCACGAGCGAATACTGAACAATCCCGGTCCAAATACTCCTGAGATTGTTGCGACATACGACCTGTTTAGACGATTCCCGTGCACTCTTCAGCGATGGAAGCAGGATGCTGATTAACAACGCGATAATCGACGCAACAACGAGCAGCTCAATCAGCGTAAACCCCCTCCGTTGAGTGGACTGGCTCGTGACATTCATGGTAGTTTCTCCTTTGGGAACGCGACGAACTGATGACCCGCGTCATTCATTACGTCGTCACGGCCCTGTAAAGCGGACGGTGAATTCCCCAGCATCCAGCAGGTCAACATCACCATCGCGGTCAAAATCATACGTGCACAGGCACATCTCAGCCGTCAGAGGACTGTCAGGATCTGGCGCCAATCCCGGACCACTCAAGCAATCCAAATAGCCCGACCAATCGTCCAGATCGACCGTTTCGTCGAGGTCCAGATCGCCCGTGACCGCCGCACCCAGAACTACCGCCAGTTTGCCGGCACGCGCGTTTGGATCGAGCGGAACTCCTTCTTTCATGTAGAAACTCGGAAATCCAGACGCGGGTCCTTGAAAGTCTGCCTCGCGGAGCGATGTGACGGAGACGATGATGCGTCCAGTATTCAACTGCTCCTGGAAGTACTTCTTGACCTGGCCTTCAGACATATTCAGATCGATGTCAAAGACCACGTCGAATGGCTCGAATTGCATTCCCGGCGTGTAGCCCACCGGTTCACCGATAGCCCATGGTATTGATGTGAACGGACACACTCCGCCAGGATCGTCACAAAGAGGTACCTTCAATTCGTCGTTGTGCAATCCCTTGATATTGTCTTCCACATGGACCAGCTCAAACGTCTCATCCTGATAAACGAAGGGAAACGGGTCTCGTGGCACATCACCTTTCGCGGTCGATCCAATGAAGAAGCTACTCTCCTGCCAGCTTTCCTCCGTTAGTTGTGGACCGAACCCAGCGCCATATAACTCAATCGGCCTGCCGGGGTCTTCATCCTCCGCGATGCCGACGTACGTGAACCACTCATCGACCGTCAGGTCAATCGGCCACTCAGGGTTGATGAATTCGTTGGCCTGATTGGTGAGTGTGACCGTGATGGACAGAATCTCGTACGAATCCGGTCCCAATCCAGGTTCGATGTCGTCCGTCGTGTCCCACGCGATGGTCAGTGCACCATCCCTGTCGTTGAATCCCGGAACACCGGGTGCACCAAACGTCGAGCCCAATGGCCGTGCACCGGGCGTGAAGTTAAATGGATACTGCCATCGGTCATCGCTCGGCGTGTCGAACACGAACTCCGAGTCTGCGGCGATCGCTGGGATACTCGTGAGTGAGAGCATGATGACCATTACTCCCCGAGCTGCTTTGGTCTTCATTCTATTACCTCCTGAGGTGACGCTTCCGGGTGAGAGAAAGGGCACAGAGTGCCCAATCTCCACCCGGTCCCGGCCACGGGTTTAGAACAATTCCTTCTCGGACCAGCCCGTTCCGAACTTGTACGTCAAGGCAATGAACAGAATGAAGCTGAGTGAGAACATTCCCCACTCGTCCATTGCGGGAACCGCCTCCGCTTCGGTCACATCAACGGTCTCGCAGACTCCACTCGCATTGCACTGCTCCCCCAAGGCGCACGTTCCACAAGAGCCACCACATCCATCACCGCCACACTCGCGTCCTGTGCAGTCGGCTGCACAGTCGGTAATCGCGACCTTGTCGAGATCAACCGTGATTGGAAACGGAAACCCACCCTGTCCATCAGCAACGGATACCCCCACCTGAACGTGTCCCACATTGCTGAATACAGCGGGAAAGCTCGTGCCTTCGAAGCTGACGAATTGCGGGTTCGCCGAGTCAATCGCGATCACCACTTCCGTCCATGTGTTTGGGAACACCGGGACAAAATTCACGGCAATGGCACCAGGGAAATTGGCGGGGCCTGAGCACCGCGCGAAGAACGTCAGCGGAAATGGCGCATCGTGGCGCACGAAGAACCGCAGCTCTTCAACTCCTTCGGCGATCCAGTTGCCCTCAAAGGCGCCACCGCTCGATGAGAAGCGATCCTGTCCGCGAAACAGCGTCGGCGTATCTCCCGACGTTGCCCCTGCGAGACTCAACGTTGTGAAGACGTGTGGGCTGCCGTCTGGACCGCCACTGTTCGACCAGTCGACCAAGGCGCCTCCGCCCGCATCAAACCAATCGGAAGGTCCTGCGTTGAACTCTTCGACGAATGGAACGGTCGCGCCTGATGCGGCGCAAGTAACGACGAGCCCACAGAGTGCTGTGCATGTCCTTTGATACATCTTTTTCCTACCTCCATCTCTTGAGTAGTTGATTGACCAAATCACTTTCCTGTCTCCGAAAAGCACCGTGCTACGCGTACAAGATCAACGGTGCGTGCAGGACACCGATGACGCTGAACAGGCCACGACCGAAGTCGTGGACCTTAAGAGACCAAGATGGGCAAAGGGTGACGCGCGTTGTGGTAAGCCAGTCGATATGCGATACTGTCATAGGCGATGGCCTTCACGGGTTATCGCGAACACCGGCGGTCAGGGGACTTTGGCGAGGAACCTGGCCGCCTTTTTACAAATCACGCCAACATCACGCTCGCCTGCTGCGATCACAATCACAGCAACACACGGGATGGACACATCTTGGATGTCAATGAGAATTCACTTGATCCGCAGATCCGCTCAATAGCCGAATCGGATCTGCAAGAATTTGCCTAGGACAGGCTAGAGAGGCGGCGCACGAAGAGGTGCGTCGCGAAGTGCCGGAATCTGCAAGAACGGACGGGTGAGCTGAGACGAATCGTACGACGCCCCAGGCCCTCGAATCTTGCCGAATCGACCAAAGCGATGAAATGCTGCAAAAACACCAATAACTGCCGTCAAAACGAGGACGAATTGGATCAGTACCCCGTATTGAAGCTCGAAAGATGACCAGAGATAGATCAAATCCGCATCACTCGCGGCGTCGGAGATCACATTTGCATGCAGGAAGAGAACGATGACCAAAGCCGCGACGATCGAACGTCGGGACCACGTGACGCGAAGAAACGACACATCCAGAAACTTGAGGACGAAGAAGGCCAGCGCCAACGCCAAGGGCAATGAGACGCCCGGGCCGGAGACGATGCCTTTGACGAACCAGACCGAGTGACTGACCAGGGCAAGCAACCACGCCGCCCGCGCAGCAAGCCAGATCGCCCGACGCATACCACGCTTGGCATTCTGGCTGCGAATAGCCGTTGCTGGGTTGTTGGCCTGTATTCGGATCACAAAATCCCCAATCAGTCCCATGGTTATCGTCAATCGATCGCCCCGCGTGAAGCGGCTGCGGAAAATGAGACTCAGTCTCAAAACGCCGGGATTCTACGTCTTGGCCCTCATGTGGTCAAGACAAATCGTGAATCACAATGGCCGGCCTGACGGGGCGACGGTGTTTGTTCCCATTTGCTTCAGCACTGCTTGCTTGCCAACATTGTGACCTCGTTCAAGTGCTGACCCAAAGGGCGGAATAATCGCTTTGCTGTTGTGGATCGACATTAGGAGGTTATGTTACATCATCAGCAGTGGATTTGGGGGGAGACTCATTCGAGTCGACAGAACAAGTCCTCGTACGCATCTGCCACCGAACCCGACAGCCGCATACCCTTCAAGAATAGCGAAGGTGAGCCCCTCACTCAGACGCGTATGAACGGAGCATCAATGTGGTGCGCTTCGACTGCAAAGTAGTCAGTGTGTGTCATGGGCGCTCTTGCAGTTGAGGATGAGGTCGAAGATCGCTCCAATACGGTCCTATAGATCTGACCATTGTCTATGAGGCTTACGTGGAAGCGCCGTTCCGTCGAGCAGCTTGATTGCATTCGCGTTTGTGAGCAGTCTTTCACCGCCCATGAATTCGGGGCCCACGTCTCTTGGCAAAACGGCGACAGTTAGCTTCGCCCAGGTTGCCGGGTCATCCTTGGTGAGTTGGTCAATGACCTCCGGACCATCGACGCGGTCCCAGGACATAACAAATCCGGATTTGATGCGTCAGGTATCCACCGTGGTCTTGTTGGGCGCGCTCTTCATGCGGCGCAGAAAACCTGTGGCGGCGGGCGGAGTGTGGGTGCGATGCGGAAAGGTATCAGGAATGCTCCTGAAGCTGTGTCAGCCAGTCCTCGACCGGTGCAAAGTTTGGGGCCGCACCGGTACCGTCTAGCTTACGCGCGAGGTAATCCTGGTTCACGACCGCGTCGTCGAGCCAACTCTCCGCCCTCGCAGACCGCTGAGCGAACGTCTGCCCGCTGTACCCTTGCCCCTCCAGGATCATCCTAGAGATGAAGTGAGGCTGAGCCGCCTTGAAAACATTGTTCCGTGTCTCGACCCAGTTCGCGACGGTGTTGGCTCTTCCGTTCTGCGCGAGAGATTGGAGAAGGTCACGACTGTACAACGTCCGGTCCTCGACCCGTCGAAGCTGCCGACGGGCAACTACGTGGCGGAGATCGCCATCGGGAAGGAACTCGCCGGCGACACGGTGCGAATAGTACCTGGGGAATGGCCCGCCGCCTGTGTCTCCAAATCCGGCGAGTGAAAGACGCCGGAGGTTCTGAGTCGGCCCCGTTGCAAAGGCGCTCGCGCCGAGCCCCAAGCACGCAACGCCGAAAGTATCCGCGAAGTTCACAAAGATGAAGTCGTGTCCGAACTCGGCGAACGCTCGTGTAAGGTGCGCGTAGGCCGCAGTTACCGCGTATGGCGGCTTCAACGGATGGTTCGCGTCTGTCTGGGCCACGACGATGTAGACGCCCGAAAGCCCCTCTCGTGCCGTGATCTGATCCACGACTGTATCAAGAAACCCGCCAGGCACGAACGCAGCGTTGTTGAGAACCGCCTCGCTGATCGCGATTGTGGCAATGACCGGCTGTCCAACATCGGCGGCGTCTGCTGCCGCAAGTCCCTGATCGACCCAAATAGCTTGCGTTTCTGCCTCGTCCTCCCTCTCAGTTACCAGTGGAGTCGGGAGAATTATGTGAGAGCAACTGATCTCAGCCTGGAACTCGATCGCTGACAATGCTGCGCCCCGGATCTCGCCCGGATCTTCCGTTACGTCGCCATGCCATTGGTCGCAGACGACGTCCTGAACGTCATGCTCCCAGCTTCGCTGTCCGTCTCCGTCGCTGTCAAACTCGGGGATCTCGTCAACACCAAACCAAGGATAAGTCGAAAGCCGCGCGCATACCTTCATGGCCTCCGGACAATCCAGTTCGCCGAGGTAGAGCTGCGGATCGAACAACTGCCACGTTACGTCCCCGAGCGGGCGGCGCCGCATTCGTACTACGTGGTTCGACATTGGCATGTAGACGACACCGTAAAGCGACTCGGCGTACTTGGGCGACCCCCACTTGCTCCCTTCATTCAATGCGAACATAGGTCATCCTCCTAGCGAAGTGAAACGCTCCACGAGATTAGACGGACGCCGAGCGGGAACGAAGCTGAGCATCTGGCCAATCGTATCGATAAATCGGCGATCCAGGTCACCACGCCTGTCGAGCGGACCGAGATCGACCGTAGCGGGGTTGACGACATCCTGCCCCGCGAACGGATGGTACTTGGTCGCCAACATGTACAACGTCACTCCGAGCGACCACGCATCGGAGTGGATCGTGAGCGACTTCCGCCCTAATGCTTGCTCCGGGGATCGAAATCCTCGCGTACCAGGCGCACCCACAATCGTAATATTGGAGCGATCGACGTGTCGTGCGAGTCCAACGTCCACAAGGACACAACCGCCGTCATTTCCCTCGACGATGTTTGCTGGTTTGATATCGCGATGCACGATCTTCCGACGCCAAAGCGCGTGGACCGCCGAACTTACTTCGCACCCAATCTTTACCAACTGATCTGGCGTGAGGGCTGCAGCGTGGGTGTCGAGGTGGCGCGTCAGATCCCCACCGTCATGCAATTCGTAAGCGATGAGTCGAAGGCTCTCTCCGTTGATTGTGAGCGTCTCGGCCCGCAAGAGCTTTACGACCCTCGGACAGTCCAGCGTGGAGAGAAGCTCGATCTCGCGATCCACGCGGCGGTGATCAGTGTCAGGCCGGAAGACTTTGATCGCCGCAGGTGCGCCGTCGGCGGTTCCCTTCAGCACCGCACCCTGGCCGCCTCCAGCTAACGGACCCTCGATCTCAACACCGCCGGGCAGATGACGTCGGATGTGTTCAATCAGTTCGTCGGACACGGGTCGCCCTCCCGCTTCTGTTCTGGGTCAACCTCGACAGAGCGTACTCGCGATGCCAGAGGTGCCTTCGGCTCGGCATTGCGTCGAGGATCTTTTCGACTGCCCTTGGACTGTAAGAAAGGAGTCCGACGCCTGCTTGCTTGAACTTATGAATGTTTCGAATCGCGATCTCGACGCAATAGTCAGGCAGGAGAACATACGAACGATCAGAGTAGTGTCGGTATTCGATCGCCTGATCGAGTGCGTCTCTCCACTTCGTCAGCTTCGCCTCGATCGCGATTATCTCTGACTGCTCGACCCACTCCCGCGTCGCCTCAACGACGCCACGCGCCCTCACCCGCACGAGGCCCCATGCCACGAGACGCCCCATGACCGCTGCCTCTACCTCGTCAATGGGGAGGTACGTGTGTCGTGCAATCGTGTCCAGCCGCGCAGAGTTTCGAAGCCGCACGATCGAGAGAATCACGCTCTCGGTTGCGGACAGGGGAGCCTCGGGCCATGCTGCAAGGTCGTTTGATTTGTAGAAGACTACATCCGCAATGCTCTTGCCGACTGTCAGCTCCTTTGTCGCGCGGAAGTGCTCCTTGCAGATGTCGAGTGCGGGATATATCTGAGGTAGCGCCCGACGCACCATTCCGCGTTCTGTGAGTAGCGAGTTCGAGCCCAAGACTAACTCCTTCTCAGACGATTATACTGGTATCGGACCGATGACGCCCGCGAGTCAAGTCTGGCAGGAGTCATCTCTCAACATTCAGAGTTTCGACCAGTCCTCACACCACCAGTTCAGACACACGTTCATGAGAATCTACGCGGATCGGTTCCGCGAGGAAAGGTCACGGCGTGTTTTGCCAGGGCCGATAGCCGAATCGACGACAGCTTGTGCTTGAGGATCCGAGCTTTGGGTGAGCGATCACCCGCGCAAACGTGTGGCAAAAGGAATAACCCAGATTGAATTGGAATTCAGTCGTGTCGAGCTCCAGATCGAAGATGATCGCATCGATCTCCGGATAACGATGGGCGAGCCGCGTGCCCTGATTGGCCCGCGTCGCTACAGTTTTGCGCGAGCAGAAATCATCGCATGGACATGGAACGCGGGTGTGTTCGCGTTCTTCGTACGTGTTGTTGGGCCACCTTGAGCGCTCCACGAGTGGTGCTTTGCGATCCGTGACTGCCAGCTCTGTTGGATCGTCTCATCGATTAGCGGGCTTGCCTAGAGGCCGAACGCTGCATCGATGATCCTCTGGCTGCATCGCAAGCACTGATTTGAGTTGGAAAACCCCGTGCAGTCGGCTTGCGGAAGGACTTCGCTAATCAACTCTTGCCGCGTGGCACCCTGCTGACGCAGAAGCCGGAAGATGTCAATTGTGGCCTCGATAGACTCCAACTCTGCGGCGCTCCTAACCTCACAGAGCTCGACTAGATCAGCCGGGACTGACGTGATCTGCCCGGTCGACGGATTGACTGCATAGGCACCTGGCTGAAGTCCGCACCCCACAGTCGATAGTGTCGTCGCGTACACGATGAGCGCGAGTAGAATTCGATGGCCTCGATGTGGGGAGCGGGTACGCATTTGATACTCCTTTTCTTTAGTCGAGTTGTTCCACGAAGCGCCAGCCACGGCGAATCTCAAGTGCTAGTTATACTCTGTCGAGTTATACGATGTCAACGATCACACTCGCGCTATGGCACGGAAGAACAGGTCATTGGTGCGAATTGGTGCGAACCTTCGGTCGGTTCGAGAGGATCGAGGGTGGTCACAGGAGCAGTTTGCGGCGAAGTGTGGCGTGCACCGTACTTACGTGGGCTCTGTAGAGCGGGGCGAGTACAACGTCACAATTCTCACTTTGCAGCGAATGACCAAGGCGCTTGGAATGTCGCTACATGATGCGATTGCGGGGGTCGAGGTCTAGCGACACAGTGCACCACTCGGCGGTTTTGCGTTGCAAGAATTCGCGCAGAATCTACAATTTGTAAGCTGGCCAAGGTAGCCCAAGGGGGTGCTGGGTGTTCGTGGGAGATTGCGATCCACTGTTTGGCGGGTTGGCGTATCTGGCTGCAAAATCTAGGTTTAAGTCATGTGTGAGCAATTGAAGCAACACGAGAAGCGAAGTCACGCCGAAGCACTGCACCGAAGCGGACGGCCAAGAGGTTGTCAGTTTGACGCCAACTTCAACGTGAGGCTGCCGCGTCCGGCACTTGATGCGCTCAGGGCGCTGTCCAAATCATCGCGCATTCCCGTGGCAAGGATCGTTAGGGCAGGCATCGAATTCAAGCTTGCCGAATACGCCGCGGAGTTGGTCAAAGTTGCGAAGAATCCGGATGCGTCGCCAGTGAAACGAATGGAGATGATGGAACGGATTCGCGAGATCGGACTGGTGGCGGTTCATTTCGGTCCTCTCGGATTGGAGATGGCCCGCAAACGAGCGTCAGACGGCAATTCTGCCAGTGCCGGGGAAAACTCCTGTCGGAAGAACGTGAGATGAGGCGGTGAACGAGCAGGATCTTCGTGATGCCCATTCAGCTGCGATCCACTGCTACAATGCAGGTTCGAGCAATGTTAGAAGCCCCTTGGTACTGTGGAGGATATTGATGGGTACCGCCACGGATGTGGATGGGCTGCGGCGCTTCGACGATCAAGTTCACGGAGTTTCACGCGATGGGCGGGAGGCACTGGACAGCAAGGGCCCGACCCTCGCTGGCGTGCGCGACAAAATCGCGAAGGCTGTCGAGGCGAACGGGTCGATTGAGACGCCCGTTCAAGTCCACGACGAGATGGCGATTACATTTCACGATGCCAGCCTCGTCTGGCTGCGCAAGTCGTTTGACCTGCTGATAGTCCCCGGTCATCAAGGCCCGCAATGGCTATACAAGCTTGCCAACAGGGTCAACCCTCAACGGTTCGCTTCGATCGACGGGGCAATTGTATGTTCCGACTGGGATCCCATTCGTGATGGTCGGGCTTACTACCCCAAGATGATAGAGCGTCTTACAGCAATCGGATTGCCTATGGTAGACAGCGTCTATCAATCCACGCTCTACAAGGAGCATCTCATCGCAATGTCGCATTACGGTTTTAGTGGCGACGAAGCCGTGAATGAACGGGGCACACCAATCGTCCTTGGTAGTCCAGACGAATGCCCCATCGTCTTTGGGAACAAAAAGCCACGGCTTGGTGATGCACAGTTCCGAGCAGTTGCACTGCTAGTTGATGCTCGCGGACGGCCCATGACACTAGGCGAGTTAGAAGATCCACGCAATGGAGTGCCTAGCGCTCGCGCCCGACTTAGGGAACTCCGCGAGTCCGATCCTGATTGGAAGCGTGCGATCATCATGCCCGGTAGAGCGGGCAGAGGCGGATACCGAATCGCGACGACACCACGTAGCGAATAGCATCCACACATATTCACACATATCCACTCTTTGATCCACTCATGCCCATCTTTCACGCGATAGACTCCTGGTGTTGACGAGTTCAACGCCAATGGAGGTATTGAGAATGACAAACGAACCGCCTAATGATTGGGTTGATGTCCAGACCGTCGCCGAACGCTTCGGCGTCACAGTCGCCACGGTGTACGCCTGGGCGCGACACGGACGCATTCCGAGCATTCGACCATCAAAAAAGGTCGCATTCTTCAAGCTCTCTGACGTCGAAAAGGCGATCACGATCGGTGCTTCTAGCAGACAGAGTGGAGCGCGGCATGAGTGAATCATGTGACCTTGGGGCCCATACGACTGTCGATGGATGCGGCCCGCTCCTTGAGGTCGGAATATCGCTCCCACCATCCGCTTTATCAGGAGCAGACGTTGGGGAGCAAACCCACACTGCCTAGTTAGTACGGCAAGTTGCTCAACGCCACGAATCGGCGCTGCGGAGAATCCGCGCGCACAATAGGGAACCAGCATATGGCTGATAGAAAACCAAAACGCCAAACGAAGCCAGAGTATGGTGGCGGCCCTAAGCGCAGCGAGAAAAAGGACTTAGATCAAGCGCGCCGCTCTGCCACGAAAACGCCCGCGAAACACAAGCGCCGTGCAGCTGCGACTTTGCTGCTTGAGGATCCGGACTTCCCCCAGCATGTGATCGACCATGTTCACCGCCAAGGAGCTGTCGGTGAATACAATGTCATCTTGATGGTCTATTTGACCGCAACGACGCGCTTGTTTCCTCGTCCGCTCAACCTTTGCGTGTACGGCCCGTCGAGCTGCGGCAAGTCATTCGTGACGCAACGTGTGCTGGAGATGTTTCCGCCGGACGAGGTCATCACCGCCACGCAGATGACGAAGAAGTACCTCCTGAATCAGCTGGAGGAAGACTCAGATCGCTTCAAGCATCGCGTCCTGTTCATCGCAGAATTCATCGACCCCGAACTTGGTGTGGCGTTCCGGGAAATGGCCACAACTGGTCGGGTGCGCAACCTAACAGTACGGGACAATCAAGCGACGGAATATACCGCCGAAGGCCCCACTGCGTTTATCACTACCACGACCCAGAAACTAGAGGACATAAACGCTGAGGACCTCAGCAGGATGTCGTGCTTTCCGGTGGACGACAGTTCCACGCAAACCGAAGCCGTGATTCGGCGGATTCGCCGGAAGTACATGCCCAAGCGAAAGAAGAGCAAAACAAACCCTGCCAAATCGGTGCGCCGGGCAATTCCGTCACGTGTGTGGCACCAATGTCAGATTCAGTTAGGGAGAGCCCGAAATACCAAAATCAACGTCCCGTTCGCGGATCTGATTCAACTACCCAATCATGACCCGACCGTCCGCAGAGCATTTGAGCGGATTTTGCAGATCGTCGAGGCCGTGACTTTCGTCTGCCAATTCAGAAAGGGGCGTAGATTCGAGACTGACTCAAATGAACGCCGAGTGGTCTATGCAGACGAACTAGATTGGAAGTACGCGCGGCCATTGATTGCGGTGGAGCTGAACCACGTGTTCGGCCTACCCAGCCAACAGGTCGTGGAGTTCGCAAATTCCGTTGTCAATCTGGAGGGTACGGAGCACACAATCCCCGAGTTGGTGAAGAAGCTTAAGACACCCGAAACGACCGTCCGACGGCGAATCAAACAGTTGCCAGACTCGTGGAAAAATCGACGGCTAGTGCCCGGGCGTGGCCAGGCCTTCCACATCAATCCGGACTCGCTGGATGTCGCACAAGGCTTGCCGACGGTTGAGGACGTTAAGGAGTTTCTGAATCGAAACGGTGGAGGTTTGGCGTAATGACACAACCTTCAGCCAATCAGACGTTTATCGCCGCCACATGGGTTTGGCGGCAATTGGTGCATTGGCGTCAACGGTGTCCAAGCGTAATTCGTAGGCCATACACACTGAGTTTGGTCTGCTACGAGTCAACAATCATGGCGGGGCAACAACGCAATGTCTGATCGTAATCCCAATCGCATTGAGCCACTGCTTGTTGGCTCAGCTGAATTGGCTCGGCTATTGAGCGTGTCAAAGAGGACTGTCGAACGGCTACAAACCGAGGGATGTTTACCCGAGTGCGTCCGCATTGGCAAGACCGGGGTGCGATGGCGGCTGGCTGACATCCGCGAATGGGTGGACCAACTCGACCGAACCACTTGACGCCGATATCGGCATTTTGATATCCTCACGGGATGGGACGACGAAACATGAAGCAAGAGGACATTCGGCGCCAACTGATTCGAGCAATTGACGTATCCGGCAAGTCAATCTTCGCGCTCGCGCGCGAGAGTGGCGTCGGCTACGCCAGCTTGCACGCTCTGGTGAACGACGGCGCCGACGTAACGTTGTCGACACTGTCGAAGCTCGCCAATGTGCTCGACCTAGAGCTGATAAAACGAAGGAATAGGTAGCATGGGAGTATACCGGCCAACTGTTACGCGCAAGGGCAAGCGGGGCCAGCGTGTGCGCACGAAGTCTACAGTCTGGTGGGGTCTCTTCCGACACCCAGTCACTGGCAAGCAGGTGCGGATGTCACTCAAGACGCAAGACAGAAAAGCAGCAGAGCTCGCCTACTCGGAGGCGATTCGACGGGCTCACATAGAGTCTGCTGGACTCCTGAATCCGTACGAAGAACACATGAGTAGGCCGCTATCGGATCACCTTATCGACTGGCACGATTCCATGGTTGCGAAGAGCACTTCGCCGAAGCAAGCAACGCAGCAGCGCAGCCGAGCGAATGCCATCATTGAGGCTCGGCAGTTTAAGCGTTGGCAGGATATCTCCGCGTCGCTCGTTCAGTCAGCGATCAAGGACCTGATCGACAAAGGGCGTTCGCTCCAGACGGCAAACCACTATCTTGCGTCATGCAAGCAATTCACTCGCTGGATGGTTCGTGATCGAAGGGCTCCTGATGACCCCCTAAAGCACTTGCCGCGTTACAACGTTCAGACTGACAAGCGACACGAGCGAAGAGCCCTAACTGACGTGGAGCTACAAACACTGCTGCAGGTGACCCGAAACGCCCCACATCGATTCAGGATGACCGGTCCTCAAAGAGCGATGCTCTACCGTTTCGCGGTGGAGACCGGTCTTAGGGCGAATGAGATTCGCAGTCTGTCTGTTGGCTCCCTATCGCTCACCTCCACGCCTCCCACAGTCACTGTGGCCGCAGCATACTCGAAGCACCGGCGAGAAGATGTGCAACCAATTCGCCGCGAGTTCGCTGATGTACTTCGCAAATTTGTCGCGACACGGCCCAAGGGTGATCTGCTATTTGAGTTGCCGTATCCGACAGGGGTGAGTCGAATGATCAAGAAGGACTTGGAGGCGGCTGAGATCCCATATCGGGACTCCGCGAATCGTGTCGCGGACTTTCACGCTTTGAGGCACACATTCATCACTAACATTGCCAAGCCTGGTGTCCACCCCAAGGACGCCCAACTCCTGGCTCGCCACGGCTCGATCGGGCTCACGATGGACAGGTATTGCCACCGCGTCGTCTTAGACGCTGCAAACGCTTTGGACGCCCTTCCGAGCCTCGATTCGGAACGTGACGAGATTGGGCTTGCAGCGACCGGCACCGATGACTTCAATCCCTGCGAGCAAGGTTGTTGTACAAATGTTGCACGGACGGGGCATGACGGCGGTTGTCGCACGGTGACGGACCATGACGCAAGTCAAGACATATCACAGGACATACCCGAGGAAAACGAATCGGCGCAAGTCGCTTCAGCACAGTCGGTTAATGACGACGAATGTCGAGACATGTCATTTGGTGGCAATCGGAGGAGGAGGGATTCGAACCCCCGGAACGGTTACCCGTTCAACGGTTTTCAAAACCGTCGCCTTCAGCCGCTCGGCCACTCCTCCGGGTTCAGTTTTCGGCGCTGGCTGCGATTGCGACGCAACGTGGCCGAGGTACGGTCAGGGTATGTATGAGATTCGGGCATGTCAAACCGGAGTCGCCACATGACAATGACAAAGCGGCGAATGATTCGTGGAATGGCACTTGCGACCGGTGTGCTGTGCGTGGTTTTAGTCGCCGGATGCCGGACGACGTCTGACGACGCGGCTGTTCAGCAGTCACCGCTGGAGCAGTCCACACAGTCGCCCAATGCTGCCGGCGCGGTCGTCGATCAACAACGCGGCGACATGGCGGTAGACGATCAGAAGCGGAGTTCGCAAGCCGTTGAACGGCCAGTGCAGCCACCGCGCCTGGAACGCCCGATCGAACGTCGCCGCGACAGGCCACGTTGACGCGCGCGGATGTTGCTCAGAACAACGAATCCGTCACTCAAATGCGTCGTCGAACCAATGACAAGCCCGCGACGATACCGAGCAAGCTGATCATGCCGACGGGGCCGCAGCCACCGAGCGGGATCGCAGGGAACCCCTCCGGGGCGTCGATTTGTCCGTCGAGCGAATTGTCACCGCCGCCGCCGCCACCGGTTGAATCGGGCGCGACCACGATGCGGATGCGATCGTCGAAGGGACGAGCGTCCAGGTCGTCGGCTTGCATGATCGGAACGGCGTCGCTGGCCATGAAGCCACCCGGTTCGCGGGCAAGACTCACAGTTGCCACTTCCACGCCGTCGTCGATCCTTCGTGCCGTGGCGGAAATGTTCGGGACACCGATGAAACCGTCCCCATCGATGTCGAATCCGGGCATCCGCCATGAGTACAGGATGGACCAGACGCGGCGATCTGGAATGAACTGCGTTGGCCCCGACGGTTCGAGCAGATCCTGCCACCCCATGCCGATCCCGCGACTACCGTATCGATCGAAATCGTCGTCGTTGAAGATCTCGCTGATTTCGTCGAACGTCTGCGTGGCGAAGAGCGGTTGACCGTCGATCACAAAATCGGCTTCGGCTGGGAGATTGCCCGGATCGGCGGGGTCTATCACGATGAACCAGGTCCGCACATCGGTGGTACGCCACAGACCGTTGCCATCCCAGTCGGCACCGAGAAGGTCCTCGATGGCCGATTCAGGGACGATGTCTTCTGCGAGAAGGTCGCGTCGGAAAAAGTTCAACAGGTCTGACAGGTTGTCGGGGTTGTCGATGCCCTGGAAATCCTCCGGAACACCCGGGTCATCCGCGACGAGATCGTTGCCCATGTCCATGCCGTTTCCAAGACCGTCCTCATCCAGATCCTCGTCATTGATGCGCTCGATGCTCAGCGTATCGTTTCCAAATGCGCGTGGGTTGATGAGTGGGTCGTCGTCGATGCCATCGGGAATCGAATCGCCGTCGGTGTCGGCGTTGGTCGGATCGGTGAAGACGAACCCGTCGAAGTCGTGGAGCAAGCCCGAGAGCGGCAGCTCCGAACGTGAACTGTTGTCCAGCGGGAATTCGCCCGGACTCGGCAATCCGTCACCATTCTTGTCCTCCCACTCCACACCATCTTCAAGCAGGCCGTTGCGAATGATGTCATCGCCATCACTGCGAAACTCGTCGATGAACATCAGGCCAAAGACTTCAACGAAGTCGGTCAAGCCATCACCGTCCGTGTCCGGATCGAGTGCGCTGGTGGCGACGGCGAGACGGGTGAAGATCGGTGTTGGCGGTGTACCCGGCACAATCGGCGTTGGAGCAGGGAAGAAGACCACGCGGTCGACCGTGAATCCGCCGACGGTAAGTGATTCGAAACCACCTGCTTCCCAATTGTCGGGCAGACCATCGCCGTCGGTGTCGCGCGAGTTGTCGGCCAAGCCGTCCCCATCGATGTCCAGACGGTTCAGAATACGGGCCGCCGCGAGGTTGGGGACTTCAAGCCGTCGCCCCGTGGTTCCCGTACGGGTGACGACACCGTTTTCCACGGTCTCCGGGACAAACTCGAAGACGCCTTCGAGTTCGGCGTTGGTCAACGGTACCGTTCGCGCTTGCCCAAGAGCAATGTTCGTCGTCGCGAACAGCGTCACGACGCTCGCGACCAGAACGGCCACCAGGGGTCTACCGGTGCACCGAAATGGATTCATGACTATTTTCCTTTCAATCAAACGCCCCGGCGTGGGCGTCTTGAATTATGGACACACTCCCGTACAAGGCGTTTGCACATTCACGGCGATGATCTCCGACGTCACACTGCCACACTGGTTGGACACCACGCAGCGGTAGTTGCCAGGATGCTCAATAGTGTCGGCTTGCGTGAAGAGCAGCGTGTCTGTGCTTGCTGACGCCTCGTCGATGGCTTGCAGCGGCATGTCCGCACCGTTGAATTCCAGAACACTCACAAACGTCCCCGGCATGCCCGCCACTTCCTTCTGCCATTCAAACGTCGGGGTCTCTCCACCACCGATCACGGAAATCGTTTGATCATCCGCACCCGGTGCGAAGCAGACGCACGTCTCAGGCGTCGTGACCGTGGCCGGGTCAACCGGACACATGATCATCAACGATGTTTCATCCGATGTGATCGCCCCACCGTCGCACGTGCCATCCACGATGCAGCGATACGCACCCACATCGTTGTTGTTAACCGGGTCGATGGTCAGCGTGTCGGTCGTGGCGCCGCTGATCCTGCCGCCGTCCACCAGGTCGACGAATGTCTCCCCGTCAGACGCGAACTGCCACTGGAACGACAGGTTCGCCCCTGCAGCCGACAGAGAGATGTCCACGCTCATACCCGTATCGCCCACGATCATCATCGGCGGCTGGGCCGTGATATTGGTCGTGGCGAGCACATCGATCGTCATCATGTCCTGATTCCGCGATGCGCAACCGTTGGCGTCAGATGTAACCTGAACGATGAAATCGAACGAATCGGTTCCCGCCGAATCGTTGGCCGGCGCCGTGAACGTCGGATTCTCCAGCGCACCGTCATCCAGGTTGAAGATGCCGGCACCCGCCCACTGCACAACCGTGGGGGCCGACCCACCAGTCACCGTCGGCGAACCTCCGATTACCTGCATATCGCCCGCGCACAGCGCGTCGCCACCGGTAAAGTCTGGACCGGCGTCGACAGCAGACGATGGGAAAATGTCGATGCTGATCGTGTCGGTATCAACACACGTGTTGTCATCCGTCACGGTCACGGTCGCGTCGCACATCGATGTCGTGTTGTCCGGGGCGGAAATCGTGGGATTGGCGACGTCGGTCATGGTCAGGAAGCCGTCATCCACGCAAGTGCCCGACCAGACGAACGTGTACGGCGCCGTCCCGCCATCCGCCGTCGGTTCTCCACCGATCTGAGCGTCTTCGTTGTCACAAATTCCATTGCCGCCCGTGAGATCCGTTCCGGCATCCGCCGTTGGATTCTCCACGACGTCGATCGTCACCGTGTCCTGATCGCCGCATCCGGTGCTGTCCTCGACATCGAGCGTGAAGACGCACGTACCGGTGAACGGACTGCCGTTCGTGTCGAAACCTGGATTCTCAACCGCCGTGGAATCGAGGAACGCCACGCACGCCGGTGGATTGCTCGACCATGTAATCGTGTACGGCGGCGTGCCTCCCGAAACAGCGTCGACTCCGCCAAGCACCGTGGCGTCACCCGAGCAAACCGTCTCAGCATCACCGGCGTCAGCCGTTGGTGACGAAAGGATGTCGATCGCTATCGGTCCCGCCGTCGCGTCGCAGTTGTTGTCGTCGGTCACGGTCAGGAATAGGAAACACGTCTCCATCGTGTCATCCGGTGGATCGAAGAACGGGTTTTCTGCGTTCACGTCGTCGAGGTATCCCGCGCACGAACCCGTCCACAGGAATGTAAAGGGTGGCGTACCACCCGTCGCAGCCGGCGTTCCGCCAATCGGCATGCCCGGCGCGGCACACACCGCATTGGGGCCAACCATGTCCATGCCCGGATCCGGCACCGGTGTCGAATTGATGGTGATGGTCACGTCGTCCGTGTCCGTGCAACCGTCGCTGTCGGTCACGCTGAGTGTGAATTCGCACACAAGGTCGGTGTCGTCCGGAGGATCAATCGTCGGATTGCCGAGCGTCGGATCGTCGAGGAAGCCGACGCAATCCGGTGTCCCGGTCCACGCAAACGTGTAGCCACCCGATCCGCCGGTGGCCGCCGGAAGGCCGCCCAGTGGTGTTGGATCGTCGGCACATACATCGGCGTCCGCACCTGCGTTGGCCGTCGGTACCGGCAGCACTTCGATCATGATGGTCTCGAAGTCGCTTCCACACATGGTCGATGAGTTGTCTGTTACCTGCAGGTTCAGGCTGTAGGTGATCGTCGCGAAGTCCTCGTCTGGCGGATCAAACGTTGGATCGCAAACATTCGTTGCGCTGAGGAACGGCGCACCGTCGCCGGTCCAGAGGCAACTGTATGGCGGAATACCGCCGATGGCCGGTGCCGGAGCGCCCACGGTAATCGGTTCGTTGCCGCAAATGGCGTCAGCTCCGAGCAGGTCCATTCCCGGCTCAGCCGTCGGCACCTCGTTGACGATGACCTCCGTCGTGTCGGTGTCGGTGCAGAGCATCGCATCGGGAACGGTCGACGTAATCTCGAGCGTGTAAACGCCTGCAACCGCCGGCGAAATCAAACGATTCGTCACATCCAATAGGTTTTCCGGAATCTCGGCGTTGGCAGGGTCACGCCAGACATAACTCGCCTGCCCGTCCGGACCGCCGAGGAGCACGATGTCCTCGCCCTCGCAGACTTCCGTCACGTTGGCAGGCACCAGCTCATCTGCCGGATTGTCGCATTGAGCGAGGGCAGCCGCGTGCAAGTGCGCGTCGACCGTCAACGGTGAGCTCAGGTTTGTTCGGGTATCGGTCACGGTTCCGGTGAACTGAATCGTCTGTTCATCAGAAGCAGGATCGAGTGCGTCCGGTGTCCAGGTCGTTGCCTTGGATTCGTCGTCTGTAAATCGTGTAGGCCCGCCTGTGCTGTCGCTCCATGCATAGGCAAACGGGCCAACACCACCGGTGAAGTTCATGTCCACGTTGATTGGATTGACAGGTGTGTCCGCACCGTCGCCAATCGCGAGGCAGATCGACTCGGTCTCAGCCACCATTGTCCCGTCAAACGTCAGGTCGGTCGTCTCGACCTGACCGGCACTCGAAAAGACACTCACGTCCACACTGACAAACTGCGTCGACGCGTCGCCGACGGCGTCCTCTGCCTGAACGCGAATCGTCGCAAAACCTTCCATTCCGCCAGCCGTCAGAATACGCGTGGCGATCGCCGGCGAATTGTCGTCCGGTCTCGCCAGATTACAGGTGCAATTGGTCAGCGTTCCAATGCCCGGACAACCAGCCCCATCGCTGAGCGTCAAGCCTCCCACCGAGTCCGGTTCGATCGCGTAGCACACCTGGTACGGTGGCGTACCGCCGGCGATCGACGCGGTGATGGTCCCCGTACCGCCTTCGGAGAAGACAATCGGTGGCGTCGCGATGGCACTGAGTGACAGCGTTTGCGCCGACGCAACGGTCAGTGGAATCGTGGTCGAGATCGAGTCACCCACTGCGTCCGTGGCTGTGATGCGCACAAGATCGTTGCCCGTGCGGTTGGCCAACGCCGAATAGGTCGCTTCGCAAGGAACATCCGCCGCCAGTGAATTACATCCAACACTCGAAGACGCCGTGCTTCCGCCCACTTGCAGGTTGCCAATGCGATCTGCCGCGTTGGCGGTCAATTCGATCACGACGTCATAGGGTGGAGTTCCACCCTCGGGACGGACCTGAATCCCGGTTGAGGTACCGGGGGCAATGCGCGTCGCATCGATCGACGCCTCGGCAAACGTCAATGGCTCGGGAGCACCCACCACGATCGACAGCGACGCCGTCGTGCGGTTACCGCGTGCATCAACAGCCACGATCGACGCCAGCACGTTGCCCGTCTCGTTCGGAGCGGTATATCGGCCCTGCGTCTCCACAACCCCATCACCCAGTTCAAGACAGTCCGCCTCGAAGACGGCGGTACCCCCGACGGCATCGGGATCGAGGACTGGATCGGTCGCTGTCAGGTTCCATTCCACCACGTAGGGCGTGCCGCTGTTGTTCGGGCGATTGCCGACTCTGAAACCGGTGCAGGGAATTGGTGGATCAAGTATCGGCGTGCCGCCGCTGATGACGGCAGACAGCTCAAGCGATTCGCCGGGCGATACCCGCGTGCCGGCTGCCGACGAAAGGGTCACCGTCAGTGGACCGCTCGGACGTGTCACCAAAAGCGTGATTTGTCGGGTGATCACCTCGCCATCGACTTCGGCCGGCTCACACGCCTCGCCCTCCGAGGAGGTCGACGTGATCGTCACCGTCGCCATGATCTCCGTTCCGTTCGGACCGGGGTCAGAGAGGACCTGCAGTATGCGTGCAATGCTGATCGCTGTGATTTGCGTTGGGCTTGGCGTCTCGATATCGAGGAACGTCCGACCCAATTGCGCCAACGGCGTGCGTGAGATGATATCGCCACTATCGTTGCGTTCGATCACTTCGAATAGCCACGTATAGGTTGCACACGTCGAGGACTCGACCGTGACCTCGCTGCCGCCTTCGCTCGAATCGTCGCGAACCACGACGCTCCGCTCGGCCGACATGAATGCCTCGATCACGGCATCGGGGCGGATATCAGATCCGTCCACGTCCGGAGGGACCGGCGCGCCGAATGGTGGCTGAACCTCGCAGCCA
The DNA here is from genome assembly GCA_028289375.1 of Phycisphaerae bacterium. Classification (GTDB taxonomy): domain Bacteria; phylum Planctomycetota; class Phycisphaerae; order UBA1845; family UBA1845; genus OFTM371. Next base: position 12,302 of record JANQQK010000012.1, on the reverse strand, counting down.
GCGACAACCACGCACACAAGAACCGCCAAGTGTTTCATCAGCCTGGTGCCCACGTTCCATGTTGAAATGCCAAACATCTGCATACCTCACATTCGCCGCCGTCTGGCGACAACCCCTCCCACATACGTCCATGCTACCTGGTGAAATACTCCGCAGCGACGCTCCGCATCGGTGCACACGAAATACGCCCCCTACCGCGAGCCCCCCGTCAGGCGAATCAACTGCTCCGCGTTTGGATTGAATCGCAAACCAAGACCCGTCGTCCCCGGACTGCCAATGATGCGCGAACGCCGCAAACGCTGGCCAATCACGACATTGGATGGCACGCCCGATTCAATCAACGTCTGCGACGGACTCGTCGTCCGAACCGTCACAGTGCGAACCGCAGGTGCCGGCGCCACAACCACGCTTCGTGGCTGATCGAACGCCGACTGCGATACACCAATCTCTGAACTGAACGCCTCAGCAGCCGCTCTCGATGAGCCGCGCACCGGCGTGAAATCGCCCTGCTCTGCACGTTCGACCCACAATCCGCTCTGATCAACACCGAACTCGTCTATTGAATTCAACAGACCGGCGTAGGTCGTGCCGATCGCAGCGGGGTCCGCAGACACCCGTTCATCCTCAAGCCTTGCCGACACACGTGAACCAGCTGGCACGTTCGTCCCGCCCTCAAGTGTGATGTCGCCATCGGCATCGACGATCGGTCCGTCCGGCAACTCGCCGTCGAACCAGATCACCTCGCCCAACATGGCGAGACAGGAAATATCACGTCGATCCACCGTCAATCTGATCGATCCCTTCCGAAACAGCACAAATCCGGCACCACGTCGATTTACCCCGGAGACCACCATCCAGCGATCATCCGAAGACTTGCGAAGCACCGTCAGCGAACCTTCCGAGACGCTGACCGTCGCTGGGAAACCCATGCCTCCAAGTCGATCTTCAGACAACGTCATCAAAGTGGAACTGTCTAGCTGAACGATAGACCCGTATTCCGGCAGAGTCACCACCGCAGTTGCGTCCCGATTTGTGGCAACCTCGTCCCCGACCGATACGCCGTGGGTTGCGTCCGAAAAGGACTCCATCCGCGCGTCAAATGCCGACCCCTCAAGCCCGCGCGTCGCGCCGTCGCCGGTTTGCACGGTCACGAATCCGAGGATATCCGGACCACCGAACTGACCGAAAACCGGACCGGCCAAGCCGATAAGCACGAGAGTCGCCGAAATGAGCGTGCGTTTCATCATCACCCTAACCTGCAGGGGGTAGACCCTAATTGAACGAGAAGGCGACATTGATGCCGTAAATGACGCGGTCATACTCAAAAATCGCCTGACCAAACCGATCCACCACGTTGCTGTCGTCCAGCGTCCACGCGGCAAAACCCCGGATCGTCATCAGGGTCTGATCAATCGGTAAATTGTACCGGTTCGCCGCCGCACCTTCACGCAAAACATACGTCCGCGAAAGTCCGACTTCATACCGCTGAATGAAGTCCTCGCGCCCACGACGATGGAAATCAACCAGGCTGCCATCTGCCAGGTAGTCTTCCCACGTAAAATCGATGGTCGTATCAAACAGTAGTCCATATGGCAGCGGGACGATCGCGCCAAACGTGAACTCAAAGTAGCGCATGTCGAATTCGTCACCCGCCGTCGAATCCCAGCCATACTCCAGCCCCATGAACGGCGTGAAGTAGCGACCAGGATAGTCCGGATCTTCCTGAGCAAACGCATCGTCGTTCTGATGACCCCAAGCGGGAAGTCCCCAACTCTCAATGGTCGGCGCCATGTCGAACATCTTGTGACTCTGGAAAACTCCGACGCGGAAGTAATGACCATCTCGATTGAACCGCTTGTCGAAGAGCGGCTCGTCGTAGTCGCGAATCTCGAAACGGAAGTACAAATCCGAATTGCCGCGCTGATCGTCCCAGTAGGTCCGCAATCGCGGCGAAATCGAGTTGGTCGACAGGAAGGGTTCCCGACCAAGGAGCGTATAGTCGTAATCGTATTGAAGCTGCGCGTAGACAGGCCCGATGTTGCCCTCTTCAGGAGCAAGCTCATACTGCAGCGCGAAGCTGCCACCATAAACCTGCTCATCGAATTCATCGATCTCGACGTGCCACAGCTGTGACGTCCGCCCCCGGAAACCGAACGTCCACTTGTCGAGGCTTGGATCAATCAATGCGAGGTCAAGAGTGTAATCAACGGCAAACCCGAGACGAAATCCATAGTCCTCTTCATCGGAGATGCCGCGCGGCAGATCGGTACGTTCGCCAAGGAGCACAACGTTCGAGTCTCGGCTGATTCCCGTACTGAGTGTCAGACGCAGATCATTGATGTACTGTGGTTTGGCGACCGGCTGTTCGCGCGCTTCGCGAAGCACCGCGCGCTGCCGATTCACCACCAGCGGAATCGCACCGCCGCTATCCGAGTAGGACTCCTGACCGTCATCGGGGGTGACCGTATCCAGAGCAGCCGCCTGATCAAGCCGGCTATTCGCTTCATCCAAGGCGCGATCACGCGCAGCCTCTGTTGGTTCGGTCACGGCGCGAATCGGGATGATCAGACCCAGGTACAGCGCGGAGTAACTCTTCCATGTGGCGGCGGCAAGCGGCTCATCGACCAGCTCGGTCATGATGCGTTCTGCCTCACCCAGCAACGTCATGTCGCGCTTGACCGGTTCGTCTTCGGTCTGACGCGGCACGGCTTGTCGGTAGCGAATCACGCCCAGAAAGAACTTCGCGCGTATCGAATCTTCATTCAGCATGTCTTCTGACTGAATAGACTCGAGAATCGCCGCAGCATCCGACAAGGCGGCCGCCGATGCTTCGCGCAGAGCGGCTGGCGGTCCACTCGCCAGCCCATCAGGCATCTCGCCTTCAAGGATGCGGACAGCCTCTTCCTCATCGAGCCGGGCGACTTTGCTGCGCGCGATGACTTCCAGGAGTCGAATGACGGTCTCAGGTTGATCATCGACCGCAAGCAATCGCTCAAGATCGTTGAGCATGTCAATGTACTTGGCCCGCTCGCGCTTCGAGACAACCACCATTCGGTGCTGAGCGTCATTTCGCTCCTCGCGAAGCTCGTCGACCGTGGCGTCCTTCTTGAAGTCATCGAAGATCAGCAGCGGATCAAGCTCATCTCGACGCAGCTGAATGATGTTTCGTTCGGACGGCTCGAGATCGGGGTCGGCCAGCTTCGCTTCACAGTCGGCCATCTCCTGTTCATATTCATCGCGAAGCTCCGGATTCTCCCGGATCCTGATCGTCTCATCGATGCGAGACCGCTCATCCTCTGCGGTCAGTCGCGCTTCACGCTCAGCCAACCCGATACGACCATGGCACAACGCGCGAAACAACAGCGCCATCCGATTGCCCGGATCGCGTTCGAGGACCGAGTCGAACAGCGAGATCGCTTCGTTGTAATAGGAGAATTCATCGGTATCGAGGTACCCCTGAAGGTAGTTGAAGATACCGCTGTGAAGATCGATGAGGATGTCGGGATCAGGTTGATCCGACACAGCTGCCGTCGCTTCGGCCTCCTGCGCGATGACGACGGATGGCATCGCAAACACGGCGATACCCGCCAGCACAAAGGTCGCAATCCGTACCAGTTGTCGCATGCCCAATCCTGTTGACCGAATCGTCGAATGATGCCGTCGCCCGACGCGCTATCCGCCGGCCTGATCAATGGTCGCAGCTTCAACGATTGAGAAAAAGGTCGTCACAGCCGTCCGAATGAACGTCGACTGAACGAATTCGTTGAACTGCAACGTCGTGATGCCGCAAGGCCCTGCCGAAAGGCAGAGACCCGCCAGCGATGAAAGCAAAATCCCACGCCTGAATGCCCGTGATGTTCTCTTCATGCTCATCAAGCTCCCACCGCGCCGAATACCAAAAACCGCCTTAAAGGGTGGCTGCCAGATTCTCCAGCAGGAACACCGACAGGTCCGTCGCGACCGAAAGACCCGCACGCAGGAGAATGTCGGGGTCGACCACGCACCCTTCCATCTGGAACAGAAGCCCGCCGGACAACATCACGCCCACCATCCGCTTCCATCGATTCATCATGCCGTTTGCTCTTTCACATCACAACGAGATGCGACCCTGCCATCGCCACGCGATGTGCGATCAGTCACAACTTTCAGCTTGAATTGAATCGGACACCTAACCCCGTGTCAAGCCAGTCGTTAGGATCGTGGCATGCGAAGTTCCGGCAACAATGCGAATTCGCATGGCCCACACGACTCAATCAAAACCAATGAACGTCAATGCCGATGCGCGACCAGAGCTCGGGTTGCGTCGTTCACCGCACGATTCGGTCGTACGTCGACCTACCATCGCACGCAATGTCAGATTCTGGCCGACCGCGTCCACCACAGGCGAGCCCACGTCGTCAGGATCCAATACCCCGCCAACACGACACCGCGAACAGTGCCACTGATTTTGCTCTTTCCACGTCGTCGACGGTACGGCACTGGAAGCTGCCAGATACGCAGTTCCAGTTCCACCGCCCGAATCTGCATTTCAATCGTCCACCCGAACGCACGATCGCGCATTCCGATTGCGTGAAGCGATGACCGCCGGATCGCGCGGAATGGACCAAGATCCCCGAAACGAAAACCCCAGCCCACGCGAATCAGCCATGTTGCCAGTCGATCGCCGAAACGTTGTGGCAACGACATCGCGCCCGATTCACACATTGCGCCGACGCGCGTTCCAATGACCAGGTCAGCCTCGTCCTGCAAAATAGGCCTCACCAGCGAAGGCAGCAGCGTGACATCGTCAGCCTGATCAGCGTCGACGAACACGACCACGTCAATGTGGTCATTCAGCTTCTCCATCGCACACCAGCAGGCCGCGCCATATCCACGAACCGGAGCGTCGGCCACCGTCGCGCCAAGTTCTCGGGCAACGTCCCCGCTCCCGTCCGTTGATCCGTTATCACCGACGACGATTTGTCCCGGATTCAGTGAATTCAGAGTCGGAAGGAGCGTACGCAGATTGTCCGCTTCGTTGAGCGCCGGAATGACCACGCCCACGTTGCTCAGTGCCTCTGCCACGCCGCTCGTCAGATGCCCATCAGAAACGGGTTGCTTGCCTTCTCGACGCCGATTGTCGTCTCCGGACCATGTCCCGATAGCACGCGGGTGTCGTCAGGCAACGCGAACAACGTGTTCTTGATGTTGCCGATCAGTTGGTCATGGTTGGAATGATGGAAATCGGTTCGCCCGATGCTGCCCTGAAACAACGCATCGCCCACGAACACGATCCCCAGATCGGCACAGTACAAACTTCGACCACCCGGCGAGTGCCCTGATACGTCGCCGATCTCCCAAACCGATTCCGCCAGCGACAGGGTGTCACCGACATTCAACGGCCGAACGTCCTTGGCAGCCACAACCAGCGGAGCCCCGAGATTGGTCGACAGATTCTGATGCCCATCGGTCAGCATCGGCCACTCTTGCTCAGCAAGAAAGACCGGCATCTCTCCCAACTGGTCCAGGCAGTCATCGATACCGGCGATGTGATCGGCGTGCGCGTGCGTCAGAACAACGGCTTCGGGTTTGAGGTCATGTTCCTTCACGTAGGCCACGATCTGATCAGCCTGCGGCGGCGGTCCCGGATCGATAATCCAGCACGCCCCGCCGTCGCGGAATGAAACGGTGTAGCCATTCTCAAAGAACATCATGTCGTTGGTGACGTGAATCCGAAGCGGTTCGCTGCTCATGGTGATCGCCTTCCAGTGGAGTCTTGCGTTGACCGTCGCTGATTGTTGTCCGCCCGGTCGCCCTGTCAACGGAGCGAGTTGCAACGGCCTTGGTTCAATCCTCGCTACGAAAACCGATGTCAAAACCTGCCTCAATGGAGGGATTTGAGTGGATTTTTGATAACCGACAGAGAAGCATCAGTCAGAAAGGGTGGCCTGCGCTCGGGCTGCGTTTTCCCACATCCCGAGCAGGAAGCACCCGCGATCAGGCTGGCTTTACACCCACGCCCGCATGCACCATACTCTGGCCGCAACAGGACCGCTGGCCGGTGCAGGCGATCCTTATGCGCGTTTCAGGAGGCGTTGAATGGCTGGTGCAACCGCAATCTGGGGGATTGATCTTGGGCGTTGCTCGCTGAAGGCGATCAAGCTGCGCCCCGGGGCCGACGGAAAGGTCGACATCGTCGGTCAGGAACTCATCGAACACGCCAAAATGCTCTCTCAACCCGACACCGACCGCCACGAGGTGGTCTCGTCGGCCATCGAGAAATTCCTCGCCCGCAACGATATTTCCAAGGATAAGGTGGTCGTCGGCGTCCCCGGCCAACACACCCTCGCCCGATTCAGCAAATTGCCGCCGGTCGAGCCCAAAAAGATCCCCGACATCGTTCGGTATGAAGCCGATCAGCAGATTCCGTTTGATCTGGACGAAGTCATCTGGGACTTTCAGACGTTCCAGGAGGAGGATTCGCCCGACGTCGAGGTCGGCATCTTCGCGATGAAGCGGGAGTTGATTCGCGACTACCTGCTGCCATTTGAGCGGGCAGGTATCGAACCGATCGTGGTGCAGTCCTCTCCGCTGGCACTTTACAATGCCCTCCATTTCGAGGGTCGCCTGACCGAGGAAGCCAGCGTGCTCCTCGATCTCGGTGCGGAAAACACCGACCTGATCGTGGCCACGAACCACAACCTGTGGACGCGAACCGTCCCGCTCGGGGGCAACAAATTCACGGACGTTCTCGTCAAGGCGTTCAAGCTCACCTTCTCCAAGGCAGAAAACCTCAAGCGCACGGCGGCGACGAGCAAGTACGCACGCCAGATCTTCCAGGCGATGCGCCCCGTGTTCGCTGAGCTGGTTCAGGAATTGTCACGGTCGCTCGGGTTCTACCGCTCGACGCACCGTGATACGGAACTGGTGCGAATTCTTGGGTTGGGCAACGCATTCGAATTGCCCGGGCTTCAGAAGTATCTGCAGCAGAACCTGCAACTTCCGGTTGAACGGCCCATGACGTTCACCAACGCGAATGTCGTGGACGTGCGCGACACCGAGAATTTTAAGGAAAACATGTCCCCGTACATCGTCGCCTATGGGCTGGCGTTGCAGGGGTTGGAGCACACCAAGTCGCAGCCGGGCACGTCGGCGATCAGCAGCAACCTGCTGCCCGGTGAAATCGTCAAACAGGTCGTTTGGCGTAAGAAAAAGCCGTTCTTTGCGGCGTCGGCGGCGTGTCTGTTGTTGGCCTCTGGAATCGTCTGGTTCCGGCAATCGTCCGACATGGGCACGCTTCAGGCCAACGCCGGCAACACACCGCCACCGGTCAACCTTGATCGTGCTACGCAGATCCTCCAGACCGGCGTCACCGGTGGTCTGCGACCGCGTGAGGAAGCGAACACGATCCTGCAGGTATCCAAGACATTTGGCAAAGAGCTGAGCACCTTCAAAACGCAGGGTTTGGACGAGAAGAAAAAGTGCGAGCAACTCATCCAGTTGCAGCGCAACAAGGCGGTTTGGCCCAAAATCCTCGCGTCCATTCATGCCGCGCTTCCAAAAACGAGCGACAAAGTCAGTGACGTGACCGATGTCGACAGCTACATCAACGCTGTCACAACAGACCGGTCGGGTGTGCTGCGTCGTGAACGGCGTGAGGAAGTCTTCATCGAGCGGTTTGAATCGACCTACCACGCCGAAATCGACGAGGTCGAGATGGAGGACATGGTTCTCAAGGCGGACGCGCCCCAAGTGATCAAGCCCAAGGGCAATGCGAAGCGGCCTGGGTTCCACGTCAAGCTCGAGTGTCGCACGCCGCACGAAGAGACCATTCGATTCGCTGCAGACAAGTTCCGCGACGCGTTGCTCGAAACGGGCCGTCAGCCCGGGACCGGGTTCTTTATCAATCGGGTCGTGTTCGCCAGTGGCCGAAAGCTGCCCCAAAAGGGCAAGAAGTCCGGGGCATCAACATCGACTACACGAGGTGGCTGGGGCAAGGGACGTGGTGGTCGCGGCAAGAAGCCGACGACACCGACGCCAAAGTCATCAGACGCCAAATTTGTCGATCCCGTGACCGATGAGGCGATGGACAATGATTGGGTCTTTGGTTTGGAGTTGGACGTCGTCCTGGAGGATCTTCCAGTTGAGGAGAAGAAGGATGATCCAGCCGGGAATACGACAACGGGCAACCCGTAAAAGCGATGAAACGGGCTGCCACGCGTGGTGGCTGATGAAGGCGGTGGCATGAAGAACATCCTCAAGACCATAGTAACGGTGCTCAAGAAGCACGTTTTCAACATTGTCTGCGGTGTGGTGGCGATCGGGGCAATCGTCATGGGTGTGATGGGCGTTGGCGCCATGGACGACGTCAAGTCCGAACTGGACCAGATCGCCAGCCTGTACAATCAATTCGGCGCGCAAATCAGCAGGCCCGTGAACAACAAGACCATCGACGCGGAGAAGAAACGCGTCGAAACCGTCAAGGCGATGTATGAGGAGTTGCTCAAGGAAGCGCACGCTCTGAATCAGTATGAACCCCTACCGCCCCCATCGGGCGAGCAGTTCTTCCCCGAGCCGACACGCGACGGAAAGCTCCAGTTTCCCGACATCTACGCCAATGCGTTCATTCAGATGATCGACGCTCTCAAAGCCGGCGAACCGCCAAGCGACATTGATATTCAACGCATGCAGGAAGAGATGGAGGATGAGCGCCGCCATCAGATGAGCATCCTCGACGACAGCGGATCGGAGTCTTCCGATTTGACCGATGACCTGGAGATCGAACCACCGCACGCCTCGGGCCTCATCACTTCGCAGGAGGCCATGCAATCCGCTGCGACGCGGGCGGCTATTCGTCGGGCACGCGAGATCCAGTGCTATGCGTCCCGTGAAGCGTTCGACGAGCGCACGGAGATTTACGAAGACGTGACGCCGAATCTGGCGGACATGTGGGATGCGCAGGTGTCACTTTGGATTCAGCAGGACATTGTTGCGTCCATCGCCCGTATCAACGAGCAGAGTGCTGAAGCGCTGAAAGCAGACGGTGAGCGTGGTTGGGTGGCGACGCTGCCGGTCAAGGAACTCATTTCGATCCGGGTTTCGGATTATCTGCCCACAGAACGAATGGGACAGCGCCGGAGTCAGGCTCCATCGCTCGCGGGTGACAATCCTGTACTGCCGCCGGCTGATCCGGAAACGGTCTTCACCGGGAGTGAAAGCGAGTCGTTGTATGAGGTGGTGCAGTTCACATTGAAGTTGGTCGTGGATTCCCGCAAGCTGCCGACGATCATCGATGAACTGTGCAAAAACCGTTTCCATTCGCTGCTGAATTCGCAATATGTCTACGATCGCGACAAGTTTGAAAACCTCGCGATGGAGGGGCGTATTTACGGATCAGATCCGGCGGTCACGGCCGTGCTGGATTTTGAGACTATATTTTTCGGCGACCTGTATCGGTGCATGATGCCCGATGAGGTCCTCGAACGCATCAAGCAGAAATGTCCCGATCGAGAACCCAAAAAGGCCGCTCCGTCGACCACTGGGCGTCAAGGTGCCGGCAATCGCGGCGGTCGAAGAGGCCGGGGCGGAAGATGACAGAAACTCAGGGATCCGACTAACAAGAAGAACTGCTCATGGCCAAGCAATCGATCAACATCATTGAGCGACATGTGGAAAAGGGTGTCCTCGGTCTGTGCGGGTTGATACTCGTCGGGGCGATTGTGATGTTTCTCGTGTCGACGCCCAATACCGTCGATCTCCGCGGCGAACAGGTGACCCCGGAGACCATCGACAATCGCGTTCTCGATGAAGCCAGAAGTCTGCTTACCCGAATGAACGGCGTTAAGGTCGAGGAGGCCGAGATCGAGCCGCTTGTCGAGCAGTTCGTATCTGCCAAAAGCCCGATTGACTACGCAAACCTGAGTCCGACAACCAAGCCGCCTGCACCATGGCTGCCGCCCGTCCCGGAGGTCAAGTGGACGCCGGTGGCGGGTGAATTGCGATTGGCCGACGTGATCGCGGTGGAAGATCTTCAGGTGACATTCGGTCGTTCGAGCATCGACCCGCCGCTGCCGCAGGTCCTCGGCAAGTCAAATCAGGACGCGGTCGGAGTGGGCACACAGGATGTCAACTGGGTGACGGTGTCCGCCCGCTTCGATCAGGTGCGTCAGATCAATGCATTCCAGAACGCTGGGTACAAGGTCGGAAAGCGCAACCCGTACGTGATCGGTGTGGATTTGCAACGTCGGGAGAAGCTCGCCAGTGGCGCCTACAGCGACTGGGTGGATGTCATCACGTATCGACCCCTTGTCCCACCTGCACCGCCGGAGATCGTGATCGAGCAGACCCGAAAGGGACCGCTTCCCACGATTCGGACACAGGACACGGTGCGTGAGTATTTCAATCTCGTGCGCGAGGCGCAAGTGCACCTGATTCGACCACTCATGCCGCCGGTTCTGTTCGGCGACGATTGGGCGATGCCCGGTTACGCCGACCTGAACGTGCGCGATCTTGATCTGGAGTTGTGCCCGCCCGATGACGAGTGCGAGCCACGTGATTACGGCATCGCCGACCTGCAGGACGCGACCGAGCCGGAAGAAAAATCCGACAAGGAGATCATCGCCGGCCTGCTTCGGGATGCCCGAGCTGCGGTCGATGGACGCAGATGGTCTGAGGCGAAGCGCTTGGCAGGTATGGCGAGATCAAATCAGGCTGCCACACAGCGTGACAAAACCGCGGCTGAACAGATCATCCAAGACGCCGACCAGGGCAAGCGCGATGAGGATCGTGGAAGACTCCCCGAGGAGGCTCCTGTGGATGATGGTGACGCCGACGAAGTCGATCGGCCTCGTTCGCGTTTCCAGGTTGTGTGGGCACACGACGCGACGCTGCCGCTCAACGGCGGCGCCGAATCCGGCAAGACCTATCAGTACCGCATGCGGGTGCGGCTGTTCAATCGTTACTGTGCTCAGCCACAGGACCTGGACAATGCGGATGATGCCGAGCGGATGGAGGTCGTTGGCGCGTGGTCCGTACCGTCGGATGACGTTTTCATTCCGCGTGATACCGTGTTTTTCCTGACGTCGGGCAGCCCTTTTTCCGGCATCAGCCCGAAGGTGACGGTCTTCAAGTGGTTTGAGGGCGTCTGGACCAAGCACTCGATGAACGTCAACGTCGGCGACCGTATCGCGGGCAGGTCGCGACATGCGGTGCGTGTCCTGCAAGACGGCACCCCGGACCGTCCCGAGGTCGCGTACGACACCAATGCCACGGTGATCGACATCATCGAGGATTACACGTTCCCGAACAAACGCCAACGCGGCAACACCTACGAAATCCAGCCGGCCGAGCCCACCATCGCGATGATTTACGTCGACACGCGAACCGGTGAACTGAGCAAACGCGTGCTGGAAGTCGACAAGAAAAGCGACGCCTTCAAACGCTACAAGAGCTTGGTGTTTGAAGCCCCGCGTCGGTAGCGACGCGACACGCCTTACCCGGTTTCTCCCAATTGTGACAACCCTCAAAAACGGGGTTGCGGGCTGCCACCGCGACAACTAGACTTTGCACTCTATGCAGGAATGGCGATCCCCTGCGCAACAGGCCTGTGCCGCCTGTTGATCCGGGCGTCAACCCAACCGCCTGACGGAGATGGACGTACCGCGACGCGTGGTGCGAAGGAGGACATCCCTTGAAGTACGGAAAGTCGATGCGGCAGGCCTTGGTCGTGTGCACCGCCCTGTTGGCCGCCTTGCTCGTTCCCACGGTTGCGATGGCCCAGAATGCGGACGCATCTGCCACAGACGCGCTCGAGTCTGCCATTTTGCGATTCAATGAAGGCGACTACGTCGGCGCACAGCACGCGCTGCAGCAAATCGAAGCCGGTGATCTGACGTCGGCTGACCGCTCGCGTCATTCCGAGTATTTGCAGCGATCCGGGCTGGCAGTTTCGATGCAGCGCAAGTCGGACGAGGATTTGCAGTCGGCGCGGCTGGCGGAATCCGAGGGCCGTGTGGATGATGCCCGACGCATCCTGAATGACATCATGGACAACAAGTTCGCCGCGACCGAGACGAAGTCGAGCGCGGAGCGCATGCTCGCGTCCATGGACAAGCAACCGGCAGCCCCCTCCCCCGCCGCAAAGACGGACACGGGGTTGACCGATGCGCAGATGGATCAGTTGCGCACCTTGCGGGCCGCATCGCTAACCCGTCGTGCGGATGAGATGGTCGACGCCGGAAAGTTTGGCGACGCAAAGCAGCTCTACGAACGTGCGCTCCAGCAGATCCCCGGATACCCCGAGGCGGTCGCCGGTTTGAAGAGGC
>JANQQK010000089.1 GCA_028289375.1 Phycisphaerae bacterium | reverse complement strand
TGCTGATTCGTCACGAGCGGCACGTCGAAATGTACCAAGCCTTTATCCACGTCGCCTGCCTCATGATCACGCTCAACAAGTTATGAAACCGCTTCTAAGTTGATACTCGCTCCATATTGAACTTACGTCGCGAGAGAAGCCACTCTCGCTGTCAGCACCCGTATGCGCAGATGAATCAATCGCACCTCACATCAATGCGTGGGCACACGAAGCCGGGAACAGCAACCATGACGGCAGGTGCGAGCACCTGCCCTACAGCCGGATGATGACGATGTCCTTGACAACGTTTTCGGTGGGGAGGTGGAGTTGGGTTTGGGCTTGGATGGTGAGGTTGAGGGATTTCAGGGTGGATTCGTATTGATCGAGGGGGCGGGGGGCGAAGTGGGCGGGGGTCTATTCGGGGGATTCGGGGAAGTAGTCCATGATGATCAGGTGGCCACCTTCGGCGAGGTGGGTGGCGAGGGCGGTGAGGGCGTTTTGCCAGTCGTCGTCGGTGACGAGGTGCATGAGGACGTCGCAGATGGTGATGATGTCATACGGTTTGCCGGGCAGGTCGAGGGTGGGCAGGGGGCTGACGTGGAAGGTGGCGGTGGGGACGTTGCGGCGAGCCTGGGTGATGGCTGTTTCGGAGAAATCGACGCCGGTGGTCTGGTAGCCTGCGGCGGCGAAGTGGCGGGTGAGTTGGCCTGTGCCGCAGCCGGCGTCGAGGAGGGTGCGGGTTGACGGGTCGGGGGCGAGGTTGGCCAACAGGTCGAGCAGGTGGTTGGCTTTGGTGGTGTACTGGTCGGCGTTTTCGTCGTCGGTGAGTTCGATGCTGCCGACGGCGCGGAGGGAGCCGGCGAGTTTCTGGTGGCGCGATTCCCAGTAGTCGGTGGGGTTGAATGGTTGGGGGGATGGCTGGCGTTTTCGTTTCAACAGATTGGTGATGGATGCCATGGGGATGCGTGATCCTTACAGGGTCGCGGGTTGGGTCGCGCTTTGCTGCCTTCCCGCCACCCACAACGGGGTGGCGCTACCGGGTGCATTTACGTTGACACGGCTGCGGGCCGCTCCGGGCGACTGCTGGCCGGTCGAAACGGTTCTGATGCGTTGGATATCGAAGGGTTTTCGGACGTACTTGAGTTGGGGTGGGGTGGTTTGGGGTTTATGATGGCCGCCCATGAGGCGTGAGGCGGGTGAATCGGGCGTTGTGCGGCGTTTGGATGGCGGTCCGAGCGTGGAGGCGGCGGTTTGTCGGTTTGCGGCGGAGCGGGGGGCGGTTTGTCTGGAGAGTACGGCGAGCGGGCATCGGGATGGTCGGTTTTCGGTGCTGGGGTGTGAGCCGGTGGATGAGGTTCGGTTTGATGGGGTGGTCGATGGGGGGTGGTTGGATGGGTTGCGGGAGAAAATCGGTCCCGCAAGTCTGAAGACGTGGGACACCCGTGGGCTCGGGGAACGTCGTGAGCACTCCCGCCACCCACAAGGGGTGGCGCTACAGAAAAGCGTGGAATCAACTCCCCCACCGCTGAAGGCGGTGGGCCACCCGGGAAAAATAAATCAGTCCCCCACGTCTGAAGACATGGGCCACCCGCGGGGACCACAATGGATGGGGTATGTGGGGTATGAGGCTGGGGCGGCGTTGGAGGGGGTTGGGTCGCGGCATGGTCGGGGGCTGGGGGTGCCGGATGTTTGGTTCGGGTGCTATCCGGCGGTGGCGGTGTTTGATCATGTCGAGCAGGTTTGGACTGTCTCGGGGGACGAGGCGGGGGTGGATCGGCTTGTCGGGTTGCTGGCTGATGCGCGCGAGCCGGGGGTGATCGATTGGGATGTGCCGGTGGCGGAGGAATTGGTGGGGGATTTGTCGCGGGCTGCCTATGTGGAGCGGGTCGAGAAGGCGCAGGCGCACATCGCGGCGGGGGACATCTATCAGGTGAATCTGACGCAGCGGTTTTCGGCGGCGTGCGTGGCGGATGGGTTGACGGTGTATCGTCGGTTGCGGCGGACGAATGGTGGCGCGATGTCGGCGTTTTTGAAGGTGGGGGATGCGTGCATCTGCAGCAGTTCGCCGGAGGTGTTGCTGCGGCTTGCGGATGGTCGGGTGGAAACGCGTCCGATCAAGGGGACGAAGCCTCGTACGGGGGATGCGGTGCTGGATGCGGCCAACCGGGCATCTTTGGAGACGAGTGAGAAGGATCTGGCGGAGTTGACGATGATCGTCGATCTGCTGCGGAATGATCTGGGGCGTGTGGCGGCGTGGGGGAGTGTGCGGGTGGATGCGCTGGCGGAGATCGAGGAGCATCCGACGGTGTTCCATCTGGTGTCGACGATTTCGGCGCGGATGCGCGCGGGGTTGGATTGGTCTGATCTGCTGCGCGCGACGTTGCCGGGCGGGTCGATCACCGGTTGTCCGAAGATTCGGGCGATGCAGATCATTGATGAGCTGGAGGTGGGGCGGCGGGACGTGTATTGCGGGGGGATCGGGATGATCGGGGGTGACGGGTCGCTGGTGATGAACGTGGCCATTCGGACGATGGTGGTCGAGGCGGGGCGGGTGCATGTGTATGGTGGTGGGGCGATCACGGCGGACAGCGACGCGGATGATGAGTGGGCGGAGGTGGAGGCGAAGATTGCGGGGATGGTGCGGGCGTTGAAAGGTGACAGTGTGCGGGTGGAAGAGGAGCGGACGGCGTGAGTCAGTTTGTGTGGTTGAATGGCGAGGTTGTCGCGGCGGAGGATGCACGCGTCGGGGTGCATGACGGTGGTTTTCTGCACGGGGCGGGTTTGTTCGAAACGATGCGGGCGGAAGGTGGCCACGTGTTTCGGTTGGCCAAGCATGTGGGTCGGTTGTGCACGTCGGCGGAGAGGTTGATCGCGCCGGTGGATGTGGATGAGCTGCCGGGTCAGGGGGCGCTTGGGGAATTGCTGGAGCGGAACGGATTGCGTGAGGCGCGGGTGCGGCTGACGGTGACGGCGGGGGATATGCTGGCGGCGGCGCGGGCAGGGGATGAGGGGGGCGTGCGTCATACGGTGTGTGCGACGGTGTCGCCGTTGTCTGCGTATCCGCAGAAGTTCTATGAGAATGGTGTGGCCGTCGCGATTTCGCGTTATCGGCAGTCGAACATGGATCCGTTGGCGGGCCATAAGTCGACATGCTATCTGCCGCGGTTGATGGCGTTGCGGGATGCGCGGGCGTTGAAGTGCGAGGAGGCGTTGTGGTTCACGCATGAACATTTGTTGGCGGAGGGGTCGATCAGCAGTGTGTTCGTGGTGAAGGGTGGTGCGGTGAAGACGGCTGGGCTTGAGACGCCGGTGTTGCCGGGGGTGGCGCGGGCGGCGGTGTTGGATCTGTGTGAGCAGCATGACATCAAGGCGGAGGAGGGGGCGATCAACATCGATGACCTGCTGGATGCGGACGAGGTGTTTCTGACGAACGTGATCATGTGCGTGATGCCGGTGATCGCGGTGGAGAAGCGGACGATCGGTGACGGCAAGCCTGGTGCTGTGACGAAGCGGTTGATGGATGGTTTTCGGGACATGGTAGCGAAGGAGTGCGGGACGGATGGCTAAGCGGCGGGCGACGACGGCGATGTTGGTGGCGGACGTGTGTGATGTGATGGGGCATGTGGCGCCGCTGGGGTTGGCGCAGGATTGGGACAACGTGGGGTTGTTGGCGGGAGATCGGTCTGCGGCTGTTGAGCGGGTGCTGTTGTGCATCGATATGACATCGGCGGTGGTGGAGGAAGCCATCAAGAAGCGTGTGCAGTTCGTGATGGCGTATCACCCGACGTTGTTCAAGCCGGTGTCGCGATTGACGGTGCCAGGACATGGCACGGATGGGCTGATGTTTCGGTGCATTGCGAACGGGATCGCGGTGTACTCGATGCACACGGCGTTGGATGCGGCTGAGGGCGGGACGAATGATGTGCTGGCTGAGTTGTGCGGGGTGAAGGAAACGGAGCCGATGGAGTATCTGTTTGCCGAAGAGCATCAGGTGAAGATCGTGGTGTTCGTGCCGACGGATGAGGCGGATGTTGTGGCGGGGGCGATGTTCGAGGCGGGGGCTGGCTGGATCGGGGATTACGAGCGGTGCAGTTTTCGGATTCCAGGGACGGGGACGTTTCTGGGCGGTGCGGGGACGGAGCCAACGATCGGGCTGGCGGGTCGGTACGAATCGGTGCAGGAGGTTCGGGTGGAGATGGTGGCGGATCGGGAGGACCTGCCGGCCGTTGTGGGGGCGCTTCGGGCGGCGCATTCGTATGAGGAGCCGGCGTTTGATGTGTATCCGCTGGTGGGTGAGCCGGTGCGGGGGATCGGGCGGGTCGGCGAGTTGAGCAAGGGGACGACGCTGAAGGCGCTCGCGCGGAAGCTCAAGCGGGCGACGAAGGCGGTCAACGTGCAGTTGGTGGGTGATGCTGAGGCCGATGTGCGGCGGGTGTTGGTGTGTGTCGGGGCGGCGGGGAGTTTGCCGTTCAAGGTCGGGATTGGCGAGGGGGATGTGGTGGTGACGGGGGAGATGCGTCATCACGATGCCTTGACGATTGCGCGACAGGGGGCGACGGCGATCGTGCTGGGGCATTGGGCGAGTGAGCGGCCGGCGTTGGGGCCGTTGGCGGAGCGGTTGGCAGGGATGCTGGAGGGCGTGCGCGTGGAGGTGAGCGAGGCGGATGGCGATCCGTTCGGGGCGGTTTGATGGGTGACGCGAATCGCAAGGCGGTGGTGTTGCTGTCGGGGGGGTTGGATTCGGCGACGGTGGCGGCGGTGGCGCGGGCACAGGGGTTTGCGATTCATGCGTTGTCGTTTGCGTATGGCCAGCGGCATGAGGTGGAGCTGGCGGCGGCGAAGCGGGTGGCGGACGCGATCGGTGTTGAGAACCATCTGGTGCAAAATATCGATCTGCGGATCTATGGTGGGTCGGCGTTGACGGATGACGTCGACGTGCCGGTCGGGCGTGATGAGTCGGCGATGTCGGCCGAGATTCCGGTGACGTACGTGCCGGCGCGGAACACGATTTTCCTGAGTCATGCGCTGGGGTATGCGGAGGTGATTGAAGCGTTTGATCTGTTCATCGGTGCGAACGCGGTGGATTACAGCGGGTATCCGGATTGTCGGCCTGCATTTGTCGAGCAATTCGAGCGGTTGGCGAACGTGGCCACGGCTGCGGCGGTCGAGGGGCGTGGGACTTTTCGCGTGCATGCGCCGCTGATGGCGATGACCAAGGCGGAGATCATTCGGGAGGGTGTGCGACTGGGTGTGGATTACTCGCTGACGCATTCGTGTTATGCACCGACGGCGGATGGGTTGGCCTGTGGGGGGTGCGACAGTTGTGTGCTGCGGAGGAACGGGTTCGCGGCGGCGGGGGTGGCGGATCCGACGCGGTATGCGGATGGGGCGGCGTGATGGTGGATCAGGAATATGCGGCTGCGTTGCTGGCGGGGACGGAATCGCTGGGGCTGTCGCTGAGCGATGAGCAGGTGCGGCTGTTGTGGCGTCATCGTGAGGCGATGTGCGCGGCGAATCAGAGATTCAATCTGACGCGGATCATCGAGCCGGTTGATGTGGCCGTGAAGCACCATGCCGATTCATTGGCGGTGGTGGCGTGGGCGGAGCGTGCGGGCGTTTCGGTGAAGCGCGTGCTGGATGTCGGGACGGGGGCGGGGTTGCCGGCGATTCCGTTGGCGATCGCGAAGCCTGAGTGGGAGGTGTTTGCGATTGATGGGACGGGCAAAAAGGCGCGGTTTGTGGCGGAGACGGGGGCGGCGTTGGGATTGCGGAAACTGAAGGCGGAGCATGGGCGGTCGGAAGAATGGCGTGGTGGATCGTTTGATGTGGTGGTGTTCAAGGCGGTGGGGGCGGCTGGGAAGTGTTTGTCGTTGGCGAAGCGACATTTGCGGGGTGGTGGCAACGTTGTGGTGTTCAAGACGGCGGCTGTGGGGGAGGAGTGGGATGAGGCTGTTCGGGTGGCGGGCGATTCGGGATACAGCGTTGGCGATCCGTTTTCTTATGAGCTTCGCTGTGGGGACGAGGTGCTGACGCGGGCGGTGTGGGTGTTTGGGAGGAGGCACAGAGGCATCCCGGCGCGCCGGGACACGATGCACGAAGGGTGACGCTGATGTGCGTCGGTCCGGTGATCAACGATTGGGGTCGATTCGTGTCGATCAGAACGGGGCGTGGAAGTTGTCGGGGATGAGGTGGTCGGCCTGTTTGCGGTAGGCGGCGAGGGTGAACCAATCGTTGCGGCGTCGGCGGGCGTCGTTGATGGCGGCGCGGCCCTTTAGGGTTGTGACGATGCGTTTGGCGAAACGGGCGATTGGTGAATACAGCGTGACCTTCGGTTCGGGGGAAACGCGGTTGTAGGGCTTGTGGGTTTCGAGCCAGCGGCAGGCTTTGTGGACGGCGGGCATGCAGGTGTCGTGGATGATGAGCAGGCCACCATTGTTGAGCAGTTTGTCGGCGAAGAACATGTCGAGCAGGGTGTGGTCAAACGAGTGCCAGCCATCGATGAGGATCACGTCGTAGGATCGGCCATCGGCAATCAGTTGGGGTAATGCGAGGTAGTTGGGTTTTTCGATCAGCTCGAAGCAGTGGTCGAGTTCTTCGAGCTGCAATTCGAGCAGACCTTGGGAGTCCCAGTGGTCAGGGTGTGTCTGGTAAGGGTCAATGGCGGTGTGCGACGTTCCATCGGTGTCGACGATTGCTTGGCAGAAGACACGGGTGCTTCCGCCGTTGGCCATTCCTATTTCGAGGGTGTGTTGGGGTTGTTCGGCGCGGATGAGGGTGTCGAGCAGGTCGTATTCTTCCTGGCGCATGCTGGCGCGTTTTCGTGGCTGGACGGCGACCGGTGTGGGTGCGGGGTGGTAATGGAGGCGAGCGGCAATGAGGTCGTCGGTGCCTGTGGGCAGTACGTTGGTCAGCGCGGTGGTCATCCGTGTGCTCCGATGTTGGACGGTCCCTGTCGGTGATTTTATCGGAAGGGGGCGGGGGAAGAGTTGAGTGCGTCGAAGCGGGGCGGGCTGGGGATCGGGGCGTCTGTTTGGGTGTGAGGTGTGCGTCCTATAAGTTCGGTTCGGGGGGTGTTGAGAAGGGCAGTCCGCACTCGGGGCAGCGGGGCATGGTGAGGTGGGAGATGTTGTAGCCGCATTCGTTGCAGCGGTTGGGGTCGAGGTCGATCAGGGTCGGGTTGCAGAGGATGATGTGTTTGAGGGTCTGGCCGATTGTGGCGAGCGTTCTTACGCGGAGTTCGCTGAAGGTGCCGATGGCGATGAGGATGGCGCCGGTGGCGGATATGCGTAGGCCGTAGTAGGAGCGCGACGTGATGAGGATCGCAGTGAACCACGCGAAGATGGCCCATGACGTGATGCACTTGATGGGCAGGTTCATGGGTCGGCCTCTTGCGAGTGCGATCGTGGCGTACGGAACGAGAATGGCGCCGATGACCGCCGGCGCAAGATGCCTTGTGGTGTTGCTCGCGAAGATTTCGTACGTCCAGTAGAACGCGTGTGACGCGACTGCCGGCAACAGAATGGCGGCAAAAATGCGGCCTTCGAAACTGATGGGGCGTCGGATCAGCAGTGCGACGATTGCGGTCAATGCGAAGGCCACACCGAGGGCGTAGGGTGCGATGAAGTGGGTGTATGCAAATGCGATACCGCTGAGCGACTTCATGTTGGCTGTGATGCTCGTCAGTTCCGTGTAGGGCGTGAGTGGTTTGCCACATGACTTGATGGCCGGCATGAAGAAGGAGATGGCGAGGAGCAGGCCACCGATGAGTTGGGTCCTTCGGGCGCGGAAGAGGCGGTTTGGTATCGACCTGTCGAAGTTTGGGTGGCCATCGGTTGTCTCTGATGCGATGCGGGGCATGTTGCCTTCCCGTCACCTGCGAGGGATGACGCTACAGGACGGATGCTTACATATGTACACTGTACCCGCGCTGGCGTGCCGGTGTTGTCGGTCTTTATGGATCGGTGTGTGATTGCATGTGTTGGATCTGGGTGTCCATCCACGTTTCGATGCGGTCGACGGTGGGCAGTTGGATGGCGACGAAGAACGCGAAGATGAGTGCCATGGCCAGGGCAAGTTGGTGGGCGTCGATGAAGTAGGCGGCGACGGCGATCATGGCGACGCCCTCGAGGATGGCGGCGTTGATGATGATCCGGGTGGTGTACACGGGCAGGAGTTGGAGCTTGAGGCGGTTGTGCTGATCCTGGGTCGAGAGCTTTTGGTGGGTCGGTGACGTGCGGGCATGATCGGCGATGCGGCGGCGGGCGGAGTTGGTGACCCAGCCTGGCGCGAGCATGACGATGACGATGGCGACCGCACCGTGGCCTACGGCGACGTAGGTGAGAATGGGGGTCTTGCCCTCGGACGGGGGCGGCGATTCGAGGCGGGCGACGTAGGCAGCGGCGAGGGCGGCCAGCACCGCCATGGTGAGTCCGGCGACGAGCGACTGCTGCAGACGGCAGGCGGCGGCGATGTTGGGCGGATGTGGTTTGGGCGGTTCGATGTCCATGAAACCCCGGATTGTACGCGCGAAACGGGCTGACACGAGGGCCACGCGGCGGAATGTTTCGTATTCGTAACTTGAGGGGCGGGGCGGCGGGTTCGGGGGTGTTGGCCTATACTGCCCGTGTCTCCGGACGGCGCGTGGCCGGTGCGGGATTGGCGGGCGGATCGGTCCTGGAAAGATGACACGGATAAGGAGTTTGCGATGGGCAAGCAGATGGTTCTCGGTTTGTTGATGTTCGGGTTTGCTGGCGCGTTGGTGCAGGCAGCGGATCGTTACGAAGTGGATGGTGTCCACACGACCGTTCTGTTCCGTGTGAAGCACATGGACGTGGCGTATGCCTATGGCCGGTTCAACAAGATCGAGGGCAAGCTCAAGTGGGATGAAGCGAACCCCGAGAAGAGCAAGTTCGAGATCGAGATTGCGGCGGACAGCATCGACTCGGCTCATGGTGGGCGGGACAAGCATCTGAAGGGTCCTGACTTTTTCAATGTGAAAGAGTTTCCGAAGATCACGTTCAAGAGCAAGGACGTGAAGAAGACGAGCGAGAACATGTACATGGTGTCGGGCAAGCTGCAGATGCATGGCAAGACGAACGACGTGTCGTGCGAGCTGGAGCATGTCGGCACGAAGTCGACCGGGCGCGGCGACAAGATCGGTTTCGAAGGGCACTTCGTGATCAAGCGGAGCGACTTCGGGATGAACTACATGGTCGGGCAGGGACTCGGCGATGAGGTGACAGTGAAGGTGAGCATCGAAGCCAACAAGAAATAGGTTGGTAGTGCATTTGCTCTGACAGAGATTCAAGACGGATGGCCCGCGTGGATGCGCGGGGCAGCCGTTTTGTTGATGGCGACGACATGGTGAGGTGGCGATGGATATTGTGATCCAAAGTGCAGGGCCGGCGGTGATCGCGGCGGTGTTGATGCTGCTGCTGGGGCGGATGTGGAAGGCTGGGGAGCGCGATGTTGGCTGGGCGGCGGCGTTGGCGCTGGGTGTTGGAACTGGGGCGAGCTATGTGCTGATCAAGGGTTGGCCTGAGGTTCCGCCGCTGGGTTCGACACAGGTGGTGCCGTACGTGGCTGTCGCGGCGGGGTTGGTGGGGGCGGTTAGTGCGCGTTGGTTGCGGGCGTGGTGGATGCAGTGGTTGGGGGCGATCGGGGTTGGGTTTGCGGCCATCTGGATGATGACGCGGAGTTTTCGCGAGCATACGTGGGAGTCCACGGAAGCGACATACTGGTTGACGGGATTGACGGCGGTCATTGCGGGGCTGTGGTTGTGCCTGCGCGGTCAGGCAATGCGTTGGCCTGGGCGGTCGTTCGTGGTGACGTATGGGATGTTCGTGGCGGTGATGAGCGGCGTGCTGGTGTTGTCGGGGACGGCGTCGTATGGGCAGTTGGCTGGTGGATTGGCGGCGGCGCTTGGCGGGGTGTTTTTGGTGACGCTGTGGCGGAAGGAGGCGCGCTGGTTCGACGGTGCGGTGACGGTGTTGGCTGTCATGATCGGACATCTCTTGGCGAGTGGCTATCTGACGGCGTTGGATTTCAAGTGGTACGTGGCGATGATGGTGCTGGCGGGACCGGTATTGGGGTTTGCATCGGAATTGACGTTCCTGCGCCGACGCACCGGTTGGCTGGGGTTTGCAATTCGCATGGGCCTTGTCGTGGTGCCGGTGGCTGCGGCGGCAGTGGTGGCGAAGTTGACGGAAGCGGCTGATACTTACGGATATGGTGGATACTAAGGAAAAAGGGACTCTCGCTCCCGGGCCGCGGGGACGCGGTGTGCAGCGTTTTTTTCTTGAGCCGATCTATGACCTCGCGGACGGGTTGGCGCGGCAGTTGGTGGGTCATGAGCGGCGGGGGATGATGGCGTTTGCGATCGTGCTGACGGCTGTCATCACGTGGTTCATCTACGTGCCGATTCATGAGTTGCTGCATGTGGCTGGGTGCGTGTTGACCGGCGGGACGGTGACGGAGTTGCAGCTTGACGCGAAGTATGGCGGAACGCTGCTGGCGAAGGTGTTCGACTTCGTCAAGCCGGGCAGTGAGTACGCGGGGCAGTTGACCGGGTTCGATACCGGTGGGTCGGACCTTGTGTATCTGGCCACGGATTTCGGGCCATTCGTGCTGTCGATCATACCGGGGATTCCATTGCTGAAGCTGGCGGCGCGTCGGCGGAGTGCGATCATCTTCGGCATCTCGCTGGTGGTCGGGTTGGCACCACTGACGAATCTGCCGGGTGACTACTTCGAGATGGGGTCGATCGTGGCCACGCGTATCGGGATGTCGGCGGGCTATCTCGATGCGGCGGTGTGCGAGGCGATGCGGTCGGACGACGTGTTCAAACTGGTCGAGGAGTTGGCCGGCGGTGAAGGGGTGCTGGCCGGCGTGGGGATGCTGGCGTCCGTGGTCACGGTCTCGGTGTCCGCCATTCTCGCGATTCTGTTTGCGTGGGGTACGTACTGGGTTGGCGTGTGGTGTTCACTCCTTTTTGAGCGCCGCACACCAGGGCCGACACCGTCCGCCTGACGCTTCACAATTCGCCATTTTCAACCGAAATCAATCAAGCATCATCACCTGCGTTATTGTCCGCTGAGCCGATGCCGTTCTTGGTGGTCATGTTGGCGGCGATGTTCTGCGTCAGGTCGCGCAGGTCGATGCCGAGTACGGATTCGATCGTGCCGAGTGAGTCGGCCAACATGCGTGCCCTTCCCATGGCGGCGCCGGAAATGGCTTGGCCGTCGCCTGAATCGATGACGGTGATGTCGCCGAGTTGCACGTTGGCGATGGTGCGGGTCATCTCGCTGACGATGTTGGGCATCATTTCGGTGAGCATGACCTTCAGCGCATCGGGGTGTTTCTGGATGGACTGTCCGATGGCCTGAATGGCGGCGGCGCGGGCCTTGCCCTCCTCGAGGATCTTGGCGGCGGCACCTTCGGCCTTTGCTTTGGCAACATCGCGATCGGCGTTGGCGTGTTTGACCTCGGTGGCGAGAAGTCGCGCTTCTTCTGCTTTGGCGGCAGCCGTCTGGGTCTCGGCCTCCTTGAGCGAAGCTTCTCTGGCGAGTTCGGCCTTTCTGATGCGGAGGGCATTGTTGGACTCGGCGATGGCTTTCTCGGCTTCGAGTCGTGCTTGTTCTGATTTCTGGAAGCCGGCTGCTTCGGCGGACTTGGCTTCGGCATCGCGTTCGGCGCGTGCCTGTCTGGCGAGGGCATCGGCTTCTGCTTCCTTGATGTCGGCTTCGGACTTGCGCTGGGCTTCGTACTGGCGTGCGTTGGCACGGACCTCGGCCGACGCTTTGCGGGCGATGGAGTCGAGGTACTGATCCTCGTCATGCACGTTCTGGATGTTGACCGAATCGATGACCAGACCAAGCTTGCGGAAGTCGTCGCTGACCTCGTTCATCACGGTGGCCACGAACTTATCGCGGTCCTCGACAATTTCTTCGGGCGTCATCTTGCCGATGACCGCGCGGAGGCCGCCCTCGAGTGTCTCCCGTGCGACGCGTTCCATCTCGACCTGCGGTTGGCCGAGGAAACGTTCGATGGCGCTGCCGCGGATTTCCGGATCGGATGCGACCTTGACGTTGGCGACGCCGGTCACGGTGATCGGGATCATCTTGCCGCCGCCGGATTGCGCTTTCACTTCGAGGCCTACCTGCATGTTGCGCAGAGAGAGTCGCGCGACCTTCTCGATGATCGGGATGACGACGGTGCGCCCGCCGATGAGTGTGCGGTAGCCCATCCCACCTGATTTCTTGCCGCTGATGACGAGCAGTTCCGACGGATTTCCAACGACCATGAACTTGGCCACGAGCACGAGAAAGGCCACGATGAAAAAGAGCGCGCCAAGTCCGATGGCGAAACCGGCTTGCCATCCATTTTGTGCGATGATCATGGTCATGATGATTCTCCGATCGGTTTGTTGGCGACGAAGTCGTGTTCCTCTTTGCTGATGATGTCGGCGGTGCCGGCTTCATAGCAGACGATCACGACGGCGTCGCCGACGTTGAAGGACTGGTCTGGATGCTTTGGGCGGGCGGGCACGAATCGTTCGCGCCCTCTTACCATGACGGCCACTTCGCCGCGCTGAGATGGCTGAACCATCATCGTGACGCGGGCGGGCCTTGCGTGGAAGTCGGCCGTCGTCGGCGCGCTGTCGGAACCGCTCTGTTTGAGGTAGCGGAACGTGTGGTGTGCGGTCTGCCCGACGGCGATGCCAACGATGATGGCGACAATCGCAACGAACATTGTCGACGCGTCCGACATGTACGTCAGCACGACACCGATCAAGCCGAACGCGGCCAGGAAATAGACGACGAATTGCATCGAGAACCACGCCGCCAGCGACATGGCCGACGGGTCGTGGGGGATATCCGCATCTGCGTCGACATCCAGATCGAAATCCGCATCCACGTCGCCGAATTCGATGTCGGCATCGGCGTCCGATCCGAGGAACGTTGACACGAACATCAACCCACCGCCGATGATCAGGCTCGCGATGTAGGCTGTTTCAAACGCGGCCATTGCGAGCGTCGTGGGATAACTGGCCCAGGTTGTCAGCGCATTTTGCACAAGTCGTATCCCGATGAGGTGCCATGACGCGCAAGCCGACCACAGAGCGACTTAGCGCACCAACAGTGTATGACATTGGGAGATTTCTGACGATTACAATCAATTCGCGAATTTGGAATCGCGAATCGGCGCTATGCAGCCGCTCGGTGCTGTTCCTTTCGGAAGATTCGAACCACCACAAGTGTCATGATCGACGCGAGTACGAACATGGCGAATCCGGAGGCGGCTGGGACCGGCGGACCGATGGGAATCAACGCGCCGCTACCCGACTGCGTGAATCCCATGCCGCACAGCTCGACGTAATAGACATTGACGCCGACGAGATCCACCTCACTGCCGGGGTTGGGGCACAGCGTGTCGACATACTGAGCTTCCGGGACCGCCTGTGCGTCGCCGTCGTTGTCAAACCGGTCAACGAAGACAAGGCGCGTCGGCGCGTCGATGGTGATCAGGCCGATGGCGAAATTTCCTTCCAGACCCGCCAGGTCGGGACCGATGTCTGTGCGCGCGACCTCGAACTCCTGCGGAACACCCTTGCCGGATGCGGCGAAACTTGTGAAGTTCGTGTCGAAGCGAATGCCGCCATCGATGAAATC
Source organism: Phycisphaerae bacterium (assembly GCA_028289375.1). Lineage (GTDB taxonomy): Bacteria > Planctomycetota > Phycisphaerae > UBA1845 > UBA1845 > OFTM371. Next base: position 36,093 of record JANQQK010000089.1, on the reverse strand, counting down.
GAAACACTGCGGCTGGGTGGCTTGGTTCTTGAAGTTGCCGCCAAGAATGAGCTGGTGATCCGGTGAGCCGGCAGCGCTTGGCGCGCTCGATGCGGAGGTGCCATTAAGAGACGATGCAGCCGTTTTGCCGGCCTTGATCTCAACAGAGCCCTTCATCACCATCTTCCCCTGGACCTGGGCTTTGGTTTCCTTCGTCAATTCGAGCAGGGGTGGTGTACAGTCCGGTCCGACGAACGGGAGAACATCGCACCCGACGGCGTTGCGTCCATCGACCTCGAAATCACCCGCGAGCACGCGAAGCTCCATCTGCCCTTCGAGCACAATCTCGCCGCGTGGCTGAGCGGCGATGCCTTCGAGCAATTTCAGGTTACCGTTACCCACGATGAGTGCGGCTTGTTCCAGCGGATCCGTGCCTTCGCGACGCAGGGAACCAGCCGACCCGATGACCGCATCACCGTTCACCACGTCGACGAAACGATTGTTGCCAAGTCGCAGACTTCCACGCACCAGCAATCCATTTTGAAGCTGCAAATTGTGCGCCGGATCGGGCGAGGAGATGGACACGCGCGCCTGATCGATGATCCGCAGGGAGCGAATCTGGGCAGGCACATCCAGCTGCACGACCGTGGCAGCCCCCGCAATCGTCACGGGGTCCAACGGCTGCGGTAGGCCATCCGGATTCCAGTTCAGAGGATCCCCCCAGAAATTGTTGCCGCCTTCGCCATCCCAGAAAACACACTCGTCGGGCGTGAAGTTGCCATCGATGTCCGTTGAGGTGCCACCGACGATGTCGCACTGATCGGGCACCTGATTGTTGTTGCAATCCTGGCAATCCGGCGAACCCGGCACCCCCGCGCCGCACCGCTCGATGTCGCACTCATCGGGCACCGCGTTCAGATTGCAGTCCTCGGCGCAATTGGCCGGGATGTCGCAGAAGAACGGACCACCCGGAATCGGACTTGATACCGGGATCTCGCAGAGATCGGGCACGCCGTTGCGGTTGCAATCGTTGTCGACGTTGTTGTTCAGATCGATCCGGTCATCGACGCCATTGTTGTTGCAGTCGCAACCGCCAGCCGCACACATCGTGCCATCACCGAGATAGCGGGCGTCCTCGATGGTCAGGCAGACCGCCTGTGACGCCTGCACGCAGACGCGCCCGTCGATGCAGCACGCACCGGTCACGGTGGCAGCGCAGCAGGACGGATCAATCGTGCCCAATTGGCACTGCGCGACGGAAACATCCTGGAGATCGACAGCCCCATCACAATTCACATCACAGTTGGTTGCGCAATCGGTGCAGTCGCCGTCGACACAGCGGGTGATGATGTCGAGATCGATCGGGGTGACGACGCCCATCACGTCGGCGTTGGCATCGCACGGACAAGGGCCGTCGGCGTAGGCCAATCCAGCCGAAAGCAGCACAACGAGGCTGAGAAACGCAAGGGATTTGGAATCGACCATGATGGCTCTCCTGCAGGTGGTCGTTTTCGATTGTGATTCTGCAACGATCATGCGGGAGTCGAGGCGCACCGGTACGGCACCGGTGGACGAACACTGATCGCACCCCGCGACACCTGCCGGAAGCCTCGTAATCCGCAGGCGCGGAACGACCGTTGCGGCGTTCCAAGAACCCACCATGCTATCAGATGGATCAAGCGGGCGCCAATCATTTCCAATCTGGAACGGGCTATTCTGGGGCGATATTAACGATTCTGCGGATTATCGGTCGCCTGATCGAGCAATCCGACTGCCTCGGCCCGCAAGGCGAGCAATTCATCGGCTGTCTGGAACCAAAGGATCTCGCGGTCGGCGTTGACGTCGTATTGGCCTGGTTCGCGAAGTTCGTCAGGCCACTTGGCGTTTGCCTGGCGAAGGTCGTCCTGGGCTGCGGCGATGTGGGATTGGGCGATGTCGGGTTCATCCTCGCTTGCACACTCAATGGCGAGCCTCGCGTGGGCGATGGCGACGATCAGGTGGTGGTCGACGGGGATGTCGTTGTCGGCGATGGCGAGGTCGTTGAATATGCCGATCACCAGATCATTCTTATCGTCCCTGAGCATGGCCTGGAGCAGGGTGCCCGTGAACCGAACATCGTTAACGTCGTACTTCTTCTTGCTCAGCCCCTTGCGCGCGTTGTTGGCGGCCGTGACCAGATCGGCTCTATCCCCTTCGTTGTTGTCATCGTGCGCCAGCAGCAATCGGGCTTCCATCAGATGGGTCCCCGGGTTGTCGGGATCCAAATCACGGGCCTTTTTCATGGCCGACTTGGCGAATTCAAGATCGCCAATGAACAGCTGAACGGTCGCCACCGTCCGCCAGAGACTGCCCAATGCCTTGAATTCTCCGGGGCGGCGGTCGACGTTCTTGGTGTCCCGTTCGATTTCCTTGCGTCGATCTTCCGCGAACCTTGCCGCTGTCCGCGACATGGCATCCGCGTCTTCGATCCGCCGCTGCAGCGACAGGATTTTGACAAGGCTGGATGCCGCCCAAGGGTCACGCTCCTCGATGGCCGGTCGGCATACGGCTTCGGCTTCCTCGTAGCGTTTGAGCAGATAAAGCACGGCTGCCTTCAGATTGGCAGGGCGTGGATGCGACGGCGCGATGGCCAGCGATCGATCACAATACTCAAGGGATCGCTCGAGGTGTTTGACGTCACCCTTTCCACGTTTGTATTTCTCCTTCAACGCGATGGCGTAGTTGTAATTCAGCTCGAGCATGTCAGGGCGCAGATCGAGGGCGGCCACGATGACGTCAATGGCCTTGTCATAGTCGTAATTGGTGTTGGTTTCCCGACGATAATCCTTCAGGTAGTTCTGGACGCGTAGTTCGCGCTGCTTCACGTTGGAGAGATAAACCGCCACGGACATGACGACGACCAGAAAGCCGGCCGTCACAGCCGTTGTCGCGGCGCGGTGTCGGCGGACGAACTTGATCGCACGTTTGTGGAACGGCGGGCGCTTGGCGACGATCGGCAGATCCTTGGTGTATCGCTCAAGATCCTCGGCAAACGCGCGGGCGGTCAGGTATCGCGCGTCGGGAGCGCGTTCCATCGCCTTGAGGCAGATCGTCTCCAACTCCGCCGGCACGTGCGGCACGATCTTGCGCGGCGGCACCGGATCACGCGTCATGATCGCGGCCAGCACCTTCTTGTCGTCATCTCCCGGATAGGCCGGCTGGAAGCAGAGCAATTCGTACATCGTCGCGCCCAGCGAGTAGATGTCGGTGCGGTGATCGATCGGGATCCGCCGGGCCATCGCCTGCTCGGGACTGCAATACCGAATCGTGCCGAGCAGCGCCCCCGTCACCGTGACCGAATGCTCGTCTTCCGTCTTCGCCAAACCGAAATCGGCGATCATGATGCGGCCATCGACGGACAATATGAGGTTCGCAGGCTTGATGTCGCGGTGGATAATGCGCTGGCCATGGGCGTATTGTAGCGCGTGCGCGGCGTCGGCCATCCAACGCGCGACTTGCCGATAGTAAACGCGTCCGCGTCCGAATCCCTGCGTGGCCATCGTGACGCGGGACTCGTCGATGTCGGACATCAGGTAGGGCTGCGAACGCCCGGTGTCTGGCGACTCGTAGGTCGTGTCGCGCAGCATCTCCGCCAACCGCGCCGGCGATGCGCTGGCTGCGTTCTTCTGGGCAAACTGACGCACGAGCACCGAAAGCGGCTGCCCATGGATCAGTTCCATCGCGTAGTAGTGGGCGTCGTGCGACTCGCCGAAGTCGTAGATCGGGATAATGTGCGTGTGGTGCAGGCGGGCGGCAGCGTTGGCTTCGCGCTGGAACCGCTCAACCGCAGCGGGGTTGGCCGCCCCGATCATCGATGGCAGCACCTTGAGCGCCACGGTACGGTTCAGCTTGAGTTGCACTGCCCGATAGACCACGCCCATCCCGCCGTGGCCTATGACATCAACAATCTTGTAGCCATCAATGTTCGGCAGGTGCTTGGAGAGTTCGAGCCTTGGCGCCTTTTCGAACGTGAAGTCCTTCGTCGAGAATTCGCGGCGACGCGGGATGTCGGGGATGGTGAACTCGTCCTCATCGTCCAGGACGGATCGCGCGCCGGCCAGGAAGCTCTCATCCTTCTGAAACCGTTCGTAGGCCACGCGACACGCATCGCACGACGAGATGTGGTCGCTGATGCGCTCAAGCTCGGCATCGGTGGTGTCGCCGCTGTCGAATTGCTCAAAATCGACTTCGGTCAGACAGTCGGACACGCAGGTACCCTCAAGGCTGGACGTGTGGTTGTCTCGTCGGCCAACGCATCCCTAGAGCACATCGCCGACGTATTCGCTCAATTCCTTGCGCAATCGCCGCGTCACGCGCGATTTGGCAAGGTAAACCTGATTGGCTGTCACACCAAGCGATTCGCAGACCTTCTCCACGCTCCACTCTCGCAGGGCGTAGAGTTTGAATGCGGCGACCGTTGTTTCTGAGAACTCGTCCTGGATGTTTGCGAGGCAGAAGCTCAAGTGCTGCTTCAGCCACAACTGCTCCCAGTGGTGGTCGTCTTTGGCTTCGAGGCGACGGAGTTCGCCGCTGGCGGCCTGTCGCGGCGTGTTCTTGCGCATCCGATCGGCGATGTGGTTGCAGACGAGTCGGTAGAGGTAGCCCTTGAATGTCCCCTTGCCACGGGCGTACTCGAATCCCTTCATTTTCTTCACGAGGATGTTCATGCACTCCTGCGCGACGTCGTCGGCCTCTTCCTTGCTGAGGCCTCGTTTGCGGGCGTAACGGTCGAGCAGGGGTGCGTAGAGGTGGTAGAACTCGCGCCACGCGGTTTCGTCGTCGCGTTTTTTGACGCGGATCAGCAGTGAAGGCCTGGTCTCATCCATCCGATCTGCGATTTTACCCGTTTGTGCGGGTTGTCACCAACCATTGAGCGTTTTTCTCGCGCGGTCGTAAAAGTTATCAAAAAAAAATGGAATGACCGGACAGAAACACCGGCAACACCGCGTACTCAGTGTGCAAGCGGAAACGCGAGCGGCCTTGAGCGACAGCGGTATCATTCGCAACGCCGAGGCCAACGACTCTGCACCGGAACATCCGCGGGACGCAGAGGCCTGGGTCGGGGGTCTGTCTAGCCTCGTACACCCGGTCGAGGTCCTCTGCGTCTTCGCGGGACTTTCCGCCGCTTGGCGAGCTCAAGAAAACGCGAAACGCACCAGTCCTCCTGTTTTTCCGATTCCCCTCCGAACCGCGGGGGCGACTGGCGTGAGGCTGGGCAATTCCCAGCGAATTCGCCCTTTATCGGGGTGAGCCTCATGCCAGCGCCCCCGTTGTGTTTGTGGGATCCCACCAGCAAATGAAGCATGCTCTGAGCACGACAGAACGCCATATAGACCGTTGCCCGTTCGACGTTTCGAGGGCGTGGACGTTGGGCGGGTGGTGAGATCGTCAGCCACAGGCGCGTCGCGGCGGTTCGCCGCAGACGGGCGGGCACTGCGTCATTCCGTTGGACCAAACGGCAGCGATTGCTTGCCCCACGCGCGCGTTGCCGGTCCGATGCCATTGATGAGTTGACGGAATCGAAAGAGATCCAGCGGCGTAATGTTTGAATCGCGGTCAATGTCAACGTAATCGGTAAAGGCGCCGTCGATGGGCGACAGGCTGAGGTTCACAGTTTGGCGGATTCTGAAGAGGTCCGTCGGCGCGACAACACCATCCTGATTGACATCACCGGGCAGGAAACCGACATGCAACGCGCAAGCCGATGTACCGGCTGCGCCAGCGACATTGGCGCGAACGCTGGTCCACTGATCGACGGTAATCGGTCGATCAATCGTAATCGTAACATTTTGGCGATCTGTGGTCTCAACAGAGAGAACATTCGGCGGCGAAGCTGAGCCGGTGTTCTCTATTGTAAAGGCAGCGGCCGTCAAATCCATACCGCCGACATCGTGCACAGGCTCGGAAAACGTGAGGTTGAATTGGGTGATGCCAATATCCAAACCGGCCCGGTCGGTACTCTCCATGCGCGGGTCGATGTAGAGGTTGAAAGCCCGTTCGGCGAACGGCTGAAATGGGCCGTTGCTGAGGAGATAGGCCGTGTCCAAATCGTATTCAAATATGGCACCGGCTGAGATGTTCACGGTGGAGTCTGTCCTCGCCGGAACGAACATCTTGTCTTCATAGAGTTCGGCGCCCCGCGCGGCAAAGCCATTAACGCGCCTTGTCCCCGGCGTCGTAAATTTTCTCTTCTCGGTCCACGGCGGGGATTGCTGTGCGTCGTATTCAAAAAGATAGACCATGCGGTCGTAGATAAACGATGTTCCATCTTCATCATCGATCGCGGCAAAAATTGCCACCCTGTCCCCTGAGGTTGATACGAATAGTCCAAAGTTTCTGAGGCTGTCCGACTCGGCGGGAACGAGTTTCTGCTCTTCATTCCAGGTCTTGGTGCTCGGATCAAAACGAAAGACGTAGGCTCCCCCACGAGAAACGAAATCGTCGTCCTGTCCCAGCGCACCGACAACCGCAATGCACTCATCCTCCGACGCATGGAGATCCATCGAATACCCAAAGAACAGGCCACTTGCGGCATCGCCGAGGAGTACACCCGGTGTCTCGATCCACTGAGAAGTTGCATCATTATAGGTGAAGGCATACACACCACCTGTCGACCCACCAACGATCGTCCCCTCAAATGCACCGACCAGAATCTGCCCTTCGCAGATACCGCTGCCGATGGCGACGGCTGATCCAAACCAATCAAATGAACCCTGGTTTGACGCTCGGAGTTTCTGCTCAGGTTGCCAGGATGTACCGTCGTATTTGAAGACGTAAGCAGAGCCCGCTCTCAATCCATCATCCCCCGTAGGGATGTCCTCCGGATCGAGTTCGTCATATGGAGACCCCACGACAATGCGCTGCCCGTTCGTGGCGACACAATCACCAAATCGGTCGCCGTTTTCGCTGCCGAATTCCGGCTCATGTGTGTCGAACGGCAGGAGCGTTTGCTGCAATGCGAATTCCTGACCATTGAACGCGTAGACATGCGCCGCACCGTGATCTGTCTCGACGCCGTCGGCAAACATCGCCCCAACAACCGCAAGGGCGTCGCCACCCCCGTCAGCCCACAACACCAATTCCCGTCCAAAAGCATCTTCAGCATCACCCTGCGGCGATTCAATGAAGTGCACCAGTTGGTACCGACCGTCCTCGTCAGCTTCGAAGAAAAAAACGCGGAGATTGTCGACCCCCGCAGATACAGCCTCCGTGCCCGCGGCCAGCCAGCGACCTGAGGCATCGGCGGTGGCAACATATTCAAACGTGCGGAATTCGTCAGACATGATTTTATCGACTGGACACTGATCGGACGCCCATGTCGCCGGGTGCATTATTGCCGTGATCAGAAGTAGAGTCATGTGAATCCGCGTCATCAATCGTGCAGCGGGTTGGCGTGGTGCGTGCATACAGGCTCCCTTCTCTCGTCCGCATCGCGGAGGGCGCAGGCGCGCTTCGAACACTGATGTTACGAATTTTGTTATGGCGTGGTCAAGCCAAATGGACCTGACGATCGAGACGGGACACCGGTGCAGAAATGAAGCAATCGGTTTGTGCTGAAAAAAGGCAGGAGCCACGGGGTGCGGCCGTGGCTCCTGAGAGAAGCGATGGTACTCGCGTGGAAGGATGGAAAGCGTCGGACCAGCAGCTGACAGGGGTCCGCAGCCGCGGGGTTTAGCAGGTGAACTCAACGCCGACCTTGTAGGTCGTGATGTGCTTGCTGCAGTGGCGGACGCGGCCAAAGACAGCGTCGCCGTTGTCATCGGTAATGCACAGCAGGGTGCCGGCGTTGAGATCGCAGCGGCAACTCAGCCCCAGTCCGCCGAGGCTGATGTCGTGGCTGTTGGCGTAGCAGGTGGTGCCGGCGTTGTCGCCCTCGAGGATTTCGACGGTGATGGGCGTGTGCCACTGGTAGCGGGGCTGGCGACGCAGGCCACAGAAGGTGTCGCCCTTGCTCCAGTGCCTGGCGTTGTTGATCCACTTGTTGGCGACGTTGCGGGTCGTGTCGGTGATGGCTTTTTTGAGTGCTGCGGTCATGGCTTTTCTCCCTGTCTTTCGTTTTGGCTGCTGGGAGAGATAGAGCAAATGCCGTGCCAGGCCCTGGCGCTATCAATAACGGCGGACGCTGTGGGCGATTACCCGCCACCGCCCCGGGATTGGGCTATTTTGCCCACCGATGTGCCGGTTCGTTGCGTTTCCATGTCCGCCTGCGGGTGGCCGATAAGTCGTTCCCAAGTGGGCACTTGAGGTTGAACCGTCGACCTTTCGCCTGTTCTGCAATTGGGACCGTGTCGACTCAATATCGGCGGAGAGCTGCGGTCGGGAGGCGATGGGCGAGACGCGGCACCCACGGCGCTTCGGGATAGCGCGCTGCTCGACCATGCACGATGCGGCTGCCGGTCCCATACTCAGTGCTTTCATAATGGAGTCGTTCCCAATTGGCTGCGGACGTGCAGATGGGGCAAGCGTGTGCGACGTTCGCAGGCTGACTGCCGACGCCCAGCCGCACGACGTGCCTGATTGCGTTCGGGATCTGTCTCGATGAACCTCGCTTGGGTTGGGTCGCGAAACATGTTCGCAACGGGGATTTGTTCGGATACGATCTCGGCGAACGGTGAGCGAACAAGGAGTCCGACAAGATGGTGCTGCGGGGCGCGGTGGTTTCGGTATTTCTGGTGTTCCTGGGTTGCGAGACGCTGGACACTCATCGGCATCAGTTTGATCAGTTCGGGCAGGTGTTCTATTTCGATGGGGCTGGCGGCGGGGCGATTGGGGGGTGGTCGCGCGGGGTGAAGCAGGGGCTTCGCAGTGCGGGGTATGAGGGGGATTTTGTGGTGGCGCCGTGGCATACGGGGTTTGGGGTGGTGGCGGATCAGACATCGACGCTTGCGTACAAACGGGCGAAAGCACGGGAGATGGCCGATCGGATCGTGTTCTACATGAAAGAGCATCCATTTCGTCCTGTGCATGTGATCGGGCTGTCGGCGGGGACAGCGGTGGCGGTGTTTGCGTTGGAGGCATTGCCGGCGAATCGGCAGGTGGACAGCGTGGTGCTGCTGGGATCGTCGTTGAGTGCGCATTATGACATGCGGCCGGCACTGACGCGGGTGCGAGACGGGGTGCATGTGTTCACGTCGGATCGTGACGGCGTGCTGGGGGTGCTGGTGCCGGCAGCGGGGACGGCGGATCGGGAGTTCTGCGGGGCGTGCTCGGCGGGATTGCATGGTTTCCACCTGCCGGCCAACGCGGATCCGGAAACGCGCGAGGCGTATGAGAAGATCGAGAACATTCAATGGCGTGCGGAGTTTGAGCGGTCAGGCTATTACGGTGGGCATACGGACGTGGTCAACGCGCGTTTCATTCGCGATTACGTGGCGCCGCGGTTGATGGTCGATGGGCCGCAGTTTGTCGCGGCGGGCGTGCAGCCGATGGTCGAGGGAGAAGATGATGCGGAGTAGGTTGGGATTCCTGGGGTTGATGGTCGTGCTGGTTGGTGGTGGGTGCATCGTTGCGGAGCGCAATGTGTCGCCAGGGATCAATGATTCGTATGAAAACACGGAACTGACCGAGTGGGTCGGGCGATTCGAGGGTGAGAGTCGCGAGGTCTTTATCAACCGCGAGAAGATCGTCGAATTGGCGGGTGTGTCGTCTGGAATGGACGTGGCGGACGTCGGGGCGGGTACCGGGTTCTTTGCGGAGATGTTTGCCGGCAAGGTAGGGCCTGAAGGCAAGGTGTACGCTGTCGACATTCTGCCAGGTTTTCTCGAGCACATCGAGCAGCGGGTGGCGGAGGCGGGGCATCAGAATGTTGAGACGGTCTTGTGTACGAATCGGTCCACACGGTTGCCGCCGAAGTCGGTTGATCTGGTGTTCATGTGCGATGTGTATCACCACCTTGAGTATCCGGGCAGTTCGCTGGCGTCGATTCGGCGGGCGTTGCGACCCGATGGCCGGATGATCATCATTGATTTTGATCGCATTCCGGGGGTGAGTCGCGACTGGATTCTCGGACATGTGCGGGCTGATCGGCTGACCGTGGTGAAAGAGGCGTTGTCGATGGGTTTCGAGGTGGAGAAGAATCTGACGCAGGAGTCGGGGCTGGAAGAGAACTACTTTCTTGTGTTCAAGAAGCGGTAGTGTGACGCGTGGCCAAGCGGGCGTTTGATCATTGTGCGGGTGACTATGCGCGCTATCGGCCTTCATATCCTGACGCGTTGTTTGATGAACTGATTGGGGTCGGTGGGGGCCTCGCGGCTGACGTGGGCGCGGGGACGGGGATTTTCACGCGCGGGCTTCTGGCGAGGGGTTGGCGCGTCGTGGCGATTGAGCCGAGCACGACAATGCTGGGAGAAATGAGGGTGGGCGATGGGCTGCATCGGGTGGCGGCGACGGCTGAGCGGACGGGGTTGTCCGACGGGTCGGCTGACCTGGTGACGTGTGCGCAATCGTTTCACTGGTTCAATCCGCCATTCGCGTTTGCGGAATTTGGCCGAATCATCAAACCCGGCGGGCGGTTGCTGCTCACGTGGAACAATCGGGATGCGTCGCGATCTGGGTTTGTGGCGGCGTTTGAGGCGTTGGTGGCGACGTTCAATCCGTCGTATCGGCGGGAGTATCGGCAGCAGGACTGGGCCGGCAAGCTGGCGAAGGCTGGCGGGTTCACGCCGGCGGAGCATTACGTGTATCAACACGTTTGGCGTATTGCTGATGAGGACTTCGTCGGATTCACGCGGAGCGTGTCGTACATTCGCAACGTGCTTTCGCGCGAGGATCGGCCTCGATTCGAGGAGGCGTTACGCGCGTTGATGGCGGAGCACGTCGCGGGCGGCATGCTTGCGATTCCGTTGCGGACGGATGCGTGGATCGCGACGCGGCTGGCAGACTGATGTTCGTTAGTCGAGGCTGCTGGGGCCGCCGTATTCGCCCTCGTCAAATTCGGGATCGCGATCGTCGAAGATGGTGACGCGGTAGAGATCTTGGTAGCGAGTGGGTGGGCGACCCGTGCCACCGAGGCGGGCGTAAATTTCCTGCAGGTTGCCGCTCTGGTCGGCGAGGACGGGGCCTGTGTTGCCGACCCACAGGACAACGCCGCCGGCGTGTTCGGTGACGGCGGCGTTGACGAAGGTGTTGGCCCATGCGCGGGTGTCGGTGAGGGTGACATTGCCAACGGTGATGATCTCGGCACCGCTGACTTCGGCGACGTCGTCACAGGTTTCCTGGTTGCGCAGCAGGTCGGGGCAGTAGATGACGGTGACACCGGCGTCTGTGAGTTCTTCAGCCAGGGCGGCGGCGCGGGTGATGCCTTCCTCGTTGAGCGGTGGGTTGACGCCGGGTTCGCGCTCGGCGTGGCGGACGATGTAGACGGTCGTCGTCGTGCCTTCCGGTGACCGGACCGGATCCATGGAGAGAGGCGTGCAGCCGGTGAGGAACGTGATTGCTGCTGCTGTGACGAGAGAGAGTGCGTGGTATCGGTTCATGGTCTGGCCCTTGCGTGAGAATTGCGGCTCATCCGGGGAACAGAATAAGGATTGCGCGATCGGTTGCAAGACTTTACTCTCTGCGTGCCTGGGCGCCGTGCTTACGCTATGATCTTCGCATGTGGAAAGGAGTCCTGTCTTGGCAGAGATGATCGGCAAGCTGCATCGCGGGGATTGCGTGGCTGGGATGAAGAAGCTGGCTGCGGGTTCGGTGCAACTCGCATTTGCTGACCCGCCGTTCAATATTGGCTACGAATACGACGAGTATGACGATCGGCAGGAGGCGGAGGCGTATCTCGACTGGTCGGAGCAGTGGATCGGGCAGGTGCATCGTGTGCTGGCCGACGATGGGACGTTCTGGCTGGCGATCGGGGATGAGTACGCGGCAGAGTTGAAGGTGATCTCGCAGAAAATCGGGTTTCACTGCCGAAGCTGGGTGATCTGGTACTACACGTTCGGGGTGAACTGTCAGAAGAAGTTCAACCGGTCGCACGCGCATCTGTTTCATTTCGTGAAGGACCCTAAGCAGTTCACGTTCAATGACGAGGCTATTCGTGTTCCTTCCGCGCGGCAGCTTGTGTATCGCGACAAGCGGGCGAATCCGCGTGGGCGGCTGCCGGACGACACGTGGATATTGCGGCCTCAGGATGTGCCGGAAGGCGGGTTCGCAGCCGATGATGACACGTGGTATTTCCCGCGTGTGGCGGGGACGTTCAAGGAGCGTGCGGGGTTTCATGGGTGTCAGATGCCCGAGCAGCTTCTGGGGCGGATCGTCCGGGTGAGTTCGAACGAAGGCGACGTGGTGATGGACCCGTTCGCCGGGAGTGGCACGACGCTGATCGTGGCCAAGAAGCTGGCGCGTGCGTGGGTCGGGTTCGAGTTGTCGAAGGACTACGCCACTCGTGTTCGAACGCGGCTTAAGAAGACACAGGCTGACGATCCGCTGGTCGGGGCGGCTGATCCTGTGAACAGTGCGCCATCGACGGCGAATGGGCGACGCCTGGACGACAAGCAAGCTGGGCGCAAGCCGCGCGCGGTGTCGTCAGATGATGGACCGTCATTGTTCGATGCGACGGATGGCGCGTCGCGCGAAGCTGTTTGAGCGTTCCAACATTCTCGCAGTTTTCTATTCCGCTTGTGGCGTGAACCGGTATGGCTGGCCGGCTTGGTATTGTTGCAGGCGTTCTTCCATTTCCATGACGAGACCAGGTTTGTTTTGTTCGCGGGCCTGTTTGATGGCGAGGTTGGCGGTGTTGATGGCGTCGGGGAAGCGGTCTGCGGCGGCGTAGGCGGCGGCGAGGGTGTCAAGTGTTTGCGGAATGCGGTTGCCGGTGCGGGCGCAGAGTTGGGTGGCCAATGCGATGGCGCGGAGCGGGTCGCGGATGGCGTCATCGGGGCAGGTGGCGAGCAGTCGGGCGAGTCGATCGGTGATGGAGCCATCATCGGGCAAGGCGCGTTGGCCGGCCTCGAGGGTTGCCAATGCGTCGGCGTAGCGTTCGACGTGCATGAGGGCGGCGGCGAGGCGTTTGTGGGCGCGGGCATCGTCGGGGCGGATCCTGGCGGCGTGTTGCAGGGGCTGGATGGCGGCGGCGTGTCGGTGGAGTTTCTGAAGATCGGTGCCGAAGCCGAGGTTGGCTTCGAAGTGGGCGGGTTCAATGTCGAGGACGGCGCGGAAGTGGGCGACGGCTGATGCGAACTCGCGGCGACGGTGGTTGAGCAGGCCGAGGTTGTATCGCGCTTCGACAAAGACCGGTGACAATTTGAGGGCCTGTTTGAGGTGATGTTCGGCGTTGTCGAATTCGCCGACGAGCAGGTAGGCGGTGCCGAGTTGGGCGTGGGTTTCGGGCAGGTCGGGGTTGATGCGGGCTGACTCGATGAGCAGGGGCAGGGCTTGTTTGGGTTGGCCTGCCTGCATGAGTTCGATACCGCGATGGAGGGACTCGATGGCGCCGATGGCGAGGCTGTCGAGGTGTTGCATGAGGGGGTCGTCGATGGGCGGTTCGTGGTCGCGATGCTTTTCGGCGAGGGACGCGTGGTCGCGGGCGTGATCGAGTTGGCCTTGCTTGCGGAGTACCTGGGCGAGGATGTAGTGAGCCAGGCCATAGTCGGGTGATGCTTCGAGGGCGGCGGTGAGTGATTCGCTTGCGGCGTCGATGTTGCCGGCTTGTATTTGGCAGCGTGCGAATCCGACGAGTGCGTGGGGGGATTCGGGGTCTTGTTGCAGGAGTTTTTCGTATCGATTGCGTGCGTCGTCGAAGCGGTTCTGGCGAAAGTCGATGTCGGCCAGCGCGAGCAACGTTGCGAAGTCTTTGGGGCGGCGCTCAAGGTGATGGGACAGTGATTGGGCGGCGGTGCTCCATTGGCCGAGGTCGGCGAGAACGCGTCCGCGGTAGTAGTGCCACGGGTTGTCCGTGGCAGCGAACATGATCGCGCGTTGGTAGCAGATGTCGGCTTGCGTGTAGATGTCGTAGGTGTGGAAGAGCATGCCGAGTCGGCCATTGGCGTAGGCGTCGCGGGGGTCTTTCTCGACGGCGGTGATGGCGTTTTCGATCTGCTGCCGGACCGCGAGCTCGAGTGTGTCGAGGGGAAATGGCGGGATGTCCGGGATTGTCGACGTCGACGCGGGCGGATCGGGGGTGGGTGCCTTCTGTGTGCGATCGCAGCCGCTGGTCAATAGAAGCAGCGAGACGACGAAGATGGGCCATCGAGCGGTCATGGCTGATCTTCCGATACGCGTTGTCCTTCGCCCTCGACCAAGCGGTGCAACTTGCGAACGTCCAGATCACGGAAAATCTCGCGTCTGCCGCTTAGCCAATGCACCGTCACGTCCTGGCTCGATTCATCATCGCCAAGACCGATGTGCACGCGCGGGTCGTTGGCGCTGCAATAGCTGCCGTCGGTGTGCACGCGGCGGCGGGTGATGGTGCCGTCATTGCTGCGCGACGCAACAAAGCATCCGATGGCGGAGCGGTTGGTGTCCGTTCCCGTCAGGTGCAGCTTGATCCACGATTGATTCTGGCAAACGTCGTTGCGCAACAGTTGCAGCGGTCCGTTGCTGTTGGCGACGAGAATGTCGACGTCGCCGTCGTTATCCACGTCGCCAAAGGCCGCCCCGCGTGAGACGTGGAGCCTGGACACGTCCGGGCCGGCCTTGTCAGAGACGTCGACGAATTCGTAATTCGGTGGTCCGAGGTTTCGGACGAGTTGGTTGGGGAACGGATAGGGGTATTCGAGGTGGGCATACTGTTCGGCGATTTTGACGGCGCCGTTGGCGAAGAAGAGGTCGAGGTAGCCGTCGTTGTCGATGTCGAACCACTCCACGCCGAAGGCGGTGTAGGGCAGGCTCATGGCTGAGAGCAGCATGCGGTTGGTCTGGTCGTCGAAGAAACCGGTGCCGTCGTTGACGAGAAGCGTGTTGTGCTCGCTGACGAGGTGGGCGAGGATGATGTCGTCATCTCCGTCGCGGTCGAAGTCTCCCGCCGAAACACCCATGCCGGCTTCGGGCATGCCTTCGGCGTTGTAGGCGGCTCCTGCGAGCAGTGCATCATTCGTGAATGTTCCGTCTTTGTTGTTGATCCAGAGCTGGTTGGCGTTGCCGTCGTTGGCGACGTAGATGTCGGGCCAGGTGTCGCCATTGAAGTCGGCCGCGACGACGCCGAGTCCGCTGCCGTAATGGCGATCGATGCCGGACGATTCGGAAATGTCGGTGAAGGTACCGTCGCCGTTGTTGCGGTAGAGGTGATCGGGCACAGGTTTGTAGGAGTTTGGGCCACAGTAATCGCGGCGGCTGGATCGGCTGTGGCACATTTTGTTGTGGCGGAGGTCGAAGTTGACGTAGTCGGCCACGAAGAGATCGAGGTCACCGTCCTTGTCGATGTCGACGAAGGCGGCACTGGTGCTCCATCCGGGGCAGGGAGGCATGGCGGTGTTCGGTTGCCTGGTGAACGTGCCGTCGCGATTGTTGCGATAGAGCGCGTTGTCGCCGTAGTTCGTCACGTACACGTCGACGTGGCCGTCGTTGTCGTAATCGCCGGTGGCAACGCCCATGCCGTAACCACTGTCGCCGAGTCCGGACGCGTCGGTGACGTCGACGAATGCGATCGCGCGTGTCGCGGGATCGAGGTCGTTGCGGAACACGCGGTTGCGGGCGGCTGCTTTCGTTTCGGGCAGGTCGCGGGCGGCTGGGTCGAGGCGATGGGATTGGATGGCGTAGACGTCGAGGTCACCGTCGTTGTCGAAGTCGAAGAAGGCACAGCCCGATCCGGCGATTTCGGGAAAGTAGAACTCGCCCGTTGCGCCGGTTGAATGGGTGAACCGCAGGTTGGATGCGTCGGCGATGTCGACCAGCCATGGTCTGGATATGGGTGGCGCTGACTTGGAAGGTGGCGAACTGTTGTCGGGGCTGTTCTGCTTGCAACCGGCGGCCAAGAGCAGGGCGATCGAAATCGACGCGATGCTATTGCGGGCCGGTGACCTGATCGACAAAAGTCGCGAAGTCCAGCAAATCCACGGATGTGTCACCGTTGCGATCGAGCATTTGGCAGTCTTCGTCGGCTTGGAAGGCATCACCTGAGTGACAATACTGCAACAGGCCGAAGTCCGCGAGATCGACATCGCCGTCGAGGTCGAAATCGCCGTAGAGATCGCAGACTGCGTCGTATCGGCTGATCTGGTCATCGTTCGGAATACACAGTCCGCTCGGGACGGCGGTCGGTGTGTAGCGTTCGAGGTTCGGGTCATACAGGCCATCGCGAACAAATGCGGTCAGGTTGAGTATCTCCTGCTCGGTGAGGTTGAGTGGGACGAACTGCGGCGACAGTGTCGACACCATCTGATCGGGGATGGCGGCATTCTTGTAACGGATCACGTCTTCAAGCGTCTCGGCGGATCCACCGTGGAAGAAGGGGCCGCCGCCCTTGAGGCTGCGGATGCCGACGGCGCGGAATTTGAAGAAGTCGTCCGGATTCTGCGAGATGTTGGCACGACCTGCGTCCTGCTCGCCATTTTCGATGAGCGGGTGTTCGGCCACGCCGAGTGCGTGGTACGTGGACGACTCGAGACCCGGGCCGGTGTGGCAGGCGTTGCAGTTGGCTTTGCCGAAGAACAGTTCCGCACCGTTGAGTTGTTCGATGGTCATCGCGGTATCGTCGCCGGCCAGAAACGCATCCCACGGCGACTGATTGCTGACAACGATGCGCTCGTAGGACGCGATCGCCCGCACAATCTGGAAGAGATCAATCAGCTCGTTGGGCGGCAGGTCGGCCATCTCCGGGAACGCCGCAGTGAAGAGATCAACGTAGCCGGGGATGTCGCTGATGGCGTCGGCGTTGATGCGGTGGTTCTGAAGGGCCGCACGCACCTGACGTTCAAGCGGTGGCAGATCCTGCTCGAATGCGAGGAAGAATCGCCCGTTCCACGTCAGTTCCTCGAAGTAGACGCTGTTGAGAATGCCGAGCGAGAGGATGGCGGGGTTATCGATGGAGTCGAAAGTGACGTCGGGTGTCGGGCCCAACTCGCCATCGAGCGTATCGGGGACGACCGTGCGGCGGGCGCGGCCATCTTCATCCAGAAATCCCTGCCCACCGACGCCGAGCGAATTGACCTGTCCGGCGCGAAAGGACGCCTGATGAAAGTGGCACGTTCCGCAGGATGCGGTCAACGCCGTGCTCGGATCGGCGGGGATCGCGGTGATGGCTGGGTCATGGAAGAGCAGTTTGCCGAGTTCGACCTTCTCGGGCGTCGTGACGTACTCCGGGCGCAGCGTGCCGTCGTTGAAGGTGGGCTGCGGTAAGAGCGCTGGATCCTGCGGGATGACCAACGTGTCGAGATCACCGACAACACTTGCGATGTAGGCGCGAACTTCCGTTGCGCGCTGCTCGAGCGCGGTATCACCTGCCACGGCTGCGACCGTGGGACAGAAAAAGGCTGCTGCAATCAGCAACAGCCTGAAGGTTTGGTGCGTCATCACCATACAGCGATTTCACTCGCCCGAGTCGTCTGCGGGAGCAGTCCCGCGTGCGCCACGCTGTTAAAGCGAACCGGTATTGAACAGTTGCATCTCAGCGAGGTCGGCCTTGTCGACATCCTGATCAACGTCGAAATCGAACACCGCGCAGCCATCGTCAAGCTGAGTCGCCCCAGGACCTGTGAAGCATGCGTCGAAGCGCTCGAAGTCGAAGACGTCGTTGTCGTCGTCGCCATCGAGGTCACCCGGCGTAAAGTTTGTCAGATCGACCATGGTGCTGGCCATCAGGACCGGCGCTCCCTTGCCGTGGTTTTCCCACAACGCGAAGAGGGTGTCGCCCCAGTCGTTCGTGACGTTTTGGTCGCGGAGAAACTCGATGTACTCCTTGCTCGACGTCTGGTAGTAGAGATTGACGACGGCCTTCGTAGCATCCAGGTCGATGAGGTACTTCTTGTCAGACCAGAACTGACCGTCTTCGTAGGTTTCGCCCACGGGGGTGGCTTGTATGGCTTGATAGGCAGCATTGGTAAAGCCACGCGGCGGGATGCGGTTGTCCTTGACGTAATAGTTGTTCAACACGAAGTGGAACGACTCGCCCGGCTCCAAACCAGTGGCCATCGCAACATCCTCAGTCATGCCGAGCTTGGCTTCGTACACGGTGGTGTCCTCGGTCGTGAGGTCGGCCGTGAGGAAGTTGTACATGCCGCGTTCGGCGACGAGATTGTCGCTTGAGTCAAAGTATTGAACGTTCAGCCACATGCGACGTCCTTCCGGATACCCGGTCGGCAGCTTGTGCCCTGTTTCGTTGATCACGCGGACATCGAGGCCGGCGCCCAGTTGTTCGGCTTCGAGCGTGGCGGCGAGCTGCAACAACTCGATGGACTTCTGCTGGCCTGCGTCGAGGTTCGCGTTGAACTGTTCCTGCCCAGGAATGAGATCGGAAGGCCAACGATCGGCTGTGAGCTCCTTGATCGCATCGCGTACCCACGAATTGCCGCCGGCAAAATCGTGTCGCGGCATGTCGGGACGCGGCGGATAAACTTCCTGGCCGCCAAGTTCGGGCAGGCCCTGAATGCAGCCATTGCCGTCGCGGTCGGCCATGTGGCAATCCTGGCAACTGCTGACCACGGTGGTCGGCAGATTGCCGCCGAATCGGCCACCTGCGTCGACGCCAACGACATAGTCGCTGTTCGCCCACTCGCTATACGTACGCTCGATCGGGAACATGTCGAATTGATCACCGGTCGGATGCGCTTCGTCGATCGGCCCGAGTGCATAGGTGTCATCGGCTTGGCGTGTGTAGGCCGGGTTGCTCACGTCGTGGCAGGTCGCACACATCTCGGACGTCTGGTGGAACGGGCTGACAACGAACTGCGGCGCGGGCAACCCCTTGGTCAGCAGATTGATGTCGCCCGGATGCGGCGGGTCGTTGATCAAGTCGAATGGACCGCGGCGGCGATCGTAAGGATCGATGATGTAGTTCCCCGTTCCGGGACTCGTCGGAAGCGGATCGATCTCAGCCAGGATGTCGAAGTCCTCATCCGGACTGATACCCGGCTTGAACACAGGGTCGACCATGCGGTGGCAGACGAGGCAGGCAACACCGTCGCGATCAAAGTCGGTCAACGTTGAGCCATCGGTTGGGACAGATCGCCCTTCAAGCCAAGCAGCTGGCGTGTGGCAGCGAAGGCAAATGTCGCCGCCGTTGGCGACGTCCTGATTGGCAATGGCAAGACACGCGTAGAAGAGCGGGTCGCGGGCGGATTGGCCCATCATGCTGCCCTGCCAGTTGGCCGCAATCTCAACCTGTTCGGCGAAATCGATACCGTGGCAGATAAAGCAATCGTTGGGCGCGTAACCCATCTCGGTGATAATCGTCTCGGGCTGAGTGCCCGGCATGAAGAAGTCGTCCAGCGTCGCGGGAACCTGAACCTGACCACCTTGTTGTGTCGCTTGCGTCGAGACACCAACGCCAACCAACGCCAAGACCATCGCGGCTGCCAATGGCGCGCGTTTCCCTGCAAAGAACCGTTGTATCATCAGAACTCTTCCTGCTCTTCTCGCGCGTCGCTCAGAGAGCGTCGCGAGAACTCCCTGCCAAAATTCGTGAATCCTTCTCGCCAGAATGCTGCTGGTGCAATGTGCAGATGCACTTGCACCGTGATGTCCCGTTGGGCCATTATAGCGAATTGGAATGCGCCAAACCACGAAGAGTTGAGTTGCTTGCGGGGAGTTTTCGGACGTTTTGTCGACCGAAAACGTGCATTATCAAGTGTGAGTGCAGGCGTTGCGATGCGCATGAAAACGGGCATGAACTTCATGGTGAAGCTCATGCCCGTCGGTGCATGCGGTTGCGATTGTCTCTTCCGCTTCAGACCCCGAAAGAATGGGTCAGCAAGGCAGTGGCAATTCTTAGAAGTTGACCGGCAGGTCGAAGTTCGAAGCCAGCAGACGAGCCTTCGTCGCTGTCACAAACGGGTTGTCACAGATCTTCGTCACATACAGCGGCTCGACACCACAGATGTTGATCATCGGGCTGCGACCCGGTGTGACACCATCCTGCGGAACGCGGATGAGGTGACCGCTCCAGTTACAGACGTAAGCGCCTGGGTCCTGGATCGAGTCGAACGGGCAGCAGGTGCCTGCCTGTGCGGTGAACTGGCTGGTTGCGGCGTTCTGTGTCTGGTTGAAAGTCTTCGAATTGCTCATGGGGTACTCTCCTTAGGCACTAATGGGTTTCACATTCAGTCTTTTTTTGGGCTTGCAAACTCGGGCATCCGCATGCATTGAGTCGCTGAGATTGGTGTAAAGCGTGATCGCAATAAGACCGCCTGAGGTTGACCCCGCTTCACTCATGAACGCGTCGGCTGCGACCGGCGATTCGTTCACTTCAATCACAATTACGGCAATTCCGCGCGGCCAACTGAACGAGAAATGATTTTGTTTTACGGGCTGGAATCGACGTTCTTATCGGACATCGCGGTTGGCGATAATCACGAAGCGCACCGCTCCTGAGGCGTCGCGAATCTCAGCAATACGCGGAAGTTGCGGCGGAAATGACTCGTTCGGGCGCGCGATGATCATGGCGGCCTGGTCCGGGTCGGCGGTGAAGGAGGCCTGCATGTCAGAGGTCTCCGTGCTGGCGATAAATGGGCCGAATGTCCTGACGCGATGGAAGCCGTCGGTGGGGCGAACATAGTCGACCTCTTTGTCCCAATTGTGAAACGCATCGGGTTCGACCGGTAACGTGAGCAGAGCGAGACTGTATGGCTCGCCGGAGTACCAGCGTTTCTCGGCGTCGGTCTGCACGGAGATGTAGATGTGGTCGAACCGCTGCCAATGTGGGCGGATCGTTCTCAAAGCGTCGACGAGGTCGTCCTGGTAGAGCGATTTGATCCATGCGTCCCGCGACCACACGCCAAAGTACTGCCGCACGCAGTAACCGCCATTGATGACAATGGCCAATCCGACGACCACCATCGCGGTGCAGTACCGTTTTGGGTTGTCGCGGTGCCGCGTCATGGCACTGGTCAGCCACGTTGCACCGATGGCAGCCAGCCACTGGAACATGCCCAATCCGCAGGCGGATCGCAATGCGTGCACGCCACCGACGCCGGGCGAATCGAGTCCGCCATGCGTGATCGCGCCGGGCAACGGGTAGAGCAGCAGCCAGAGTATCAGGAATCGATAAGACCGATTCCGTCGACAGTGCCACAGGCTGACAGCGATGCCGACGATCAGCAGCGGCAGCGCGATCCAATTCAACTGGCCAACCCCGCGGATTGACTGCAGTGGATACGGGTCGCCGCGCAATACGAGCCAGTTCGGTGAGAAATGGGCGATGTACTGGGTTGCGACGCGTTGGATCTTCTCGCCGATCGACCAGGTCGGATGATGCAGCACCGACACCTCGCGCGTGCGCGACATGAACGCCTCGCCGTCGTCGATCATGCGCATCGCCAGCGGCAGCAGGATGACGACCATCAACGCAAGTCCGCCAACCACCGCCCATCGCCCGCGTCGATCCTTCAACCAGCCGAGCACATCGCGATGAAAACAGAGAAGCCCCGCCGCCAGCAGCATGGGGGTGATCAGCCGCATCGTCGAATAGCCATACAGCGAC
The DNA here is from genome assembly GCA_028289375.1 of Phycisphaerae bacterium. Classification (GTDB taxonomy): domain Bacteria; phylum Planctomycetota; class Phycisphaerae; order UBA1845; family UBA1845; genus OFTM371. Next base: position 14,513 of record JANQQK010000089.1, on the reverse strand, counting down.
AAACCCGTCACCGCCCCGGCCGTCACAACATACGCCCAATGCTGTCGCCATCGCGACCAACACCACATGGCGATCACGATCGTCGCCGGCACAAGCGTCGATTCATGCCCGATGCGCGACAGATGCAGATGCCACGGCGAAACCGTCAGCAGCGTCGCTGCCACGAGACCCGCCGCCTGCCCTTCGACGCGCGATACCATTGAGTACAGCGCCAGAATCGTCAGCACGCCCAGCACCGCCGCCGGCGCACGCGTCGACCAGATGAGATGTTCCGCACCAGCCAACACATGAAACGGGATGCACAGATAGGCGTAGAGCGCCCCGCGATGGTCGCCGCGTCCAAACCCTTCCAGCAGCACAGGCCAATCGTGTCCCCAGCGGTCCTGCCCGGTCTTGAGCAGGGCGTAGGCGTCGTATCCGTTGCTGGCTTCGTCGTGGTGAATCCCCGGCGGCGCTGATTCAAGCCCGATCAGCCGCGTCCCCGCCGCCACGAGCAGAATGCCCAGCAATATCCAACGACACCCGTTCATGCCGATAGTTGTACGACACCTTGCGTGGACCGCAACGTGTCAACGTTGACGAGTGGATTTCTTCTACCTAGCCTCTTGCGTTCGAGGAGCAACACATTGATCAAGACCCGCAGTTTCGGATCAAGATTGCAGTCGAAAAGGTGGGCAATGCCCACCCTACGAATATGACGCGAAAGTAGGGTGGGCATCGCCCACCAAAGAAGCATGCGCTTCACCCGCCAAGGCAGAAAGGGCGTATCGCCCACAAAAGTCAGGAGAAGTCACATGACACGCATCGCCCAATCGCTGCTGATCATCATCGCACTCGTCGCCACCGGATGTCCCGCACCGGGCCCGGTCGACGGCGGCAATGGTGGCGACATGAATGCCAACGGGATGGACGATCCGGGCAACGGCGATGGCATGGTCGACGACATGGGTGATGCCGACGCAGACGGCATGGGCGATGGCGACATGATGGGCGATGATGGCGGGGCTGATGACATGTCCGGTGACGGTGGCGAAGACGACATCGACGCCGAGTTGGCTGTCTTTGAAGACCCCGATTCCGACTTCACCACCCAGGACGTCCGCGACGTCGATGGCCAGATCGTCCGATTCAACGCCACGCTTCGGCAACTGATCTGGGTTGAAGACGATCTCGCGTTCGACGGATTCGACGTGGATGGCAACCTGCTCAGCAACGGCTTCTTTACGGTCCGCTTCGGCACCGAGGATGGCGTACGCCAAGCCTACTTCACCGAAACAACCCCGCCGACCATCTGCGACATCACCGTCATGAATGGCCAACTGCGGATCTTCTCCACGACCGAAACGGTCCCGCAGGAATAGAGACGACACACGCGACGATTGCGATCAGGAAACGGCGGACTCAGCCTGGAAGCGCAGGTTGAGCGTCGTGGCAGGTTTGCCCGTCGCCCACGCTTTCATCTGATCAAGCTCCGTTGTCCAGTCGGCGGACGCGCGCTGCCCGAGATAAAGACCAAAGAGACTGTCCAACAGGCCGGCCACCTCAGTGATCTGCGTGAAGCGTTCCTCCAGCTTGGCCCGACGGTCTACAGCTTCCGAATCGGGTAGACGCAGACTCGACACGTTGAATCGAGGCCCGTCGAACACCAGCGGAAACTCACCGCCACGACCGCCAAGAATGATGCCGGCCTTGACCGGTTGCTTGCCGATTTCGAGGGCGGCCTTTGCTTCGGGCGACCGGGCCGGCGCGTCGCAGCGGATGGTGTCGGTGCCGGTCGATTTGAAATCGCAGTCCAGTCGCATCGTTCCGCTGAAGGTCACGAAGACGTTTTCACCGCGGAGCGTGAAGGTCCCCTCGTCGGCTTCGGACTTGTACCACAGCCACGTCAGGAATTCCTTGCCGAAGAACTGCCGATCGTCGAACGAGAATCCGTCGTCGTCCACGACGGCTGTCGGTGTGACAAGGTGAAACGGTTCGGCATCCTCGACGGCCCGGCTGTCACCGGCGGCACTGGTGATGCGATAGGCGAGATCATCGGAGCCGCCGAGTTCGATGGGCATGTCGAAGGTGTCGCGGAAGAGTTGGATGAACTTGTCGGCGGCGGTGTTGCCGAGATTGCCGAAGTAGACGGTTTTGGCACGCAGGTCGATCAGAACCGGGACGGCTGACACACGCCGGAAGCGTCCGTCGCGGGCTTCCTTCTCGGCGCGATCGGTGCCTTTCTGGCGGGCTTCTTTCCGCTGTTTGTTTGTCAGAAGTTGTCGACCAGAGGCTTGCCGCTCGGCCTCCTCTTCGAGCGCGACATAACTGCGGACGATGTTGCCCGGCGGGGCGGTACGGTCGAGACGCATCCACAGGTGGACAAAGTGATCGACGGCGATCTTTTCTTCCGTGACATCGGTGTCGAACAGGTTCGTCGGGGAAATCCATCCAATCTGCACGCCGTCGGGGCTGGCGTCGGAAGCGTGGCCAAACGCGTTCGCACGGATGGCATCAACGAACGAATCGTCCGCATGGGCGGGCAGTTTTCCGTTGATAAAGAAGCGACGAAACGACACCAAGCCGGCTGCGAATCCCATGCGACCGTTCCTCCCGAGAGATGAAGTCGAAAACATCAGAAGCTACCGACGTCGAACCACTGGTCAATCCGCGAAAAAGAGATGGTCCATGGTCTCCAGGGCGTAAGCCTTGCGTCGAACGTACGATCGACAAGAATCAAGAAACAACTCACAGCCACGATTTTCTCGGAACCTCGGGTAGCGGTGTGCTTTCGTCGCGGTTGACACACCACCCGCCCCGCCTACGATCCGATAGCATTCACAACAGGGTTTCGTTCGGGCAAACATCCAACACGTCAACAGGTGCTCCGTGCAACTGCAAATCAGCAACGAGTACGACAAACTCGAAGCCGTTCTCGTCCATCGTCCCGGACAGGAAATCGAACGCCTCACGCATGACAACATGGCCCAGTTCCTCTTTGAGGACGTGCCCTATCTGCGACGCATGGCTGAGGAACACGATGCGTTCGTGGCCAAGATGCGCGAGCAGAACATCGAGGTGGTTTACCTCGAGGATTACCTCACCGATCTGATGCACGTTGAGGAGACCAGAAGTCTCATCGTGAGTCAGGTCTGTCAGTCAGCCATGGTGCCCGCCATTGTGGACGAACTCGTCAGCCTGAACATCTGGGACGCCCGTCAGCTCGTCGAACTGCTCTTTGCCGGCATCACCGCGCAGGAATATGCCGACGCGACCGGAAACCGATTGGCCCGTGGCGATACGGAACGCTTCCTGATCGCCCCGATTCCCAATGCCTATTTCAGTCGCGACCCGGCCGTCGTCGTGGGCGACGCAGCCATCTCCTGCAAGATGCACTACCGCGAACGTGTCCGCGAATCGATCCTCACGCGCGCGGTCCTCGAACATCACGACGCTTTCAAGGACCATGTGCTCGCGTATGGCGGCACGAGCGAGCCGACCGAGGATCGCCCGTTCACCGTCGAAGGCGGTGACGTGATCATCATCTCGCCGGAAGCTGTTCTGATCGGCGCCAGCGAGCGCACCCGCAGCGAGACGATCGAGTTGATCGCTGGCAAGTGCTTTGCCGATGGCCACATCAAACGCGTATACGAAGTGCCGATCCCGACCGAGCGTGCGTTCATGCATCTCGACACGGTGTTCACTGTGGTCGATCGCGGCATGGTGCTTGTCTACACACCGGTCATGGATGCGATCCGGTACATTCATCGTTACGAACCGTCCGGCAGTGGTGATGGCCGCGGTGCGCAACGTGTTCCCGAGGATCGTGATCTGCTCGGCATGTTGCGCGATGAGTTTGGCTGCGATGTGACGGTCGTGGAGACCGCTGGTGGCCAGAAGAGCTTCGCCTCGCGCGAGCAGCGTACCGACGGCACGAATGCGTTCGCCATCGCCCCCAAGACCGTGCTCACCTACGAACGCAACGAACGCACCGTCGACGCCTTGCGCGAACACGGCGTCATCTGCATCAACGTCGGCGACTCCGAACTCGTCCGAGGCCTCGGCGGCCCCAGATGCATGACCATGCCGCTCCGCCGCGCGACAATGTGATTCGCCCGCGATGACCAATTCAGTTAGTACGCTTCGAGATTTCCTGAAGGATTAAAGAATGTCACTTGAGGCGCGAATTACCGAAGACCGCGTTAGCTACATCAGCCGAATAGAAATTGATCGTAGCCGAAACACGATAATGGTTGAGTTCGTGACTTCCAGTGAAAACGCCACGCCCGACCGAAGACTTCATTTCAGCGATGTCCATGGACTGAGCGTAACCGATTTCGAGGATGATGAAGATTGCCTCGATTCTCTCGTGGGGCTCGATGAGTATCAGACCGATGGCTCGGTGAAATTTGTCATCCACACCGAGAAGCAGGAACTCATCTTTCGAACCAGCGTCGATCCGCAAATCGAACGTCTACAGTGATGGTACAAGTCCGCTCCGCCGACACCGACTCCGGTGAATGTAGAGCAGACATTCGAACTGTCGCCGATTCCAGAATGGTTGAGCGTCGGACCCTATTTCGGCACGAAACTCGTCCGCGGCGTGATGCGTGCGATCGTCTCGGCGAACAGCTTGGCGCAATTTTCGAGATCGATCAGGCTCACCGTCTCCACCTGCGTGTGCATGTAGCGATTCGGAATCGACACCAGCGCAGCCGCGACACCGGCCCGCGAAATCTGCAACGCGTTCGCGTCCGTCGGCGTCGCGCTCGGCTCGGCGTTCATCTGGTAGGGAATCTTCTTCTTCTTGGCTGTGTCGATCAGAAGGTCGAGCACAACCGGATTGATGTTGGCTCCGACCGCGATCACAGGCCCCTTGCCGATCTGAATGTCACCATGCGTCCGCTTGTCGATGTCGGGGTAATCCGTCGCGTGCGTCACATCCACGGCGATGCCGACGTCCGGCTGCAAACCGAAACACGACGTGATCGCCCCGCGACAGCCAATCTCCTCCTGCACCGTGCTCACGGCGTGCACCGCACTCGAGATCTTGCGCGTCTTCAGCAGCCGCAGCGTCTCCATCACGATGAACGTGCCCGTCTTGTTGTCCAACCCCGGCGAGACGATCATGTCGTTCTCGATTCGCGACATACCCAGCTTGAATACGGCCGGATCGCCAATGCTCACGTGCTTCTCGGCTTCCTTCTTGTCCTTGGCCCCGATGTCGATCCACATCTCGCGCAGCTCAAGCTTGGCGTTGCGCTCCTCGGGCTTGAGCACGTGGATCGGCTTGCGACCGATGATCCCCTCCACGTTCCCTTTCTTCGTGACGACCGTCACATGCGTCCCCGGCAGCACGGCATTGTCGATACCCCCGATGGGACGAACGAAGATGAACCCCTTGTCGTCGATGTAGTTCACCATCAGCCCGATCTGATCGCAGTGACCAGCCAGCATGACGCTTTGCTTGCCTTTGGGATTGAGCGTGCAGACCGTGTTGCCGTGCACGTCGGTCGTGATCCGGTCGGCGATCGACTTCATCCGCCGACGCACAACCCGTTGCACCGGCTGCTCAAATCCGGACGGTGACGGGGTTTCCTCGATCTCGGTCAGGAACTTCAACGACTCCGCTCGCATCACTGCCTCCAACTACGCCGTCGGTCGGGCCGCACGGCTCAAATCATCGGTGTTTATCAGACGCACGCCGGGCGGAATTGTAACGACCTCTAACCTATTGGCCAATAATACCTTCGGTTATAGGGCCAAGCTCGACACATCTCCGCCCGAAACCAAAGGCGCCCCCCATCCTGACCGACGAAACCCACATGCGAGCGATACCCCTCACCACCTTGCTCTCGACGTTGGCGATCACGCTGACCGGTTGCGCCTCAACCGGTTCACACATCGATCGGTATCAGCACCTCGTACGCTCGATCACCGCTGCCGATGTCACCGCCTTTGAGGATCGCCACGGAGGCCGCGTCGGCTCCGATGAAATCGCCGACATGCAACGCGTCACCGAAGCGCTGGCGTCCCGGCAGACCGGCCTCGACAACATCGAAGTGCACGTATTGCGTTCAACAGCGCCGAACGCGTTCGCATTGGCCACCGGGCATGTCTACATCACGTCGGGTCTGTTTGATCTGATCTGCACGGAAGACGAGTTGGCCGCCGTCATCGCCCACGAGCTGGCCCACATCGAGGAAATGTCCGAACTCAGTGCCATGAGTGGGGCCGACCACGACAAGCTGCTCGTCGAAGCCGACGCCGACGCCCGCGCCATCGACTTCCTCATCGACGCCCACTACGACCCCGCCGCCCTCACCGCCATGATCGAAAAACTCACCGACGAACAACCGGCAGGCTGGGCCACCCACCGCACCGACCAACTCGACTACTTGCTGGGCCAACCAACCCACGAATTTTGCGAATAACGTTGCAATTGGTCGTTGCGTGATCTTCGTGTCACAAGTCTCACCAGCCACTCTGCGCCAGCTAAGCACTCATCTCAAGAAAAGCTTGATAAGCCACAGCAATCCGAAGACTGCGCGCACTATTTTCCATGTGCTGCTATCCGGTACTAAAGACTCTGCGACACTCCGCCGCCCCATGGGCAGCACTATTCCACCATCGCGCACGGACAGGTCGGATTTCTCTTTCCTGCGATCCTCCCGCATCTGGTCGCGCTGCTGCCTGTCATACTCCAGTCCACCGGCTTTCACCCATAGCAACAACCGACGCATCTCACCGCCATCAAGCCACACGCCATGCCGGCTGCATCGATCGACAATCACGCCACTCCGCGCACCAAAATTCCGCCGATTCATGATCTCCCGACAAACCGGACACTTCACGTACTTCACATCGCTGTAGTTCGGTGCAGCCTCCTCAGCCAGCATCCGCATCCGCTGCATGTCAGCCTCGATCGACGGCAACACAGCCTCGTCTATCACGTACTCCAACTCACGCGGATCAAAGAACAGCCCCCAGCAATCCTCGCACTGCTCAACGAAAAACCCCTTACCGACGCGCAGATCCACCGAGACCATCTCCCGGTCACAATGCGGACACACCCGATCCGTATGCGGACCGCGCACCGTTGGCGCCCTGACCGACCTCAGATCGATGTCATTTGTGACACCGCAATGCTCGCAGTGAGTCTGATTCAGCGGCAACGGCGCACCACATTTCCTGCAATCCATGAGTTCGCCCTTCACCGCGCGGAGCACACGCCGTCTACGCGAAACAACGGCATGACTCCTTCTGCGATCTCAATCAACGCAATCGTCAGTCCAGCAAGTCGAAGATAAACCGCACAATCGACGGCATGGCGGAAAACGTGTCGCGGTCCCCAAAGTCAACGTCGAGCGAACCCATCCGCCCGCGATCCTCGATGCTCCGTTCCGCCTGCCGCGCACGCTTCGTCCGCTCCTCAGACTTGCGCTCACGCTGCTGCTTGGCCTTGTCGTGCAGCAAACCGCCGGCTTTGACCCAATGCAGCAGTCGCCGCAGCTCCCCCGCATCCAGCCACACGCCATGCATTTTGCAGGTGTCCACGATCACCCCGCTCCGTGCGCCATAGTTCCGCCGATTCATAATTTCGCGACACACGGGACACTTGACGTATTTCACGTTGCTGTAGTTGGTGGCTGACTCTTCCGTCAGCACAGCCATTCGCTCCAGGTCGGCTTCAAACACCTGCGACACCGAAGCCTCGAACACCCCTTCGAGTTCGTCCGGATCGAAGAACAGTCCGCCGCACCCCTCACACCGCTCGATGAAGAACCCATCCCCGATATGCAGATCCACCGAGATCATCACCCGGTCACAATGCGGACAGACACGGTCCGTGTGCGGCCCGTGCACCATGGGCGCCTTCACCGCCCGCAGGTCGATGTCGTTGACTACCCCGCAATGCTCGCAACGATTCCGATTCACCGGCAACGGCGCGCCGCACTTCTTACAGTCCATGTTCCTCGTCCCCTGTCACCACCGTGGCTTACGCCCTCCGGCTAACGCATCGCCACGAGATGCGTGGTTTGACCGCTGTCATCACCTTCCGATTTTCGTGCCTGAGCGTCGCCAATATAACACATTCGAACACGAACATACCAGCAGCACAGGGGCAACACGCCCGCCTGCAAGAACCGTTCGTCGGAGTCAGAACATGATACGCATCGTCGCCATCCTCGGACTGCTGATCTTCGCCGCCGACACCCGGTCAGACCCGGCCACGCTTCCGCTGCTCGGCGACAGCAACATCCACCTCTCCGCCCAGGAAGCCTACGAGGGTTTCCCCGACGACGTGCTACAAGCCGTCGCCGCCAAACATGCCGAACTCGTCGACGCGGGCATGGACACAGCCAGACATCTCTTCGATTGGGGCACGCTCGAACCGTCTCCCGGCGTGTACGATCTCGACAGCCTTCTCAAACCGCTCGACCAACGCCTCGCGACCGGCATCAACCGTCAGTTCTGCAACATCACCGTCATCGACAGCGGCGGCCCCGAAGCGCTCCCGCCCTATATCAATGACCTGCTCGATGCCGGCGTCGCATGGGACGACCCGCAGATCGTCGGCCCCTTCCTGAACCTGCTAGATGCCGTCGTCCCGCTCATGCTCGACCGCGGGACCTACATGCTCGGTGTCGCCAACGAACCCGGCGGCTACTTCGAGGACCAGCCCGCAGACGCGGCCTCATTCGCCGGATTCGTCTCATCCGCCATCGAACGCATCCACACGATCGAGCCAAACCTGGCCGCCACCGTCGTCTTTGCCGGCACCACCGACCCCGCCATCCAGGACCTGATGCCGCTGGTCGACATCGCCGTCTTCAACGCCTACGCCTACTCGCCCATCACCGTCCCAGACTGTCAGGTCGAAGGCTTCCCCGTCGAGGTATTCCATAGCTCTTTGCCGGACACCATCGGCTCACTGCTCGACGACCTGATTGCCACCGCTGACGGCAAACTGATCTGCATTCAGGAGTTCGGCCAATCCACCGGCTGGAATGACACGCCCGTCACTCTCGGCCCCAATGCCGGCCTCACCAACCAGGCAGCAATCATCGATGCACTCGCCGACGCGCTCGACGCGCGACGCCAACACTTCCGCACGGTGTCGATCTGGACGCTGAACGACCACACCGTCCCCGGCATGCAATACCTCGCCGACCCGCTCCTCGCCGCCGGCCTGCCACCCTGCTACGTCGACAACATCGTCGAGATCTTCGGCCCCACGGGCTTGGTCCGCAGCGACAGCACCGCCACCCCCAAGCCCGCCTTCGACGCATTCAAATCCGCCGTCACCCGCTTCACCCCAACCCCTGTCCCCGCCTGCTCCCCCGCCACCCTCGGCATCATGACCCTCGCCATGTCCCTCGTCGCCATGCGCCTTCTCACCCCGCGCGACTAACCACCTCCGCCAGTTCCTTGCCCGGTTCACCCACTGTCGGAACAATACGGGACGACCCACAATCAAGGATCGCGCTTGATCGCTGGTCGCCAGCGTACCGATACAATTGAACCGGGACCCATGAGACTGATCACACAATCAACATCCCAACCGTCGCAATCGTTTCCGCTCAACGAAAACGGTTCACGCACCGTCGGCCGGTCGCCCGACGCCGACATCACCATCACCACCGAACCCGCCCTCAGTCGAAATCATGCCACCATCACCCCGATGGGCGACAACACGCTGCACGTCGCCCGCAATCCGAACGCCACCAACCCCATCATCTACAAAGGCGAACCCACCGACGCCTTCACCATGCAGCCCGGCGACGTCTTCGTCATCGGCGAAACAACGTTCCAATTCGAACCCGCCACCGCAACCACCAGCGACAACGCCCCGCAGTTCGCCCACACCATGCCCGCCGACGAAGTCCGCCCCCGAGAACGCGCTGGCGACCGCATGCGCCTCATCGACCTCATGGAACTTCCCGTCGTCCTCCGCACCAAGTCCCGATCCGAGTTCTTCAACTACGCCGCCGGCTGCCTCCGTCTCGCCACCAACGCCGGCTGGGTCCAGGTTCTCCGCATCACCGCCCAAGGCCCCGAGGTCCTCTCCGAAGACGCCAAACTCGACCAGACCCACGACAAAACCGTCAGCACCAAGCTCATCACCGAAGCCATCAACAAGGCCCCGTCCCCCGTCACCTACTGCTGGTCAAACAACCAATCCGGCAAACTGCAAGCCACCGTCAGCGAAGGCGTCGACTGGGCCATCGGATGCGCCATGCCCATCCCCGGCGAAGACCCGATCATTCTCTACGTCGCAGGCCAACAACAGCAATCCGCCACCACCAGTCTCGACACGCCCATCACCACCGATCTCTCGCTCCGCGACATGGCCCGCCTCGTCGGACTCATCGCCGACATGATTGGCCGAACCATGTCGCTGGAGAAAATGGAATCCTGGAAGACCCGCCTCGGACATTTCTTCTCCGACAAAGTCACCGCCAAGATCCTCGAAGAAGACGCCGAACAAGCCCTCGCACCCAAGATCACCGAAGCCACTGTCATGTTCTTCGACATCCGCGGCTTCAGCCTGCGAACCGAGCGCAACCTCGACCGCATCATGGAGTTCACCGCCGAACGCAAACGCGTCCTGACCGCCATGTCGCAAGCCGTCTTCGACCACGACGGCGTGATCATCTCCTACGCGGGTGACGGCATCCTCGCCTGCTGGAACGTGCCATCCGCCATCAACGACCACGTCGACAAAGCGTGCGAAGCGGCCATCACCATGACCCAACAAATGAAGAACGTCACCGATGGCTGGGATTGCGGCATCGGCCTTGGCTGCGGAAACGTCGTGGCAGGCTCGCTCGGTTCCGACCAGGTCTACGCTTTCGACATCCTCGGCGCCGTCGTGAACCAGACCGCCCGCGTCGAAGGCATCACCAAGATCGTCGGCGTCGACATCCTCGTGACCAAAGAAGTCGCCCAACAGGTCCACCCCGACCGCATCCTCACCCGCCGCGTCGCGAGGTTCCAACCGGCAGGCATGGAAGAAGTCGTCGAACTCTACACAGTTTCGAGAACGCCGGACGATACTGCCCAACGCCAAACCCTCATCGAACAGTTCGCCATTCACGCCAACGGACTATCCGCATTCGAAGGCGGCAACTGGGAAGAAGCCTTCAGCCTCCTCCACCCCATCGTCGAACGTGACGCCGCCGCCCGTTACGTGTACAAACTGGCCATCCAGGGCAAACCGCCCAAGGACTGGCGAGGCGTGATCGAACTCTCGAGCAAGTAGGCCCGCACCGCGACATGTCACCCGACAAACCACAAAACCCCGACGCCCTCGACGCCACACTCAAACAAACCGATGAAGACATCGACCGCGCAGCCCAACTCTCCGTCACGCAATCGACCGTCACTGCTCCGTCCGCACCTTCCATCCCCGGTTACAAACCGATCGCCCGTGTCGGCGAAGGTGCCTACGGCCAGGTCTGGAGAGCGATTCAAAGTCGCACGAACAAGGAAGTGGCTGTCAAAATCTTCACGCAGCGCGGCGGCCTCGATTGGCTTTTTCTGCAACGCGAAACCGAACGCCTGACCAAGCTGGATCGCCACCCGCACGTCATCACACTGCTCGACTCCGACCTCGCCAACGATCCACCCTTCTACGTCATGGACCTCGTCGAAAAAGGTTCGCTGCAGCAATTCGTCGGCCAGGGCGAACGCGTCACCAACGACATGCTCATCCGCTGGACGCATCAGATTTGCCAGGCCCTCGCTTACGTACACAACAAAGGCCTGATCCACTGCGACCTCAAGCCCGCCAACATCCTGTTGGATGAACAGAACAACGTCCGCGTCGTCGACTTCGGCCAATCACGTGTCTTTACCGAATCAGCCGCGTCGCTCGGCACGCTCTATTTCATGGCCCCCGAACAGGCGACCATGACCGGTGCAGGCCATCCACCCCAACCCGACGTCCGCTGGGACATCTACGCCCTCGGCGCCACCATCTACGCCATCCTCGTCGGCCATCCTCCGCGCGCATCGCAGAAGAGCGACCGGACGCTCGTCAGCGCCACCACGCTTGAAGATCGCCTCACCGCCTACCGCCGCGTCATCGCCAGCGAATCACTCGATTTCAAGACACCCGACGCCCGCAAAATCCCACACGAATTCGCAGCCATCATCGCGAGGTGTCTCGAGCCGGACCCAGCCAAGCGCTACGAATCGGTCAACGACGTCGAGGATGATCTCGATAACCTCGTTGCCAATCGGCCTGTTTCTCCACTGGCAAGGCATACTGCGTACCGAACGCGAAAATTTGTGCAGCGCAACATGCTGCGTATCGCGCTCGTCGTCGCGCTCATTATTGTCGGCGTCAGCGCGTTCATCGCCGAGCAGCGTCAAGCCCGCCTCGCCCCGATCAAAGCCCAGACCATCGCCTCCCAATTCGTGAGCGACCCCGCCCAGGCAAGAGAGCAGGTCACGGCTGCATCCGACCGCGTCGGGCAACACCTGATCGATCTGGTCGAGCGCTTTCTCGACAGCCCAGCGTACACCGATCGCGTCAAGGGCGCCCGTGCAGGAATCCTGGTCAACCCGGAAGCATTCTGGGCATCGGTCGACGGCGGACCCTTGTGGCAGAACGGCGAGTGGCTGGAAATCCTCGAACTCAACTGGTCCGACGGCAGCGAGCCTGCGGTCGGTGACACACTCCCGTCGGACGACGATGAAGAAGTTCGCCATGAACCCCTCGACGCCGCCATCCTCCTCACCCAACTCGAAGAAAAAATAGAATCCGGACGTGACCGCGAGAAATACGTGGCCTATTGTCTGCTGGGGCAACTTGCAGGCATTCAGGGCCTTTGGGCCAACCATCACGATGATCTGGGCACTCGGTGCGTTGAGGCGGTCCGCACCGAAACCGCACCAGGCGTCGTCGCTGCCGCCAAATGGGCAGCCAACCGCATGGGACACGACGTCACCTTCGAAACACGCTGGGATTTCTTGGTCGACGAACTTACCGGGATGACCTTTGTGCGCATTCCGTCGTCCGACGGCTTCACGCCAGGCTCCCCATCCAACGAACGAGCACGCATGGATGATGAAGACCTCTGGGAAAAGTCAGTGCCCATCGCGAACATCATGATGGCCAACACGGAGGTCACGCTTCGGGCAGCCCGCTCGTGGGTGACGTCGTCTGAAAGCAAACCATTCCTGCAGCGCAAGGTCTACGACATTACAGCCTCCGAGCACTTGGGCAGGCTGCTCAAGTCGATGTCGCGTTCGGAGCATGACCTGCACCCGGTCGAGTGGTTCAGCCTCGACGCCGCCAACGCGTTCTGCGACTTTCTCAACAACCATCCCGACAACACGCGTGGCGTGCGCTACCGACTGCCAACCGAAGCCGAATGGGAATACGCCAGCCGATCGGGGCACAAGACCGCCTTCTGCTATGGTGATGATCCTCGGTATGCGAACCACTTTGCCGTTTGCGAAGGGGCCGTGCCCGATTACCGCGTCGCATCGCTGATGCCCAATTGGTACGGCCTGCACGACATGCACGGCGGCGTGAAGGAGCGCTGCAGCTCGCAATACATCGCTGATGAGCTGCAATATCCCGAGCTGCACAATCAGGAACTCTACGCCTTGCGCGGCGGGGCGTTCTATTCCGCACGCAACCGTTGCCGTTCTGCCCAACGCGAATACGCCGACCGCGTCACCCCACGCGACGCCATCGGCTTCCGCCTCGTCATGGAGTTGCCATCAAAATGACAAAACAACATCAAAACACGGGTGACCCATCCGCTTTCCCGGCGCGCCGGGAGTGGGGGAGTCGAATGGAAGGAACAAGGCGCGCAAGAACGTCGACGCATCCCACGCGCACAAGGCACGCACTCTGCTTCGTGCTCACCGCCATCACCATCACCACCGCATCCTGCGTGCCCGTCGACCCCGTCCCGATCGAACTGCGCTTCAGCTTCGTCAATCTATCGCAGGATTTCTACGCCACCCTGCGACTGCGCGAGCACGTTCCGACAGGTGAAACAAACGACTACGTCCAGACAGACCTGCTCCCACCCGGCGCCACCATCCGCGCCGACTTCCTCGAATTCACCGGCACCGGTTGCCCGCAATCACTCGACGTGCAGTTGCTGCTCTACAAACGGGTCAACAGTGAAGATCCCATAGGCGCCGACCCCGGTGAAGAAGTTGAACAAACACCGATTGCCGCCGGCGAGATCATGAACATCCCAGCCTGCGACACCGCCAACGTCTTCTATACCATCGTCAATTGGGATGCGCCCGAAGGCACCGCCCGCGTCAAGTTCGCGCAGGACACCGCAATCGACGATGAAATCCGCACCCGCATGATCTTTGAAGAACCTGACGCCGCCTGGGAAATCAACGGCGTCGATGATGCGCTTGCCGAGTTGGCCCCACCACCGCTGACCGAATTCGAAGCCATCAACGGCAGCGTCAATCTTGCTGACGGCACCGGCGTCGCGAACATCGCCGTGCTCATCAAGACCTTCTTCCGCACTAGACTCAACGACACC
>JANQQK010000044.1 GCA_028289375.1 Phycisphaerae bacterium | reverse complement strand
CTGATCGTGGTACATCGCCAGCACACCATCGTACGCATGCGGGCCATTCACGATCTGGTGAAACAACGTGTCAGCCGGGAACGGACCGTGCGCACTGATGCCCGCCTGTCGGGCCATGTCGATCGCCGGTTCGATGACACGCGTTTCCTCGTCCCCGAATTGGCCATTCTCGCCGGCGTGCGGATTCAATCCCGCCACGGCGATGCGCGGATTCTCGATGCCCCAGTATCGCTTCAGTGCTTCGTTAAACGCGTCCAGCGGATGAAAGACCATGCCGAGGCTGAATTGGTTGCGAAGCTGGAACAAACCGACGTGGCGACTGGCCAGCGCGACCTTCAACGGCCCACCCGAGAACATCATCGTCACGCGTTTGGCGTTGAACCGCTGTTGCAGCAATTCGGTATGACCATCGAACTTGCAGCCGGCTTTTTTCCAGCTCGTCTTGTTGATCGGCCCGGTCACGATGGCATCGACCATGCCATTCTTGGCCGCATCGATCGCGTCTTCGAGAAATGCCAGCGATGCTTCGCCGCCAACGGCTGACTCCTGCCGGATCATCGACCCGTACGAGAATTCGTCGTAGTCGGCCAACAGCACACCAGATTTGACGCCGACAACCTTGTCACTCGGCACGGCGAACCAGAACGGTTCAATCTCTGCCAGTCCGGCTGCCGCGTCCGTCGCGTCGCGCATTCCGTAGATGATGAATCGCCCAAGACCGCGGACGTCCGGATCGGCCAGCGCTTTGACGAGCACTTCGGCGCCGATTCCGCCAGGGTCGCCCATGGTGATGCCGATGATCGGCTTGTCGGTCGCGTCGCGATCGCGGATGGCCTGCTGGTTGGCGGCGGACCCGATCATCACGCGTAGCCTTGCGCTTTCAGCGTTTCGAGCGTCACACCGCCAGGGGCTGACATGTATTGCAATTGATGGACGATGGTGCGCGAGATGATATCGGTTTCGATGTTGACGGGATCGCCTTCGCTCAGATCGTCGAGCGTTGTCAGTGACAGCGTCGTCGGGATGAGCGCGACGCTGAAGCGATCCTTTTCGACGATGGCCACCGTCAGCGAGACACCGTCGATGGCGATCGAGCCTTTGGGAATGATGTAGGGCTTCAACTCATCCTGCGGTGTGAACCACAGCATGACTTCCTTCGGCGTGACGTCGCCTTTGACGAGTTTGGCCGTGCCATCGACGTGGCCCTGAACGAAGTGGCCGTCGATGGTGTCGCCGACCCGGAGTGAGCCTTCAAGGTTGATCCGCGATCCGGCTTTCTTTTGACCAAGCGTGGTCAGGCGCAGCGTTTCGGCGATGACGTCGAACGACACGTGCGGGGGTTTGATTTCGGTGGCTGTCAGGCAGACACCGCTGCAGGCGATGCTGTCGCCATGTTGCACATGTTGCGCAAGATCACCGCAATCGACGGTCAGGCGCATCCCCCCCGGCACGCTGGTGATTTGCGTGATGGTGCCCGGATGTTTGATGATGCCCGTGAACACGCCGCGTTCCTTTCACTTTGGCACTTCAATGCGGTATGTGATGCTAGATGCCGCGCTGTTAAAGTCAAGCGGTGGCGAGGTTTGTGGCCTTGGGGGCGTCGCACTACACTCCTGCGGGCCGACGATCGAAAGTTGAGGATGGGTGCATGGATTCGTTGACGCAGGCGGCGCTTGGCGCCGCGGTGGGTGAAGCGGTTCTCGGTCGGCGTATCGGGAACAAGGCGATACTGCTTGGGGCGGCGTTCGGGACGCTGCCTGATCTGGATGTCGTTGTGTCTCCGTTTGTCGATGCGGTGGGCTTTCTGGTGCATCACCGCGCGTGGAGCCATTCACTGCTGATGACGGTTGTGTTGTCGCCGGTGTTGGCTGCGTTGTTTCGGCGTGTGGGCAATGCTGGTTTCGCGCGCTGGTGCCATTTCTTTTTCTGGGTCTTTCTGACGCATATTCTTCTGGATTGCTGCACCTCTTATGGCACACAGATCTTCTGGCCACTTGCGGATACGCGCGTCGCGTGGAATTCGATTTTCATCATCGATCCGTTGTACACGGTGCCGCTGCTTCTGGGATTGCTGCTGGCGATGATGTTGCGACGGGACTCGGTCTGGCGATGGCGCGTCAACGTGGCCGGGTTGGCGGTGAGCACGGTGTACATGGCGTTTGCGTTTGGTGCGAAGGCGCATGTGGGCGGCGTGATCGAAGCCTCTCTCGCGAAACAGAAGATTCCCCACACGCGGTACATGACGTGTCCGACGCCGTTGAACACTGTGCTGTGGTATGCGGTGGCTGAGGGGCGTGAGGGGTTTCACGTTGCGACCTATTCGCTGCTGGATGCGTCGCGTGACGTGGCGTTCGATTTTGTGCCGCGCGGGGAAGCGACGCTGGGGCCGATGACGCGGTCCTGGCCGGTGGATCGGTTGATCTGGTTTGCGAATGGATACTACGCGGTGGAGCCGTCAGAACGCGGGGCGGTCTTGCGGGTGTTGAAGTTCGGACGTTTTTCGCTGGAGGGGAATCGGGTGGCGTATCCGTTTGCGTTCGCGGTGGGCGTGGATGGCTCGGGTGAGGTCGTGGTGAACCAGTTGCCGTTCGCGCGGGGCGCGAGTGCGTCGGAGATGGCGTCGGGGTTGTGGTCGCGGATGCTGCGGCAGGTGGAGTGATGCGTCGCGCGGCTGACATTGCCGTGGACGGCCCGCCGCTCATTCGAGCGTTGTCTTGCCGTCCCGCCACCCACGAGGGGTGGCGCTACAGGGGCTGGTTGGCACTGGCGGCGCGTTGGAATGCGGCGAAATCGGTGAAGGAGATGACGTCGTCACCGTCGAAGTCAAAGACGCGGCAGAACTCTGGGAGCGGGGTCGGCTGATCGTCGAGGCCGTTGGTCTCTTCGCAGACGGCGAAGATTGGGAAGTCGAGCAGGTCCACGACGCCGTCGGCGTTTTCGTCGCCGCGGATTGTGGTGTACCTCACTTCGTTGGTGACGTTGCCGCTTTGCCAGGAGAAGGTGGTCAGCGCGTCGTCGGGCAGCGGTCCGTCGAGGACGATTTCGACGGTCTCAGGGTTGGCGTCGCCCGTGCGCCAGACCTTGGTCACGTTGGGCGGTGTTCCGTTCGTCGAGGCAATGTTGATCTCGTCGATGTAGACGTATCCAGGTTGATCAAACGTGACCTGAAACCGTTCCGGACCATCGATCGATAAAGACGACACGAAACCGCGAGGCGGAAAGATGGATATGACACGCTCGCCATTAGAGATGGTACCATAGCGTACGTAGTCCCATTCATTGATCGTGTTGTTGAAGTCCTCGCAAGCGCCGTTGCCACCCATGATGACAGCATGGTTCGGAAGCGGATTGAACTCCTCGCCTTCGTAGAAGATCTCGCCATCGACGGAGAACTGATAATGCCTGCCATCAGGACTCTTGAATCGACCTGTGTGAAATTCTTCAACTTCAAGTCCGACGACAAAGTGGTTTCCTGACAAATCGATATGAATATCTCCATACATATTGATGCTCTCGAAGATCCCTCGGTACTGGACGAACATTTTCCCATCACATGTGAATGCATTGGGACCGACTGGGTGATTTGACCTGAAGCGCCACTCGACCCACAAACTGTTAGGTGGGGGGGGAGTGTCTGGCGTCGCGATCCAGTGCCCGTAGTTGACCGTGTCATTGGGTACGCTCCAATTGAGCACAAACACACCGTCCTCGACCTGCTCGGAGCATGGCCCTTCGCAGGCGTTGAATATCTCAAACCCTGCCCCTTTGGCGTACGGAAGCTGATCGCCCTCGTATCGAAAGAGAATCTCGTCAGCAGCGCAACAGGCCGCCCAGCCCAGAGGTATTCCAATGCCCCACTTCGCTGCCATACTCGGCCTCCCTGTTGGCCCGGATGCCACGAGATTATCTTATCGCATGGCGAGCCTGAATCTCAATGAACTTGGGACAAATCGGTCTTCGGGTGGATTGGAGATTTGTGGGCGCTTCTCTTGATCGCTCGTCAGGTTCTCCTGGCGTGCAGGGATTGACCTGATCTACTTGTGCATACGCGCTCCGCCTCGAACGGTGCGTCTTGTCATTGGGAACATCTTGCCATCCCGCGACCCACGAGGGGTGGCGCTACAGAAGATGATGTAGTTGCTTTGTGAGAAGTTTTTCCTGGCAAGTCGACGTTGGTTGGCGCAGGGTTACCCGTTGTCGTCGCCGCTGTCGCTACCATCGCCGTCGGTGTTGTCGCCGTCGGTTGGGGGCGGGGTGACGTCGACGGCGTCGACGATGGCGTCGATAAACTCGTCGTTTGTGATGCCGAGGTCGGCGAGGGCGGCGCGTTGGGCGTCGGCGTCGAGGTCAGGGTCGGTGATGATGTCGAGGACTTCCTCGGAGAAGATGGTCTCGCCATCTTCGTTCACGAGTTGGTCGGGGAAGTCGGTTCGCTCGAGACCGAGGAGGCCGCAGGCGGTGAGGGGGAGTAGCGTTGCGGTTGCGATGATGACCGTTGCGAAAGTGTTGAGCTTCATGATTCTACTCGTCTGATCGTTGGCTGTTTGATGTTGGGTTCGATTGTTTCGCGTGCTGACATCTGTGAACAACTCGATTCGACTCCCCCACCGCTGAAGCGGTGGGCCACCCGAGAAGGCTGAAGCGTCGGGCGATCCAACGCGACAGGTATGTTATCGGTAGAAACGGGGGATTGCGACAGTGGTGTTGACGGTGTGGGCGGGCTTGGTGAGGATCGCGGGGATGGGCGGGTTCGTGACACATCTGGAATCGGCGATTGACGGGACGACGCTGGCGGCGGATCGGGTGCAGACGCTGCATGCGGGGCGGCCTTTGTGGCTTCGGTATGAT
This sequence comes from Phycisphaerae bacterium, assembly GCA_028289375.1. Classification (GTDB taxonomy): domain Bacteria; phylum Planctomycetota; class Phycisphaerae; order UBA1845; family UBA1845; genus OFTM371. The sequence continues at coordinate 764 of JANQQK010000044.1, read as the reverse complement.
CTGGAACGGGTGCGGGAGGCGGTTTCGCCGGAAGTGATTGCGGGGCGCCCGCCGACGTTGTGGCGGTATGAGGAGTTGCTGCCTTGCGGGGCTGACGAGGCGGTGACGCTGGGTGAAGGGATGTCGCCGCTGCTGGAAGCGCCGCGGTTGGGGGCGAGGCTGGGGCTTCGGGATCTTTGGGTCAAGGATGAGTCGCAGCTGCCGACGGGGTCGTTCAAGAGTCGGGGGCTGACGATGGCGGTGTCGATGGCGACGCGGTTCGGGCTGTCGCGGTTTGCGATTCCGACGGCGGGGAATGCGGGTGGTGCCTTGGCGGCGTATGGGGCACGGGCTGGGGCGGAGGTGTTCGTCTTCATGCCGGAGGACACGCCGGTGATCAACCAGATTGAGTGTCATCTGGCTGGGGCGAAGACATTCTTGGTGAACGGACTGATCAATGACTGCGGGCGGATCGTGCGGGAAGGGGTTGAGCGGGTTGGGTGGTTTGATTTTTCGACGTTGAAGGAGCCTTACCGCATCGAGGGGAAGAAGACGATGGGGCTGGAGCTGGCGGAGCAGTTTGGTTGGGAACTGCCGGATGCGATTCTGTATCCGACGGGTGGCGGGACGGGGCTGATCGGGATGTGGAAGGCGTTTGGGGAGTTGGCGGCGTTGGGTTGGCTGAGGTCTGATCGGATGCCGCGGATGTACGCGGTGCAGTCGGATGGTTGTGCGCCGATCGCGCGGGCATTTGAGAATGGGGAGCGGTTTGCAGAGGTGTTCGA